>JBBQLT010000007.1:0-121518 GCA_038328165.1 Gaiellales bacterium
CGTCACTCACCTACGGCGCGAAGGTCGCCGCCGGCGAGATGATCGTCGTCGGCGACACACCGCACGACGTCGAGAGCGCTCACGCAGCCGGACTCGAGTGCATCGGCGTCGCCAGCCACAAGTGCGACATCGACGAGCTGCGCAAAGCCGGCGCCGACTATCCCGTCGCCTCCCTCACCGCCCAGCTTCCCATCTGACGAAAGCCGCCATGCGCCGCCTGCTCGTCACTTGGGGCGCCCCTGTTGCGATCGACCAACGAGGACATCCGCCGATTTATCGACGGCGGTCTCACTCGATTGTGCTTTGACCACCGAGCGCATTCCCTAGACTCGCCACGTGGCCGTTTGTGCGAAGTGTGGGCAAGACAATTTGGACGTCGCGAAGTTTTGTCTTGCTTGCGGCTCGCCGTTTTCCGCACACGCTGCGCCCGCCGTCGCTGCCGAGCCGAGGCAGGAGCGAAAGCTTGTGACCGGGGTGTTCGTCGATGTGGTTGGGTCGACGGCGCGTGCAGAGAGCCTGGATCCTGAGGATGTGCGCGCGATGCTTGCTCCGTACCACGCATGTGTGCGGTCAGAACTGGAGCGCTTCGGAGGGACTGTCGAAAAGTTCATCGGCGATGCCGTGTTCGCGTTGTTCGGGGCGCCGATCTCGCATGAGGATGATGCGGAGCGTGCGGTTCGATCGGCGTTCGCGATTTTGGATGCTGTCGCCGAGTTGAACTCATCTGACGCGTGGTTCGACCTTCATCTTCGGGTCGGGGTTCATTCTGGAGAGGCGCTCGTGATGCTCGATGCGAATCCTGGTGAAGGGGACTGGATGGCTGCAGGCGATATCGTCAACACTGCAGCGCGCATCCAGTCGGCTGCCCCCGTCGATGGAGTTTTGGTCGGGGAGCTCGCCTATCAAGCCACCCATGCGGTAATCGACTACGAGCAGGTCGACCCGATCGCGGCGAAGGGGAAGGTGGATCCGGTGCGCGTGTGGGTTGCGCGCGGTGTTCGTCGAGAGCAAACAGGTGGTTCACAAGGTAGACGGCTGACTATGGTCGGGCGCGAGGAGGAGTTGCAGCTACTTGCGCGCGAATGGGACGATGTATTGCGCCAGCAGCGAGTCGCGGTCTTGACTGTCCTTGGCCCGCCGGGTATCGGCAAAAGCAGGTTGCTGACCGAGTTCATGGAGAGCGTGGGTTCCGCGACCGTTCATGCGGCCCGCTGCCTTCCCTATGGGGAGGGAATCACCTACTGGCCGGTGATCGAGATTCTGAAACAGGCTGCCGGGATCCTGCAAAGCGATTCGGCAGAGACGGACGCCGCGAAGCTGGGGGCCTTGCTGGATCGTCTTCCGACAAGCGATAAGGACGAGCTGCGCACGATGGCCGCCGCGGTCGCAAACCTGATCGGTGCCTCTTCGACCCCCCGCGGCACGTATTCCGTCGGTGAAATCGGGCAAAGCGAACTCCACTGGGGCTTGCGGCGAGTTTTCCAGCTGTTGGCTACCGAGAAGCCATTGCTCCTCGTATTCGAGGATCTTCACTGGGCGGAGCCGACGTTACTCCAATTACTTCGATTCATCGTGGCCGACGACGCCGGGGCTGCGCTGATGCTGCTCTGTTCGGCGCGGCTGGAATTTCGCGACGCAAACGCGGAGTTCCTCGGCTCCGCTTCGACCATCGAGCTCGAAACACTCGATCCCTCGGCGAGCCACGAACTGCTCAGTGAGTTGGTTGGAGAGAGCGCCGAAGCAAACAACACGGCCGTTGAGGCGCTGCTGCGAAGCGCTGGCGGAAACCCGCTCTTCTTAGAGGAGATTGTGGAGATGCTTGTCGACCGTGGCCTTGTTTCTGAGGAGGGTTGGCAAGCCGGGGCGGACCTCGCAGCGCTCAACGTTCCGACGAATCTTCAGGCATTGATCGGCTCACGGCTCGACCAGCTTGCACCGCGCGAGAAGCAGGTTGCGCAGCACGCAGCGGTGGTCGGGCACATCTTTTGGCCGGGAGCGGTCGCGCATATCGAGGAGGACTCGTCCGTCGATGGCGCGCTGATGAACGCGATCAGCGGATTGGAACACCGCGACTTCGTTCGTCCGAGCCACGATTCGTCCGTGGCCGCCGAGAGTGAATACGCGTTCAAGCACATCCTGATCCGCGACGTGGCCTACGGGCAGTTGCCCAAGGGGCGCAGGATCCCGATGCACGTCCGCTTTGCGCAATGGGTTACGGCTCTCCCCGGAACCGAGGACGAACTCGTCGAAATTGTTGCCTGGCACCTTGAGCAGGCCTGTCGACTAGCCGCCGAGGTCGCGCACCCCCCGATACCGCCCCCCTTGCGGGAAGCGGCCGACGCTTTGTCGCGTGCGGGCGCCAAGGCTGAGCGGCGTGAGGGATTGCGGGAGGCCAACCGCTACTACGAGAGGGCACTCGAACTCGTCCAGGAAAGCCTTCCCGCCGAAACTGCAGAGCTTCATCTACGACGCGGGCTGACTCTTACAGCACTCGGAGATCTGAAGCAGGCCTGTGAGGAACTCGTTCAGGCTGAGCGGGCGGCTGGCGAACTCGGCATGCTGAACCTCCGATGTTCGGCACTGGTGGCACTCGCAGAAGTCGACCGGCGTCAGGGACGTGTCACAGAGGCCCGCTCACGGCTTGCGGAGTCGGCGAGGCTTGCAGCGGGTCTCGAGGACAGTATCTTGGAGATCAGGTCCGGCTTCGTCCTCGCGGCGCTGCGCGCGAACTCAGATGGTGAGGCAGAGTCGGCGCTCGACGATCTGCGTCGATCTGTGGCGATAGCTGAGAGCGGCGAAGACGCCGCACTGCTCGCTGAGGGCCAGCTCAGGATCTCTGCCCTTCTGATGAATCTCGGCAGGTTGACGGAGGCGGAGCAGGAGCTCGAGAGCTGCCTTGAGGGCGCGAGCGAGATGGGCAGCCGGAAGGTCGAAGCCGAAGCGACGGCGTGGCTCGGCGGCATGAAGTACTACCTCGGCGACGTCGAGGCAGGGAAGCGTCTGGGGCTGCAGGCGTCGGAATGGCTTGAGCGGACAGGCGACAGCTACTTCCTTGTCCAGAACTTCGTCTGGTTAGCGACCTATGCATTGCTCGAGAATGAACCTGTTTTGGCGGAGGCTTATCTCACCCGCGCGATGCCCGTCGCCCTTGAGATTGGTGGCTGGATCGTCGTCCAGGTGTACCGGTATCTGGCAGAGGCGCTTGTGCAGCAGGCCCGAGTCGGCGAGGCGCAAGAATTGGTCGCGTTCGCGGCGCGCAACCTGCCCGAAGAAGACGCATATGCCCGCTCCGAGCTGTTAGTCGCGGAAGCAGCCGTGGCAACCGCGACCGGTGAGAAAACGGCCGCGTCAACGGCCCTCGGGGAGGCCCTGCGGCTGCTCGAAGACCTAAACATGCCGGCACAGCTCGCCGAATGTCGGCTCGCGCTCGCTCGCGCCCTCGGCATGTTCGGAGATGTAGTAGGCGCCCGCATCGAGTTTGAGCGGGCTCGCAGCGCATTCGCACGGATGGAAGCGCGAACGCTCGTCGACCTAATCGACAAAGACATGCTCGCGCTTGATGCCGGAAGTGTCGCCGAACCTACTTGATGCTGCCCGTGGGGGTCGACGCGCGCTGAACCCCCACGGGAAGCGCAAAACGGTTAGGGCCGCCGTACGAGCAACCCACCTCCAAAGGTGATCGGGACGCAGCCGCCGCCTTCCGAACCGCCGAAGCACTCGACGCCGACCTGGCAGAAGTCGGGCGACCCGTTGGCGGGTAGGCAATCTGCGGACGCCGAGCTGCCGTTTTGGGTGCCGCGCACGGAGGCGACGATTTCACCGGTCGACTGCCCCTCGTACGTCAACACCTGCTGTTGCGTGCCAACGCTTGCCGGTAGGCCATTGTTCAATTGCAGTTGGTCAGCTCGCAACGTCCCGTTCCACGTGTCGGCGTTGCTTCCGGTCTGCATGGAAGCTGGCCCTTTATCGACATGAGGATCCTGCGCCTGAGTCAGTGCGCCGGTGTCGTTTGCTAGCTGGGTCTGGCGAGCGCGCTGGCCGGTGACGATCCAGTCGCGCTGCGGACCAGTCAGCACACCGAGGCCGTCGCTGGCCTGGAGGATGTCGTGACCCAAGCCACCCTGGTCGAATGAAGGATCCTGGATCTGCGTTCCAGCAGCCGTGTGGAGTGCTTTCTGGAATTGTCGATAGTTCTCCCAGACCCCGCTCAGGTTCTTTCCGCCCGTTGTGTTCTGCGAGACGACTGAGCACATGTTCAACGACGCGGAGGAGCTGTCTTGACAGGTGCCCACGGCCGGGTTTTGCTCTTGGTCGATCGAGGGTGCGTTGTTCGCGAACTCCCACTGCCGCAGGGACTGGTAGTTGCCGTTGATGTTGTTTCCCGTCATCCCCACATTCGAGGTGCAGTCGGTCGTAGAGCCTTGGCAGACGGAGATGCTCTGCTGGCTCATCTGCTGCTGCGACACCGGCTGGGTGGTAGCAGGGGCCAGCGAGGTCGGAGTCGCGTTCTCTTGCGAGATTTCCGTGCTGGCGAGGCTCTGAATGAACGCACCAAAATCGGCTGGCGCCCCCCGGGCCTCTGCTTGCGCCTCCTGCTTCTGTTGCTGTGACTCCTCGCCGTCCGGATTGTTCGAGCCCGGCCCTCGGAACTGCTTGATGATCTGCGTTGACCAGGTGAAGTTAGAGCCGCTCACGTTCCCCTGATGGCTCTCGACAGATTGCGTGCCTGACTGAACCCCGGTCTGAACCGGATTTCGCTGCTCGATCACCTGGACGGCGATCGCAACGTTCGAGCCGCTCGCGTTCGTCTGCGTGAAGGTGCAACTTTGCGCAACAGCCGGGTTGGTGCTCCGCTCAATGCACACACCTTGGGACCCCAAAACGGTGCAGGACTGCACGGTCGACGTGTTTGTCGGAGTGCCGGCGGCGGGATAGCAAACAAATCTCGTTGCCGAGCCGGCCGCAATTGACGTCGCCATCGAACGGGCGAGCAACACACGACCCTGAGTTGTGAGTTTCGGCACGGACTGTGGAGCTGAGACATGACGCGCTGCCGCAGCGTCGTTCGTCGGACCGGCGAGCGCCACCGACTCCCTGCCCGATCCGGCGAGGATCGACAACACGGCGGCCGCGACTACGACGGCTGCGATACCGAGTCTGCTTTTTCTCCCCATCGCTTCTCCTCTTCCCACTCGTGTGCCGAGGCGAGCAAACCAAGGCGATTAACCTGCCGAACCTTCATTCTTCTCCTTCCCCAGTTGGTGCGCAACCCTCCCCGGCTGACACGCTGTGGCCGCGCAGGCACTCTCCTTGCGTACCGAAAAGACGCTCCCTCCACGAGGAGCCCCGGGAGCCTCCTGGTTTGGCGCCAAACGGGCGAAGGAACCGACTCCTGGTTTATATCCCCGGCGCTCCTGGTTCCACTGCAACGATCTCGTCTTCATCGAGGAAAGCGCATCACGGTGGAAGTCGAAGACAACCTAGAAGGGCCGAGGCCACTTGTCACACTCAGCGGTTCTGAGCAATCTAGGGATTGGAACCGCCTTGCGGCGGGAAAGGGTTAGGGGGAACCTGATCGGTTGAAGGAGAGAAATGGGTGAACTCGACCATAGCCTGTACACAGAGATCTCAAATCCCAGCGCGGAGGACGGACTTGTCGCCCGCGTCGACGAGCTAATCGAATCGCATCGAACACAGACGCTGCTCTCAACGACCTCGACAACTGCGGCCGTTGGCGAACTAGCTTCCCGAATCGAAGGCGTCGAACAAGCCATCCGCGTACTCGCACTAGCGGTCGAGAACCTAGCCGCCGCCTGTCGCTGAGGCGTCGACCCCGAGTCAGGGATGGCTGTGGCTAGCGCACCGCCGACTCTGAACACCGAATGCAGTGCCTGAGACTGGCTGTCGCCGACGCGGACGGTTCGGTGAGGCGTTCGTCACGCTTGCGTGCGCGTGTCTGACACTGGCCGTGGCCGACGCGGACAGTTCGGTGGAGCGTTCGTCACGGTCTCGTTTACTCTCCAAGGGTGGGCGACCTCGAACCCATCGGCGGCGGCTTGGAGCCGGAAGGGGTGGACGTCGAGTTGCTCGCCGCGTCGCTCCGTGCGTCGAGCTCCGATCTCCGTGCGTTCGTCGAGGTGCTTGCCGACAAACTCGCAGAGGCGCTGCCCGGGCGTGTGAAGGTCGAGCGGCGCGCCACTCGTTTCCTCGGGAAAGACAAGCGCGTCGAGCGGTTGCAGTGCGACCTCGGTGAGGAGCGCTACCTGCTTGCGACCCGCGGGGGGTCGGTGGAGACGCGTCGCGCGAAGGCTGTGCGAGGTGTCGTCTTGAAGACCGAGGAGTTGCCGCTCGAGCAATGGCTCGAGGGGCTCGCTCGCGGTCTCGCGGCCGAGGCAGGTAGCAGCGAACAGGCGCGCTTCGCACTCGAACAACTGCTGGCGGGTCGCTGATGCCACTCTTTCGGAAGGGTGACCCCGGTGACCGTGAAGCCAACGACGCCGCGGTGGCCGAGCAGGCTGAGTCGCTCGAGTCGCTCGAGCGCGGCGGCCTGCCGCTCCGTGCGCAGCAGCGGCTCGCGGAGCTCACCGACGGTTCGCTCTTCACCTCCGACGTGACGGTGAACGAGTTCGCGCTCGTCCACTCGATCGGGTTGCGCTCGCTCGCGCAGGTGATGGGCAGCTCGATCTACCACGTGGGCTGGCAGCAGAGCCCGGGCAACTGGGGCGGCTGGCAGCCGGGCGGCCTCTCCCAGGAGATGACTACCCTTTCGGAAGCGTGGAACAGCGCGCGCCAGCGGGCGTTCGGCAGGCTCGAGCAGGAGGCGAAGCTCTTGGGCGCGCATGCGGTGGTCGGAGTGCGTCTGACCAAGGGCGGGCACGACTGGGCCGCGGGCGCGATCGAGTACATCGCCGTGGGCACGGCGGTGCGCATCGAAGGTGCCGAGCCTCCGGAGCACCCCGTGCTCACCGATCTTTCCGGCCAGGACTACTGGCAGCTCTGGCAGGCCGGCTACCGAGCGCTCGGCGTCGTCGGTGCATCGAGCGTCTACTACATCGTGTCGGGCTGGCAGCAGCAACGGGCGCAGCGGGGCATGTTCTCGAGTTGGGCCAACCAGGAGCTTCGCGACTTCACCCAGGGCGTCTACGACGCACGCGAAACGACCCTTGACCGCGTGAGCGCCGAGGCCCGACGCCAGGGCGCGGCGGGAATGGTCGGCGTCTCGATCGAGCACTCCGTCGTCGAACGGGAGGTCGATACCGGCGGCGCGCACCGCACCGACCTCGTCGTCACGATGCACGTTCTCGGCACCTCGATCGGAGAACGCGACGACACCGCCACCATCAACTCACCGTCGCTGAAGCTCGATCTCAGCGCCGACACTCACCCAGCGCACGTGCTAGGAGGATCGACATGAGCTACGACTCGACCTCGACCGAAGGCGTTCCCGAGCACGGCCGCGAGCGGCTCGCGCAGCTGCGAGGTGGCTTCTTCACCTCGGACCTTTCGGTCAACGAGTTCCTGCTGGTCAAACAGGCCGGGTTCGACCCGCTCGGCCTCGTGATCGGAAGCTCGATCTACCACATCGGCTATCAGCAATCGAGCTGGAAGCAGTCGATGGAGATGGGGGTGCTCTCGCAGGCGATGTACGAGGCGCGTGAGCTTGCGATGACGCGCATGGAAGAGGAAGCCGACCAGCTCGGTGCTGATGGAATCGTCGGTGTACGGCTCGACATCGGCCGCTACGAGTGGGGAGAGCACCTCGCAGAGTTCATCGCGATCGGCACCGCGGTCAAGCACCGCGAGGGCGAGATGCACCGTGCGCCGAACGGACGGCCGTTCACGAGCGACCTCTCGGGACAGGACTTCTGGACGCTCCTTGCATCAGGCCACCGGCCCGTCGGGCTCGTGATGGGCTCGTGCGTCTACCACGTCGCTCACCAGGGGATGTTCGCGTCGATGCGCCAGATCGGCCAGAACGTCGAGATGCCCAACTTCACGCAGGCGCTCTACGATGCACGCGAGCTCGCGATGGAGCGCATGCAGAAGGAGGCCGAGGAACTGCAAGCCGAGGGCATCGTCGGCGTGCAACTCCAGGAACGCTCGCACGGCTGGGGGTCGCACGTGATCGAGTTCTTCGCCGTCGGCACCGCGATCGTCCCGTCGACCGGAGCGCGCGAGCTCCCGGCACCGACACCGACGATCAGCCTGAACGACTAGGCCTGCTGCAGCTCCGTGAGCTGCGCCTGCACGCGCGCCGCCGAGACGAGGTTGCCCTTGCACTCGTGGAGCTAGATTGTGGTGCAGGGTGGAGCGAGAGGAGCAGCGATGGTGAACGGTCGATTGGTGCAGAGTCGCGTTGGCGTGCTGGGAACCGGCGAGGTGGGGTGTCGGCTGGCGGCCGGGTTCTCCAGTCGTGGTCACGACGTGATGATTGGTTCGCGCGACCCGGGCAAGCCCGAGCTGCGCGAGTGGCTCTCCGGCGACGGAGCTGGTGTCGAAGCTGGCACATTCGCCGAGGCGGCCGCGCACGGCGAGCTGCTCGTCCTCGCGGTGCTGGGTACTGCCGCAGAGGAGGCGATTGCCGACGCTGGCCGCGACAATTTCAGCGGCAAGGTCGTCATCGACGCAATGAACCCGCTCGATTTGTCCGGTGGCTTCCCGCCTAAGCTCTCGATCGTAGGCGAGGACTCGCTCGGCGAGCGAGTCCAGCACGCGCTGCCCGAGGCGAAGGTGGTGAAGGCGTTCAATACGGTCGGCAGCCGCTACTTCATCGACCCGAGCTTCAGCGAGGCCAAGCCGACCATGCTGATCGCTGGAGATGACGAGGACGCCAAGCGCGCCGTCGGCAGCGTGCTGGCCGACTTCGGTTGGTCGGATGTGGTCGACCTCGGCGGTATCGAAGGTGCGCGCGAGCTCGAGGCGATCTGCATTGCCTGGGTCAAGATCGGAGGCGCACGAGGTGCGTGGGATCACGGCTTCAAGCTGCTCGTCGGCTAGCGACCAGCAGGCGACGATCCCGGATCGTGAGGGTTTCAAAAATGCGGGTGCGTGGCGCAGACGCTCACCGGTCGCTCGTTCTCACTGCTAGTAGCGCGGATCAGAGGTGGCGCTACTTCCTTTGGTTCACGCCTTCGCGCGAACACCAGAATCGTGCTGTGCTTCGCAAACCGCGGCTGCTGCGCCCAGATCAAGCGCGAATCTTTTGCTGTCCGTGGCGTCAAGGATGGAAGCATCCATGCCGGGGCAAGGCTACTCGGTCCGCGTTATCGCCAACAACTGCCCCGGAACGGCGAAACAGTCCGGCTAGTCTGGGTGCGGCATCCGGCAGCAGCGATGGGACGGAGGAGCAAGTGGCATCTTTGCTTGGGCGTGCGGTCAGGTTCGCACGAAGCCCCGCCGGGAAGCGTCTGGTTGCGCAGGCCAAGCGGGCGGCTCGTGATCCGAAGAACAAGCAGCGGATCGAGCAGGTGCGTCAGAGGTTCGCGAAGCGGTAGCGCTCGCAGCCGTACCGGCGAACCTTCCTGATCTGCCGCGGCTCGCCTGGTTACGTCGGCCTAGCCTTGTTTCTGTTTGGCGGTAGACGGTCCGGAGAACTCAGAAGCTGATCGGTCGCATGATTCTGGTCATCACGACAGCCCCCGCTCCGAGGGCGGAGGTCGAGGCGGTCGTGCGCGCAAAAGACACCGTCGTAGTCACTGACATATCGGGCGTCGAAAGCTCGACCTCGCGCGCGCGGGAGTTGTTGTGGTTCGGGGCAGGGAGACAGCGCGACAACCGCAGCTAGGCTGGGGCGCCCACGATCCGGAGAATCGGGGGCGCCTCGTGCAGTTGCGATCCCGTCTGCCGAAGCGCTAAAAGCCTTAGGCGCGACTGTGCAAACGGTCGAACTCAACACGAAACGGAGAGTCGTGATGGCAACCAGGAAGCAGACCCTCAAGGGCAATGCCGCTGGAACCGGCCTCGGCAAGGACGCCAAAGGCGCGACGAAGAAGAAGGCCAAGGTGAAGAAGACCTCTCGTGGCAAGTAGCGAGGGCGACCAGGCGAAAGAGAAGAGAAGCAGCGCCCTCGACCTCTTTCTCGAAGCTCGGCTCGCGGAGGGGTTCCGAGTCGAGTCGCGCACCCCTACGCAGGCGATCATCGCCTCGCCGGTGAGTGCACTCGGCCGCTGGCGCAAGCCGAAAGTGGTTGACCGGCAGGTCGTTGAGGTTGACGAGCACAACCAGGTCACGATGACGCCCGCCCAGCCGCTCCGCTCGTGAGTCACGACCTATCCGTGTGGCGCGCTCGACCACTACTCCGTCGATTGCTGCGAGCCAACGCCGCGCAGCCTCCGATGCAGCCTGCTTCCCCACCCTGCCGTAGTAGGAGTTGACCAGGGCGAGTCGCCAGCGGGCAGGTTCGCCGTCGCTTATCCGCGCGGCACCGCCCCGAAGTTAGCCGAGATGCGCCGCGGCTTGGAGAATATTGGATGAGCGCTGGGTTCTTGTTTCTCTCGTCGTTCCTCGCGAGCGCTGTGGAGATGGTCAGGCGTTGACAATCGTGCTCGCTTCCGGGTTGGCGCGCGGCTGGCATCGACGGGGTCGGAGTCGCCGTGATCGTTGTAGGCATCCTCGCGACGACCGTGTGGTCAGCTATGTCCTCAAGAGGTGTCGACGGCGGCGATCTGTTCCGGACCTATCGCCGGGGGATCGGTAAGTCGATCCTGCTTGGCCTCGAATTCCTGGTTGCTGCCGACATCATCACGACGGTCGCGGTTTCGCCGTCGTTTCGAAGCGCCGGTGTGCTGGCGATCATCGTCGTGATCCGGACGTTCCTCAGTATGGCGTTACAGCTCGAGCTCGAGGGTCGCTGGCCGTGGCAGCCGGCTCCTGCGGGCGCGAGATGACCGAATCCACCTCTCCGTGCAGCAGCGCGTGAGCGTCGTCGACTAGCGCTTCACCAACTGCGGAAAATGTTCAAATTACGCCCCTCGTGACGCGGGGCGAACCCTTCGTCACGAGATTGATCCCAGAGCCGCGCCTAGGTTCTTGACGAGGAGGTCCGCGTGCTCCTCCGCGAACGGGAGCGGTGGGCGGATCTTCAGCACGTTCTCCGAACGCCCGGTACGCCCGATCAAGATGTTTCGCTCGCGCAGTTCGTCGACGACGTACCCGGCGAGCTCCGGCGAGCCGAGCTCCACGCCGATCATCAGTCCCTGCCCGCGCACCGCGGTGATCTCCGGGCGGCCGTCCGCGAGCTCGCGCAGCCCAGCTCGCAGGTACGTACCGACGCGGCAGGCGTGCTCGATCAGCCGCTCGTCTGCGATCACGTCCAGGACGGCGAGCGCGGCCCGCGCAGCGACCGGGTTGCCGCCGAATGTGCTGAAGAAATGCGTCACTCCGGCGAACCGTTCGGCGATCTCCCTGCGCGTGATCACCGCCGCGACTGGATAGCCGTTGCCCATCGGCTTGCCGAGCGTGACAAAGTCGGGGGTGATTCCGTCGCGCGCGAACGACCATAGCGTCGCACCGGTGCGCCCGTACCCGATCTGCACCTCGTCCGCGATGTAGAAGCCACCTGCGGTGTGCGTGCGTGCGACGATCGCAGCGAGCGTCGCGGGTGCCAGTTCGAGGATGCCGTCACTCGTGAAGCCAGCGTCGATGAAGGTCGCGGCGAGCCCGGGTTCTGCGAGGCGATCGATTGCCCGATCAAGTTCGTCGTCGATCGCACCGACTGGGTCGATGCGAGCGACATGCGGTGGGTCGTAGCCTGCCGGCCACTCCTCCGGCGAGACGTCCGCGATCGCGGCGCTCACGCCGTGGTATGCGGACGACGTGATCAACGCGCCGCCGTGGCCGCTCAGGGTCGTTGCCATGCGCCACGCCAGATCGTTCGCCTCGCTGCCCGAGTTGACGAGCAGCACAGTGTCGAGACCCGACTCCGGCGGCATCGTCGCCGTCAGCCGTTCGGCCAGCTCGACCAGCGGCTCGTAGAGGTAGCGCGAGTGAGTGTTGAGCGTCCGTGTCTGGCGGACGACTGCCTCGGTCACGCGCGGATGGCAGTGGCCGACGACCGGAACGTTGTTGTACGCGTCGAGCAGCCGCTCACCGTCACTGTCGATCAGCCACACACCCTCGCCGCGGACGACATGGACGGGCTCGCGGTAGCTGAGGCGAAGCAACGAGCGTGAGCCGAGTGCCCGCTCGCGCCTGTCGATGAGCGCCGCCGAGTCGACCGGCGGCGAAGAAGCGCCAAGCCCGCGCGCGACCGTCTCCGGGCCGGCCGCGGCAAAGAGCGCAAGGAGCGCCCAGGAGTCGGCGTCGTGCGCCTGGATGTACGCCGCGTTCTCCGGGTACCGCGCGCTTCGCCACGCGCTGATCGCGACGATCGCCGCCAACCTCGCCGCGACGAGATCCGCGAGCACCGCGAGCTCCGTGTCCTCGAGCGGGCTCATAGCGGCGTACCCGTCGACGACAATGCGTGCCGAGCGGAAGACGTCGTCGCCCTCGCGCCCGCGCAGCAGCGACGCAAGCCCGATCGCGAAGTCGGCGACCTCCGCAGTGTGGGTCAGGTCGCCGAAGTCGACGATCCCGGTCACGCGCCCGCGCTCGTCGACGAGCACGTTGTCGAGGTTCAGGTCACCGTGCACCACGTGGGCGCGCAGCTGCGGCCAGCGCGGTTGAACGTGCAACTCGAAGCGGTCGACGACACGTTCGACGAGCCCGCGTTGCTCACTGTCCGCGATCGACGACAGCAGCGGGCGCAGCTGCACGGTGTTCTTCAGATCCCACAGGAGCTCGCGGCCGGCGGCCGGGTGAAAGAACGAGCGCAACGCAAGGTTGAGCCGCGCGTGCACCGTGCCGTAGGCGAAGAGCGCTCCGTCGTCGAGCTCCGCGCCGTGCGCGTTTCGACCGTGCAGCCGCTCGAACACGCGGACGAAGTGCATGCCGTCCGGTCCGGCGACCGTCGTCCGGTAAGGGTTGCCGTCTGCGCCGGCAATCGGCTGTGGTTGCGCGACAGGTAGGGCCGGGTTGGTGCGGGCGACGTGCAGGATCGCCTCCGATTCCAGGTCGAGCACGGCAGCGGCCTCGCCGACGTTCGAGATCTTCACAACCACACCCGATCTGTCGCGATCGACGAGGAACGTCTGGTCGCGCTCGCTGCCGAGATTCGTCGCCGTTCCCGCCACGCCGAGGAGCTCCGCCGTGATGGCCTCGACCTCGCACGGGGTGAACCGCGGCGGCGGCGTCTCGAGCACGGATCGTTGCGGATCGGTATCCACGGCCAGGACCCGATCCTATGCAGTGCCGGGCGCGCCTTCGTACAGCTCGATCCCGCGTGGCTCCTGGATGATGTTGCCGCCGTCGACCACCATCGCCTGCCCCGTGACGTAACTCGCACCCTCGGAGGCGAGGTAGGCGACGAGGCTCGCAACCTCCTCCGGTGTTCCGGCGCGCCCGAGTGGCGGATGGAGTGCCGCTTCCAGCTCGTCGGCCTCCGACGACGCGGTCTCGATCCACCCGGGCGCGACTGAGTTAACCGTGATCCCGGTGCGGCCGTACTCGACGGCGAGCGTCCGCATCATCCCGTCGAGCGCGGCCTTGCTCGTCGCGTAGCCAACCGAGCCGGGCGCGGTCACGATCGGGCCGGTAACCGACGACACCATCACGACCCGGCCGTACCGGCGCTCGACCATCGCGGGCAGCGCGGCCTGCGTTGTGTGGAACGCGGTGTGCAGGTTGAGGTCGAGCTCGCGCAACCAATCCTCCGGGCCGATGCGGGCGAAGCGGTTCCCGCGCGCCTCCGTTCCCGTCTGCACCATGCCGGCCGCGTTCACCAGGATGTCGATGTGGTCGTGCGCCGCCTGCGCTGCGGCGACCAGCCCGAAGGCTTGCGCACGGTCGGTGAGGTCAGCGATGTGAGCGGTGACCGTTGCGCCGGTCGCGCGCAACTCATCGGCTCGTTCCTCGATTCGCGCGGTCGTCGAGCTGATCGCGACGGTTGCGCCGAGGCGCCCGAGTAAAGCCGCCGACGCGAAGCCGATCCCGCGGGCGCTGCCGCAGCCGGTGACGAGTGCGGAGCGGCCGGTGAAGTCGAAAGGGTTGCTTCCCATCGGCTCGATCCTACGCAGCCCACTCCTGCCGGCTCGCGGTGGCTTACGATCGCAGCAATGGCCTACGACGATGAACTGGCGGGTCGCATCCGAGCCCTCGCCGCCGGTGAGGCCCCTGATTTGATCGAGATGAGCAAGTCATCCGTCGTGCTGGAATCTGCGCGAGCCCAACGCGAATAGCGGCGGATCACCTGGCGCTTGCTACTGCGAGACGGAAGCGGCCCGGCGATTAAGTCGTTGAGCCCCAACCTGCACAGATGAAGACACGCGGGACATGTGCGGCCGCATTTCTTCGGCCCACGGCGTCGGTGCTCACGTCATGAATGCGTGAGGGATCCGGCCGCGGCGGAGGTTCTCGATCAGGTCGAGTCTCTTCCGTTGCCCGTCCTCTTCCCAGTCGCGCCTCGCGTTCTTATCGCCGCGCCTGATCTTGCGCTGGGGACAACTTCTTGCCAGCTCTCGGGTGCCTCGAGAGGCGGACTCGGCTTCCGCGTCGGTGACGACGAACTCGAGCTCGGCGCGGGCGAGTCACTCCTCGTCACGCGCTGGACTCCGCACTCGCACTGGAACGCCGAGGCGAAGCCCGTCCGCTACTGCTCGTCATGACGCCGCGAATTCACCTACTGATCGAGGCGCTCCGCTCCGGCGACCGAAGTGACTTCGCACGGATCTTCGAGGAATGCGACTCCGAACTGCTGGTGACATGGCGCCTGAATGTGCCGGCGTTCGTGTACGACGCCGGAGCGTCAAGGTCTTGGCCTGAACTGGAAGCGCCGAGAACGCCGCCTTAGCCCCGTCGCGCCGGCGCCGATCCCCAGGCCAGCCCGCGGGGTCGGAAGGTCGACAGCGGGGTGATCTGAGTCAGCCCGGTGCCGTCGGGATGGATCGCGTAGAGGCCGTAGCGGCCGTCCTGCTCGAGCCGCAAAAGGATCCACTGCCCGTCTGGCGAGTAGGAGTTTCCGAAGGCCTTGGTCGTCCCGGCGCCGGGGTAGTTGGTCACCCGCGCGAGGTCGCTGCCGTCACGCCTGATCGTGGCGGTGTTGACGACGTCGTTCATTTCCGTGATGAACATGATCCGCTGGCTGTCGGGTGACCAATCGGACTTCCCACCGACCTGGAACGAGAACGGCGTCAGCTGTAGCAGCTGTGTGCCGTCGATGCGCGAGTCGAACAGCGCAGAGCCGTCAGGCGAATAGCACGTGAACGAGACCGTCGTGCCGTCCGGGGAGACCTCCGGATCGGTCGCGCCTTGGCCCTGACAGTCCGTGATGAGTTTCCGATCGTTGCCGTTGAGGTCCATGCTGAAGACGGCATCGCGGCTGACACCGTCGAAGCCCTCGTAGAAGATGCGGTGCCCGTCGGCGCTGAAAGTCGGAGTCGCCTCGCACTGGTCGCCGTTTGCGAGCGGCAGGATCTTCAGGCCGCCTCCGTTGCGATTCATGTAGGCGACGTTGCAGAAGTCATTTCCGACGGGATTCGCGGGGTCGAACTCGAACGTGATCCGGTTGCTCTCCGGCGACCAGTGAGGTTGAAGCGCGTCGCCCGGAAGCTGCGTCAACTGCCGCTGTCCGGTGCCGTCCGGGCTGATCAGGTAGATCTGGTAGCCGCTGCCCGTGTCGGCACGGAAAGCAATCAGTCCATTTGGCCCGGGAATGGTTGCGCTGCCGCTTGTCGCTAGGGCAAGGGCAAGCAGGAGCCCGCAGGCCGCCGCGAAGACAGTGTGCTTCATTGCACTCCCCTTTCTAATTGCTGCCCTGCGCCGCAGCAGCGTCGCGGCGAGGTCGGATGATTGTCATGGTCTTTCTTTTGGTTCGCCGGTGGCCTCAGGAACAGGTCACATTGGTGCATTGGAGGGGGTTGCCGTTGGCGTTGGCCCGGTTGCGGCCGCCGTCGATCGTGCCCGGCGCTGTCTCGATGCCGAGGTTGTGGTTGTCGTTGGCGGTGTTGGCGGTCACGGTCGTCCCGGGGGCGTCGACGTGGATGCCGTCGTTGCCGCTTCGGTTTGCCGTGTTGCCCTTGATCAGCGTGTCGGTCGCGTTGTTGTTGATGAGGATCCCGTCGCTCAGCTTGCTGTTGGCGACGTTGTTCGAGACGGTGTTGCGGTCTGAGGTCTGCGGCGAGTCGAGCGAGCTGACGAGAATCGCCGGGCCGCGGCCGCCAGTGACCGTGTTTCCCTGGAGGAGGTTGTCGGTGGCGCCGTCGAGGATGATTCCAAACCCACCGGTGTCGGGGAACCCAAAGAAGCCTGTCCCTGTCACCGAGTTGTGGCTGAGCTCGTTGCCGTGCGCTTCGAAGAGGACGACGCCGTCGCCGTTGTTGGTGAGGACGTTGTTCTCGAGTCGGTTGTCGTTGGCATGGCCGATGTCGATCGAGGATCCGCCGGAGTTGGAGATCCGGTTCACCTTGACCTCATTGTCATCGGAGCTGTCGAGGAGGATTCCGTGGTCGTTGCCGTCGAGCACGTTATTCTCGATTCGAACGCGCCTTGATCCGAAGACCGGGATCGCATAGCCGTGAGCGCCGGCCACCGAGTTGTGCTCGATGCTGCTGTCCTGCGAGTCGAACATGACGATGCCGCTCACGCCGTCGAGCACATTGTTGTGATCGACTCGGGTCGCGGTCGCATTGCCAACGATCAGCCCGAAGATGGTGTTGTTCGCCGCCGAGAGTCCTTGGATGCGGTTTTCGCTCGCGCCGAGGACGAAGACACCGACGGCAAAGCCGTTCACTGAGCCGCCCTTGATCGTGACGCCGGTGTGGCCGGCGGTGTTGTCGATGCCGACGTCGCAGAACGCTCCGTCGGGGCATGTTGGGAACGGTGTGCTGTCGCCGCTCACAGTGTGGCCGTTGAGGTCGAGCGTGATGTTGTCGGCACCGATCACGATTCCTTCGTTCGGGCAGTTGACAAGGTCGCTGTTGAGCTTCGTGTCGGTGGTGATCGCGGCGCCGCAGCTCACCTGGCTTGGCTGCGCTTGGCTGCTGTCCGGGATGAGAAACGCGATCACGGCGAGCGCTGCGCATAGCATGAGGACAATTTCAAACCGATGACCCTCGGACGGTGACACAACCGTATTCAGCCGAAGCTGCCTCATCGCTACTCCTTTTTCCGTTTTTCGAAGCTACGTCGACGCTACGGCTGCGAGAACGAAGACGACAGGGGGCGCACCCCTGCTGTGGCAAGGGCACTCCCCGGTTTGGGTCGAGCCGATCCAGGACGGCCCCAGCCCGTCCACGATGCGCCCAGACAGCCGAAGCTTGTGATCCGTCGAGCTGCGCCGATGCCGGCTCGACGGGTCCTTTTGGCGGTGGTGGCGGTTCACGGTCCTGGGAGGATGGCGAGGATGGTTGCGGCGGTGGCCGATGTGGTCGTGGGGCTGGTGTGGCTTCTGGCCGGTGGGCTGCTGGTCGCAGCGCACAGGCATAGACCCACCGGCGTGCTGATGGCCGTCACTGGCCTGGCGTGGCTAGCAGGGAGCGTCGTCGACTCGCTCGCCCTCGTGCATCGCGGACCGCTCGCTCACCTGCTGCTCGCCTATCCCGGTGGCGCGATGGTGGGCCAGGTGGAGCGGCTCGTAGTCGTGGCCGCCTATCTGCAGGGCATAGTGCCGCCCCTCGGGCGCACCCCAGCCGCAACACTGCTGCTGTCAGCGGCGATGCTCGCCGTCGCCACGTGGCGCCGTGAGCGAGAGACGGGAGCGGTGCGCCGCAGCCGCACAGCACCGCTTGTCGGGGTCGCGCTCGTGGCCGGCGTGCTCGTTGCTGATGCGGTCGGCCGGATCGCCGGCGTGTCGTTCGGTCCCTGGCTGTCGATCGGCTACGACGGCGTCCTCGTCGCGACGGCGCTTGGGCTGTTCACCGATCTGATCCGCGCAAGGTGGGGTCGGGCGGCCCTTCCGGGACTCGTGGTTGACCTTGGCGCGGGAGGGGCGGACACGCTTGCGCACCGGTTGGCACGCGCGGTGGGCGATCCTTCACTCGATATCGCCTACGCGCTGGACGATGGTGTTACGTTCGTCGACGAGAGCGGACGGCCCGTGGCGCTGCCGGTCTCGTCTCCCGGGCGTGCCGTGGCGCTTTTCAATGAGGGGGATCGGCCGGTGGCCGCCGTCATGCACGATCCGGCCGCGTTGCGCGATCCGCAGCTGCTCGCGGGAGCCGGTGCCGCGTTGCGGATCGCGGTCGCGAACGTCAGGCTTCAGTCCGATGTCCGTCGCCGCGTCGCTGACGTGCAGCGCTCGCGCCGGCGGCTCCTGGACGCGTCCGACGAGCAGCGCCGCCGCGTCGCGGTCGAGCTCGACGCCGGCGTGATCGGACATCTCGATGAGGCGGCGCGGATGATCGCGCTCGCGCGTGATCACGGCGAGGACGTCGAACCTTCCGATCTCGAGCGCCGTCTGGCGGCCGCCACCGCTCAGCTACGCGGGTTGACGCTCGGGCTGCGCCCGGCGGGCCTGGAGGAGCTTGGGCTGGAGCACGCGCTGCGGCAGCTCGTCGCGCATGTGCCGCTTGACATTGGACTGACGGTCTCGGCGCACCGGTTCGCCGAGGAGGTCGAGTCGACCGCGTGGTTTGTCTGCTCGGAGGCGCTCGCGAACGTCATCAAGCATGCCGATGCCACGCGCGTGGAGATCCGTGTCGCCGCAGCCGTCAACCAGTTGCTGGTGGAGGTCGACGACGATGGACGCGGCGGCGCAGATCCTGCCTGCGGGTCGGGCCTGCGCGGCCTGACGGCCCGCGTGGAATCGGTCGGTGGGGTCCTGGCGGTAGGCGACCGGGCAGCTGGCGGCACGCACTTGGTCGCGCAGCTGCCTGGGGTGCCAGCCGGTGACTGAGGTTAGGCGAGCAGCTCGCTTCGGCGCCGCGGCGGTCGTGGCTGTCGCACTCGGCGTCGTCGCGGGGGTCGCTGCACGCGCCGGGCCCGACTGGGCACTTTCGGGCTCCTCGCTGGGGTTGTTGCTGGTGGAGCTGGCCTCGGCGGCGGCGCTCGTCGGAGCGGGGATCGTGGTCTGGGTGCGCGGCCCCGATGCCCGCTCGGGTTTGCTGCTCGCCTCGGCGGGTCTGCTGCGGCTTGTGGCGGAGTGGAACAACCCGGACGGCGCCCCTGGCGCGTTCGTCTTCACCGTCGGGTTGGCGTTGTCGGCCGCCGCTGTCGGGCCGTTGGCGCATGCGCTGCTCGTGCACGGCACCGGGCGCCTGCGCGACGCGGCATCGTGGCTCGCAGCTACGACGGTATACGTCGCCGCGGTTGTGCTGCTAGGGGTGGCACCGACGCTCGTCGCCGATCCCCGGGCCGAAGGCTGCCCGGACTGTCCCGCCAACTTTCTTCGCGTCATGACACATCCGCACGTGGAAGCCCGCTTGCAGCGGTGGGGGCTCGCAATCGTCGTCGGCGCGCTCGCGCTGACGATCGTCATCGTGCTCGCTCGACTCGCGTTCGCGAGCAACGCGCAGCGTCGGCTCGTCGCACCAGTCGTAATCCCGGGTTGCGCGACGCTCGCGCTCGTGGCTGCCGATGGCGCGCATTCGAGGCATCGCGGGTTTCTGAGCAACGACCCTGTCGACCGTCGGCTGTGGCTGCTGGAGGCAGTCGCGATCTGGCTCGTGGTCGCGGGCGTGGCCTGGCAGCGCCTCGCCGCGCGGCGGTTTCGGGCAGCACTCGCCCGGGTGGTAGTGGAGCTGGCGGACTCGCCGCCCCCCGGTGGTCTGCGCGGAGCCCTCGCGTACGCACTTGGCGACCCGGACCTTCAGTTGCTGCACGCCGACGGCGGCGGATGGATCGACGGTCAGGGCCGCACACGGCGCCTTCCGGAGCCGACAGACGTCGCGAGGACAGAGCTGGCGCGCGACGGTCGCGTGGTCGCCGCGCTCGTGCATCGGCCCGGCCTTCTCGACGACCCCGTCCGTGTGCAGGAGCTCGAGCGCACCGCCGGGCTGGCGCTGGAGCACGACCGTCTCAACGCAGAGCTGCGCGCCCAGCTCTCGCACCTGCGAATTTCGCGCGCCCAGGTGGTCGCGGTGGGCGACACCGAGCGCCGCCGGCTCGAGCGCGACCTGCACGACGGCGCCCAGCAGGCGCTTGCCGGCCTCGCGATGAGCCTCGGCGTCGCCCGGGCAAGCACCACCAATCGCACGCGGGCTGAACGCCTCGCCGCCGCGCAGGATGCTGTTCGCGTGGCGCTCGCCGAGCTGCGCGCGATGGCGCACCGGATCAGCCCGGCCGCGTTGGGCGACGCCGGGCTAGCCGCCGCGCTCGACGTCCTCGCCGAATGGGCGCCCCAGCTGGAGGTCGCGCACGTGCCCGCCGAGCGCTTCGACCCGGCCGTGGAATCCGCCGCCTACTTCGTCGTGGCGTCGGTAGCTTCAACGGTGAGCGGCCGGATCGTCGTCGATGCCCGCCGCGAGAGCGACACCTTCGTCGTCGAACTGCGTGCCGCCGAGGCGCCCGGCGCGCTGACCGAGCTCGAAGACCGGATCGAGGCGCTCGACGGGCGCGTAGTCGTCGAACAAACCACCGGCGGCGGCAGCGTGTTACGAATAACGCTTCCGTGCGCGTCCTAGTTGCCGACGACGAGGCCCTGCTGCGCCAAGGGCTCGTGCAGTTACTCGCCAAGGCGGGCTTCGAAGTGGCGGGTGAGGCACGCGACGCGGCAGAGCTGCTGCGCCTCGTCGATGCGCGGCGCCCCGATCTCGTGCTCACCGACATCAAGATGCCGCCCGACCACACCGACGAAGGGATCATCGCGGCCAAGGAGATCCGAGCTAGACACCCCGAAATCGGCGTCCTTGTGCTCTCGCACTACCTCGAATCTCGCTACGCGATGCAACTGCTCGAGGAGTTCCCAGAGCGCACCGGCTATCTGCTCAAAGACCGCGTGTCCGACATCGCCGTGCTCGCCGACGCGCTGCAACGGATCGCCGAGGGTGAGTGCGTCGTTGACCCGACCATAGTCGCGCGCCTGGTCGCGCGACGCGAGAACGCCGGCCCGCTGGCCGCGGTCACCGAACGCGAACGCGAAGTACTCGCGTTGATGGCCGAAGGCCATTCCAATCGCGCCATCGCCAAGCGGCTGTTCATCAGCCCCAAGACAGTCGAGGGCCACGTGGGACAGATCTTCCTCAAGCTCGACATCGACGAGGAGCCGAGCGCGCACCGACGTGTCGTCGCGGTGCTCGCGTTCCTGCGCGCTACCGGGCCTCTCTGACCCACGGGTGCGAGGTCCAGATCAACTGGCCCGCGGGGTCCGCTTGCGAGAACTCGGTGAACTGCAGCAGATGTCCGTCGAGCCGCCAGCGCGCGGTGTCGGCCGGCCCGTGATCGCCACCGAAGGTGATCCGGTCGCGATACACGCTGTACTTATCGTCGAAACCCGGCTCGGAGTGGCCATCGGCCAATATCACGGTCTGAACGGCGCGACCGAAGCGCAGCACAAGCTTGAAGCGCACGAAGCTCCCATGCCCAAAATCGACGTATTTAGAGCCAGGTTCGCCGCGACGCATCGTCCACATAAATCTGCCCGCCAGCGCGGGGACGGGTGAGCTCGGCGCCGTCTTGCACGCCAGCGACTGCGGCACGTCGCGGCCGCCCGTGCGAGCCCGTTCGACCGCCTGAAGTCCGGCGCGCGCGTCCGCGCGGCGCCGTATTTCGTCGTAGACGAGCCTGACCGCGAGTCGCAGCGCGTCACGGCCCTGCGTCCCGACGGTGACCAGCCGAACGCTGCTGTCGCACAGCTGCGCCGCTGCTGCGCGGTCGTCGTCCCGGGCCGCGCTAAGCGTCTTCGCGAAGGCGCGATCGGCGGCCCGGCGCAGGATGACGCGATCACCTTGACTGAGGCCGAACCACATCCTTCGGTTAGCGAAGACGACCTTCACGGCCGGCCCGAACGGAGCGTCCCACGTCAGATACGGCGCCTGATCGACGTAGTGGGCGGCGAGCTCGCCGAGGTTCGCCTCGACGCCGTCCAGTCCGCTCATGCTCGCGCCGCGTACAAGCGCAACGGGAACCGCACCCAACTCGCGCAAGGAACGCTCGCCGACCCGAGACGCCGTCATCCCGATCTTCAACCCCCGAAAATCAGCCGCGCGCCGGACAGGCCGGCGGCTGAGCAGGTAGCGCAGCGGGCCCGGAAAGAGCGCCACCGGCTCAAACCCGGCCCCGACGACGCCAGCAAGCAAACGCTTCCCGTCGGCACCACGGAGCACCGCGTCCTGCGCTGAGTAGCTCTCAACCAGGAACGGCGCGTTTAAAGCATCGAAGCTATGGACCCCGGTCGCAGTCCACGCGCGCGTACCGACCCAACCCAGATCGACGCGTCCCGAGCGAACATCCGAGATCAGGCCCGACTCGGAATCGGCCCCTCCGCGCCAGCCGGTCAATACGCGGATCCGCAGCCGCCCTCTCGACAATCGCTCAACCTCATCCAGCCACGGACGCAACTCGAGCGGATCGCGATTGATAGTCGCGAGCGTGAGCGTCTTGACACCGCCCGTTCGGACACCGCTGACCTTGTCCGCCCCGGAGCCACCGCACCCAACCACAAAGACGAGCGAAGAGAGGACAACGACGCTGAGTAGACGACCGACCATGTGCGGCCAACCCTAAGACGCACGTCTCGCCAGCGCCAGCGGGCACGCCCCCATCTGGGCGCTACCAGTACAAGAGCCTGCCCTCTAGCTAGACGACTGCCGCATCTCGACCGCTAGCGCGCCGCTACGGAGCCGCTCGAGTTCACGCGCTGGTCGCCAGAGCAGTCGGTCGCGAGCGCTCGGCTGTCCTACGACGAGCTGAGTAGGCGGCAGACGACGCGGTACTTCTCGAGCGGGTCGGTGCCGTGCGAGCTGATCGAGTTGGCGATTCGGCCTGCTATGGGGACCGAGCGCCTCGGCTCAATCGACAAGCTCGGGCCACTGGGTCGAGCCCGGTACAGCCCATCTCACAAGCCCCGCTTGACCGGGGGTTTGTGTTCCCAAGTGATGGCCTCGTCGCTGGGATTGCGATATTACGTGGGCCGGGCGCCAGGTAGACCGCACAGGTGCCAAACCGTACTATCGGTGGATCACTACGACGCAGAGGGCGCACGGCGTCGAGGAGCGCTTCCTCTACGAGATCATCTCGACGGTCGGTTCTTCCCTCAATCTCGATGAGGTGCTCGACGGCGTCGTGAAGCTGCTCTCCGACGCGAGTGCCGTCCACGCGTGCTTTGTCTACCTCCTCGAGCGCGACCAGAAGCGCCTCGTGTTGCGGGCGGCCTCGGCTCCGTACGCCGGCTTGGCAGGGGAGATCTCGCTGAAGCGCGGCGAAGGCCTCGCGTGGTGGGCGCTCGAGCGGCGCGAGGCAGCGCTGATTCGAGAGAACGCACTCGACGATCCGCGCGTGAAGTACGTACCGGAGCTCGAAGAGGAGAAGTTCCAGTCGCTCGTTGCCATCCCGGTTCTCGGCAAGCGTGGCGACCCGATCGGTGCGTTCACGCTCCACACCGTCGCGCCGCGCGAGTTCACCGACGCCGAGGTTGAGTTCCTCGTCACGAGCGCATCGTTGGTCGCGGGCGCGATCGAGAACGCACGCCTCTTCGACGAGACGCGGCAGCGCGTCGGCGAGCTCGAGCACCTGACCGAGCTAGCCGAGGCGGTTGCCGTCGCCGACACCCTGGAGGAGCTCGGCCCCGAGGTGGTCGGGCGAAGCCGACACCTGCTTGGCGCCGATCATGTCCACCTTTATCTCCTCGACGCGGGAGACGAGCGGCTGCACCTGCGCTGGTCTGCGCCAGCGGCCGCCGATGCCGCCGCGTCGCTCGGCATCACCGAGCTCGGGCCGGAGGTGTCCCGCAGTTCGAGCGCGCCGCGGGTCGCGGTCACGCTCGTGGCCGGAGGCGAGCTGCTGGGCGCGCTCGTCGGCAACGGCACCCGCGAGGTCGAGCTGGCGCGCACAGTCGCGAACCAGACGGCAGTCGCCGTCAAGAAGATCCAGGTGCTGGAGCGGCTGACGGAGAAAAACCTGATCAAGGACTTCTTCGAAGATCTCGCAGGCCGCCGCCTAGGTCCCGCCCTGGAAGGTCGGGCGGCTCGGCTCGGCTGCGATCTCGACGAGGGGCATGTCGTCGTCACGGCCGTGCGACTGGACGACGGCCTCGAGATCGCTCTCAAGTCGCTCGTGCGGGGCACGATCCTCGACACGCGAGACCAGACGCTCCGCGCAATCGTTCCGCTCGCGCGCGGCGGCGCCCCGGGATTCGTCCAGGAGCTCACGCGCGCGCACGGCGGGCTCAAGACCCGCGCGGCCGTCGGCCTCTCTAGCATCTGTGTCGGCGCCGAGGCGCTCGCCCACGGCTTCGAAGAGGCGCGGCATGCGCTGCTCGGCGAAGCCGTGATGCGTCGCGACAGCGGCGTCATGACCTACGAGGAGCTCGGCCCGTACAAGTATCTGTTGCGGATCGCGCTCGAGCCCGACGCGCGCGACTCGACGATCGACGCTGTCGCCAAGCTCGCCGATTACGACCGCGAGCGGAGCAGTTCGCTGCTCGCGACGCTGGAAGAGTTCCTCGGGCGGCGCGGCAGCATCAGCGCCACGTCCGAGGCGCTGTTCGTCCATCCGAATACGCTCCGCCAGCGCTTGCGCCGCATCGGCGACCTGACGGGCATCGACCTGCGGCACGACGACTGGCTGATGATCGAGATCGCGGTCAAGCTGGTCAGACTTCGGGCGGCGCTCGGGACGGCTACGACGCACACATAGGCGACGTCGAGATGTGGAGGAATCCGCCCTCCCACCCGTCACGAGCAGGGTGATAGAACCTGGCGGCCATCCACAAGGAGGACGTCATGGCCGCCGCGCACGACCCGAGGCTGGAAGAGATCCAGAAGATCGTTCAGCAGCGCGGAGTCGAGTTCTTCTTCGCGCAGTTCGTCGACATGTACGGTCGCCCGAGCGCGAAGCTCATCCCTGCCGCGAACCTCGACGATCTCGTCAAAGAGGGCGCCGGCTTCGCCGGGTTCGCAGCCGGCGAGATCGGCCAGGTCCCGAGTGATCGCACGACGCGCAGCCGGACGGCTACCCCGACCAGATCATCCAGTCGTACGGCCTCACCGTCGAGGCGCAAGTAACAGCGGTCGAGAACGGGCAGGCCGACTGGACGTACGAGAACGTTCCGGCCGACCGGCTCGGCGAGATCGGCACGAAGTACGCACCCCAGGTGCACGTCACTCCGCTCACGGCGTTCTGGTACCTGCCGATGAACGTCAACCTGCCACCGTTCAACAACCTAAAGGCACGGCTGGCCGTCAACTACGCGATCGACCGGAACGCCGCTGTGAAGATCTTCGGCGGCCCGAACCTCGCGTCGCCGTCGTGCCAGGTTCTGCCACCCGGCTTCCCCGGCCACAAGGACTACTGCCCGTACACGAAGAACCCCGGCACGAAGTGGTCGGCGCCCGACCTCGCGAAGGCGAAGCAACTCGTTAAGGAGTCGGGCACCAAGGGCCAGAAGGTCACCGTCTACTCCTCCGACGACGACGTCAACAAGGCGATGGCCGTCTATACCCAGAGCGTGCTCAACTCGATCGGCTACAAGGCGTCGATCAAGCCGATCTCCGTGAACATCTTCTTCACCTACGTGCAGAACACGAAGAACAAGGTGCAGATCAACGTGCAGCAGTGGTACCAGGACTACCCGGCTGCCTCCGACTTCCTCTACATCCTGTTCGGATGCGAGTCGTTCCATCCCGGCAGCGACTCGAGCATCAACTTCTCGGGCTTCTGCAACAAGCCGATCAACGCGCAGATGCACAAGGCGCTCACCCTCTCCATCACCAATCCGTCGGCGGCGAACAGCTTGTGGGCGAAGATCGACAAGCAGGTCACCGACCAGGCGCCCATGGCGACGCTCTTCTCGCCCAAGCATCTCGACTTCGTCTCGAAGCGCGTCGGCAACTTCGTCTTCAGCAAGCAGTTCTACTGGCTCGTCGACCAGACGTGGGTGCAGTAGGCGTGCACGCGGGGGCGGAGCTCGGGCTCCGCCCCCGCTGAGCACGTCGGCGTGAGCGGCGTCGCGACCGACGGCGTCGTCGTCGCCGCCGGCGAGCACGTTCCGGCCGGTGCGAGCCCATGGGCGCTCGCGCGGCGGCGGTTGCGCCGCAACAAGATCGCGATGGTGATGGCCGGCGTGCTCGTGATCGTCGTTGTCGCGTGCCTCGCTGCACCCCTCTACGCGCACCACATCGCGCACACCAACCCGTTCCAGTCGAACCTCGACGGGACGACGATCGTGAACGGGAAGATCGTGTCGGTTGTGCCGCCGTCGACGACCGGGCTGGGGCTCGGCTCGGTCCCGATCGGGCCAACGTGGGACCCGCAGCACTATCTGCTCGGCGCCGACGACCAGGGGCGCGACGTCGCGGCCCGCCTCCTGTACGGCGGACGCAACTCGCTACTGATCGGCACCGCTGCCGCGCTCATCACCTGTTTCTTCGCGACGATGATCGGCATCCTCGCGGGCTACTTCGGCGGCCCCCTCGACGGCGTGCTCTCGCGCCTCCTTGACGTTGTCTGGGCGTTCCCGGTCTACCTGCTCGCGATCAGCCTCTCGACCGTGCTCCTCACCCGCAGCTTCTCGCTCGGGCCGCTGAAGCTCCAGTCCGGAAGCCTTCTGCTGCCGATCCTCATCATCGGCGTCGTCTACATCCCGTACGTCGCGCGGCCGATTCGCGGCGAGGTGCTGTCGCTGCGCCGGCGCGAGTTCGTCGAAGCCGCGGAAGGCCTCGGCGCATCGACCTGGCGCGTGCTCTGGAGTGACATCCTCCGCAACGTCGTCACGACGGCGATCGTGTTCTTCCCGTTGATGCTCGCGATCGACATGCTCACCGAGGCGGCGCTGTCGTTCCTCTCGATCGGGGTGCAGCCGCCGGACGCGAGCTGGGGCACGATCATCCTCGACGGCCAGGGCCTCCTCTACACGCGGCCCACCGTCGCGCTCGCGCCCGGCATCGCGATCGCCGTCACCGTGCTCGCGCTGAACGTCCTCGGCGACGGCGTTCGCGACGCGCTCGACCCGCGCGCCAAGCTGCGAGGGGTCGACTGATGCTTCGCTTCGCAGCCCGGCGGCTCGTGTCGATGGTGTTCGTGCTCTTCTCGATCAGCGTCCTGACGTTCCTCATCTTCTTCGCGACGCCCGGCGTCGACCCTGCTGCCCGCATCGCCGGGCGCAACGCCGACCAGCAGACCTTGAAACTCGTGCGCAAGGACTTCGGGCTCGACAAGCCGCTGCCCGTCCAGTACGCGCTGATGATGAAGAAGCTCTTCATCACCCGCGACCTGACGTCGTTCGTGAACCGCGGTGCCAAGGTTGTGCCGCAGGTCACCCAGGCGGCACCCGTCACCCTCTCGCTCGTCTTCGGGGCGGCCGTGATCTGGATCGTGATGAGCATCGCGATGGGCTTACTCGCGGCCGTCTACCGCGGCACACCCATCGACGCGCTCGTGATGATCGTCGGCCTGATCGGCATCTCGATGCCGGTGTTCTGGCTCGGCGAGGTCGTCAACCTCCTGTCACAGAGCCGCTTCCACCACACGATTTTCTTCTCATGGGTGCCGCCGCTCGGCTACATCCCGTTCACGCAGTCACCGGCGGGCTGGTTCAAGGCGCTCCTGCTGCCGTGGCTGACCCTGTCGATTCTCTTCATCGGTATCTACGCGCGCGTCCTGCGCTCGGCTCTCGTCGAGGCACAGGAGGAGGACTACGTGCGCACCGCGCGCGCCAAGGGGATCACCGAGCGGCGCGTGATGCTCCGCCATGCGCTGCGCACGTCGCTGATCGCGTTCGTCAGCCTCTTCGGCCTCGACTTCGGCGCGCTCGTCGGCGGCGGCGCCCTCCTCACCGAGGTGGTGTTCGGGCTGCACGGGATCGGCAAGCTCACGTTCGACTCGCTGCAGAACCTCGACCTGCCGGTGATCCTCGCGACCGTCATCTACGCCGCGTTCTTCGTCGTGCTTGCGAACGCGGTCGTCGACCTCGTCTATGCGCTCCTCGATCCGAGAGTTCGACATGCCTGAGCCGCTGCTCGAAGTACGCGACCTCGACGTGTCGTTCCGAACCGAGAACGGCTCCGTGCACGCCGTCGACGGGCTGTCGCTTTCGCTCGCGCTCGGCGAGGTCCTCGGCATCGTCGGCGAGTCCGGCTCGGGGAAGACCGTCTCGATGATGGCTGTGATGCGCCTGATCCGCGACCCGAACGCGGTGATCACGGGTCAGGTGCTGCACCGCGGCCGCGACCTGCTGACACTGCCGCAGCGCGAGATGCGCGCGGTTCGCGGCGGCGAGATCGCGATGATCTTCCAGGACCCGATGACGGCGCTCACGCCGGTCTACACCGTGGGCTGGCAGATCGCCGAGCAACTGCGCGCGCACGAGAAGCTGACCCGGAAGCAGACCCGGCGGCGAGTGATCGAGCTGCTCGCCGAGGTCGGCATCTCCAATCCGGAGCGGCGCACCGACGACTATCCGCATCAGTTCTCCGGCGGCATGCGCCAGCGCGTGATGATCGCGATGGCGCTCTCCTGCAACCCGTCGCTGCTGATCGCCGACGAGCCGACGACCGCGCTCGACGTGACGATCCAGGCGCAGATCCTCGAGCTGATGAAGCGCCTGCAGCGCGACTACGGGTCGTCGATCCTCCTGATCACCCACGACATGGGGGTCGTGTCGGAGATCGCCGAGCGGGTGGTCGTGATGTACGCGGGCAGCGTCGTCGAGGAGGGGCCGAAGGGTTCGATCTTCCGCGACGCGCAGCACCCCTACACGTGGGGGCTGCTCGGCTCGATCCCGCGCGTCGGCCGGCGTGTGGAGCGGCTCGCGGCGATTCCCGGGCTGCCGCCGTCGCTGCTCGACCCGCCGCAAGGATGCCGATTCGCGCCGCGCTGCGTGCACCGCTTCGAACGTTGCTCGACGCGGCCTGAGCTGCGCGAGCGCGTCGCGCCGGGTCGCGCCGACGCCTGTCATCTCGACCCGTCGGTGCGAGTCGCGTTGCGCAAAGGCTCCGCGGCATGAGCGACGTTCTGCTCGAGGCGGCCAACCTGACGAAGCACTTCCCGGTGCGCGGCGGCGCCTTCGCGCGTGGCGGGAAGGAGGTCGTGCACGCCGTCGACGAGGTGTCGCTCGAGGTGCGCCGCGGCGAGACGCTTGGGATCGTCGGCGAATCGGGCTGCGGCAAGTCGACGCTCGGCCGGATGCTCGTACGTCTCCACCGGCCGACCAGCGGCACCGTCAGGTTCGGCGGGACCGACATCACTTCGCTCTCGCGGCGCGAGCTCCGTCCCTACCGGCGCGAGATGCAGATGATCTTTCAGGACCCGTACGCGTCGCTCAACCCGCGCAAGCGGATCGGCCAGATCCTCGAGGACCCGTTTCGCATCCACCGGGCCGGAAGTGCGCGCGAGATCCGCGGCAACGTGCAGCGGTTGCTCGAAGTGGTTGGGCTGTCGCCGGACCACGTGAACCGCTACCCACACGAGTTTTCCGGTGGGCAGCGCCAGCGAATCGGCGTCGCGCGCGCACTCGCGCTGAACCCACAGCTGATCGTCGCCGACGAGCCCGTCTCGGCGCTCGACGTCTCGATCCAGGCCCAGGTGATCAACCTGCTCGACGATCTCCAGGACGACTTCAACCTGACGTACGTGTTCATCGCGCACGATCTCGGGATCGTCCATCACGTCTCCGACCGCATCGCCGTCATGTACCTCGGTGTCGTCGTTGAGCTTGGCGGCTCGGACGAGCTCTTCACGCACCCGATTCATCCCTACACCGAGGCGCTCCTGTCGGCGATCCCTGCGATCGAGGCCGCCGAAGAGGGGGGAGCTACACCGCGCGAGCGGATCGTGCTCGAGGGCGAGGTGCCGAGCCCGATCGACCCACCGACGGGTTGCCGCTTCCACCCGCGGTGTTCGTATGCGACAGAGATCTGCCGCGTCGAGCGGCCGCCGCTCGAGCTGCACGCCCGCGGCCGCCTCGCGGCGTGCCATCACCCACTGGATGCACTGAGCGAAAGGAGCGCGACGTGACCGAGGGACGGATGATCTGGGACGGGCACGAGACGTGGTACCGCGTCGTCGGCGAGCTCGACTCCGACAAGACGCCGGTGATCGTCTGCCACGGCGGGCCGGGCGCCGCGCACGACTACGTCGAGCCGATCGCCGAGCTCTCGCGCTTCGGGCGGGGCGCCGTTCTCTACGACCAGCTCGGCTGCGGCCTGAGCCAGCACCTGCCCGGCGCGCCCGCCGAGTTCTGGACGCCGCAGCTCTTCAAGCACGAGCTCGCGCTGCTCGCGCAGGAGCTCGGGATCGCCGATCGCTACGCCGTGGTCGGCCAGTCGTGGGGCGGCATGCTCGCGATGGAGTACGCGCTCGACCATCCGGATGGACTCCGCGCGATCGTCGTCGCCGATTCACCCGCGAGCATCCCGCTCTGGGTCGAAGAGGCGAACCGGCTGAGACGAGATCTCCCGGCCCACGTGCAAGAGACGCTCACGCGGCACGAGGAGGCGGGGACGACCGACGACCCGGCGTACGAGGAAGCGGTGCGGGTCTACTACGACCGGCATCTGTGCCGGCTCGATCCCTGGCCCGACTGCGTCGATCGGAGCTTCGCCCTGATGGCGGCCGACCCGACCGTCTACCACACGATGAACGGCCCGAGCGAGTTCCACTGCATCGGCTCGCTGAAGACGTGGGACATCACAGACCGGCTGCACGAGATCAGGTCGCCGACGCTCCTCATCTCGGGCCGCTACGACGAGGCGACCCCGCACATCGTCGAGCAAATCCACACGCGCATCCCGGGCGCACAGTGGACGATCTTCGAGGAGTCGAGCCACATGCCGCACGTCGAAGAGCCGGAGGCGTTCCTCGAGCGCGTGGAGGCGTTTCTCGAGACAGCCGACTGAGCGGGCGGAACGCTCATCGAAGCGCTGCGTCCCGAAGCTCGGCGAGTCGCGTCTGTGCGCGCTGCGCCGAGACGCGGTTACCCTTGCGCTCGTATCGCTCGAGCGCCTGCTCGAGGGCGGCGGTTGCCTCGGCGGGTTTTCCGGCGAGCAGGAGCACTTCGGCGAGATCGTTGTACGCGTTGCCCTGGCCGTTGAGTACGTCCCCGTCTTCGCCGATCGCGACCGCCTCACGCGTGAGCCGTTCCGCTTCGACGAAGTCGCTGCGGCGTGCGAGCACCTTCGCTCTGACCTGCCGCCAGAGCATCTGCGTGGGTGCGTCCTCGCTCGCGCCGAGCTCCTCCGCGCGCCCGGCCCAGGCCTCGGCTTCCTGGAGCCGGTCGAGTGCGTAGAGCGACTGCGCGAGGGTTCCGGCCGCTGTTGACAGGAAGCCCTGTTCTCCCAGTTCGTCAAGCAGCTTGCACCCTTCTGCTCCGAGCTCCGCGGCCGCGGCAGGATCGCCGGCCAGGAACTCGATGTCGGCTGACTCGATGCCGATGATCGTCCCGAGTTGGGGGCCGCCGCCGCGATCGGCCAGCTCGGCACGTGCTTCCGCGAGGATTGTGCGCGCAGCGTCGAATCGACCGAGCATCGCCAGCGCTCCGGCCCGTGCCGCACGGAGCCAGTGGTCCTGGCCCGCCCGCGGCTCGTTCTCGTCGAGCCACTCGAGCAGTTCGGTCACGGGTGTTGTGCCGTAGAACCGAAAGATGGCGCGCCAGCCCCAGAGCTGGTGGGACAGGCCCGCGCGCTGCGCGTGGACGACAGCGCGGTCGTACGCCTCCAGCGCCGCGTCTATCTGCGAGCGTATGAAGGCCACCCACCCGAGCGCGTAGTATCCGATGTAGAGCGCCAGGTCGTTGTCGGCGGCCTGAAACAGGGGCAGCGCCTGTTCGAGGAGCACGGCAAGGTTCTCGGTCGCGCCCTCAGCTTCCAGGGATGTGCGGACGAGGCCTGCCTGGACTCTGCCGCAGAGTTCGCTGACGCGATCGCCGATCGCCAAGGCACGCTCGGCGTAAGCTTCGGCGCGTAGGAGGGCTTCGTGACCCTTGCCCGCCCAGTACAGAGCGTCGGCCAGGTCGATCTCGAGGGCGAGGTCGACCTCTTCAAGGGGCACGAGCTGACTGGCGCGCTCGAACAACCTCGCCGCGGCGCCGTAGTCGGCTCGATGCTGCGCGCGGTGGCCGGCGGCGGTGAGGCGTCGCCGCGCCGTCGCGGCCAGCTCGCGATCGCGGGGCAGTCCGAGCTCGACGCGGTAGATGCAGGCCCGTTCTAGGTGGTATCCGAGGAGCTCGTCCAGCTCGACGAGCTCAACCCCGTGCACCTCCAGCCAGCCTGCGAAGCGCTCGTGGAGGTCAGCGCGCTCCGCCTTCGGCAGTGCCTCGTAGGCGGCGTCGCGGATCAGCAGATGCCGAAAGCGGAAGCCGTCCTCGCCCGCGAGCCGCGGCATGCCCGGCCTGATCAGTTGCTTCCGGACGAGCGCGGCCAGGCGTGGGGTCACCTGGGTCTCATCGGGTGCGAGGGCTTGCACGGCACCGCGGTGGAAGGTCTCGCCTTCGATCGCGCATCGCTCGAGTACGCTCCGCTCCTCTGTCTCGAGTTGGTCGAGGCGCGTAGCAAGCAGCGCCCGCAGGGTGGGCGGGACGACCACCTCGCCCTCTGTCTCCGCGGTCATCGCCAGCATCTCCTCGATGAATAGCGGGTTGCCGCCAGCGGCGCGAGCGATCCTCTCGCGCAGCTCGCTGCGGAGGCCGGGCGGGATGAGCTTGTCGACGGCCTCGCCGCGCAGCGGCTCGAGCCGCAGCGTCACCGACCAGGCGGGGCGGCGCTCGCCGATTTCCAGCCGCGCGATGCAGAGCAACAGGATCGACGAGCCCGACGAGAGAAGCGCGACGTGCTCGATCAGGTCGAGAAAGGTCTCCTCGCCCCACTGGATGTCGTCGAAGACGACCACCAACGGCTGCGCGTCCGCAGCGTGCTCCAGCGTCTTGCGGAACGCCCAGGCGATCTCTTCGGCGGATGTCGTCGCCTCACTTTCGCCGAGCAGCGAGCGGATCGCCGCCACGGCGGCTGCTTCGGGGGGCAGCAAGTGGAGCTGCTTCAGCACCTCGACCACCGGCCAGTAGGTGATCCCCTCGCCGTAGGGCAAGCAGCTGCCGCGGACAAGCGTCGCTTCGATCGAACTCAGAGCCTCCGCCACCAGCCGGGACTTGCCGACACCCGCCTCGCCGACCACCGTGACCAGCTCGCAGCGCTTTTCCGCCCGCGCGCGCTCCCACGCTTCCCGGATGAGGGCGAGCTCGCGCTCACGCCCGACGAACGGCGCATCATGCCGTCGCTCCGGCGCGTTGCGCACTTGAAGCAACCGGTAGGCGGGAACAGGCTTCGCCTTGCCCTTCAACTCCAGCGGCTCGACCTGCTCGACCTCGACCGCGTCGCGCACGAGCGCGAGCGTGGGCTGGCCGAGCAGGATCTCGCCCGGCGGGGCCGCCTGCTCCAGCCGCGCGGCGACGTTGACCGCATCCCCGGTAGCCAGCCGCTCTTTCGTCCCCGTCACCACCTCGCCCGTCATCACGCCGATCCGCCCCTCCAGCCCGAGTTCCGGCAGCGCGTCTCGCATCTCGAACGCCGACCGCATCGCACGTAGCGCATCATCCTCGTGAACCACCGGCACACCGAACACGGCCATCACGGCGTCGCCGATGAACTTCTCCACGCTGCCGCCGTGCCGTTCGACGATCGCCTGCATCCGCTCGAAATAGCGCGCCAGCAGCGAACGTAACCGCTCCGGGTCGACCGTCTCCCCCATCGCCGTCGACCCCACCAGATCACAGAACAACACGGTCACCGTCTTGCGCTGCTCCGTCCCCCGCGCGGGCGCAGTAGCGAACGAGAAGCCACACTCCTCACAGAACTTGGCGCCCTCGCCGTTCTCGTGTCCACAGCTCGCGCAAACCAGCACGCTTCGACACTACGTCGCATCTCGAGCGACGACAACCGCCTTCCGACCCGCCGACACGGCCTGCTCGCATGACGGCAAGCGCCTCACCGAGAGTGCCGCACAGCTTGAAACGTGCCTGTCCGCGTTTCGATTGACGGGTCATTCAACGTGCCTTCGACCGCCACTTCACCGTGAGAGCAATACGGTGATGGCACCTACACCGTTGTCGAGCAGTTCAAGAACGGCAGCTTCGTCACAAACCCGGGGCCGAGTCCCGGTGCTTGCGAGACGCACCTTGGCGGCACGATCGTTTCCGGCAAGGCGGGGTCGATGCATGGCTACTTCATCATCTCGAACGTCGACTAGCAGACCTCGAGCAGTCCGTACTGTGACGCGGTCAACAGCACGAACGCGAATTGCACGACCGCGACGTTTGTCGACACGCAGTTCACGCCCTGCTACTTGGCGACGTGCAACGTCGGCCGTATTTCTTCCACTACGCAGCGGGTGACCAGAACCTGCTCAAGCATGAATGGAAGAACGCCTCGGCCGACCGTGGCGGCGACGATGGCGACATCGCAAGCAGCTAACCCTCGGTTGGCTGAACGACGACCAAAATGCGGAGGGACCGCGACCTACGATCTTCGGCGCGATGACCACGCGTAGTCGTCGCCGCGCGCGACCTCGCCGTGTTCACGCTTGGCCGGCTCCCGGACGACGGGATGATCCGCGAACGAGCCGATGATCTTGCTGCTTTGCTGGTCGACTGATCGCGGTACGAACGCCGTCGAGTGAAGCCTGGCTGCTCGCCGGCGACGAACCCGTGATCCGCGCGGCTTCGGCGCCTACGCAGCTCGACTCCTGCCGAGCGGAGATGCCTACACCCTCGGCGTCACGAGCGACGACCGTGCGCTACTCGTGCCGGACGTCGGCCAGCGCGCCGAGTTGTGGACGCCGCGCGTGTGGCTCGGTGCGCTCCTCGTGTCGGGGAAGGTCGTCGGCACGTGGCGCCGCGCGGGGCGAACGGTGACGATTCAGACCTGGCAGCGGCTCTCGCGCCTGGCGCGCGAGGCGGTACTCGCGGAGGCGGACTCGTTTCACTGGAACTGACGGTGTTCGCAACTACGGATGTTCGTAGTTGCCTTTGAGGGCAGCCGCGACATCCTCATCGCGGATGCCGTGTTCCAGGGTCGGCCCCTCGCGCGCTTCCGGTTGAACGAGCTCGACGTGCGCGATCGACTCGAGGCTGCACGATTCGCGGTCTCCGAGGGCAACGCGGCCGTCCTTGCTCGTTCGTGCCAGGATCGCGCGCGGCTCGAGCAACGCGGTGTTCTCCTCCACCTCGCGCGAGTACAACTGCTCGCGTCCGTCCGACAGGACGAGCTTGAGCGTGATCAACACGTCGTGACCCTGCTCGTGATCGCGGCTCGGTTGCCCCCTCTGCATCTGACTACCTCCGTCTCGGGGTCCTCTCATCCGGGCCTACGCCGAGTGTCTCCAAGTCGTTTTCGTCCAGACCCGGAAGCGGGTACGTACTCAACCCCTGGCCGGTCACCCACGCTTCGAACGGCTTCCGCAACGCGTCTACCATCACGACCTGGAACAAGCCTTTGTGCTTTGACCGTATGACCTTCAACGGCTGTGCGTCCGCGACCTTCTTCGCGGGCCGCAGACGGTCGCCGGCCGACTGCAGCGCCCGAACGACGCGCTCGCGGTCTTCACCCGACAAATTGTCGACCAACACCTTGGCTGCGAGCCCGAGCTTCAACAGTCTTCCGACGGGGGCCATTAAGGGATTGATGCCCGCAGCGACGTTACTTACACGTCAACGCGGTCGGTCGCGGCGAGCTTTTCGACCGCGCGCGCGAGTGCGCGGACGGCTTGGTCGAGGCCTTCGTTACGGCGAGCGAGCTCGCCGATGGCGCCAGGCATTCCGGTCGTTGAAAGCAGCGGTTGTGTTCGGTGCGATTCGATCAGTTCGTCGATGCGGGCGACGAGACCGGTCATGGCGGCCTGCTTTTCGATCTGCGCCTGTAGGTCGTGATCGAGTTCACTCATGTCGTATCCTCGAAGTCAAGCCTTCTCGGTCGCCGGCGTCGAGCCGCTCAGACGATCTCACATCGACGCGGCTTCACCTAATCGAAGGAGATCCGATGGGCGGCACCGGGTTACAGGTCGGCCGAGCTTCCGCCGTTGCGATATCGGCGGTAGAGACGGGGCAGGTGCACCCTCGGGTCAAGGAAAAACTCGTCCGGCTCGATGTCGATCCACTCGTAGTCGACTGGCCCTTCGACGCGGTCTGCTCCGGCGAGCGCTGCGACGGCAGCCACGGCCGGCTTGGGCGACCCGTCGGCTCGCCAGAGCCCGAACGAACGCTCATGGATTGCGAGATCGAGAGGCGGGGTCTCCCAGATGGCCGGGTCGTAGTCGGTGTAGCACCACAGCATCGCTCCGGCGCAGCCGGCGCGATGCAGAGCAGTCAGAGCCCGTTTGATGTACGCGGCCGCAGGCTGCTCTTCGACGAGAGGGGAACGGCTTTGCCGGCGGGCCCTCTCGCCGGCCGGGTCTCCGTCGCGGTAGGTCGGCAGGCCGAATTCGGAGAACAGAACGTCGCGGCCTTCGCCGAGCCAGCGGGTCACGTAGGCCAAGAAGGGAAGCAGATGCTCGTCGGTTGGATTCTCGGCCCAGGCGGCGTAGATGGGGTACCCGTGCATCGAGAGGAGATCGCATGCCTCGGAGGCTTCCTTTGGCCCGAGTTTGCGGTCTTCTTCCAGGTCTTCCATGTGGAGGCCGACGGTGACGATCGCTGTCTTGTCGGCGGAGCGGATTGCCGAGGTGATTGCCTCGAGCCAGTTCCTGGCCGCCGCCCGGTTCGGCGGCAGCACACAGTTGGAGTTTTCGTTGCCGAGATCCCAGGCCCAGAGGGCCTCGTGGCCGGCGAGCGCAGCAGCCACCTCCCCCGCGAGCAACGCTTGAGCGCTCGCGACCTTCGAGTCCGAATACCAGTTGCGGAGGCCGGCCCTCGTGACCCTGCCGCCGGAGACCACCCGGAAGCGGTCATCGCCGTCCGACCCCCCGAGCGCCCACGCCGGAACCCAGTTCACGCCGCTCATGTGACCGGTGAAAAGGGTCGGCACAACCGTCAGACCCGCCCGGCCGGCTATGTCAGCGACCGTGACGAGCCGGTCGAGCAGGTCCGTCGCCACCTCGTCTGGGGCCGGCTGGAAATCCTCCCAGGTCAGGAAGAGCCTGATCGAGTCGAGTCCGGCTGCGGCGATCCGTGCAACGTCGGCGACGACTTCGTCGTGATCGAAGTCCGCCCACCAGCCCATCGCAGTACGAGCCGGCCAGTAGTTGACGCCGATCCGGAAACGCTCGCCCCGACCCGGCCCGTCGTCAGCGGGCATGTTCTTCGTCGGCCCGTCGTGCCCGATGGAGCTCCACGACCCGGTAATAGACGGCGAGGTAGTCGTCGACCATCCGGTTGGAGTCGAAGCGATCCTCGACCGACGCGCGCACCGCGATCCGGTCCAAACCGCCCGACGCGTGGACTGCTGCGACCGCTTCGTCGAGTGAGCCGACCAGGTAGCCGTTCTCGCCCTCGCGGATGAGCTCGGACATCGAGCCGCGCGAGTGGGCGATCACCGGCGTTCCGCAAGCCATCGCTTCGACAACGCTGAAGCCGAACGGCTCGTCGAAGTGAATGAGATGCAAGAGCGCCCGCGCCCCACCGAGCAGCTTGCCACGGCGGTCGGGACCCACCGGCCCGATGTAGGTGACCTGCCCTCCGTCGACGTGAGGTTCCACAGACCGTTCGAAGTACTCCTGATCCTGAATGACCCCGGCGATGATCAGCGGCAATCCGGCCTGCTTGGCCACCTCGATCGCCTCGGCGGTCCCCTTCTCGGGATGGATCCTCCCGAAGAAAAGCACGTAGTCGCCCGTGCCGGGCCCGACGTCGAACTCCTGCAGGTCGATGCCGTGGTGAATCGTGGCGACGTAGTCGAGCTTCTCGTTGCGGTCGGCGTCGCTGATCGCCACGTAATACCCGCGCCGGTTGTACTTCTCGAAGACAGGCACGATCCGCTCAGACGAGAATCCGTGAATCGTGGTGAGGACCGGCGTGTCGACGAGGCCGCTGTAGCTGAGCGGCAAGAAGTCGAAGCTGTTGTGGATAAGATCGAACTCTTCAGCTCGCTCGAACACCGCCGAGATATGAAGGCTCTCCCAGACCTTCGCGTCCAACCCGGGGTCTTCGGAGTATCCCGTCGGAGCGGTCCCGACGAGGCGCGCCCCGGTGATCGAGTCGGCCGTGGCAAACAGGGTGACGTCGACTCCCCGGTTGACGAGCCCCTCGGTCAAGAGGGACACGAACTGCTCCCACGGCCCATAGTGGCGCGGCGGCACCCGCCACGAGATCGGGGCAAGCATCGCCACCCGCAGCTCGTTGGGAACGAGGGCAAGAGGGGACATCGCAGAGCGAGGGTAGCTCCAGAGAATTCATTTGCCGTCGATCCGCAGGTCTTCGATACGGTGCCGCTGCGGCTACCGGTGAGAACAGAGGAGGCATTCTGATGGAGTTCGATACGGCCCACGTCTGGATCACGACTCGCAAGCTGAAGTCGGGTGCGCGCGAGGAGTTCAGCCGGTCGTGGCGACCGAGCGAGTTCCCGGCGGGGATGTTGCGCGCATACGAGTGCTATTCGGCAGACGGCACCGAGGTCGTCGGAATCTCGATCTGGGACTCGCCCGAATCGCGTGAGAGCTACCGCCTGTCGGACGTCGAGACGAAGCGACGCCAGGCGATGGCGCCCCACATGCTCGAGGAGAGATCAGGCTTTTACTCCGGGCGGGAGCTGAAGATCCCCGATCGCTGATCGCTCCGCATCGATGCTCGCCAGCAACGCGGGGCTGGGCTGCGCGGAGGTCACTTGACCCAGAGTTGACCTTTCCGCCCCGGTTCGGCCTGCGCCAGTTGCGCCAGCTCGAGCGTCTGCGTCGAGCTCCACACGTCCGCGCGCGAGCGCAGCCTCATCGAGCCCCGTCGCCCACCTGCTCCGCGGCGGTGACCGGATCGCCCTGGAGGAAAATCGTGCCGGTGTCGGAGACGAGCTCGGGGGTTGCTCCGGCTCCGGCGAGCGCGACGGGGACTCGCAGCGCGAGCTCGGTCAATTGGGGCTGTACCGCGCGGAAACGTTCCGTCGTCGCCGCCGCAATCACGACAAGCCGCGGGTTCACCTCGGGAAGCGCCTCTTGGATCGTCACGATCGGCGTGTCCGGGCCCAGGTACGTGATCACCCAGCCGCGCTGGGCGAGCACGAGGCCGAAAATGATCAGCGGGAGATCGTGGAGCTCGCCTGGCGCGCAGGCGAGCAGTGCCTTCGGGCCTGCTCCTTCGCCCCACCCTCGAGCAAGTCCGAAAAGCCGCCCCCGCAGAAGGTTGCTGGCGAAGTGCTCCTGGATCACGCTCGCCTCGCCTCGCTCCCAGCGCGAACCGAGTTCATGAAGGTAGGGAAGAATCACGTCCCGGAGCGCCGTTTGAAGCGTGAAGGTCGCGAGGAGGCGATCGACGCTTGCATGTGCGGCGGGCTCGTCGAGCCGGTCGAGTGCAGCCGCAAGCTCCCTCGACCCTCGCTCGAGCGCGCCTGCCGAATCTGCGTCGCGGTCGCCGGCAGGTGCATCCTCGGCGAGCGCCAGTCGGGCGGCCTGGGCGGCGGAAACCCCTGCATCCAGGTGACGGCGCATCGAGCGAACCCGCAGCTCGTCGGCCCTCGAGTACAGGCGGAAGCCGCCGGCTGAGCGGATCGGTTTGAGCAGTCCGTAACGCTTCTCCCAGGCGCGAAGGAGCTCCGGGGAGACGCCGACCCGGCGGCTCAACGCCCCGATCTGGAGATGTGCCGAGTCCACGTGGACGCAGTCTATACAGACTCTGGACAAACATTTGACAGACGAGAGGAAGATGGCTACTCTCAGCGCGGAAACAAACTCTCGACAAAATCTGGACAGGAGAAAAAGGAACATGAAAAAGCTGGACATCGTCGCCGCCACTCTCGTGGCGATCGGCGGGCTCAATTGGGGTCTCGTCGCCCTCGCGAACTTCGACTTCGTGGCGAGGCTCGTCGGTCTCGACTTCGGAGAAACCAACGCCGTGAGTCGCATCGTCTACGGCCTCGTCGGTCTGTCAGCGGCCTATCAGGTCATCCAGCAGCACGCGATTCGCCGCCGCTGGAGCCGCGACCCGCGCGTCGCTACCGCCTAACAGCCTCACCAGCGGAAACGACAACGTGCGCAGCTCCCTCACATTCTCGAACGTCTCCGGACGCATCCCCGCCGTGGCCGTTCGGAGCAGACTCTGGCAGCAGGAGAGTTTGCTCCTGATCGGAGCCGTCGGCGCTGCCGCAATCACGTTCCGCCACTGGGGCATTGCCACGCCACTCGTCGTTTCGGGGGTGACGCTGGCGTTCGGCGCAGGGCGGAGGGGCTCACTCTCGCTTGCGGCCATGAGCGCCGCAGCGGCCGGGTTCGTTCACTTCGCGGTCGCGCCCGAGCACTTCGCAGAATGGTGGGGCTTCGGCACCTTCTTCGTGCTTTGCGGCGAGGCGCAACTCGGCTGGGCTCTCCTCGTCCGGCGCGCCCCGGGCAGGCCCGCTCTGGCGGTCGGCTCCGTGGGGAGCCTGCTTCTGATCGCGCTCTGGGCCGCGTCCCGAACCTCAGGCCTTCCTTTTGGACCCGATCCGGGGGTGCGCGAAGCGGTCGGGACGACCGACCTGCTCGCGATCGCACTCGAAATTTTCACCGCCGCTTCGTGCGCCTGGGCGCTCGCGGCTCGGCGCCCCACTGCGCTCCATTGACGACCACGTTCCGGATCCTCGGACGACGACGCCCGCCGGAGCGTTTCCGGCACATCACATAAAGGAGACCACCGTTCATGCGTTCCATCCGTACAAGCCTTACCGCAGCCGTCGCGACTCTCGTCGTTTCCGGCCTGCTCGTCGCCGGCGCGCTTGCGTCCGCTTCGAAGCCCGCGATGTCGAACTCGATGACTCCGTCGAAGTCGGCGCTGACGGCTGAGAGCCTTCGCGTCGCGCTCGATAACCTGTTCGGCGAGCACGCCGTGCTCGCGATGAACGCCACCAACGCAGGCGTGTCGGGCTCGAAGTCCTTCCCGGCCGCTGCGAAAACGCTCGACAACAACTCGGTCGCGATCTCAAAGGCGATCGGCTCGGTCTACGGCGCGAAGGCCGGCAACACGTTTCTGAACGGCAAGTTCATGTGGCGCGCCCACATCAAGTTCTTCGTCGACTACACCGTCGCGACAGCCAAGCACGACACCGCCGGCCAGAACAAGGCTGTCGCCAATCTGAAGCAGTACACCGTCACGTTCGGGAACTTCCTGGCCGGGGCAACCGGACTGCCCAAGCTCGCGGTCCGCAACGACCTGCTCGGCCACGTCCTCGAATTGAAGGCCCAGCTGGACGACTACGCCGCCGGCAACTACACCAAGGCCGCGTCCGATTACCACGCCGCCTACAACCACATGTTCATGACCGCCGACCTCATCGGCGGCGCAATCGCCAAGCAGAAGAAACTCAACTAGCGCCGTTTTCCGCTCGACGGAGGAGGGAGCGGCTCCAGGGCCGCTCCCTCCTCCAGCAACGACTCGTGCAGTCGCAGCTACACGTTGGCACACGTTCCGAGAAGCGCACCCTGGAGCACGGGGAGGACCGAGTCGTCGAAGTGGTCGATGCCGGTGCCGTTCGTGAGCACCTTTGCCGGCGCGCCCGACGCAAGGACGCCCGGCCCGTGACCGGTCTTGCCACCCGCAACGCCGGTCCCGAGTGCGAAGTAGAGCGGCTGGCCAGACGCGGCATACACCTGATAGACACAGGCCGCCTGGGCGGACGCCTTCCCGGCTTCCCATGCTTTCGGTCAGCGGGGCCCCGTCACCCGCCGTGAGCCCGCCGCCGTCCTGAAGTAGACCTGCCAGCTGTAGTACTCGAAGAACGCACGGGGGTCGTGGGCGATCCGTTCCGTGTAGCGCTCGACGGCGTCGACGTAGAGCGGCGAATGGTTGTAGTGAAGGAGTGCGTCGCGTTCGTGTCGGGCGCCGCCGTTTGCCGCGAGGTAGTTGGCGGCCCCGAGGATCGAGTCGCGCGGATCGTCGATGTTGCCTCCGAGGCCGTACGCGCGCCAAGTCGCCGGTTCGAACTGCATCGGCCCCTGCGCGCCTGCCGTGCTCGCGTTCCTCACTTTGCCGAAGGCCGACTCGACGAAGTTGATCGCCGCGAGCAGCGGCCAGCGGACCTTGAAGCGCCGCTGCGCTTCGCGATACCAGCCGAGGAGGCGAAGAGGCGGGGGCGCCGGACCGAGCCGGGGTCTTGCACGGGGAACCGGCCCCGTCGCCGTAAGCCGGGCGAGGTCGGTGCGCGCCGCAACATCCGCTGCGAGCGAGGGCAGCCGTCGCACGACTCCTCGCGCGAGCGGCCGATCGATCGCGAGCTCTCGGAGCGCGCGCTGCTCGAAGAGCGCAAGCAGCGTCACGTCGCGTGGCGGGGAAGCCGATTTGTCCCACCGGTCGATCGCCGACTCGAGCGCCTGGTGATTCGTGCGCATGATCGCCGTGAGCAGGCCCGGTGAGGTCGGGATCTGCGCGTTCGGTGCGGGCAGCGAGACGAGCAAGCCGATCAGGAGCAGGCAGCGGATGCGGAACTATGCCGAACGCTCGGGTGTGGCGCCTGCCATTCCGGGCATGGCAGAACCAATGCCTCGCAGCTCGACCTCCGACGCCGACCTCCTTGCGGCCTCCGCTGCCCGTCGCCGGCGTCGCCGCCGCCAGTCCGGCAAGGGACGCGGCGGGCGCCGGCGGCTCGCGGGCGCCTTGACCGTTCTGCTCGTGCTGCTCCTCGCCGCGGCCGGTGCCGCGGTGATCGGGGCGGCGGTCGCTCCGAGAGCGATCAAGTCGCAGTGCGATCTCTCCTCGCTCAAGCCGATCAGCCTCGGCACGAACTCGTTCGTCGCGGCGCGCGACAACTCGCTGCTCGGGACGATTCCCGCGAAGCGGAACCGCCAGCAGCTCACGCTCGCGCAGATGTCGCCGTGGCTTGCGAAGGCGACGGTCGCGATCGAGGATCGCCGCTTCTGGCAGCACGGCGCGCTCGACTACGCCGGGATCGCACGCGCGGCGATCGCCGACCTCGAGAGCGGCCGCAGCGCGCAGGGCGCCTCGACGCTCACGCAACAGCTCGCGCGCAACCTCTACATCGGCAAGCCCTCACGCACTCTCGGCCGCAAGCTGACCGAGGCCTGCCTCGCATTGCGGCTCGCCGACAAGTTGTCGAAGCGCTCGATCCTCGCGCGCTATCTCAACGTCGTCTACTACGGCAACCAGGCCTACGGCGTCGCCGCGGCGGCGCAGACCTACTTCTCGGTCCGCGCGTCGCAGCTGAACGTCTTGCAGGCCGCGCTGATCGCCGGGCTGCCGCAGGCGCCGACCGACTACGACCCGCTGCGCGATTCACGCGCCGCGCTCGCTCGCCGCAACGAGGTGCTCGATGCGATGCTGAAGAACCACGCGCTCAAGTCGGCGGCGTGGCGCTGGGCGAGACGCCAGCCCGTTCGGCTCCATCCAGGGCAGCTCTACAAGACGATTCACGAGCCCTACTTCTTCGGCTATGTCGATCAGCAGCTCGTCTCGCACTTCGGCCAGCAGCTCGTCGAGAGCGGCGGCCTCCGTGTGCGCACGACGATCGACCCGCACCTGCAGAAGCTCGCGGAGCGGACGATCAGCTCCCACCTGCCGCGGAAGGTCGATCCGGCGAGCGCGCTCGTCTCGATCGATCCGCGCAACGGCAAGGTGCGCGCCATGGCCGTGTACGTCCCGAACGGCGAGCGCCTGCAGTTCAACCTCGCCACGCAGGGGCACCGCCAGGCCGGCAGCGCGTTCAAGCCCTTCACGCTCGCGTCGGTGCTCGAGCATGGCACGTCGCTCTACTCGTACATCAACGGGCCGCCCGAGCTGATCATCCCCGACCCGCGCTGCGAGGACGGCTACCACAAGCAGTGGGACGTCCACAACAACGCGGACGAGTCGGCGGGCACGATGAACCTGATCGACGCCACGGCGAACTCCGTCAACACGATCTTCGCGCAGCTCGTCACCCAGGTCGGGCCGCCCGCGGTCGTCCGCATGGCCCACCGACTCGGCATCGAGTCGAACCTAAAGCCCGTCTGCTCGATCACGCTCGGGACGCAGGCAGTCAGCCCGCTCGAGATGACGACCGCATACGCGACTCTTGCCGACCGCGGCCTCCGCCACGACCCGCAGGCGGTCGAATCGGTCCGCACGGCGACCGGACAGCTCGTGCCCTACGACCAGGGCAAGCCGCACGTCGCGCTCGCGCCGGACATCGCGGACCAGGTGACCTACGCGCTCGAGGCGGTGACCCAGAAGGGAACCGGCATCGCCGCTGCGATCGGGCGTCCGATCGCCGGCAAGACCGGCACCGCCGAGAGCTACGTCGACGCGTGGTTCTGCGGCTACGTGCCTCAGCTCGTCACCTGCGTGTGGGTGGGCTACCCACACCGCGAGCAGTCCATGAACTACGTCGAGGGCTACGCGCCGGTCTACGGCGGCACGATCCCCGCGTTGATCTGGCACGACTTCATGACAAGCGCGCTCAGCCACACACCCGTCGAGAACTTCGTCACACCGCCGATCGCGCAGGCACACACCTACTACTCAACGCCGACCTACTCGACGACGACGCAGCCGAGTTACACGACGACGACGACGACCACCACCGCCGCGTCGACCACGCCGACGACCGCCAGTCACTGATCCGCCCTCGTCCAGGCCTGCAGTGCGACGGCGGCCACGACGACGATGCCGCCCACGAGTGTGGCGGTGCTCGGGTGTTCGGAGAGGGCAAACCAGACCCAGAGTGGGCCGAGCACGACTTCGAGCAGCGTGATCAGCGCCACCTCGGCGGCGGGAACAAGGCGGGCGCCCATGGTCAGGAAGGCGAGGCCGAGCCCCATCTGTCCCACGCCGAGAACGACGATGAGGAGAAGGTCGCGTGGCCCGACGGTGCCCGGATGGGCGAGCGGCCCGACCGCCGCGAGAACCATCACTTGCGAGAAGCAGATGGCGGGGGCCATCGAGATGTCACGGCGGTGGCGCGTGATCACGACGCCGAGGGCGAAGGAAAGCGTCATCACTACGGACAGGACGAGGCCGAGGCCGTGCGCGCCTCCGGGTCCGCCGACCATCAAGCCGACGCCTCCGATCGCGACGACCATCGCCGCTCCGGTACGGCGGGAGACCGATTCGTGAAGGGCAGCCCAAGCGATCAGCGCGGCAGCGATGGGCGCCAGTGCTTGCATGAAGAGAACGTTCGCAACCGTGGTGTGGTTGAGCGCGACGATGAATGATCCCGAGGCAACCGCGGTGCAGGCCGCAACCGAAAGCTCCGCGCGGCCGATCGACGCGAAGACCCGCAGGACCCCACGTCGCTCGGAGCAGGCGACGAACCCAAGCAGTGCAAAGGCGGCGAAGAGGGCTCGACCCGCGACCTGCGTCGCAGTACCGACAGTCAGCTCTCGCTGCAGAACACCCGCGCTCGACCACGCCAGGGCAGCGAGTGCCACGTAGATCTGACCGCGGCGGCGAACGCCGCGAGCATCCGCTGCCGCCGTCGCCAAGATCACAGCAGTCAATCATCACCGCCGTCCTTGCCGACAGCAGAGGGAAAGCGTTCAATCGACCTTGTGCTGCGCGCCCACCAGACGGTCTCGGCGGTGCTGGTGGCCGTCAAGAATCCGAACATGCGGCGCGCTCAGTGTGCGTGGGGCGCGTCGATCGTCGCGGAGTGGGGGCATTTCGTCGCGCTCGGGGTTTTTGCCTACCGCGCGGGCGGCCCATCGGCGGTCGGCCTTGCGGGTCTCGCGCGGTTGTTGCCGGCGGCGGTCGTCGCCCCGGTCGTGTCGTCGCTCGGCGACAGGTTTCGCCGCGAGCGCTTTCTCGGCGTCGTGCTTCTTGCCGGGGCGGTCGCTCTAGCGGGCTCGGCAGCGGCGGCGTTCGCCGGGGTGCCGGCGCTCGTCTATGCCTTCGCCTCGGTCGTGGGCCTGTCGTCGACGGTCGTGAGGCCGACGTTGCAGGCGTTACTGCCGTCGCTCGCGCGCACGCCCGAGGAGCTGATCGCGTCGAATGGCGCATCCTCGACGGTCGAGAGCCTCGGCACCCTTGTCGGCCCGCTCGTCGCCGGGGTGCTTGTGGCACTTGCTCCGGTCGGGGTCGTGTTCGCAGCTGCGGCAGCTGTTGTGCTGATCGGCGCAGCTCTCATCGCGACCGTTCGAACAGAAGGACAGTTGCCCGGAGTCGCGCCGGCGCAACGACGCGGAGTCCTTCGCGAGTCGTGGTCGACGCTCGAGACGATGGCGAGACTGCCCGGCCCTCGGCTCGTCCTCGGCCTGATGGCCGCGCAGACCTTCATTCGAGGTTGCTTGAACGTGTTGATCGTCGTCGCGGCGTTCCGGGTCTTTCACACCGGGGCTGGTTCGGTCGGCTACATGACGGCCGCGATCGGCGTGGGCGGGTTCGCGGGTGCGTTGCGCGCGATGACGCTTCAGGGTCACCGGCTTGCAAGGCCGTTCGCGCTCGCGCTCGTGTGTTGGGGCCTCCCGATCGCGCTCATTGCGCCGGCACCCGAGCTCATGCTCGCCCTTGTGCTCCTTGCGATCGTCGGCTTCGCGAACAGCGTCGAAGACGTGGCCGGGTTCACGCTGCTGCAGCGCGCCATCCCCGACGAGTTCTTGTCGAGCGCTCTCGGCGTCTTCTGGGGAGTCGCGATGGGGGCCGTCGCGATCGGATCCGTTGCGGCGCCGGCCCTCGTCAGCCTCCTCGGCCCGAGGACGGCGCTTCTCTGTGTTGGCCTGCTCTTGCCGTTCGTCACGATCATCGCCTACCGCAGCATCGTCAAGCTCGATCTGATGACCGTCCCCGATGAGCCGCTGGGCGTAATCGACGACGTGCCGATGTTCGCACCGCTCTCACTGGCCGCGAAGGAGCGCCTTGCTGCGAGGCTGATCCCGATCGCGGTCAATGCCGGCGCGTGCATCATCCGGGCGGGCGAGGCCGGAGACCGGTTCTACATGGTCAAAGCCGGCCAGCTGGAAGTCGATCTCGCTGCTCGCACGATGAGCATCGGTCCCGGCGACTCGTTCGGTGAGATCGCACTTCTTCGCAACGTTCCGAGAACCGCAACGGTCACGGCGGCAACGGATTCGCAGCTGTACGCGCTCCGGCGGGCCGACTTCCTCGCCGCGATGACGGGACATCCCGAAGCGGAGCGCCTCGGAAACGCCGTCGCGACGAGCCGTCTCGAAGTCGGGCAGGGGTGATCCCCGGTTCCGTCAGTCGTCGTTCCAACCGCGGGCATCGACCGGCCATGAGTCGACGACCTCCTTCTGCTCGAGCACGAGCATCCGCGCATGGAGATTCACCGTTGGGCACGAGTGATTCGGGATCACGCGCAGCCGATCTCCGAGGCGAATGTCGATCGGCTCGGTCGAGGTGACGATCGCGTGCTCTTCGAAGAGCCGCTCGACGACGAGCTCCGGATGGCTCGCGACGAGATCGAACCCGGGAGACCGACGGGGGAGAGCATCGGCGGCGAGCGCCTTCGAGCCGCAATCGGACACTCGAAGTCGCGCAGATGCTCGGCCTCGAGCCGTATCTCGAGCGGAAGCCCGGGCAGCTTTCGGGTGGCCAGCGCCAGCGTGTCGCGATGGGGCGCGCGATCATCCGCCAACCGAGCGTCTTCCTGATGGACGAGCCGCTCTCGAACCTCGATGCGAAGCTGCGCGTGCAGATGCGCGGCGAGAGCGCGGCGCTCCAAGCGCGCCTCGGAACGACAACCGTCTACGTCACGCACGACCAATCGGAGGCGATGACCCTCGGCGATCGCGTTGCCGTGCTGGGTGACGGCCGGCTGCAGCAGTGCGATACCCCGCGCGGGCTGTACGGGCGCCCGGCGAACACCCTCGTCGCGGGATTCATCGGCTCGCCGGCGATGAACCTCTGCCGCGTCGGCTGCAACAACGGGTCGGTCGAACTGGGAGGCGTCTCATTCCCGCTCCCCCAAGGCTTCCCACGTCGCGAAGTCATCGTCGTGTTACGACCGGAGTCGCTCGAAGTCGCGAGTGAGGGAATCGCCGTCCGAGGTCGAGGTCGTCGAGGAGCTCGGTGCGGACGCCTATGTCTTCGCCGCGGCCGAGGTCGGAAAGCTCGTGGCGCGCGCCGAGATCAAGCGGACGCCGGAGCGCGGAGCGAGGATCCTGCTGCGCCCGCGTCCGGACGAGGCGCACTTCTTCGACGATGCGACAGGCGTCCGGCTCTCCGACTGAGCCGTCGCCGTAGCGCGGCGCTCGCGGTCGGAGGTCGCCTCAGCGGGCCGGTGAGCCGACGCGCACCTCGTTGTCGTACAGATCGAACATCGTGAATGCCCGCATGCCGTAGTTCGTCCAGATGAGCGGGTTGAACCGCGCCGACGTGTCAGCGTTCCCTTTCCAGTCGGCGTATGTGCTCTCCGCATCTTCGACGTACACGAAGCAGCTTCCCGCCGGTCGCGCTCCCATCGACGGGCCGATGAAATGGAACTCGCCGCCGTTGTACTCGATGATCAGGTAGTCCCATTCCTCCGGCGGTGCGCCGAGGTTTGTGAACCCGAGCCGACGATAGAACGCCGCAGTCGCTTGGAGATCGTCGCTCGCGAGGAGAGGCACGGCGCGAACCATGTCGCGACTATAGATCCGTCGCGCTGTCGAACGAGAAAGTCCGTGCCGGGTACCTGACGCCGAGGTACCCGGCACCGCATTCCGCGCTTAGTGCACCGAGACGTGCGTTGCGAAGATGTCGGACTTCTTGTTGCCGACCGAGGGTGTCGCGCTGCCCCAGCTCAAGACGAGATCCGTCGGCGAGAGCGCCGCGATCCCGAACGTGTCGCCAGGCCACACCGACGGATCGCCGTACTCGGTCGAGATCTGCTGCGGCGGTGCGAGCCAGCCGGTCTTGATCGAGAACGGACGCAGGAACATTGCGTACCCGGGCAGGTTCGCGTGCGTGAGCCAGCCCACGTATGCGGTGCCGGCGGGACCGCCGACGACCTGCATGACGTGCGGGCCGACCTGCCTGTCGAGCGGGCCCTGAACGGGCGCCGACCAGTGGCGGCCGTGGTCGGTCGAGTACGACAGCCAGCCGATGTCATCCGTCGCGCTCTGGGTGTCCCACGTCGCATAGAGGTTGCCGCCGCCATCGGTCGCGATGTCGCCGTCGATCCACCATTCGGCGAGCGACATCGTCCCGGCGTTCGCCCCGACCGTCACGGGCGGCGACCAGGTTGCACCGCCGTCGACTGACGACGTGAACTTCTCGACGCCGGGCGCCATCGCATACGTCGTCGTGTTCGTGATCGGGTAGTCCTGGAACAGCACGTCGATTCGCCCGTTGGGCTCGACGACGAGGGGGCCGCTGTCGCCGCCGCTTGCCGGGAACCCGGGACTGACGTACGTCATCGGGCCGAATGACTTGCCGTGGTCGGTCGACTTCTGCATCACGACGTTCACGTCGCCCGTCGCATAGCCGCAGCTTCCGTCCGCTGCGCAGAGGAACGTCACCGACGTCCGGTTGGGGCCGTAGTCGTAGGTCAGGTACACGGTGCCGTCCGGGCCGACCGCGAGGAACTCGCGATCACCCCAGTTCTTCTCGTCCGGTGGAACGAGCTGCGTCACCTGCGTGAAGCTCTGACCGTGATCGAACGACGCCGCGACGACCGGGTACCACTGGCTCGAGTGTCCGAGCATGAACGCCGCGTAGACCGTGCCGTCGGGCGCGACCGTGATCGCAGGGTCCCACGAGTTGTAGTTCGAGCCGACGGAGCCGGGGACGCTGACCGGCTTCGACCACGTGAGGCCGCCGTCCGTCGACCGGGCGAACCCGATCCCCGAGCAGCCCATCCACAGGTCGTAGGTGATTCCACGCACCGGGTCCGCCGCCGACTCGACCTCGGCGTTCTGGCCCGAGCAGCCGGTCGTGAGGTCGGCGATGGGGCCGACTGTGATGCCGGCCGACGCACGGCCCGTCCCGCTCAGGACGGCGGCCACGACAAGCACTGCGACAAAGACGCGCTTCAAGGATCCTCCGCTCTTTGGACCAACGATCGTTTCCTAGCGACGATCTTCCCGGCGCGGCGGCACCGGGTCAAGCCGCTCCTGCCGCCCCTGACGCCTCGACGCTTGAACCGCAGCCCGCGCCGCCGTAGCATGCCCTCGGGCACCTACGAAGAGGAGGACTCGTGACGGCGACAGCGGTGACGGTCAACGGGACGCGGCACGAGTTGGAGCTCGAGCCGCGCGAGTTGCTGGTCTTCGTGCTGCGTGACCGGCTCGGCCTGACGGGGACGAACGTCGGTTGCGACACCTCCGCGTGCGGCGCCTGCACCGTGCTGCTCGACGGCGAGTCGGTGAAGTCGTGCACGGTGCTCGGCGTACAGGCTGACGGCGCGGAGATCACGACGATCGAGGGGCTCGCGTCGGACGGCGAGCTGCATCCGGTGCAGCAGGCGTTCCACGACCATCACGCCTTGCAGTGCGGCTACTGCACGCCGGGAATGGTGCTGGCCGCGGTGTCGCTGATCGACCACGGCGATGCAACCGACGAAGCGAGCGTGCGGATCGGCCTCGAGGGCAACCTGTGCCGCTGCACCGGCTACCACAACCTCGTCCAGGCGGTTCTCTCGGCCGCCGGCAACGCCGCATGAGCGCCACCGAAACGCACATCGGCGCGCCGATGAAGCGCAAGGAGGATCGAGCGCTCCTTCTCGGGCAGGGCACGTACGTCGACAACCTGACCGTCGCCGGACAGCTCACGATGGCGATCGTCCGAAGCCCCTATGCGCGCGCGCGGATCACCTCGATCGACACCGCTGCGGCTCGCGCGGCCGACGGTGTCGTAGCGGTCTTCACCGGCGCCGACCTTCGCGACGACTGGAAGAGCCCGCTTCCGTGCGCGTGGCCGGTGACCGAAGAGATGCGCTCGCCGGAGCATTTCCCGCTCGCGATCGACGAAGCGCGGTACCAGGGCGACGGTGTCGCCGTCGTCATCGCTGAGTCGCGCGTGCTCGCAAAGGACGCCGCAGAGCTCGTCGAGGTTTCCTACGAGCCGCTGCCCGCCGCCGTCGAGGTGGGTGCGTCGCTCGAGGACGGGGCGCCGCTCGTGCACACGGAGTTCGGTACCAACGAGTGCTACGTGTGGAAGCTCGCCACCGACGACGTGGACGACGTGTTCGCGCGGGCCGACGTGGTCGTGTCGCACACCTACTACCAGCCGCGGCTGATCCCGAACGCGATCGAGCCGCGCGCCGTGCTCGCACAGGCCGGCCCCGGCGGCGACGTGACCGTGCACTCCGCGACCCAGGTACCGCACGTCCTGCGCTTCGGGCTCGCGCTCGTCCTCGGGATCGACGAGGCGCGCGTTCGGGTGATCGCGCCCGACGTCGGCGGCGGGTTCGGCTCCAAGCTCGACGTCTACGCCGAGGAAGCGCTCGCCGTCGCGCTCGCACGCAGGCTCCGCCGTCCCGTGAAATGGACGGAAGAGCGGTCGGAGGGCTACCTCGCGACGATTCACGGACGCGACTTCCTGACCACCTACGAGCTCGCTGCGACATCCGACGGCAAGATCCTCGGCTGCCGCGCCGACGTGAAGGCTGCGATGGGCGCGTACCTGCAGCTCGTCACGCCGGGGATCCCGCTCCTCGGCGCGTGGGTGTACGCCGGGCCGTACGACATCGGCGCGTACTCGGTGACCTTCACGGGTGTCTTCACGAACACGACCCCGACCGACGCTTACCGCGGCGCTGGGCGGCCGGAGGCGACCTACGTGATCGAGCGGACGATGGACAGGCTGGCGCTCGAGCTCGGGCTGGATCCCGTCGAGCTGCGCCGCCGCAACTTCATCACGGAGTTCCCGAAGCAGATCGCCTCCGGCCTCACGATCGACTCCGGTGACTACGTCGCGTCACTCGACAAGCTGCTCGAGATGCTCGACCTCGAAGCGATCCGCGCCGACCAGGCCGCCCGTCGCGAGCGCAACGACACGGTGCAGACCGGCGTCGGCTTCTCCACCTACAACGAGATGTGCGGCCTCGCACCGTCGCGCATCCTCGGCGCGATTCGCTACGCGGCAGGCGGCTGGGAGTCGGCCACGATCCGGTTCCAGCCGCTCGGCTCGGTGCAGGTCGTGACGGGCACCTCGCCCCACGGCCAGGGGCACGAGACAGCGTGGTCGCAAATCGTCGCCGACCAGCTCGGGGTCGACCCGGCGGAGATCGAGGTGCTGCACGGCGATACGGCCGTCTCCCAGCACGGGCTCGACACCTACGGCAGCCGCTCGCTCGCAGTCGGCGGCGTTGCGCTCTGGCATGCGAGCCAGAAGGTGATCGAGAAGGCGCGCCTGATCGCTGCGCACCAGCTCGAAGTCGCGCCCGAAGACCTCGAGTTCGACGGCGGCGAGTTTCACGTCAAGGGCGCGCCGCAGAAGACGATGGCGATCAAGGCGGCGGCACTTGCGGCGTGGACGGCGCACAACCTTCCCGACGGGATGGAGCCGGGGCTCGAGGAAACGGCTGTCTACGACCCGCCGAACTTCTCGTGGCCCGGCGGCGCGCACGCCGCGGTCGTCGAGGTCGACACCGAGACCGGCGATACCCGCCTCGTGCGCTACGTCGCGGTCGACGACTGCGGAGCCGTCGTCAACCCGCTGATCGTCGACGGCCAGATCCACGGCGGCGTCACCCAGGGCATCGCGACCGCGCTGTACGAAGAGGGCGTCTACGACGACGAGGGAAACCTGATGACCTCGAACATGACGACGTACCTCGTCCCATCGGCCGCCGAGGTACCGAGCTTCGAGCTCGGCCGGACGGAGACGCGCAGCCCGACGAACCCGCTCGGGGTCAAGGGTGTGGGGGAGACCGGCACGATCGCCGCCGCGCCCGCGGTGGTGAACGCCGTCCTCGACGCCCTCTCCCATCTCGGCGTCACCGACATCGGGATGCCGACGACACCGGAGCGAGTCTGGCGTGCGATCGCGGAGGCGGGACGATGATCCCGGCACCGTTCGCCTACGACGTCGCCGAGAGCGTCGAGCACGCCCTCGAGCTGCTCTCGGGCGGGGATGCGAAGCTCCTCGCCGGCGGTCACTCGCTGATCCCGGCGCTCAAGCTGAGGATCGCTCGCCCGGAGAGGCTCGTCGACATCGGCCGTCTGCGCGATCTCTCCTTCGTCCGCGTTGCGGGCGCACAGATTGCGATCGGCGCCCTCACACGGCACGACGCGGTCGCGAGCGCACCGCTCCTGCAGGAGCACTGTCCCATCGTCAGCCACACGGCGGCACGCATCGGCGACCCGCAGGTTCGTCACCGCGGCACGATCGGTGGCTCGCTCGCCCACGGCGACCCGGCATCCGACCTGCCTGCGGTGATGCTCGCACTCGAGGCCGACCTCGTCATTTGCGGAGCGGACGGCGAGCGAGTCGTCCCTGCGACCGAGTTCTTCACCGGCGTCTTCGAGACGGCCGTCGGGCCGGCGGAGATGCTCACCGAGATCCGGGTCCCGAAGCTCGGCGACTCGGCCGGCTGCGCCTACCTGAAGGCGCAACGGCGCGCTCAGGACTGGGCGACCGTGGGCGTCGCCGCGATCGTCCGGCACACGAACGGCACCGTCGAGGGCGCCTCGATCGGCCTCGTCAGCATGGGCGCGACGCCGCTACGCGCGCATGCCGCCGAAGCAGCGCTCGCGGGCGGATCGTCGATCGCGGACGCCGCCGCGCTGCTCTCCGAGGGCGCGGAGCCGGCATCCGACCACTCCGGGTCGAGCGCCTATCGCTCGCACCTCGTCACCGTGATCGGCAGGCGCGCGCTCGAAGAAGCGCTCTCGGGCTGAGGGAGCTTGTCAGGCGGCAGCTTCGGCGCCCGCCCGCTGACGCTGCTTGGCGATGAAGTCCCGGTACCAGTAGAAGCTGCCCTTCGGCACGCGCTCGAGTGTCGCGTAGTCGATGTAGATGAGGCCGAACCGCTTCCAGTAGCCCCACGCCCATTCGAAGTTGTCGAGGAGCGACCATGCGAAGTAGCCGCGCAGCGGCACTCCTTGCGCGACCGCCCGAGACGCCCCCGCGACGTACGCCTCGAGGTACGACTGCCGCTCGGGATCGCGGACGCTGCCGTCGTGCTCGCGGATGTCCGCATAGGCGGCGCCGTTCTCCGTCACGTAGATCGCGCGCGGCGCGTAGTCGTGATGCAGGCGGATCAGCAGGTCTTCGAGGCCTTCGGGCACGACCTCCCACCCCATGTCGGTGCGGTCGACGTCGGATCGCCGCATGATCTGCGAGCGGCCCCCGTTGTTGTCGGCAGCGACGAGCGGCGAGGTGTAGTTGTTCACACCGAGGAAGTCGATCGGCGCAGAGATCACGTCGAGGTCGCCGTCGCGAACCTCCGGCATGATCGGCGACCAAGCCTCCAGCATGTCCTCGGGATATGAACCGAGGAAGACGGGATCGAGGAACCAGCGGTTGTGGAGCCCGTCGACCCAGCGCGCCGCGGCGATGTCCTGCGGCGACTCGCTCGCCGCGTACGGGTTGTCGAGGTTGAGCGTTATTCCGACTTCCGAGCTCGGGGAGTTGCGGCGCAGGATCTCGACCGCGCGTCCGTGCGACAGCAGCAAGTGATGGGCGGCCGCGAGCGCGTCGGCGTCGGATTCGCGGCCCGGCGCGTGATGTCCCCAGCCGTGGCCGACCCACGAGACGACCCACGGCTCGTTGTGAGTGATCCAGTGGCCCACGCGGTCGCCCAGCCGGCCGGAAACGGCGTCGACGTACTCGGCAAACGCGTCGACGGTGTCGCGCGCCGGCCAGCCCCCGGCGTCCTCGATCACCTGCGGGGTGTCCCAATGGAAGAGCGTCACGTACGGCGTAATGCCGTTTCCGAGCAGCTCATCGACGAGTCTGTCGTAGAAGTCGAGGCCGGCCGCGTTCACGCGGCCTCGCCCGTCCGGTAGTACACGAGGCCACGCGATCGAGAATCGAAACGCGTCGAGCCCGAGCTCGCGCATCAGAGCGATGTCATCGCGATACCGGTGGTAGAAGTCGCACGCGACTGCGCCGCTGTCGGCGTTGCGAACCTTGCCCGGCGTCGCGCAGAACCGGTCCCACACGCTCTCGCTGCGGCCGTCCTCGCTCGCTGCGCCTTCGATCTGGTACGCGGCGGTCGCCGCCCCCCAGACGAAATCAGCGGGAAACAACGTGGTGAGTTGGCTGGACATTGATTTCCTCTCGAATAGCGGGTGAGGGTGCGGTGACATGGCAGCGCGCGCTCTGACCCTCGCGGGCGAGGACGAGCTCGGGTGTCCGCTGCGTGCAAAGATCGATGCGGAGGGGACAGCGTTCGGCGAACCGGCAGCCGGCCGGCGGATCGACGGCTGCCGAAGCGACGCCCTTGCGCACTTCGATGCGATCGTGCGAGCCGGCGCCGGGATCGGGAACCGAGTCGAGGAGCAACTGCGTGTACGGATGGAGTGGCGATCGAAGCACGCTCTCTGCCGGCCCTTGCTCGACGATCTGGCCCGCGTACATCACGAGCATGTTGTCCGCGACGTAGCGGGCGCTTGCAAGATCGTGTGTGACGTAGAGAAAGGCGAGCCGCTCGCGCTCCTTCAGATCGAGCATCAGGTTCAGGATCCCGACGCGGATCGACACGTCGAGCATCGAAGTGGGCTCGTCGGCCACGAGCACGCTCGGCTCGACGGCGAGGGCGCGCGCGATCGCAACGCGCTGGCGCTGTCCGCCCGAGAGCTCGTGCGGATACTTGGCCGTGTAGCGCTCGGGGGGCGAGAGGCCGACGGTCGTCAACAACTCGCGGATCCGCGTGTCGATCTGCCCACGCGGCACGAGGCCGTGGATCTTCAGCGGCCGCACGAGGTGGTGGCGGATCGTCTTGACCGGGTTGAGCGACCCGAACGGATCCTGGAAGATCATCTGCACCTGCGAGCGGTAGCGCAGGACCTCGCGCCTGCGGCGAGCGCCGGTGACGTCGTGGCCCTCGAAGAGGAGACTGCCACTCGTCGGTGCGTACAGCCGCGCGAGCATGCGGGCGACGGTGCTCTTGCCGCTGCCGCTCTCGCCCACGAGCGCGGTGATCGTCCCCGGCCGCAGGGCGAAGGAGACGTCGTCGACCGCGTGCAGCCGGCTACGGCGCCCGACGAGCGCGTTCCCGGCGGCGAAATGCTTCGTGAGCCCGCGCACCTCGAGCGGCGCCGAGATCGAGGAGGTCATTCGCTCGACTCCACGAGGTGGCACGCAACGCGGTGCTGGGGGTCGACATCGCGCAGCGTCGGCCGGACGGTCGTCTGCAGCGTGCGGAGGGTGCTCGGCTCCGGCAGGCAGTACGGGCAGCGCGGATGGAAGCGACAGCCTGCCGGAGGCGAGCCGAGATCGGGCGGTGCCCCGGGAATTCCCGCCATCCGCTCGATCGGACCTGAGAGCGGTGGGAACGAACGGATCAAGCCGAGCGTGTACGGATGGCGCGCACGATCGCGCAGGCGCGCCGCTGGGCCTTCCTCGACGATCTCGCCTGCGTACATGATCGCGATCCGGTCTGCGATCTCAAAGAGGAGCGACAGGTCGTGCGTGATGAACAACACCGCGAACCGAAGCTCGGCTTGCAGGTCCTGGATCTGCTGCAAGATCTCGCGCTGGACGACGACGTCGAGCGCAGTTGTCGGTTCGTCCATGATCACGAGCTCCGGATTGAGCGCGAGCGCCATGGCGATGATCACGCGTTGCCTCATTCCGCCCGAGAGCTCGTGGGCGTATGCACGCGTCCGCCGCTTGTCGATGCCGACGATGTCGAGTAACTCGCCGGCACGCGCGAGCGCTGCCTTGCTCGAGATCTTCTCGTGCGCGCGCATCATGTCGACGAATTGGTCGCCGACACGCATCACCGGGTTGAGCGAGTTCATGGCGCTCTGGAAGACCATCGAGACGTTGCGCCAGCGGTGTCGTCGAAGCTCCTCGTCGCTGAGTGTGACGAGGTCGCTGCCGCGGAAGAGAATGCTCCCTGCCGTGATGCGTGCGGGCGGCCGCAGCACCTGCATGATGCCGTTCGCGATCGTGGTCTTGCCGCAACCCGACTCGCCGGCGAGGCCGAGGATCTCTCCGGCGCTGATCGTGAGGTCGACGCCGTCGACCGCGACGACGTCCCCGTAGGCGATGCGAAGCCCGCGCACCTCGATGAGCGTTTCGCGTGCTTGCTGACGCGTCTGAGGCAGGTCGCGTTCGGTCACCGTCACTTCGACCGCCTGATCGTGCGGAGCCGCGGGTTGCTGACCTCGTCGATGCCCGCGAGCAGGAAGACGAGCCCGACGACGGTGATCACGAGCGCGAGACCCGGAAAGAGAAACGGCCACCATTCGCCCTGCAAGACGGTGGAGTTCGTCTGGGCCCAGTACAACACCATGCCCCAGCTGACATGGCTCGTGTCGCCGAGCCCGAGGAACTCGAGGCCGGCGTCGACGAGCAGCGCGATGTAGAAGACGAGGACGAACGCGGCCGCGATGCGGCTGATCATGTTCGGCATCAACTCGCCGAAGACGATGCGCCACGTCGACTCGCCCGCGACCTTCGCGGCGTGCACGAAGTCGCGGCTCTTCAGCGACAGCGCCTGGCCGCGCAAGATGCGTGCCTCGAACGACCACAGCGTGAAGCCGAGCACGAGAATCATCGTCGTCATGCCGCGCGCCTTCAGATAGCCGGAGATGACGACGAGCAGCGGGATGGTCGGAATGACGAGGAAGACGTTGGTGAGGAAGTTGACGATCTCGTCGATGATTCCGCCGGAGTAGGCGGCGAGGATGCCAAGGGTCGTCGCGAGCACCGTTGCGAGCAGCGCGGCCGACGCCCCGAGAATCAACGAGCGGCGGGTGCCGAGAGCGACCTGCGAGAAGATGTCGCTGCCCTGGTCGGTGGTGCCGAACAGGTGGTGGAGCGACGGCGCCTGCCGGGTTGCGAGCAGGTTGAAGTCCGTGGGGTGGTCGACCGAAATCCACGGTGCGATCACCGCGACAATCACCATGAAGCCGATCAGGACGAGGCCGAACCGTGACTTCGGATTCGCAAGCAGGAGGGCGAGCCAGCCGGGAATGCGGCGGTGCTCGCGCGGCGCGATCACCGCCGTCGGGATCGTCTCGTGCTCGACGACGGGCTGAAGCTGCGACATCAGCTTGCTCTCACTCGCGGGTCGAGGACGAAGTTGAGGAGGTCCATGATGAAGTTCGCCGCGATCACGCAGAATGCGAAGACGAGCAGCAGTCCCTGCGTGAGCGGATAGTCGTTGCCGAGCGCTGCCTGCTGCAACGTCAGTCCTGCGCCGGGGTAGCTGAACACGTACTCGACGAAGACGAGGCCGCCCACCGCCCCGGCGAACTGCGCGGCGAAACCGTTCAGCGGCGGCAGGATGGCATTCCGTCCTGCGTACCGCGTCATCACGCGCCGGTCGCGCAGGCCCTTCGCCTGTGCCATCGCCACGTAGTCCTCGCTGATCGTGTTGATCATCACCGTGCGCATGTTCAGCACCCACCCGCCCGTGTAGGCGGCCACGATCACGAGGACCGGCAACTCGGAGTGTCGGACGGCGCTCGCGACGAACGACCAGTTGAAGCCGGGGACGAGGCCGCTTGCGTACGCGTGCTGGATCGGGAACCAACCGAGCTTCAGCCCGAAGAAGTACACGCCGAGGAGCGCGGTGAAGAAGGCCGGGAAGGCGCTCAACGCCATGAGCGTCGGCACGACCACCGTGTCCACAGCGCCGCCACGGCGCCAGGCGGCGACCATGCCGATTCCTGTGCCCACGGCGAACGCGATCAGGAACGCGATGCCGACGAGGAAGATCGAATAGGGAAGTGTGCGCCCGATCACCGCGGAGACCGGCGCCGGGTAGTTCGACGTCGAGATACCGAAGTTCAGATGCGCCAGCCGGTGCAGGTAGACGACATAGTCGTGCCAGATCGTCCCCTTGCCTCCGCCGAGGAGCGCCTCGTAGGTCTGGATGATTCCCGGGTTCGCCTGGATCTGGGCGGGGGAGAGGCGCTGCAGGACGCCGCCGATCGGATCGCCGGGCATGAGCCGCGGTAGCAGGAAGTTGAGTGTCAGCGCCACCCAGCCGGCGAATGCGTAAAACAGAAGTCTGCGAAGGAACCAGCGCATCGGTAGTTGCTGAGTATTGCGCCGGGCGGGACCGAAGTCCCGCCCGGCGAGCCCCCAGGGCTAGCTACGCGCCGGCGTGTCCGCCGGCACAGATGCGGGTGAACGAGAGGAGGTTGTCAGGGAAGGTGGAGAAGATCGGGTCGCCGTAGAAGTTCTTCGGCGAGTTGAAGCAGTGGAAGTACTTCGTGCTGTAGGTCGACCAACGTGGCCCGATGAAGAGCGGGACGATCGGCATGTTGTTCAGGAAGATCTTCTCGAGCTTCGTCGAGATCGCGTGCTGCTTCGCCGGGTCGAGCGTGACCTTCCACTGATTCAGGAGGCCCGTCGCCTGGGCGTCGTAGGTGTGCGACCAGTTGCCGGTCGACGAGGCGTCGAGCCCCGGCGCGATCACTGAGTTCTGCGAGAGGTTCGCATTGAAGAAGCCGTACGGCGAGGCCTGCGAGCCGTTCTGCCAGAGCAGCGTCGGGTTCTTCGTCGCGAACGCGTTCGGGAACCACGAGTTCCAATCGGGCTCGAGCGCGACATTGGAATCGATCCCGATTCCCTGCAGGTTCTTGGTGATGATCTGGTTCGAGGCGACCCAGTCGGACCAGCCCGAGATCACATGGATGTTCAGCGAGACGGCGTTGCCCTTCGGGTCGATGAGCTTGTTGCCCTTGTACGTGAACCCGTTGTCGGTGAGCAGCTTCTTCGCCGCGGTCGGGTCGTATGTGGCGAGCTGCTTCGACTGCGCCTTCACGCTCGCGTCGGTGACCCACTGCGGGAACAGGCCGTTCAGCCCGATCGCATCGGTGGGGGGCGCATAGCCGTACTCGCCGAGCTTGGAGACGGTGTTGCGATCGATCGCCATCGAGAGCGCATGCCGGAAGGCGACGAGGCTGTACGGGTATTGCGTGTTGTCGAAAACCAGCGAGACGGGGTAGGCCGTCGTTGCGTAGAACGCGTGGAAGTGCGCCGGGTCCTTCGAGGTGTACGCCTTGTCGACGTTCGGGACGAAGTTGTGCGACCAGTCGACCTGCCCGCTCTGGATAAGTGCGAGCGCTGCATCGTTCGACGCGGCCTGCACGTACTCGAGGCAGCCGATCAGCGGCTTGCCGGCCTGCCAGTAGTGCGGGTTCTTGCTGAGGACGTAGTCCTGAGTCGTGAACCGGGTGATGCGCGTGAACGGGCCCGAGCCCACTGGGTTCGAGTTCGTGAACGTCGCCGGGTCGGCAACCTTCGACCAGATGTGCCGCGGGATCACGACCGCTCCGTTCAACGTCGATGCGATGAACTGCGAGTCGGGCGTCTTCAGTGTGACGACGACGGCGTACGAGCCCTTCGTCTTGACCGAGACGATGTTCGAGTCCGGGCGCGTGAAGCCGACGATGTCCATCACCTTGTTCTGCCGGCCGGCGGTCAGGCTGTAGGCGACGTCGGTCGACGTGAGCGCTTTGCCGTCGGACCATTTCACGCCCTTCGCGAGCCGCAAGGTGAGCGTCTTGTTGCCGTTGCTCCACTTCCAGCTGCGGGCGAGCCACGGAAGGGTCGGTTTCCCGCCTTCGGGCGAGACGGTCAGACCCTCGTAGACCGCGCCTTTCACGAACTGGCCGCTCGGGAGACCGGTCGCCGTGAACGGATTGAAGTTCTTGATGAAGGCGGGGTCGCCAGAGCCCGTCATCACGAGGCACGAGTGGCTCGCGCGAGCCTGGGCAGCGGCCGTGGGGCGCGCGGTGGGGCGAGCGGCTGCGAGTGCGGCCACGACGAGCGCCGCGAGCAGCATTGCTCCGGTCGCGACGGCGAGGCCGGCGCGGGTGGAGCGGGTGTAGCGTGACATCTGCGGTCCTTTCCTGCCCACGAGGGCGGCTCGGGTCGGTCTGGAGATAATTCCGGAAATTTCCGGTAACGGTTACCACGCCTTCCTGGGTCGTGTCAAGGGCTGCGGCCGGAAACCTCCGTAAATCTCACCGGGAATTGCCGTAAACGTTTCCAAGTGCTTGAATAGGCGCCCATGGCGCAGACCGACACGCAGCCGGAGCAACCGTTCCGGGGTCGAGCGACGATCCGCGACATCGCCGATCTCGCTGGTGTTTCGATCGCGACCGTCTCCCGGGTCCTGAACGACCGGCCCGATGTCGCCCGCGAGACGCGCGAGAGCGTCCTCCAGGTCGTCCGGGAACACGGGTTCTCGACCAACCGCGGCGCCCGCGGGCTCTCGAGCGGCCGGACGGGAATGATCGGCCTGACGCTCCCGCTCGTCGCCGATGCCTACTTCGGGCCGATTCTCAGCGGCGTCGCCGAGGCGCTGCACGAGCGCGACATGCGGCTCGTGCTCGCTCCGACCCTCCACGAGCACGACCGGGAGGTCTCGCTGCTCGAACGCCTCATGCGGGGCACCACCGACGGAGCGATCCTGATGCTGCCCGAGGAGTCGGCCGACGAGTTGCGCACGCTGCAGCGGCAGGGGTTCCCGTTTGTCGTCGTCGATCCACGCGAGGCGCCGCCCGACGGCATCGCCTGCGTGTCCGCGATGCACGCGTCGGGCGCCAAGCAGGCGACGCAGCATCTGCTCGAGCTCGGGCATCGCCGCATTGGCGCGATCGCGGGGGCGCCCGGCTGGTATGCAACCGAGGAGCGGCTGATCGGCTTCCGGGCTGCGCTTGCAGAGGCCGGAATGCTGCTCGACCCGGGCCTACTCGTCTACTCCGACTGGCGGATGCCGCGCGGCATGGAAGCGGCGGAGCGGTTGCTCTCACTGCCGAATCCGCCGACCGCGATCTTCGGGTTCAACGACAACGTCGCGATCGGCGTCCTCCACGTTGCGCGCAGGCGCGGCCTTTCCATCCCCGATGATCTCTCGGTCGTCGGTTTCGACGACACCGAGCTCGCAACGACCGTCACGCCGCAGCTGACATCCGTGCGCCAGCCGCTCGCCGAGCTCGGTCGGACGGGGGTCAGCCTGCTGCTGCGCATACTCGAACGCCAGCGCGTCGATGCGCTGCGCATGGAGCTCTCGACGACGCTCGTGGTTCGCGACACGACGGCGCCGCCACGGAGCCTCTGAAGCCGTGCGGCTCGCGATCGTCGCGGCGCTCGTTGCCGGCGGGATCGCAATCGGCGCCGCGCTCGCCCTCGGTGGCTCGCCGCGGAATGCATATGTCGTGCATGCGCTCGTGGCCGACCGCCAAGGGCGCGCGGCTCATGTCGATTCGCAACTTGTCAACGCATGGGGCCTGGCGGCGAGCCCGACCGGGCCGTGGTGGACGTCGAACGAGGCGAGTGCGACGAGCACGCTCTATTCCGGCGCGGGCCGTCGGCAGTTGCTGACAGTCCGCGTGCCCGGCGGGCCTACGGGGGTCGTGTGGCACGAGGGGAAGGGCTTCGAGGTCTCGGCGGCCCGTACGTCTGGTTCAGCGCGCTTCATCTACGCGTGCGAAGACGGAAAGCTGCGTGCGTGGGCGCCGTCGGTGCCGGCGGGCTGGTCGACTCAGGCTCTGGTCGTCGTCGACGAGGCAGCGAGTGCCGCGGTGTTCCGCGGAGTCGCAATCGACGGCGGGCGTGTCTACGCAACCGACTTCCACAACGCGCGGGTCGATGTGTACGACGCACGCTGGCGCCCTCTGCGAACTCCGGGTGCGTTCGTCGACCGGTCGATTCCGGAGTGGTACGCGCCGTTCGGGATCCAGGCGATCGGTGGCCACGTGTTCGTCACCTATGTGTGGCGGGCGCCGGTCGATGGGAACGACGCGCCGACCGGTGGCTACGTGGACGAGTTCGACCGGGACGGCCGCTTGATCGCGCACGTCGCTCGCGGTCATGAGCTCAACGCGCCCTGGGGCATCGCGCGAACGCACTCTTCATTCGGACGGTTCGGCCGCGACCTGCTCGTTGGCAACTTCGGTGACGGGCGGGTCAACGCGTACCGGCGAAGCCGAGAGGGCTGGACGTTCGACGGGTTCTTGCGCGACAGGCGTGGCAAGCCCATTGTCGTGAGTGGCCTGTGGGGGCTCGCCTTCGGCAACAACGGGTTGGCCGGTTCCGCAGCGACGCTGTTCTTCACCTCCGGGCCTCATGTCTGGCGGGGAGAGACGGAGAACCAGGTTCACGGGCTGCTCGGGTCGATCGCCGCCGCCTCGAGCCTCTAGGAGAAAAGAGCCACGAGCGTTCGCCGCGCGGCGAGCTCATCGAGCGCCTCGTCCGGCGGGCGCGACTCGTACCGGCTCGCGGCGTCGAGCACCTTCGGCAAGAGCGCGATGTCACCGACAGTGTTCAGGAAGCAAGCAGGCCCGCCGAGCACCCAGTGCACGGCCAGGTCGATGTCGTCCTGGTCGTGCAGCGGCTCGTACCAGGTGGCCGCGGTTTGCTCGCGGCCGTCCCAGGGGGCGAGCGAGATGCTTTTGATCGTCTGCACCGCGACGCCTCGCTCGGCGCACATCATCGTCAGTTCTTTGAAGTCGTTGGCGTAGCGCTCGTCGCGCATCTGGATGTAGCTGTACGGAGCGAGCACCGAGTCGAACGCGAAGCGCTGGAGGCTGCGCACGTGCATCCTCGCGACGCTCAACCCATGACCCGTGACGCCGATGAAGCGAACGAGGCCCTCGTCGCGCGCGTCGACGGCCGCCTCGAGCGCGCCCCCATCTCGCAGCGCGGTCTCCCACTCGATCGGGTCGACGAGGTTGTGCAATTGCAGCAGGTCGACCTGGTTGACACCGAGACGGTCGAGCGAACGGCGAATCTCTTCGCGCGCGCCGGCGCGGTCGCGCCGACCGGTCTTCGTCGCGAGGAAGACCTCGTCGCGGTGACGGGCCAGCCAGGGCGCGAGCCTCAGTTCCGAATCGCCGTAGGACGCGGCGGTGTCGACGTGGTTGACGCCGTGCTCGAGGAGCAGCTCGAGGCTGCGGTCGGCCTCGGCTTGCGTCACCGATCCGAGCGACGCGGCACCGAAGATGGTGCGCGTGCTCTCATGGCCGGTGCTCCCGAATTGCGCCCGTGCGATCACCTCCCTGACACTAGCGCTGCTCGTTGCCGGTGCGCCGCCGGCTCAGCTTGTCGCGGGATGCCAGGAAGCCGAGACCGTCGTCGCGCCCCAGTGCGGTGTCGAGGGGCCGTAGCCCTGGGAGACGGTCGTCAACCGGCGTGGCTTCGATCCGAGCCAGAGAATCTGGCCTTCTCCCCAGCGTCCCGGGAAGCGCGCCCAGAGACTGGTCGCCGGCTTCAGCTCGACGAGGGCGTACGGTGTCACTCCCGGCAGGCCGGCGGGGCCAAGCGGATGGGTCGCTCCCATCCGGTCGACGATCGCTTCCTGCGCGAGCTGGATTAGCCCTGCGGCTTTCGTTGCCGCGACGTTGCCCCTGAGACACTCGCCGAAGCGGGTGTTGCTCGCGGCTCCCGAGAACCAGTTCGCGTGCGAACCGAGCGCGACGTAGGAGACCGGATGCGTGGCGCCGCGCTTGATCACTGCCTGCCACGGCAGCACCGTGCCCGAGCAGTGCTCGCTGTAGGCCGCGAACTGCGGCTGGTCGTCTTGGCCGATTCCGACCGTGATGCTCTCCCAGTCTCCCTCGTGCGTCTGCCAGAGACGGTTGCGAGCTGAATGCCAGTCGTCGAACGCGTAGAACAGCCAGTAGTGGACGAGAAGCTTGGGTGCGCTCGTGAATCCGGCTGGTGGTGCCGTGTTCGCGGGTACGGTCGCGACCGTTCCGTAGACGGTCGGATGATCCCAATCCGTCTGCTGCGCCAACGCCTGATAACACGCGATCCCGCTTCGCAGTGCGCACGGAAGGTTGAGCCGCAGGCATGGCGTCAAGATGCAGCCGATGCTCGAGGTCGGGAGCGGGCCGTCAACCGTCGACCAGTGGCCCTTTGCGACCTGCCGCTCGGTCCGGGCGATCTGCAAGTAGGACTCAACGGGCTCGGGTGCCCACCGTTCAGCGGGATGAAACAGGAGCACGGGCGCATAGGTTGCGAGGAGCTCCGACGGCTGCGGCGTCGAGGTTACGGCGGCGGAGCCGCCTGCGCCGGCAACCAGAATCAGGAGCAGGAGCAGGAGCGCCGTACCTGCGAACCGCGACACAGCGGGAGCATCGCACAAGAACTCATCGGCTTTCGAGCCTGAGACGCCGCGGGGCGCGTGTCTGAACTTGCGGATGGGTGTAGGTGCACCTGTCCGTAGGTTTGGTGCGTGATTCGGGGGATGGATCGTCGTTCGTGGCAAGGACGCAGGGAGTCTCGATAGCTGTTCTATCGGGACTCCCGAGGACACGGCCACGGGCGGCGAGCCGCCGCCGGGCGTGTGCCTGAACTTGCGGACGGGTGTACTAGCCTCTGTAGATGATCTCGTGCCGGGTCTGCGAGCGCGAATGCGCCGAGGAGTTCAAGTTCTGTCCCCACTGTGGCGCTCCGGTCGACGCGGTGGAACCGTTGCGTGAGTCGCGGAAGGTAGTGACGGTCGTCTTTTGCGACGTGAGTGGCTCCACAGCTCTCGGCGAGCGACTCGATCCCGAGAGTCTGCGACGGGTGATGGCGGGTTACTTCAGTGCGATGCGGCAGGTGATCGAGCGTCACGGGGGGACGGTCGAGAAGTTCATTGGCGACGCGGTGATGGCTGTGTTCGGCGTTCCTGTGCTGCATGAGGACGACGCGCTCCGGGCGGTGCGGGCGGTCTGTGAGATGCGCGAGTCGCTCGTCGTGCTGAACGAGGAGTTGGAGCGTGATTACGGTACGAGGCTCGCTGTTCGAATCGGGGTGAACACAGGTGAGGTTGTGACCGGTACGGAGGAGCGTCTCGCGACGGGCGATGTGGTTAACGTCGCCGCGCGCCTCGAGCAAGCGGCGCCGCCGGGGGAGATCTTCATAGGAGGCGAGACGTTGGCGCTCGTACGGGATGCGGTTGACGTCGAGCCGCTCGCGCCGTTGGCGTTGAAGGGGAAAAGCGAGCCGCTGCAAGGATTCCGGTTGTTGGGCGTGCGTGGAGGTGTGGCTGGGTTCAACCGCCGCGTTGATGCGCGGATGGTTGGACGCGGTCGTGAGCTACGACGCCTTGCCGACAGCTTCGAGCAAGCGACTGCGGATTGCTCCTGCCAATTGTTCACCGTCCTCGGGGCAGCAGGTGTCGGGAAGTCGCGACTCGCTGCGGAACTCAGCGCCACGACCGATGCGACCGTCGTGCAAGGCCGGTGCCTCGACTATGGGGACGGGATCACCTACTGGCCGGTCGTCGAGGTGCTGAGGCAATTGCTCGGAAGCGACCCAAAGGGGCGGCTGACGGGACTCGGCCTGGATCCGACGACAGCGACGAGAATCTTGGGCCTGCTTGGCGAGCAAGGAACGGAAAGCTCGTCGGAGGAGCTCGCGCGCGCGGTCCGCGAGGTGTTCGAGGCAGCTGCGAGTGAGCGCCCACTCGTGGTCATTTTTGACGACATCCACTCCGGCGAACCGACATTCTTGAAACTCATCGAGCACGTCGCCGACCTCAGTCGAGACGCCGCGATCTTCCTGCTGTGCCTGGCCCGACCGGAGCTTCGCGACCGGAGCCCGGACTGGGCCGGTGGGATGCTGAACGCCACAACTGTTCTCCTGGAGCCGCTCTCGCGTGGGGAGACCGACGAGTTGATCGGCGAGCTCGTGGGCGCCTCCACGCTGTCCGAGTCTTTGGGCGCGCGGATCGCCGAGGCCGCGGAGGGCAATCCATTGTTCGTCGAGGAGATGCTCGTGATGCTGCGCGAGAGCCCGAACGGTGAGGTGTTCGTGCCGCCGACGATCCAGGCGCTGCTCGCCGCGCGACTCGACCAGCTCGAGCCGGCCGAGCGGGCGGTGCTCGAACGTGGCTCCGTCGAGGGGAAGGTCTTTCACCGCGGAGCGGTGCTCGCGCTTGCGCCGGAGGTGGCCGACCTCGAGGGCCTCCTGACGTCCCTCGTGCGGAAGGAGCTCGTGCGTCAGGAGCGTGCCATCCTGCCCGGCGACGTCGCATACCGCTTTCGTCACCTGCTGATCCGAGACGCAGCCTACGACACCCTCCCGAAGGCGGTTCGGGCCGAGCTGCACGAACGTTTTGCGGCGTGGCTCGAACTGGAGGGGGCCGATCTGGTCGAACAACAGGAGGTCGTCGGCTACCACCTGGAGCGGGCGCACCACTATCGAAGCGAGCTCGGGCCGCTCGACGACCACGGCCGCGAGCTCGCGGCGCGTGCCGCGGCGAAGCTCGGCAGCGCCGGTCGGCGCGCGAGCGACCGAGGGGATGCTTCGGCTGCGACGAGCCTGCTCGGACGCGCCAACGCGCTGCTTCCGGCGGACGACCCCGTCCGGCTCGAGCTTCAGATCGAGCTCGCCGGCGCTCTGATCGAGAGCGGAGAGCTCGAACGCTCGGCGAGAGTTCTCACAGAGACCATTGAGAAGGCCGTGAAACGCGGCGACGTCCGTCTCGAATCACTTGCATGTGTCCAGCTCGCCTATCTGACGACGGCAAACGGAGGGGAAATGGCAGGCACGCTGGGCGAGGCCCAGCGCGCCGTCACCGCTCTCGCCAACGGTCGTGACCAGGCTGCCCTCGGCCGAGCCGAGACCCTGCTCGGAACTCTGCAGTTTTGGCTCGGCGACTGCACAACGGCAGAGACATCGCTTCGGCGGGCGCTCGAGCACGCGCGCGAGGGAGGCCGCGCGCGAGACGAGGTCGCGACGCTCACCTGGCTGCTCGTCGTCGCGCATTTCGGGCCTATGCCCGTACACGAAGGACTCCGCTTCTGCGAAACGCTGCTCGAGGAGACGCGCGGCGCACGAAGCTCACTCGAGGCGCAGGCGCTCCTGTCGGCAGGAGTACTCAAAGCGATGGGCGGCGAGACCGATCTGGCCCGTGCCTACGTCACCGAGGCGCTGTCGATCAACCTCGAGCTGGGTAACCGAGTCACCTGGGCCGCGCAGTCGGCCGAGGCAGCGAAGGTCGAGCTGCTCGCCGACGACGCGCCCGCTGCGGAGCGCATTGCGCGCGCTGCGTACGAGTCGCTCGCCGAGCTGGGTGAAAAGGGTTATCTGTCCGCCGTCACCCCACGTCTCGCACGCGCGATCTGGTCGCAGGGCCGCTACGAGGAAGCCGAGCACTTCACGCGCATCAGCGAGGAAGCGGCGGCGTCGGACGATTTCGCATCACAGAGTGAGTGGCGGTCCGTACGCGCGCTCGTCTACGCCAGCCAAGGCCTGCTCGCCGAGGCGGAGCACCTCGCCCGTGAAGGCGTCGAGATCATCGAACCGACCGACTATCTCGACCAGCGGGCCGAGGCCCTGGTCGGCCTGGCCGAGATCCTTCACCGCAGGGACGAGGTCGATGCGGCCGCGACGACAGCACGCAGCGCGCTTCGGCTCTACGACGAGAAGGGCAACGCTGTGTCAGCGGAGCGAACCCGAGCACTTCTCCAGCGCATCGAGCGCCTGCCCACGTGAGCCTCGGCGAGTTCGACCGCGTGCCGTTCCTCTTCGGCCCTTCCCCGGTGCACAGGCTCGCGCGGCTCGGCGATCACCTCGGCGGGCAGGTGGAGATCTGGGCGAAGCGCGAGGACTGCAATAGTGGGCTCGCCTACGGCGGCAACAAGGTTCGCAAGCTCGAGTACCTCGCGGCCGAGGCGCTCGCGCAGGGTTGCGACACCCTTGTCTCGATCGGCGGCGTGCAGTCGAACCACACGCGCCAGGTCGCGGCCGTCGCCGCGCACCTCGGGCTTTCGTGCGTGCTCGTCCAGGAACGCTGGGTCGAGTGGCCGGATGCCGTCTACGACAAGGTGGGGAACATTCTTCTGTCGCGGATCATGGGCGCGGATGTCCGGCTCGACCCAGGCGGCTTCGACATCGGCATCCGGCCGAGCTGGGAGGAGGCACTCGCCGACGTGGAGCAGCGCGGCGGCAAGCCCTACCCGATCCCGGCCGGCGCGTCCGACCATCCGCTCGGCGGGCACGGCTTCGCGCGCTGGGCTTACGAGGTCGAGGAGCAAGAGGATGAGCTTGGTGTGTTCTTCGACACGATCGTCGTCTGCTCGGTGACCGGCTCGACGCAGGCGGGAATGATCGCCGGCTTCGCGGGCCAGCGGCGCGAGCGGCGCGTGCTCGGCATCGACGGCTCGGCGACGGTCGAGCAGACGTGGGCGCAGATCGCGCGGATCGCCCGCCGCACCGCCGCGGCAATCGGCCTCGGTCGGGAGCTGCGCGACGACGAAATCGTCCTTCTCGACGAGTGGCATGCCGGCACCTATGGCATCCCCGATGCGAAGACGATCGAGGCGATCCGCCTCTGCGCTCGTCTCGAGGGGATGCTCACCGATCCCGTCTACGAGGGGAAGTCGATGGCCGGATTGATCGACCTCGTTCGTGACGGGCGGATCGAGCCGGGATCGCGCGTGCTCTACGCGCACCTCGGCGGGCAGCCGGCGCTGAACGGCTACGCCGGAGCGTTCTGAGCGCGAAGGAGCGGCAGCACGCGGTCGCACAGCAACTCGACTCCGCGGGTCGTCGTCAGCCCCTGCGGCGTGCCGAACTCGACCCGCTTCGCACCGGCCTCGAAGAGGCGACGTGCGTGCGCGGCGACCTCCGCCGGAGTCCCTGCAAACGCGAAGCGCTCGAGCGTGGGGTGGCCGTCGAACGTCGGATCGTTCCGGCCGACGATCTCGAGGTACATCTCGACCTCGCGCCGAGCATGCGCCCGCGCTCGGTCGCCATCTTCGTCGACGACCGTCACCGCGCCGACGACGATCCCAACCTCGTCGTTGCCGATCCACTCGCGCATCTGCCGCACCATGTCCGGGTTCGCGGAGCCGCCGATCTTCACTTCGTCGGCGATGCGGCCGGCGAGGGCCGCCATGCGCGGCTTCCACGTCCCGATCAGGAGCGGCATGCGATGGGGTAACGGGGCGTAACCGAACCCGGCGTCTTTCGCGAGCGTGAAGTGCTCGCCGCTGAAGCCCGATCGGTCGCCTGCATGGAGGCGGCGGACGATCTCCGCGGTCTCCTCCATCCGCGCGAGCGGAGCATCGAGCTCGAGGCCGAGCCGCTCGAGCCACGCGCCGTCGGTCAGGCCGAGATAGGCGCGCCCGTTCGAGACGAGGTCGAGCGCGGCAGCCTGTCCTGCGAGCTCGACCGGATGCAGTGTCCGCGCGTTGAGCGCCGCGGGACCGAGGCGAACACGTTCGGTCGCCTGCGCGATCACGGTCAACGGGACGATCGCGGGCTGGAAGAGCAGGTCGTGGAAGACCGAGATCACATCGAAGCCCGCTGCCTCCGCCCGCCGGGCGATCGCCGTGTACTCCTCTGGCCGCTTGTTGGACTGGAGGCCGAGACCAACCTCCATCAGGTGAGATCCTCCGTTCGCAGAACGCGTTCTCCGATTCGCTCGATGCGCATCACGACCCGCTCCTCCGGATCCGGGCAGCAGCCGAGGTTGTCCTGCTCGAGCCAGTCCTCCGGGGGAAGCCGCCGCTGCTTCGCGGGAATCAGTGGCAAGACCGACTGCAACGCGTAGAGGCAGAAATGCTTTCCGTCGGGAATGCGGACGCGGTTCGACTCGGTCACCTCGAAGAAATCGCCGACGGCGAGACCGCAGACCGACCGGCCCTCGATCCGCTCGACGGTCACGCGCACGTCGTAGAGGCGCATGTCGGTCAACGGATTAGACAGCGGGCCCGCGCCCGCCGAGCGAGAGGATGTCCTCGACCGCAGGTGCAGCGAGGAGGTGGGCCGCTCGGTGCGGTGCCAAGGTGCCCGCGAACGTCTCGATGAGATTCCGTGCTTCGTCGTATGCCGCAGCGGCGGTGTCGTCGTCGCCGATCGCGTATGCAACGTGTGCGAGAGCGGCCTGTGCCTGCCACCGGGCCGGAGGCCCGATCAACTCGTCGGCGATCTTCACCGCACGCCGCAGCGATGTCAATGCTTCGTCGCGCTGACCGGCACCCGCGAGCGCCCGGCCGTAGAAGGTCAGCGAGCGCGCTTCATATTTCCGCCGCTTCGTCCTGCGCGCGATCTCGATCGCGCGCGCGGCCCATTCGATTGCGGATTCCGAGCTTTCCGCGTGAAGTGCGATCTCTGCTTTCGCGCAGGCGAGCCGCCCGGCGATCAGCCAGGTCGTCCAGGCCGTTGCGTTCGCGGCGTCGTGCCACAACGACGGCCAGCTCTGCTCGGCTGCGCCGACGTCGCCCGAGAGCAGCTGAGTGAACAGGAGGTCCGAGCCTGCGAACTGCTTCGGCATGCCGAATGTCATGGCCGCCGACAGCTCGAGCGCCTCCTCGCTGCGCCTGCGCGCCTCGTCGAGGTCATAGAGCTCGCGGTACGCGAGCGCGGAGTAGTTGAGGAGGACTCTCGAGCTTTCGCCGCGGAGCTCCCAGGCGATCTCGAACAACTCATCCCAGATCGCGATCGCCTCTTCGTGCCGCCCGAGGCCTGCGAGCGCCAACGCCTCTGCCCCTCCACCGCGGAGGAGTGACTCCGCGCTGTGGACGTCGCGGGCAAGTGCGCGCGTTTGCCTCGAGAGCTCCCGCGAGCGCTCGTACTGGCCGGCCCAGTAGGTCGTGTCGGCGTGCAGGTAGAGGTGCTCGCGGAGATCCTCCTGTCTCGTTCCCGGCACCCACAGCTCGAGCGCGCGCTCGCCGAGCTCGAGCGCGCGTTCGAGATCGCCCTCGGCCCCGCGCATCGCAAGCGCCTGGCTCTCCATCGCGAGCACCGCAGGGAGCGCAGTCTCTTCGCCGAGCTCCCGCGCGAGTGCGCCCGCCGCCTCGGCGGTCGCGAGTGTGTCGGCATCGCGTTCCGTCCAGAGCGTCGCATGTCCGAGCGCGATGAGCGCGTCGAGCTTCTCTTGGCCGTCCAGTTCGGGCACGAGCGAGGTGAGCTCCACGGCGCCCTGCGGGAAGTCGGCCAGCTCGACGAGCGCGATTCCCCGCTGCAGGCGGATCTGACGGCGCAGGACGTCGTTGTCGGCCAGTTCGAGCGCTTGCGAGTACAGGTCGACAACGGTGTCCTGGGCCCAGCTCTGACGCGCCGCGCCGGCGGCTGCGAGGAGGTAGGGAACAGCACGAGCGGGCTCGGCTGCTTCGCGCCAGTGATGCGCGAGGACTGATGGAAGCGCCTCGGCTGCTCCGTCGATCGTCCGCTCCATGTGCTCGGCCGCAGCGGCATGGAGCTCGCGTCTCCGGGCACGGGGGACGGTCGCATAGGCGACCTCGCGAATGAGCATGTGCTTGAAGGTGAACTGAACGTCGCCACCGAGCTCGCTCGACGGATCGCGCCGCACGAGGTCGCGCGCCTCGAGCAGGAGGAGTGCGTCGTCGACCGCGACTCCCTCGACGGCCGCCACGACGTCGCGCCAGAACGTCTTGCCGACGACGGCGGCGGCGAGCAGAACGGCGCGTGCGCCGGGTGGTGTGGCGTCGATCCGACCGGCGATCGCCTCGCGCACGGTCACCGGCAGATCACCGCTTTCCCCAAGCTCGGCGACCGAGGCCGCGAGCTCCTCGAGGAAAAGTGGATTCCCACCGGCGATCTCGACGATCCGCGTGAGATCGGAAGGCGAATCGCCCGCCGCCTGAAGCAGTTGGGCGACGAGAGCCTCGGCGTCGGCGGACGGCAAGGGGTCGAGCGGGATCATGGTCTGCGCGCCGAAGCCGCTGCCCCATGCAGGCTGTGTGTCGAGCAGCTCGGGCCGTGCGGTTGCAACGAGCAGCGCCCGCGAGTCGCGCAGGTGCTGCGTCAGGTAGGCGAGCAGGGCGATCTCGCTGCTCTGGGCCCAGTGGACATCCTCGAAGACGAACAACGTGGGCTGGGCGAGACCGGCGCACTCGATGAACCGCCGCGCAGCAAAGAAGAGCAGCAAGACCTCCTCGACGTTGTCATCGGCGGCGAGGCCGATGAGGAGCGCAAGATATCGAGTTGCGTCGGGCGCCTCGGCCGCGGGCATGAGGCGTTCGACCGCTGCCTGCAGCTTGGCGCGGGCGACGCTCGGCGCGTCCGATTCGAGCATCCCGCACGCCTCGTACACCATGCGCGTGAAAGCCTCGTAGCCCGTTTGCGCTCCGTAGGGAAGACATCGGCCGCGGACGATTCGTCCCCCGTCGCCCGATACGACCGCCGCCACCTCGCGGCACAGTCGCGACTTTCCGATCCCGGGCGGGCCCGTCACGGTGATCAGATGCGGCCGGGCTTCTGAGACACATCGCCTCCAGAGCGACTGCATGAGCTCGAGCTCCTGGCCCCGGCCGACGAGGGCACTCGTCGCGATCGGTCGCTCGGCCGGCGCGAGCGACGGTTCGACCGCGAGCCAGGCCTCGACGGGCTCTGCCTTCCCTCTCGCGTCGACCGGCTCGGAGGTCTCGTAGCGGATCGCATGACGCGTCGCCCGGTACGTCTCCGCTCCCACAATCAGCCGACCGGAAGGTGCGGCGGATTGAAGCCGGGAGGCGGTGTTGACGACATCGCCCGTTGCCAGCGCGTCCATGCGCTGCGGGTCGATCGAGACTACGGCTTCCCCGGTCGCAATAGCCGCACGCGCCGCCAGATCGAGAGCATGCTCACGATTGAGCTCGTCGATTCCCTCGAGAACCTGCAGACCGGCTCGCACGGCGCGCTCGGCGTCGTCCCCGTGCGCGATCGGCGCGCCGAATACGGCCATCACGGCATCGCCGATGAATTTCTCCAGCACGCCGCCGTGATCCTCGATTCGACTCTTGGCGTTCGCGTAGTACAGCTGGAGAGCCTCGCGCACGTCCTCGGGATCCGCCCCCTCAGCGCGCGCCGTCGAACCGACGAGATCGACGAAGAGAACGGACACGAGCTTCCGCTCCTCGCGAGCCGCGCTCGCATCGAGTTGTGCGCCACACCTGCTGCAGAACCGAGACGTTCCCGGGTTCTCCGCACCGCAGCTCGCGCAACGATACGAGCCCTGGTCGACGGGAAGCCCTGCGCTCGACATGGCGATCAGTGTCGCGCGTCGAGCGGGGCTGCGCCAGCGGGAGCCCCGCTCGCTGCCTGCATCGGCGGGCGGTCATTGAAAAGATCGGATCTTTCAGGCGAGAATCTCCGATAATGCGCGACGAATCGCCTCAAGGCAGCTCAAAGATCGGATTGTTCATTGCATCCGCGCTGCTCGAATGACCGGCGCGCGCGATGGCACGATCGTCAGCCTGGAGGCGCGTGACATTCGCTTCCCGACCTCACGCTGGCTCGACGGTCCGACGCGATGCATCGCGATCCCGACTACTCCGCAGCCTATGTCGTCCTGCGAACGGATATCGGGGCCGAATGCATCGACGGCGCCCCGACCGTCTCGTTTGCGGCAGCGACTGGCCCGTCGCATTGCTGAACGGCGACTATCAAAGCGTGTGGCATGAGACAGTCCGCGTGATCGAGTCGGCGTCCCCGCGAGCGGTCGACAGTCTCCTCTCGGGAACCGCGCTCCGGCTCTACAAACTCGACGACGCTCTTGTGGGTGATACCGCGTGACCGCGCTGACCGACCAGGCGATCCTGAAGATCAGAGACCTGATCGTCTCCGGCGAGTTCACCGCCGACTCGAAGCTCCCAAACGAGCAAGATCTTGCCGAGCGGCTCGGCCTCTCGCGCAACTCTCTGCGGGAGGCGGTGCGCGCCTTATCTCTCATCGGGGTACTCGAGCCGCGCGTGGGAGACGGGACGTATGTGACGAGCCTCGAGCCCGAGCTCCTCCTGACCGGAATGGGCTTCATCAGCGATCTGCTGATGGGCTCGACGCTGCTCGAGCTCCATCAGGTGCGGCGCATTCTCGAGCCGGTCGCCACGGAGATGGCGGCCACGAGGCTCGACGGGGCCGGATTCGCCGCATTGCTGGCTTGCCTCGCAGACATGGACAGCGCCGAGACGACTCAGGCATTCATTGCCTCGGACACCGAGTTCCATCGAATCATCGCCCACGCGTCGGGAAACGCCACGCTCGCCTCGTTGATCGGAAACCTCTCCGGGGAGACGCTCCGGGCTCGCCTCAGGCGCTCGATGACGGAGCAGGATTCGGTTGAGACGACCAAGCGGCGTCACCGGGATATCTACAACGGGTTGCGCGACCGTGATCCCGCACGGGCACACGCCGCAGCCCTGATCCATCTCGCCGAGGTCGAGGAGTGGCTGCGCCAGATGCTCGCCGTCGAGGACGCGCTCGCCGCCCTTCCCGGAACGCCGGACGAAACGGAGACGGCCTAATGACTGCACGCATCGTCCGCTGAACTTGCGAGGAGGACGCCGAGGTCAGTCGACGGGAAGCACGTCCGCGCGACCGCGGTTGCCGATCGCGCGGGCCCGCGTCGCGGGCGCCGGCAGCCGGAGGCAGAAGACGACGCCGAGCGCGGGGGCGACCGCGCTCAGCGTGAGTGCCGTCTTCAGGTCGATCGCGTCGGCGACGGCGCCGAAGACGACCGCCGCGATACCTCCGATGCCCATCGCGAGCCCGACCGAGAGGCCGGATGCCATGCCGACGTGGCGGGGCAGGTAGAGCTGGCTCAGCACCATCGTCACGCCGAAGGTGCCGACGACGCAGACCCCCACGAGCATGAGCGCGAGCACGCCGGGAATGCCGCCGAGGTAGACGAAGACGATGATCAACGGCGAGATGAGCGCCTGGGTGATGACGAGCGTCAGGCGCAGCCCGATTCGGTCGGCGATCGGGCCGAGCGCGAGCGTTCCCACCGCCCCTGCGAGCAGCATCAGAAAGAGCAGCCGATTGCCCTCCGCCTTCGAGTGCCCGAGCGAGACCATCCAGAGCGGAACGAACGCGAGCAACGTGAACCAGGCGACGCTCCGCAAGGCGATCACGGCGCCGAGCAAGGCCATGGCTCGTCGTCGGTCGTCGCCACGGCCGAGGGCGGCGACCCCCTCTTCGGGTGAGAGCTGCGAGAGGTGCGGCACAACGCGCACGAGCGCGAGCGAGACGAGCAGCACGGGCACCATCGCGACGAGCCCGCCCACGAGGCCGAGCCAGACGACGAGCTGACCGGTCGCGAACGCGCCGAGCGCGTAGCCCGCGTTCCCGCCACTGTTGAAGTACGACATGCCGCTGGCGCGCTTGCGCCCGCTCGCATAGGAAGCGAACTTCGAGCCCTCGGGATGGAACGCTGCAACACCGAGGCCGCCTGCGAGCACGAGCACCAGCACGAGCGGGTACGCGGGCGAGATCGCCGCGCCGCCGACTCCCACCGCTGCGAGCATCGTCCCGCCGGGAATCAACCACAGGGCTCCACGGCGATCGGACAACAGGCCGAAGAGCGGTTGCACGAGTGACGACGAGGCGGTTGCCGTGAGGAGCAGCATCGCGGCGAGCGCATAGCCGAGGTGGAAACGGTCGGTCATGAACGGGATCAGCGCCGGAACACTCCCGGAGGCAAAGTCGACGGCGAGATGCCCGCCCGCGAGCGCCGACATCGCTCGCCTGTCGATTCCCACCCTCATGCCGGCCCCATCGGGCGATGGTACCGAGCGGCCCTTCTAGGGCTTGAACGTGACCTGACCTCGGCCGCGCCGAAGCACCGGTCAATCGCGCCGTAGCGCGATGGTGAGGATCTCCGCAAGGGGAAGGCTGCGGCCCCTTGCTGCCGCCGCGTTGAATCGCGCTTCGCCCAGGGAGGATCGAGAGGCCGCCCGTGTGCTCGCACGAGAGCTCTGCTCGACTTCGTCGTAGGCAATGCCGTGCCTTTCAATGAGCGCATCGGTGGCCCCGAGGAGCAGCGCCGCGCGCTGCCACTCGCCGGAGTGTGCCGCTGTGGCCGCGAGTGAGCTCAGAGGGTAAGAGTAGCCTTCGGGGAACTCGAGCTCGACCGCGAGTTCGAGTGCCACCGCGAGCCGTTTCTCTGCCTCGTCACCTCTGCCGAGCCGGAGCAGTGCGTGGCCGATGTTGTAGGAGCGCATCGCAGCGCCGTGCGCATCGTCGACGCGTGCTTTTTCGGCTTGCCGGTTTGTCTCTTCAAGAATCTCGATCGTTTGCTCGTAGTCGCCGGAGGTCAGCGCGAGGTGCGCGAGGTTGTTCAGTGCAGCGAGCTCGCCAAGAATGTCTCCGCTTCCTCTGGCGATCAGGATGGCCTCGTCGAGGCATCCTTTGGCGGCATCGTTCTCGCCTCGCCAGGTTAGGCCGTTCGCAAGGTCTCGAAGCGCGAAGTTCAGGAGCTCGGGATTCGCAAGCTGCCGCACGAGCTCGACCTCCAAGTCGGCCGCCCTGTGTCCTGCATCCACGTCTCCCTGCCGCAACGCACAGTTCGAGATGCCGGCAAGCGCAAGCGCGACGTGGCGAGTATCGCCATCCAAATTTGCGACTGCTCGTTCGAGTAAGCCGCGGGTCTCTGTCAGGCGGCCTTGCATGTACCACGTCGTCCAGATGCAGCCGCCGATCTCGAGGAGGGCATCTTGCGCGTCGTGGCTTTCAAACCATTCGATGGCCTGTCGCACGTTTGCGTCTTCCGCTGCGATGAGAACGTCACGTTCTGGCTCGGAAAACACGGGGACTCGCGGGGCGATGGCGTGCAGCCAGCGCCGGAAATACCTCGCGTGCTGATCTTGTGTCGCCTCGACTTGACCCGAGTCGCGCAGCTGGTCGAGCGAATAATCGCGAATCGTCTCGAGCATCCAGAAGCGAGGGTGCCCGTCCGGGTCGTCACGCTTGCGGAGCAGGCTCTTTTCGACCAGCGATGAGATTCCATCGGTCACGTCGATCTCCAAGTCGCCCTCGGGGTTGCAGACAGCCTCCGCCGCCTCGAGACGGCACCCGTCGAGGAAGACGCCGAGTCGAGCGAAGAGCGTCCGTGTCGGCCCGTCGAGCAGGTCGTAGCTCCATGCGATCGTCGCGCGCAGTGTTCGTTGCCGTTCATCTTGATCGCGGCGGCCGCCGGTCAAGAGCTTGAGCCGCTCATCGATCCGGTCGAGCATCATTGCCGGCGACAGAACGCGCGCTCGCGAGGCGGCGAGCTCCAGTGCGAGTGGCAACCCATCGAGCTGCACGCACAGCTGCGAGATGGCCGATGCGTTCTCCGCGGTCAGCGAGAAACGGGGTTCGGCTGCCGTCGCCCGCGCAAGAAACAGTCGCACGGATTCCACGGCGGCGAGTGCTCGGGGATCGAGGTCTCGGCCGGGCAGTCGAAGTGGCTGGACGTCATAGAGCTGTTCGCCAGATAGCCGCAGGGGCTCGCGGCTCGTCGCCAGCACCCGCACCTGCGTTGCGGCGGACAGCACTGCGCTGATTCCTGGCCCGGCGTCGAGAAGGTGTTCCAGGTTGTCGAGCACGAGTAGAAGCGCCTTCGAGCGAAGATACGCGTGCAGTGTGTCGGCAAACGGCTCGTTTGGTTGCTCGCGAAGCCCCAATGACTGTGCCACTGTTTGGATCACGAGTTCCGCACTCCTGATTTGCGCCAGCGAGACGAAGTAGGCGCCATCGGCGAAATCGTCGATGACGTTGGCCGCTGTCTGAACTGCGAGTCGCGTCTTACCGGTGCCGCCTGGCCCGGTCAGCGTCAGCAGCCGCACGTCGTCGCGGAGAAGCAGCCGTCGAATTTCATCGAGTTCACGCTCGCGCCCAATGAGCGGCGTCGCCTGAACCGGGAGGTTCGTCGACCGGTTGCCCAACGTCTTCAGTGCCGGAAACTCGCCCGGCAGACCTGCGATTTCGAGCTGGTACAGCCGCTGTGGCTTCGTGAGGTCTTTCAGCCGATGCTCGCCGAGATCGTGCAGCGCGACCCCATCTCCCAACAGCTCGCGGGTCTGTTGGGAGACGAGGACCTGGCCGCCGTGGCCGGCGGCCATGACTCGAGCGCCGTGATGTACGTCGAGGCCGATGTACCTCCCGTCGAGCAGGCGGGGTTCGCCCGTGTGGATGCCCATCCGTACCCACACGCGGTGTTTCCCGATCCACGGGTGCGCTGCGAGTGCCCGTTGGGCGGCGACTGCTGCGGCGACGGCCTGTCCGGCTGATGCGAACGCGACGAGGAACGCATCTCCCTCCGCATCGACCTCGTAGCCACCGTTTTGTCCGAACGCCTCTCGCAGCAATCGGCGATGTGTCAGAAGCAACTCGGCGTAGCCGTCGCCTGCGTCTCGCAAAAGACGGGTCGAGCCCTCGATGTCGGTGAACAGCAGGGTAACAGTTCCCCCAGGAGGCTGCGACCCCGAACGGCCCGCCGGACGGGGCTCAGATGTCAACGCTTGCCACTCACTTTCTCTCGATCACGGCCCCATGTTCGACTCTCGGTCCCGCGAAACCTTGCGCGGATCGGAGCCGTGCGACTCCTGCTCTTGGCTTCTCTCAGCCTTTGAGGCAGACCGCGGCCAGATCCAGTTGCGGGAAGACAGACTGTGCGACGTAGCAGCCGACACGGGAAGAGACGAGCTCGCGCGCGACGCGGTTTGCCACTGGAGCCCACGGGGCCGCGACTCGCATGATGTCGGCGTCGAGCTTCGCATAGGCGGCGGTCCGCCCGGCCCCCGCGAGTTTCGCTGCGGCAGCCATTCGAGCTTGGAACTTCGGGTCGTCGAACTGCGCGAGGTTGATGTTGTTTGACGGCGTGATGTTCTTTGCGCTGAGCGTGATGTTGATGAAGTCCTGTGGGTCGGCGTAGTCTGCACCCCACCCGATCAGAACCATGTCGTACGCCTCATTCGTGTGACCGACTGTGTTGATGAGCGCTGCGAACGTCAGGCTCTTGACATTGACATCAATTCCGATCGCGGCGAGGTTGAGCTTGATCACCTGCGCCTCGTTGCTCGCGGCTGGGTCGGTCGTGATGAACAGTTTGGCAGTCAGTTTTCGACCGCTCATCAGGGCTTTCGCCTTTGCGAGGTCGGGCTTCCCTGTTGGGTAGATGTGTGCGTCGCGGAAGCCTGGCATTCCCGGCGGGAGGATCTGGTCGGTGGGAGTGGCTGCTCCTGCGCCGAGCTGCTGGACAATCGCGCTGCGATCGAGCGCGAAGTTGACAGCGCGCCGAACTGATGGGTCGGCGAAGGTCGGACGCTTTGTATTCAGGGCGATGTAGTCGGTCTCGAGGAACGGGGTGACGAAGTACTGCTTCTTGTTCAGCCCGTACTTCTTGAGAAGCTCAGCATGCGAGACGGGGGGAAGGCCGCCTGAGTCGTAGTCGACTTCGCCCTTCTCGACCTGGAGCATGCTCGCCTGCTGGGCCGTGTTGGTGGTGATGTCGATCTCGTCGAGGTGGTGTGGGCGACTTCCGCCGTAGTACGGATTGCGCCGCAGGCGCACGGAGCGATTCGGTTCCCTGGCGACGACGTAGTAGGGGCCAGCAGCAGGCGGGAGAGCCATCCCTTGCGCGGTGGCGGGGGAGTTCTCCGGCACAGCACAAAGCGCGGTCAAGGTCGCACGAGCGAGGAAGTCGGGCGACGGAGCGACGAGCGTCACGATCAGCTGGTCGCCTCGCGCGACGACGCCGGCGAGATGGTTCGCCTTCCCAGCGAGCATCGCGCGTGCCCCTACGATGTCCTGCAGGAAATTGGCCGCGTACGCGCGCATGACGGGCGTGAGGGCTCGCTCGTACGCGCGCCGGAAGCTCTTGGCCGTCATCGGCGTGCCGTCGCTGAACCTCCAGCCATGACGGACGGTGAATGTGTAGATTCGCCCTCCTCGAGACACCCGCGGGAGGGCCGTCGCCGCGTCGGCGACAATGCGTGTTCCCGCTGGGCCGTTGCGGTCCGGGTAACCAACGAGGCGTGCGCACGTCGCGAGGACGATCTGGCCGCTGATGTTGTCGGCGCCGAGGGCCGGGTCGACGCTTTGCACATCGGTGTTCGAGACATTCATGCGGAAGGTCCCGCCGACGCCCGAGCGGGTGTAGCCCGACGGCGCTGCGATCGCACCGGCCGCCAGCATCACCGCGATGGAGACAAGGACGTGCCGCATCAAAGACCCTTCTCGACCACTCGACGACTTCGTGCCGAACACTACGAGGCTGCCTCAGCGATTGCAACTCACGCCTTCCCTTGATCGTCGCGGCAGGCGATCATTGCTGCATGCACCAACGGCTCCCCACGGGAACGGTGACGTTTCTGTTTACGGACATCGAGGGCTCGACGCGGTTGTTGGGAGAGCTGGGTGAGGGTTATGTCGCGGTGCTCGCCGAGCATCACCGCTCGTTGCGCGAGGTCTGGGCTGCGCATCATGGGATCGAGGTCGATACGGCAGGTGACGCGTTTTTTGTTGCGTTCGCGCGCGCCTCGGATGCGCTTGCGGCCGCCGAAGCGGGGCAGGCGGCGCTCGCCGGCGGTCCCGTGCGGGTGAGGATGGGGGTTCATACGGGTGAGCCGTTGCTGACCGAGACGGGTTATGTCGGAATGGATGTGCATCGCGCGGCGCGGATCGCCGCTGTCGCCCACGGAGGCCAGGTGGTGATCTCCCGTTCGACCTTCGATCTCGCGGCGCCCGACGCGCGCGATCTTGGCAACCACCGCCTGAAGGATCTCTCGGCGCCCGAACGGCTGTACCAGCTCGGCAAAGGAGAGTTCCCGCAACTCCGGTCACTGCATCGAACGAACCTGCCGGTTCAGCCGTCACGGCTCGTCGGCCGCGAGCACGAGCTGCGGGCAGTGGTCGCAGCGCTCGAAGCGCACCGGATCGTGACGCTGACCGGTCCCGGAGGCAGCGGCAAGACGCGGCTCGCGCTTCACGCCGCCGCGGAGGTTGCTGAGCGGTTCCCCGACGGCGTGTGGTGGGTCTCCCTCGCAGCCATCCGCGACGCGGCGCTCGTCCTGCCCGCGATCGCGACCGCGGTCGGCGCGCAGGCCGATCTTGCCTCGCACCTCGCCGGCAAGCGGATGCTCGTGCTCCTCGACAACGTCGAGCAGGTGATCGACTGCGCCGCTGACATCGCCGGGCTCGCCGAATCGACGACGTCACGGATCGTCGTCACGAGCCGCCAGCCACTGCGCGTCGACGGCGAGGCGGAGATCGACGTACCGCCGCTTCCTCCTGACGATGCGGTCGCGCTGTTCGTCGAGCGCGCGCGCTCGATCGACTCCTCGTTCGCGGCCGACGAGCATGTTCCGGCAATCTGCGCGCGCCTCGACGGCCTGCCGCTCGCGATCGAGCTGGCGGCGGCGCGCACACGTGTCCTCTCGTCGCGGGCGATCCTCGAGCGGCTGTCGAAGCGCCTACCGCTGCTCACGGGCGGTCGGCGCGACGCGCCCGAGCGGCAGCGGACACTGCACGCAACGATCGCGTGGACCTATGATCTGCTCGACGAAGGGGAGCGTATGCTCTTCGCGCGGCTCGGCGTTTTCCACGGCGGCTGGGCCCTCCACGCGGGGGAAGCGGTTTGTGATGCGTCGCTCGACGTGCTCGAGTCGCTCGTGGAGAAGAGCCTCGTACGCCGAAGCGGCGAGCGGTACTTCATGCTCGAGACGATCAGGGAGTTCGCCGGCGACGTCCTGGGAGACGACGAAGATCTCCTGCTGGGTCACGCGCAGTGGTTCCAGCAGCTCGTCGAGACGCTCGAGCCGCAGCTGCGGGCGTCGAATCAGGCGCACGCGCTTGCGATCTTCGCTGCAGAGCTCGACAACGTGCGGGCGGCGCTCGCGTTTGCCCGCGCCACCGAGCGTCACGAGCTCGAGGGGAGCCTGGCCGGGGCCTGCTGGTACTTCTGGATGTGGACGGGCTCGTACGTCGAGGGGCGCGAGGCGCTGCTCTCGGCTGCGCACGGGCCGGGGCTTTCGCCGGCCGTGCGGGCACGGGTGCTCGAGGGGCTCTCTGCGATGCTCTCCGCCGTCGCGGACTATCCCGCTGCGACAGCGTCCGGCGAGGAGGCGCTCGAGATCCGGCGCTCGCTTGGTGAAACCGACGGCGTCCTGCGTGCTCTGATTAACGCGTCGCTCGCCTACGGGCGCGGAGGCGACCTGCGACGAGGGGCGCTTTTGCTGGAGGAGGCGCGGGCGCTCGCATCCGAGTCGGGCAACACGTGGATGGAGGCGATCGCGCTCATCAATCTGGGCTCCGGGGCGCTCATCGACGCCGACTTCGGCTCGGCCGAGAGCTATCTGCGGCCGGCTGTCGCGCTCGCCTCGTCGCTCGAAGACCGCTTCGTCGCCGCGGCGGCCGAGACGAACCTTGCGGCGGCGTTGATCGTCCAGGACAAGCGCGAGGAAGCCGTGGCGCTCTACCGCCGCGCGTGCACGGTGTGGCGCGAGCTCGGCAACCCCGAGGGCCAGATCTGGTGTCTCGAGGGGTTCGCCCTTGCGGCGGCCGAAGGCGACCCGGAAGCCGCAGCGCGCATCGGCGGTGCATCCTTGCGCGCGTGTGAGGAGGTGCCGTACGTGCTGCCCGCCCAGGAGCAAGCCTGGCGCGAACGGCGGCGCGCCCGGGTTGCCGACCAGCTCGATCCCGCGCGCATCGACGAGCTGGAGCGCGAAGGCCGGAAGATGGACCTCGCCGAGTCGGTCGACTACGCGCTCGAATCCGTCAGATGAGCCTCGCCGAAGAGCCCTCTTGCAGGGCCAGGTCGATGACGGCAGCCAGCTCGAAGCCGGCTCCTTCCCCACGCAATGCAGCGGCACGCTCGACGCCCAGCGTTTGCTCGAGCGCAGCGCGTGTCCGCGCGAGCTCAAGGCGCGTGTCGGGATGGCCGTACGAGGTGGACGCGACGATCTGCTCGGCCCCACCGAGGAGGCGCGCTCCCCATTCGGCATCCCCGTCACGAGCCGCGACGGCTGCAAGGCCGTCGAGGCACCAGATCGCCATCTCAGGAAGAGGCCGCGCGGCGAGCAGGGCCACCGCTGCTCCGAACCGCCGTTTCGCTGCGCGGAGGTCGCCCAGGAGGAGCTCTGCGTGCGCCGCATTGCACGCTGAACCGACCGCGATTTGAACGTCACCAACCTCTAACGCGACTTCGAGGCTCTCGAGGGTGAGCTCGCGCGAGCGCTCGAGATTCCCGAGTTGGCGTTCGCTCACGCCTGCATTGCACAGGCCGAGCGCCTCGTACCACCGCTCGCCCGCGATGCGAGCGATGTCGACCTGCTCGCTGGCGAGGGCGCGCGCTTCACCGGGCGATTCGGCTGCTGCGAGCTTGCCGGTGAGCGCCCGCAGTATTCCGGGCACGTCTCCATGGCGGGCGCAGAACGTGAGCGCCTCCTCAGCGAGGCGGCCCGACGATTTCGCGTCGCCTGTCATGAAGGTAATGAGTGCGAGACCGTTCGCGGCGCGCCCTCGTTCGACCTCCTCGCGGCCGTGCATCCGCTCGTACGCAGCTCGCAGGCGCGAAAGGCCCTCCTGAAGTTGGCCTGTGAGGTACCAGAAGTACGAGCAGTCTGCGGCGAGCGTCGCCTCGAGCCGGGGATCGTCGGCAGCGTGGAGCGTGTCGAGCGCGGCTCGGAGGTTCGGCTGCTCGAGCGTGAGCCGGCCGATCACGTCTGCCTGTCTCGCATCGCGAAGACCCGGCTCCAGTCGGGCTGCCAGTCGAGCGAACCAGGTCGCATGTTCTTCCCGGAGCGCACCGGAGCCGGGTCCCTCCTCAAGTCGCTCGATCGCGAAAGTGCGAATGGTCTCGAGCATGAAGTACCGACCGCTTTCGGTGAAGCGAACGAGGCTCTTCTCGATCAGCGCACCAAGATCGTCGATCGATGCTCCGACGATTTCCTCGGTCGCCTCGAGGTCGAAGCTCGCCGGGAAGACGGCCAGCCGGCGAAAGAGCTCGCGCTCCTCCCCGGAAAGAAGCTGATGGCTCCACTCGATCGTCGCCCGGAGCGTCCGCTGTCGAGCCGGTGCATCGCGCCCGCCTCCGGACAGGAGGTCGAGGCTTCGCCCGATCCGGTCGAGGATCGCCTGCGAGGTCATGACCTTCACCCGCGCCGCGGCGAGCTCCACGGCAAGCGGCAGTCCGTCGAGCCTACGAACGATCTCATCGACGATCCCGTCCGGCTCGAATGACGGCACGAGCCGACGGGCGCGCTCGGTGAAAAGCGCCGACCCATCGTCGATCGCGAGCGGCGCCAGTGGGTACTCCCGCTCGGCCGCCAGGGCGAGCCGTTCGCGACTCGTGGCGAGGACGACGAGTCCAGGTGCCTCCGCCAGCAGGTCCGCGACGACGGGCGCGGCGCCGAGAATCTGCTCCAGGTTGTCGAGCACGAGCAGCAGGCGTTTCTGCCGTAGCTCGTCTCGTAGCCCGGCGCGCGCGTCGAGGGCTTGCGCGATCGTCGGTTCCACCAAGCCAGGATCGACGACCGCCGACAGGGCGACGAACCACACGCCGTCCGGGAAGCGCTCGACGAGCTCCGCCGCGGTGTTGAGGGCGAGGCGTGTCTTCCCGCTTCCTCCGGCACCGGTTAGCGTTACGAGCCGGTTGCCGTCCCTGACGAGTGCCACGAGCTCGGCGATCTCGTGCGACCGTCCGATGATCGGATTCCCCTCGGCCGGGAGGTTCGTCACGTACCGCGTCTTCAATGTCGGGAACTCCTCGTCGCCAAGCTGGAAGAGGTGCTCGGGCGCGAGGAGATCCTTCAGCCGGTGCGCCCCCAGGTCGCGAAGCTGCAGATCGACGAGCTCGCTCGTCGCCGCCGAGAGCAGTACCTGCCTCCCATGTGCAACACCCGCGATCCGCGCCGCCTTGTGAACGTCGATGCCCACGTAACCCGACTCGGCCAGTTGCGGCGTGCCGGTGTGCAGGCCCATGCGAACCCGCACCGGCGTCGCCTCGAGGGCGACCTGGGCGGCCGCCGCTGCAGCAACGGCCGCCGGCGCTTCGGCGAACGCTACGAAGAAGGCGTCGCCGGCGGTGTCGACCTCAACTCCGCCATACGAGCTCCAGACGTTGCGCAGAATGCCGTGATGCTCGTCGAGAACGGCTGCATAGCGCTCGCCGAGTGAGTGCACGAGTTGCGTCGAGCCTTCGATGTCCGTGAACAGGAAGGTCACGGTTCCGGTCGGCAGGTCCGAGCGCACGGGCATCGACGGCGGGGCTCAGTCGATGAGCTTGCGTGTCATGGCGTAGATCGCGACGCGCCAGGTGAGGAGTGCGAACACGATCAGCACGCCGACGCGAACGGGATCCCAGGCGTCGAAGCCAAAGGCCGCGTGACGCACGAGCTCGACGCAGTGGTGCAACGGATTGATGTTGCCGAGGACCTGCGCCCACTCGGGCAGCCGGTTGAGCGGGAAGAACGTGCCGGCGACGAGAAACAGCGGGGTGAGAACGGCGCTGATCACGTAGCTGAAGTTCTCGATCGACGACGCGAACCCGGCGATCGCGATGCCGAAGCACGCCCAGCCGAAGCCCGCGAGGAGGCCGATGAACGGCACGGTGAGCATTCCCCACGAAGGGTTGAGCCCGAAGGCGATCGCGACGAGCATCGGGACGCAGCCGTAGACGCCAGCCCGCGTCGCGACCCAGAGCGCCTCAGCCGTGACGAGCTCCTCGGTGTCGACGGGAGCCGCGAGGACGGCGTCGTAGGTGCGCTGGAACTTGTACTTGATGAACGTCCCGAACATCGCCGGGAATGCGCTCGAGAACAACACAGCGGTGGCGACCGTCCCGGTGCCGACGAACTGTACGTAGCTGTAGCCGCCGACCTTGCTGACGAGCGAGCCGAAGCCGAAGCCGAACGCGAGCAGATAGATCGTCGGCTCGACGGTCGACGAGAACGTCGCCGAGCGCCAGTACGACGAGAAGTTGACGATCTCGCGCACGAGGACGCCGGTCATCGCGCGGCGCTCGAGGCGGCCGAGCCCGCGCTCGCCGGCCGGTTCGACGCTGCTCGTCATTCGATCGCCTCGCCCGTGAGGAGAACGAACACATCCTCGAGGTTCGTCGGCCGGCGCTCGCCGTCCGGGGCACGGCCGTCGGCCGCCTCGACCCCGAGTACCGAGATGCTCGTGCCGGTGCGTCGTGTCCGCAGCCCGAAAGCTCCGGCGGCTGCCTCAACTTCGGCGAGCTTTGCAGGAGGGCCGTACACCTCGACCGCCTCGCGGCCCGCATGCTCCGCGACGAGTTCGGCCGGCGGGCCGGCGGCGACGGCCACGCCATGCGACATGATCAACACCGTATCGGCGAGTCGCTGTGCCTCTTCGATGTAGTGCGTCGACATCAGGATCGTCGTGCCCTCGGCGCGCAGCGCGTCGATCAGCGCCCATAGCTCCTGCCGCACCTGCGGGTCGAGCCCCACCGTCGGCTCGTCGAGCAGGACAAGTCGAGGCCCGTGCACGAGCGCGCGTGCAATCAGAAGACGCCGGCGCATCCCGCCCGAGAGCTTGTCCACCCGCGTGCTGCGGCGGTCGAGGAGGTTCGCCATTTGCAAGGCCCGCTCGATCGCCGCCGGCCGCTCGGCTCGCCCGAGCCGGTAGAGGTGTGCGAAGACGAGCAGGTTCTGCTCGACCGTGAGCGTCACGTCGAGGTTGTCGAGTTGCGGCACGACCCCGCACTGGGCGCGCGCCGCCTTCGACTCGCCGGGTAGCTGAAAGCCGAGCACCTCCAGTTCGCCTTCGTCGGCGATCGCCTGCGCGGTGAGCAGGCGCATCGTGGTCGACTTCCCCGCGCCGTTTGGGCCGAGCAGGCCGACGCACGTCCCCTGCGGCACGTCGAGATCGAGTCCGTTGACGGCCGTGATGGCGCCGTAGCGCTTCACGACGGCGCGCAACCGGATCGCGAGGTCGTTCGTCACTCAGTGGGCAGGTCGGCCGCCGCCGCTCGACTCAGCCGCCACTGATTGCTGCGATCACGTCGACGCGCGAATCCGGTCGGAGCGGTGTGTCGAGGGTGGCGCGGTTTTGATCCACGTAGAAGTGGATGTGCGAGCGGATGCGCGGGCCCGGCTCGCAGAGTCGGTCGCGGAGGCCCGGCCAGCGCCGCTCCAGCTCGTCGACCGCTGCGTCGACGGTCGCCGCCTCGACCTCGACGTGTCGCGGCAGCCCGGGGAAGAGCGGCATGAGAGTCCCTGGGAGGTGAAGGTCGATCATCGCTACTCGAGGATGGCGACTTCGACCGATGAGATCGGCGGCAGATAGCTCGCGATCTCACTCCAACCCTCGCCCTCGTCGGCGCTCGCGAAGACCTGGCCCGTGCTCGTGCCGAAATAGAGGCCGGGAATGTCGTAGGAGTCGATCGCCATCGCCTCGCGCAACACGCCGAGATAGGCGCGCTCCTGGGGCAATCCACGCTCGAGCCGCCGCCAGCTCGAGCCGCCGTCACTCGTTCGCCAGACGGCTGCGGCGCCGTCGGGCATGAAGCGCCCGTGCCCCGGATCGAGCGGGACGACGTAGAAGCTGTCCCGGTCGTGGGGATGAGCTGCAGCAGCGAAGCCGAAGTCGGTTGGCAGCCCTTCAGTGATCTCGGTCCACGTCTCACCGCCGTCGTCGCTTCGGTGCATGCCACAATGGTTTTGCTGGTACATGCGGCTCGGGTCGGAGGCCGAGCGGACGACCTTGTGCACGCAGAAGCCGACTTCCTCATGCTCGCGCGGCCACTCCGCACGCAGCCCCCGGTTCCGCGGCGTCCAGGAGGCGCCTTCGTCAGGGGTCTCGAAGAGCCCGATTCCCTGCACGATCGCCCAGAACTTCGAGCTCGAGTCGCCGTCCAGCATCAGCGCGGAGAGGCCGAGATGCCCGGGCGGCTGGTTCGCCGGATCGTCCCAGACCTCGCTGCCGGGCTGCCCGGCGAGCGTCGAGAGCTGCGACCACGTCGTGCCCTCGTCGCGACTTGCGAAGATCCCGGGCGCCTCGACGCCGACGAGGACGCGCCCCGGCGAGGCCGCTAGCGTCGAGACCTTCGAGAGCTTCTTGTCGGCGTCCGCGTGTGCGAGACCCTCGCTCGAGTGTGTCCAGGTCTCGCCGAGATCGCCACTGCGCCAGACCGCCGAGCCGTGCCACTCGCTCGCAGCCGCCGCGTAGATCGCGCCGGAGGAAGGCTCGAACACCGCGTGATAGACGGGCCAGCCCTCGCAAAATGGGCCCCTCAAGGCCCAATCGCGACGGTCGCCGTCGCTTTCGAGCAGGAAACATCCCTTCCTCGTTCCGATCAAGAGCACCGTCTGCGACAAGGTCTCACCTCCGAAGTAGGGCCAGCGAGCCAATCATGAAGGTAGACCGCGGCGGGCTGCAAAACTCATCGCTCACCCCGCCGCCTCCGGGTCTCGCCTCAGGCGCCGACCATACTGTTCCCGCCGTCGCAGAGCAGGAAGCCCCCGGTGATGTGCCGGGAGTCCTCACTTGCGAGAAAGAGGACCGGCGGCACGATGTCCGAGGGCTGCGGGATCCGGTTGAGCGGCGTGTTGGCGAGCACCTGCTCGCGCCGGCCCGACTTCCAGTCCTCTCGATTGATGAGTGCCTCGGTCTCGACGAAGCCCGGCCCGAGCGTGTTCACTCGGACGTGCGGGGCGAGAGCGCGCGCGTACGACTTCGTGATGCCGATGATGGCGTACTTGGCAGCGGCGTACTGCGGCGCCCTCGGGCTTCCCTCGACGACGACGCGAGACCCGATGTTCACGATCGCGCCCGATTGCTGGTCGTCGAGCATCCGACGTCCGAATTCGTGCGTCATCAGCATCGTTCCCTTGATGTCGACGTTGAGAGTGTGATCGATCGCCTCAGGTGTCAGCTCACGCCACGACATCTGGGTCGCGGCCATGTCACCGACGTTGTTGATGAGCACGTCGACGCGCCCGAAGTGGGCGAAGACCTCGACGCCCATTCGCTGCACGTCTTCCCACTCCCCGATGTCGGCCTGAAAAGTCGCCGCCTCGCGCCCGTGCGTGCGGATGCTCCTCGCGGTCGCTTCCGCCCCAGCCGCCGAGTTCCGGTAATGCACCGCAACGTCTGCTCCCTCCACCGCGAGGGCCTGAGCGATCGCCGCTCCGAAGCCTGTTCCTGCTCCGGTCACGAGCGCAACGCGGCCCTCGAATCTCGTGCTCATCGGGCTCCTTCCGGTCGATGTTGAGGACGCGAGGGAGGTCTACCGCAGGGTGAAATCCGCCGAGCCGCCCATCTGATCGGTGATCAGGTTCGCAGTCCGGACGAGATGGTCGTGGAGGATCGCGGCGGCGCGTGCGCCGTCGTTCGCCTCGCACGCTGCGAGCATCTCCTCGTGCTCGCGCTGCGCTTCCTTCCGCCGCATCTCGCTGTTCAGGCGAGGCATCGTCATGCGGTAGCGCTGACTGCTCTCCCAGAGTGGCGTGACCAGGCGAAGGAGCCAGCTCGAACGGCACGGTGCATAGAGCGCAAAGTGGAACGCGGTATGCGCCGCCCACATGTCCGTCATGGGATCCTCGTTCGACGCGACGGCATAACGGGCGAGTGCGGCATGCGCGGTTTCGGCGTCCTCGGCTGAGAAGCTCTCGGCGGCGCGCGAGATGATCTCCGGCTCGATCAAGAGCCGCGCCTCGTAGAGATCCCGCAGATCCTCGAGCGAGATCTCGGTCACTCGCCCGCCGCGATGGGGGATGTGCTCGACGAGACCCCTGCTCTCGAGCTGGCGGATCGCCTCGCGAATCGGAAGATGACTCATGCCGAGCAGGCCGGCGAGCTCCTCGATGCGCAGTCGCTGCCCGGGTGCAAGCTCACCGCTGACGATCGCTGCATGCAGCGCGGCGAACGCTTTCTCGGCGAGGGTGCGGTGGCCGTCGAGCGCAGCCGCGGCCCAGGGCCTCGAAGCGGGTTTGGGGGAGGAGGACGCCATCGTTTGACCTGCAACAGTAGTGCGTCGAAGTTGCGCGTTCTAGATTTGCGCAAATATAGTGAAGGCCGTCCGGTCTGTCGACCCGAGGAGGCTCCGAGCCCCGATGAAGCTCGTCACGTTCGACTACCAAGGATCGCAGCACGTCGGCCGTCTCGAGCACGACACCGTGATCGAGCTTGCTGCGCCGACGATGCGCGCCTACTTCGAGGAGGGTGCGAGCTCGCCGGAGACGGGCCGGGCGGTTTCGCTTCAGCAGGTCAAGCTGAAGGCGCCGATCGTGCCGAAGAAGTTCTTCCACACGGCCGGGAACTTTCGCGAGCATCACGTCGAGTCGGAGCGGGTTGGCTGGTCGCATCCGGTCGCGCCGTGGATCGTCTTCTTCCAGAATATCGACGCGATCATCGGCCCGGACGAGCCGATCGTCTACCCGGATCACCTGACGCGCGAGCTCGACTACGAGCTCGAGCTCGCCGTCATCATCGCGAAGGACGGCAAGCACTTCGGCGTCGACGACGCGATGGACTACGTCGGCGGCTACGTCGTCTTCAACGACCTGACCGCGCGAGACATCCAGCGCCGGGAGATGAAGAGCGGCGTGTTCTCGTTTTGCAAGGCGATCGACACGTTCTGTCCGCTTGGCCCATGGATTGTGACGCCCGATGAGGTCGGTGATCCTCACGAGCTCTCGATGGAGCTGCGGGTCAACGGCGAGCAGCGCCAGGTCTCGAACATGAGCCGTATGTCGACGTCCGTTCCGGAGGTCCTCGCGCACTACGCGCCGCTCGGGTTCTCGGCGGGCGATGTCCTTTCGCTCGGCACCGTCTCCGGCGTCGCAGGTTTCAGCGAAGACCCGGAGTCGCTTTACCTCCGGCCCGGAGACGTGGTCGAGGCCGAGATCGAACGGATCGGTGTTCTTCGGAACCCCGTGATCTCGTGGGAGGAGGCGCACGGCGAGCCGGCGCCTTCACGCGTCTCTTGGGTCGAGGAGCTCGTGTGATCGACCGGAACAACGTGTGGACGGGCGACCTGAACGCGACCGCGCTCGGCCGGCCGCCCGGCGAGCACGTCAACCTCTACGACACCACCCTTCGCGACGGTGAGCAGACCGTCGGCGTCGTGCTTGGCCCGGACGAGAAACTCGAGATCGCGCATCTCCTCGACGCACTCGGCGTCGACCGGATCGAAGTGGGTTTCCCACGCGTCTCCGACGACGACCGGCGGGCAATCGAGCTGATCGTCGCCGCGGGGCTGCGCGCCGAGCTATGGGGATTCGCACGGGCGGTGCCGGCGGACGTCGACGCGATTCTCGAGCTCGGCTTGAAGGCGTCGGTGATCGAGGCGCCCGTCTCGGACCTGAAGCTCGATGCGCTCGGGATCTCACGCGCCAAGATTCTCGAGCGGATCGAGGCCGCCGTCTCCTACGCGACGAAGAGCGGCGTGAAGGTTGCATTCTTCGGGGTCGACGGCTCGAGATCCGACCTCGAGTTCTTGAAGAAGGCGTACGACGCCTCCGTCGCGGCAGGCGCAGCCGAGGTTGTCGTCGTCGACACGCTTGGCGTCGCGGCGCCCGAAGCTGCCGCATATTTGGTGCAGCAGATCGCAGGCTCGCTCGGCCCCGAGGTGCCGGTGCACTACCACGGCCACAACGACTTCGGGCTCGCGACCGCCGGCGCGGTCGCGGCGGTCGCGGCGGGCGCGAGTTGGGTGCACGGGACGATCAACGGCATGGGAGAGCGTGGAGGGAACGCCAACCTGCCGGAGATCGCGCTCGCGCTCGAGGCTCTCTACGGCTTCGAGACGTCGCTGAGGCTCGAGGAGACCGTGCGTGTCGCCACACGCGTGCGCGAGATCTGCGGCTACGACCTTGCGCCGTGGTCGGCGCTTGTCGGCGAGAACCTCTTTCGCCGCGAGACGGGCGCGGTCGCGGCCCAATTCCACAATCCCTCTGCGGTCGAGCCCTACTCTTCGGAGCTCGTCGGCGCAACGAGGAGCATCGTGCTTGGTAAGAAGAGCGGCGTCGAATCGATTCGGATCAAAGCGAGCGAGCTCGAGCTGGAGGTTTCAGAGGAGGCACGCCGTGAGTTGCTCGAAGCCGTGAAGGCGCTTTCGATTCGCAAGCGCGGGCTCGTCACGGATGACGAGTTCACGTCTCTCGTCGCGGCGCATTCCGGCGACGACCCGCCGACAACGAACGGTCGTGCCTGACGTTGCTGACGATCGACTTTCACGCGCACGTGCTCGAGCCGCAGGTCTTTGCTCGGACACTCCCGAATTCGGTCTTCGGCGCGTTCGGCACACATCCGGAACGTGCAGTCGCAGAGCCCGGCTCCCGGATGGCAGAGGCCCATTCGCGCATGCTCGATCCGAAGCGCCGGCTCGCAGACATGGACGAACACGGTGTCGACGTGCAGGTGCTCTCATCGAGCACGGTCATGCAATACACAGCCTGGGCGGAGCCGAGCCTTCAGCTCGAGCTCGAAGCGCGCGTCAACGACGCGATTGCCGCCCTCTGCCGCGCCCAGCCCGCCCGCTTCAGCGGAGCGTTCACCGTGCCTCTCCGCGACATCCGCCTTGCGGTCTCAGAGACAGAGCGAGCAGTTCGCGAGCTCGGCCTCCACGTCGCCAACCTGCCGGCCGCGGTCGACGGTCTCTACCTCGGGGCGCCGCGGTTCCGGCCGCTCTGGGAGGCCTTTCGCGACCTCGGGGTTGTTGCGTTCGTGCATCCCGACGGGGTCAACGATCCGTGGTTCCAGGAGTACGCCCTCTGGAACTCGATCGGACAGTCGATCGAAGAGGCGAAGGTCATGACCTCGTTGATCCTCGAGGGGGTGCTGGAGGACCTGCCGGAGCTCGAGATCGTGATCGCCCACGGCGGCGGGTTCCTGCCGCACAACTTCGGGCGCCTCGACCGCAACTTTCGGAACCGCCCTGGCACCGCGAGCAAGATCTCGAAGCCTCCGAGCGAGTATCTGCGCAGCTTCTACCTGGACACGTGTGTCTACGACCCGGCGGTGCTCGCAGTGCTCCTCGAGCGCGTCGGCGCCGACCGGCTCGTGCTCGGGACCGACTATCCGGTCGGTGACGTCGACCCACTGGGAATCCTGACCGCGGCCGGCGCGTCGGCCGACGAGGTGACCGCGATCGCCGGCGGCAACGCGGCCACACTGCTCCGCCGTGCCGGGGGCTCGGGCGTGTGAACAGCGCGAATTCGGAGGGACCGGCGTACGACTTCGAGCGCGTGCGGGCCGAGATCCTGCGCGTGCCGCCGTCCCCGCTTCCCGCGTTCGATGCGCCGTCGCTCACCCCGTTCACGGTGCCGCTCGAGCAGGCGACGATCGGAGTGTTGACCACGTCCGGCGCGTACTTCCCCGACCAGCAGCGGCTGGGCGAGACGGAGGACACGAGCTACCGGCTGCTGCCGCGGGAGCGGGAGCTGAGCGAGCTCCTGATCGCTCATCGCTCACCGATCCGGGTCTTCGCGGAGGCCGACCCGAACGTGACCTATCCCCGCGACAGGCTGCTCGAGCTCGAAGCCGAGGGGGTAATCGGCCGTCTTGCGGCTGCTGCAGTCTCGATGGTCGGGTCGATCACGCGCTACGAGGAGCTCGCGTTGCAGACCGTTCCGCGGATCGTCGGCGATTTTCGTGCGATGGGCGTCGATCTCGTGCTCGTCCTCCCGTTCTGTCCGCAGTGCCACGTCGCTGCGGGCGTCCTTGCCCGGGCGATCGAGGCGCGCGGGCTGCCGACGACGAGCATCGCGACGCTGCAGCGAAACGTGCTCGCGCTGAAGCCGCCGCGTGCGCTTTTCCTCGACTTCCCGCTTGGTTCGTCGTGCGGCCGGCCGGGTGAGCCCGAGCAGCAGCGCGACATCCTGCGGCGCGCGCTCGCGCTTGCGGCGTCGGACTGGCCCGAGTGGGAGCTTCGACGGCTGCCGCAGTCCTGGAACGAGGACGGTGACCGAGGCTGGGAGGTGCACGTCGACAACCTCTACCGGCTCGACCGTGAGATCCGCGCGACGGTTGCGCGGCACATCGCTGACCATGCGCGACGCGGGAGCTCACTCCAGGGCCAGGAGCGCGAGTTCGCGATCCGGTGCAATTGCTGAGGCGTCGCCGCGCTTGCAATTCCTAGATTTGCGCGAATATAGTACTTGCCCTATGCGCATTGACCCCAGTGGAATGCTGTCCCCGAACGGGAGGAGAGAAGCGTTGATTGGTCAGTCCCGCCCAGCAGCTTCGGATCGGCCGGCGCGCAGGCTCCGCGTCGACCCCGAGAGAACGACGATGCTCCTGAAAGTCAGCGCGGCGACACTCACCCTGGTGATTGCCGCCCTCGCAGCCTCGATCGGAGCGGGCGCCCGTTCGGCCGGCACAGTCAACGCGGCGGTGATCGCGCCGTTCAGCGGCCCGGCCGCAAACCTTGGCAAGTTCATCAGCCTCAGCTGTTACGCCGCCGCGCAGGAGATCAACAAGGCGGGCGGCATCCTCGGCAACCAGCTGAACTGCTCGACCGTCGATGACACCGGCGACCCTGCCGATGCAGTGCCGGCCGTCACGCGAGCGCTCGCGACGTCGAACATCACGTTTGCGACGGGGCTCGAGACAAACACTGCTGCAGTCACGATCCCGCTGATCAACAACGCGAAGGTCCCGTTCTTCACCGCGAACGGCCTACCCGCGTTCGACAAGACCAAGGACGCGTACTTCTGGCGAATCGTGCCGTCCGATGTCCAGAACGGAGCGGCGTATGCCGTGTGGGCGCACGCGAAGAAGTACAAGAGCGTGGCTGTCGTGCTGCAGACGAACGCCGGTAACGACACCGTCAAGCCCGGCATCCTTCATGCGCTCAAGCGCCTCGGCGTCAAGCTGTCGATCGAGGTCGACATCCCGGGTGACGCCGCCTCCTACGCCAGCGTCGTCTCGCGATTCATCAAGACCAAGCCCGAGGTGATCATCGCGGCAACCGATCCGCAGACTGCTGCGACCTTCTTCTCGCAGTACAAGCAGCTCAATCACGGCAACGTGCCGCCGCTGATCACCGCAACCGACTCGTTGACGCCGGATTACTTCAACGCAATGGTGAAAGTGCTGGGGCTCGACTTCGTCACGAGCAATCTTTCCCTGGTCGGGTATCACGTCGATCCGAAATCGGCGGCGTTCGCCGCCTACAAGGACGGCTTGACCACCTCGTCGCATGTCTCCCCCTCGGATGCGCCGATCGTCGAAGGGATCGGCGTGATCGCCGGGCTCTACGACGGGGACATCGTGATGGCCCTCGCGATGAAAGCAGCGAATTCCACCAAGGGATCCACGTGGAACAAGTTCATTGCGTCGGTGACGTCACCTGGGAAGACGAAGGTCATCGTCCACACCTATCCGCAGGGCCTCGCCGCGCTGAACGCCAAGAAGCAGATCGACTACGTCGGCACCGGCGGTCAGATCCACTTCAACCAGTACCACAACTCCGCAGGCAACTTCGGAGCGACTGCCTTCAACGCCGACGGGAGCCCCCGCCTGCTGAGTGTCTTCGGCGGCGGGTTGATCGCAAGCGCCCTGAAGTAAGCGCGTCACCCGCGCTCGCACAGCTTGGACACCCGGGTCCGAGCTGTGCGAGCGTGGCACGACTGTTCTGACGACGCAGTCCGGAGGAGGTACGCGTGGGGGTGGTGGTTCAAACGATCGGCTTCGGGATCGCAGCAGGCGCGGTGATCTCGCTCGGAGCGGTCGGATTCACGGTGCAGTTCGGGATCAGCAACGTGCTCAACATCACCTACGGCGCGTTCATGACCCTCGCCGCGTATCTCGGCTACTGGCTCCTGAACCGGGGCCTCGACGTGTGGGTCGCGCTCGTCCTCGTCGGACTGGCGCTCGCGTTGATCTCCGTTGCGTTCAATCGCGCTTTTCTCAGCCCACTGCAGCGCCGCGGTGCCGGCTTCGTCAGCGTCGTGATCGGAACGGTCGCCGCGGGTATCATCCTGCAGGGCGTGATCGTGATTCTCGTCGGCCCGGGTGCCATCACCTACGGCGCCCAATTCGGCAGGACGGTGTCGGGCCTCGGGTTCGTCTTCAGCGTCGCCCAGCTGATCATCATCGGCCTGACGCTGACCCTCATGCTCGGGCTGCACCTCTTGCTCACCCAGACGAAGATCGGACGCGCGATGCGCGCGACCTCGACCAACCGAACGGTCGCGAGGGCCTGCGGGATTCGCACCGAGCGAATCATCGACCTCACCTGGCTTCTCACCGGATTCATGTGCGGCGTCGCAGGCGTGGCGCTCGCGGTCACGACCGTGACCTTCGATTTCAGCCTCGGCGCGACGTTCCTGATCTACATGATCGCAGCCGCCGTGCTCGGAGGAATCGCGCAGCCTTACGGGGCGATGATCGGCGGTCTCGTCGTCGGCGTGGCAAGCCAGTTCGGCGCGGCGTACTGGAGCCCGGCCTACCAGGACGTCGTCGCGTTCACAATCCTGATCATCATGCTGCTGATCCGGCCACGGGGCCTCTTCGCCGCAGCAGGCGTGGCCCGCCGTAATCTCTCCGCCACGTGACCGGCTACGAGTACTACGTCGTTGTCCTACTCGTCTACTTCGGCACGTTCCTGATCGCGGCCTGGGGGCTGAACCTCGAGTTCGGCATCGCCGGAGTGCCGAATTTCGCCTACATCGTTCTCGTCGCTGCAGGCGCCTACACCTATGCCGTCCTGACCCTCGGTCCTGACTCGAGCAACGGCGGCTTCCAGCACTACATCTACGGAGCACATCTCCCATTCGTGGCCGCGCTTCTGTGCGCTTCGGCGGTGTCGGCGATCCTCGGGGCGATCATCGGCATCACCGGGCTGAAGCGCCTGCGGCCCGACTATCAGGCGATGGCCATGCTCGTCGTCTCGATCACCGCGACGACGATCGTTGTTGCGGATACCGGTCTCGTCAATGGGAGCGCGGGCCTTGCATTGATTCCGAACCCGCTCCATAGACTCCAGGGGTCGCAGCAGGGGTGGGGGTACGTCGCGATGGTCGGGGTGATCTGCTGCCTCGTGTACGCCGTGCTTCGTCGCTTCTCGAGCGGGCCGTTCGGACGGCTGCTGCGGGCGATGCGCGACGACGAGGAGGCCGCGTTGTCGGTCGGCAAGAACGTCGTTGCACTGCGCATTGCGGTGCAAGCGGTCGGTGGTGGGATGGCGGGCCTGTCCGGTGCGCTGCTCGTCGGGTTCATCGGCGGATGGTCACCGAGCGCATGGCTTTTCATCGAGACGATGGCGCTGCTGACCGCGATCATCATCGGCGGGATGGGCAACGACTGGGGAGTCGTCATCGGCACGTTGATCGTGCCCACGCTGATCGTCCAGGGCGTGCAATTCCTGCCGACGGTCGGCAACAACCCCGAGCTCATCCCGCAACTCGGCTGGATCATCCTCGGGCTCCTGACGATCGGCTTCCTCTTCTTTCGGCCCGTCGGGCTCGTACCCGAGGGTCGCGCCACACCGTTCAGACAGGGCGTGGAGCCGGACGACGCACGGCCGCTCGACGCACGCCGCGACCACGCTCTCCTGAGCTTCGTCTCGACGTTGCCAGAACGACCGGCGCCGATCCTTGCGACCGTGCCTGCAACCGGCGAATCCGGCGACATCCTGTCGGTCGAAGCCCTGGTGCGAGAGTTCGGCGGCGTACGCGCAGTCGACGGTGCAACGTTCACCGTCGGCCGCGGCTCCATCACGGGATTGATCGGGCCGAACGGCGCCGGCAAGTCGACGACTCTCGGAATCATGAGCGGCTTCATCAAGCCGAGCGCCGGGGCGATCCGGTTCAACGGCGCCGACGTGACCAATGCCCCTGCCTATCGACGGGCGCGGCTCGGGCTCGTGCGCACGTTTCAGCTGTCGCGTGAGTTCGGGAGCCTGACGACCCTCGAGAATCTCGTTGTCGCGGCTCCGCGCGCTCGGAGCGAGTCGGCACTCGGTGTCGTCGGTGGCCGGCGGTACTGGGGCCTCGAGGAGAAGGAGATCAAGGACCGCGCGCGAGAGCTGCTCGCGCTCTTTCAGATGGAGGACAAGGCTGCCGAACGTGCGCGCAACTTGAGCGGCGGCCAGAAGAGGGTGCTCGAGGTGATGCGTGCCGTCATGACCGAGCCGGCACTCCTCCTGCTCGACGAGCCGACAGCGGGGCTCAGCCCCTTACTCACGCATCGGCTCGGCGACGCATGCCTTGCCCTCAGGCAGGAAGGGCTCTCGATCGTGCTCGTCGAGCATGAGCTCGAAACGGTCGAACGTCTCTGCGACACCGTCGTCGTGATGGTCCTGGGAAAGGTCTTCGCGCAAGGATCGATGGCCGACCTCCGCACGAGGAAGGAAGTCCAAGAGGCCTACATTGCAGGTTGACGGCTCGCCTGCGAGTGAGGTCGCCCTCGAGACGCGGGGCCTCGTCGCAGGGTACGGCGACATCGAGATCATCCACGGCATCGACCTCAGTGTTTCGGAGGGGTCGATGGTGTCGGTCGTCGGCCCGAACGGCGCCGGGAAAAGCACGCTCCTGAAGGCGATCCTCGGGCTCGTCAAGATCTTCGGCGGTGAGGTGCTTCTCGACGGTGAGGACGTGACGGGGTCCCGGCTCGAGCAACTCGTTCGCCAGGGCGTCGGTTACGTGCCGCAGGTCGACGACGTCTTCGAGACGCTCCGTGTGCACGAAAACCTCGAGATGGGCGGCTACCTCCTCGACAAGCGAACGCGCGCCGCGCGAGTCGACGAGGTGCTCGAGCTCTTCCCGGTGCTCGGCAAGCACATGCGCCGGTTCGTCGGCACGATGAGCGGCGGCGAGCGAAAGATGGTCGCCGTGGGGCGCGCGCTCATGACCGCCCCTCGTGTGCTCGTCTTCGACGAGCCCACTGCGGGGCTCTCACCGGCACTCGTACGATCGGTGCTCGAAGATCAGGCGCGCGCGCTTGCAGACCGCGGGAAGGCCGTGCTCCTCGTCGAGCAGCGGGCCCATGCTGCGCTCCAGCTCGCCGACTGGGCCTACGTGCTCGTGCAAGGGAACGTTGCGATGTCTGCCCCCGCCGCCGAAGTGCTCGGAAACCCGGAAATGGGCGAGGTGTTTCTCGGGGGCACGACGAAGGCGTCGCATTCGTAAAACTCGATCGCCGTGTGTCGGGCCGGTCAGAGAGAGAGCGCGAACACGCACGGTCGCGGGTCGCCATGGAGCGGAGAGCGACCGACGCTGAGCACGATCGCCTCGCCCGCGTCGGCAAACGCATCTCCGGGCTCGGGTATCGCGCCCGACTTCGACTCCAACTCGTAGCCGCCGGGCGACCACACGTGCACGAGAAACTCGTCTTCCTGCGGGGCCTCGTCCTTCAGCTTCGTTGCGAAGGAGGACTGCAGTCGCTCGAGCCTGCTGTCGAAGGAAATGATTCTCTCGCGGATGTCGCCGAGCTCCCGTTCGATCACCTCGAGCAGCGAGAGCAGCCGGTCGTCGATCGGCACGAGCTCGGTCGGGCGCAGCACCTCGAGGCGGAGCGCCCGCCGACCCTGCAAGACATCAGCGGCAACCATCGTTTGCTTGGCCATCAGAGAGCGTCTTCGCAAGGTGCCGTCATCTTCCTGCTCCGAGCGGCTTGCCGGGTCGATTCGCGGACCTCCCGCCAGGGGCTTGTCTTTCGCAGGCGATTGGAGTAGTCTGACTTGAATACCATGACTGAATATCTATTCACTAGTCGCTTCTCTGCAGGTGTTTGGATGTTCGGGCGGTTCCTTGACAGGTACGCGACCGACGGGTATGGCCCGGAGGTTTCGTTCACCGGTGCGATCCGGGCCGCGGCGAGCGTGGGAGGGATCGAGTCACTCGATCTCAACTACCCGTTCTGGGGAGCGGGCGATGTGCCCGTCGCCGCGGTCCGAGACGCACTCGAGGAAACGGGGCTGCGCGCGCTCGCGATCACCCCCGAGATCTATACGCAGGAGTTTCGTGCCGGCTCGTTCACGAACCCGGACGGCAAGGTGCGGCAAGCAGCACTCGACCTGATCGCGCGCGCCACCGAGGTCGGATACGAACTCGGGGTCGACTACATGAAGATCTGGCCCGGTCAGGATGGTTTCGACTATCCCTTCCAGGCGGATCCGCGCCGGCTCTGGGAGTTGTCGGTCGACTGCATGCAAGAGGCCGCGGGCCCGCACCCGGAGATGCCGTTCGCGATCGAGTACAAGCCGAAAGAGCCGCGAACGCACATGTTCTTCTCGGACGCAGCGCGCACGCTCCTTGCGATCGAAGACATCGCGCTCGAAAACGTGGGTGTCCTCATTGACTTCGGCCACTCGCTGTACGCCGGAGAGTCGCCCGCCGCCGCGGCCGACCTCTGTCTTGCGCGCGGCAGGCTCATCGACGTCGACCTGAACGACAACTTTCGCAGCTGGGACGACGACATGACCGTCGGGTCGATTCACATCACGGAGACGATTGAGTTCTTGCTGACCCTGAAGCGCGCAGGGTGGGACAAGGCATGGAAGCTCGACCAGTTCCCGTTCCGGGAGGACCCGGTCGCCGCAGCCCGAGCGAGCATCCGCATGTTGAGGTCGATGCTCCGCCTCGTCGATCGCATCGACCTGGGCGAGCTCGACGCCGCGCGCGAGCTGCAGGATGCCCTCGCCGCGCAGACCCTCGTGCACGATCTTCTCTTCGGCGACGCCGCGAGCGCCGAATGATCGCGACGCTCCCCGCGCGAATCGACCGCTCGCTGCCGCGCGCCGAGCAGCTTCGACTCATCGCCGAGGGCGCGCGCCTCATCCGGCGCCGCAACCTTCCCCTGATCGAAGCGGCGGGCCTCGGACACATCGGCGGCGACCTGTCCGCGACAGACATCGTCGCGACGCTCTACCTCGCGGTGCTCGACGTCGACCCGAGCGACCCGCAGCGCGCCGAGCGCGATCGCTTCGTCATGAGCAAGGGCCACAGCTCGGGCGTGCTCTACACCACCTTGGCGAGCTGCGGATTCTTCGACCCTGCGCTGCTCGACACGTACATGAAGCCGCTCTCGCCCCTGAACGGTCACCCCGACCGCAAGAAGGTGCCCGGCGTGGAGGCGAACACCGGTCCGCTGGGGCACGGGCTTCCGATCGCCGTCGGAATGGCGATCGCTGCGACCCTCGACGACTCCGCACGCCGCACCTTCTGTCTCACCGGCGACGGCGAACTGCAGGAGGGATCGAACTGGGAGGCGCTGATGGTGGGCGGCCACCGCGGGCTCGAGCGGCTCACCGTCATCGTCGACCGTAACGGCCTCCAACAGGGCGCGCCCACCGAGGAGACGAGCCGTCTCGAGCCACTCGGCGACAAGGCGCGCGCGTTCGGATGGGGTGTCATCGACGTCGACGGCCACGATCACGCCGCGTTGCTCGACCTGTTCGAGCGCCTGCCGATCGAGCCGGACCGGCCGAGCTTCGTGATCGCCCACACCCACAAGGGTAACCCGATCTCCTTCATGCACGACCGCGTCGAGTGGCATCACCGGGTGCCGTCGGCCGGACAGGTGGACGCCGCACTGCGAGAGCTCGAATGACGGCCGTTGCGAATGAGTCGACCTTGTACGACTGCCGCGACGCGTTTGTCGCGACGTTGCACGCGCTGGCCGAGGAAGACGAGCGCGTCGTTGTCGTGTGCAACGACTCGGTCGGGTCGAGCAAGCTGGGAGACTTCCAGGAGAGGTTTCCCGAACGGCTGATCAACGTCGGCATTGCCGAGCAAGCGATGATCGGGGTTGCCGCGGGGCTCGCGAACGGCGGCCGACGTCCGTTCGTCTCGGGGGCAAGCTGTTTCCTGACGGCGCGCGGGCTCGAGCAGATCAAGGTCGACCTCGCCTACAGCAACGCGAACGTCACGGTCTGCGGGATGAGCCCCGGCGTTGCCTACGGCGAGCTCGGTCCGACCCATCATTCGATCGAAGACATCGCGTGGCTGCGAGCGATCGACAATCTCGTCCTGATCGTCCCGGCCGATCCGCTCGAGACCGAGCAGGCTCTGCGCGCCGCAGCCGACTACGAAGGGCCGGTCTTCGTTCGCGTCAGCCGCATGGGAGTGCCGTCGGTTCACCCTCCCGACTACCGGTTTGAGATCGGTCGTGCAGCGCGGCTCCGGGACGGAGCCGACGTGACGGTGATCGCGAACGGGACGATGGTCGCCCGCGCACTCGACGCAGCCGCGTCGCTCGCCGCGGAGGGTGTCGCCGCACGGGTCCTCTCGATGCCCACGGTGAAGCCGATCGACCTCGGCGAGATCGTCGCGGCAGCCGAGGAGACCGGCGCGATCGTCACTGTCGAGGAGCATTCGATCCACGGCGGCCTCGGCGGCGCCGTCGCCGAGGCAGTGGTCGCGGAGTGCCCGGTTCCGATGCGGATCCTCGGCTTCCCGGGGTTCGCACCCACCGGGTCCGCTCCCTTCTTGCTCGACCATTTCGGCCTCAACCGAAACGGCATTCACGCCGCCGTGCTCGACCTCCTGGAGCGCAAGCGGCCGTGACCATGATTCTCGCCATCGACCAGGGGACAACGAGCACGAAGGCGCTGCTCGTCTCGCCGACCGGCGAGGTCGCCGCATCGGCGTCCGTGGGCCTGCATCGCACCTACCCACGGCCCGGGTGGGTCGAGCAGAGCGCTGAGGAGCTATGGGAAAGCGTCAGCGCGGCGATCGCGCAGCTTCCTCACGGCGATGTCGGCTGCTTGACAGTGACGAACCAACGCGAGTCGGTGCTCGTCTGGGATCGCGCCACCGGCCGGGCATTGACACCTTGCGTCAGCTGGCAATGCGGCCGTGGCGCCGACCTCTGTGCCGAACTGCGCGCTGCGGGTGCCGAGCACCTCGTCAGGGAGCTCACCGGGCTGCCGCTCGACCCGACCTTCTCCGCGTCGAAGCTCCGGCAGCTGCTCGACGCCGACCCAACACTTCGGGCTGCGGCCGAAGCGGGTTCGGCGTGCGCCGGGACCGTCGACAGCTGGCTGCTCTGGAAGCTCACCCGCGGCGCAGTGCATGCGACCGACGCAGGGAACGCCTCCAGGACGCTTCTCCTCGACATCCATCGGCTCGAATGGAGCGACGAGCTCCTCGACCTCTTCGGGATCCCGGCGGCCTGCCTTCCGCGCGTGCTTCCGTCGAGCGGTGTGTTCGGCGAGTCGGTTCCGCTCGCGAGCCTTCCGTCACTTCCGATCGCCGCGGTCGCCGCCGACTCGCACGCCGCTCTCTACGGCCTCGGCTGCTTCGACACCGGAGCGGCCAAAGCAACCTACGGCACGGGGACATCGCTGATGTCGGCGACCGGAGAGGAGCCGCGCCGGTCGCTCCGTGGGCTCACGACAACCGTTGCATGGCTGCGCATCGCGCCGACATACGCACTCGAAGGGAACATCTTCTCGACCGGCGCGACAATCGACTGGCTGGCGAACGTCCTCGGATTGAAGACCGCCCCCGACGTCGAGCAGCTCGCCAACACCGTTCCCGACGCCGGTGGTGTCCATCTCGTGCCGGCGTTCGGCGGACTTGGAGCTCCTCATTGGCTCCCGGATGCGCGCGGCACGATCACCGGCCTGACGTTCGCGACGGGGGCCGCCGAGCTTGCGCGTGCAGCAATCGAGTCGATCGCGTTCCAGGTCGCCGATCTGGTCGAGTCGCTCGAACAGGATCTCGAGCGGCCGCTCGCTGAGCTGCGGGTCGACGGCGGCGCGAGCGGCAACGACTCGCTGCTGCAGTTCCAGGCCGATGTCCTCGGCTGTCGCATCACCCGCACGGACATCGCGGACTCCGCGGCGCTCGGCGTCGCGTTCCTCGGCGGTCTCGCCATCGGCACATTCGCGGACGAGTCGGAGCTCGCCAGCTTCGACCGCCGGTGGGACACCTTCGAGCCGAGCATCACGGAGGCTGGTCGTGCCGACCTGCACGCCGGGTGGCGCGCAGCAGTAGCCGGGGTCATTGCCGCGCAGGAAGCGGCGTTCTCGTGAAATCCGTCGAACGGTCTCGGCTTCTGTCGAAGGTCGCGCGGCTGTACTACGAGCACGGCCTTCGCCAGCCCGAGATCGCGAAGCAACTCTCGCTGTCGCAGGCGATGGTCTCGCGGCTGCTTGCCGAGGCGCTGAAGGAAGGCATCGTCCGCACCACGGTCATGGCGCCCGCCGGGGTGTACTCCGAGCTCGAGGATGAGCTCGAGCGCCGCTACGGGCTCAAGGACGCGGTCATCGCCGACTCCGCAGCAGACACGCGGGACGAGGTGTTGCGCGACATCGGGAGCGCGGCAGCGAGCTACCTGGAGACGACACTGGGAAGCGACGAGGTCGTCGGGATCTCGTCCTGGAGCGAAACGCTTGTTCGCACGGTCGGTTCGATGCAGCCGTTGCGACGCAGCGGCGGTGGGCATGTGGTCCAGATCCTCGGCGGAATCGGAAACCCGACCGCGGAGGCGCATGCGATTCGCCTCACGGAGCAGCTCGCATCTCTTCTCAAGGCTTCGCCGCACTTCCTTTCCGCGCCGGGTGTGACCGGCTCGCCGGAGGCGACGGCTGCGTACCTCGCCGAGCCGCTCGTCCAGGAGACCGTGGCGTATTTCGGGACGCTCCAGGTGGCGCTCGTCGGGATCGGCGCGCTGCATCCGTCACGGCTCCTTGGCGAGAGCGGGAACGTCTTTTCGGAGGACGAGCTTGGCGAGCTCGAGCAGCTCGGTGCGGTGGGTGACGTCTGCTTGCGCTTCTTCGATGGCGCAGGTCGCGCGGTCGGGAGCCGTTTCGACGAGCGCGTGATCGGCCTCTCCCTCGAGGAGATCCGGGGCGTTCCCCGATCGGTTGGCGTGGCCGGGACGAACGACAAGCTCGAGGCGATCCGGGGAGCTCTCGAAGGCCGATTGATCAACGTCCTCGTCACCGACCGTTTCACAGCGGAGCGGCTCGTGGCCGAGCCGGCTCGCGCGAGCGACCACGGCGTCCTCGATGAGGTTCCATCGTGATCGCGCGTGCGGTTCGCCATCGCTCCCGGCTCACTGTTCTCGCAGTCACTGCGGTCGCGCTCCTCGTGTTCGCTGCTCTCGATCCACCATGGGTCGTCGAGTCGCTCGGCAAGGCAAACGCCGGTTCAGCCGTTGCCGGCAGCGAGAATCTCAGTCCCGACAAGTACGTGGCTGCGATCTGGGCGAGCAAGGTACTGCCTACGGTCAGGGCCTCGGCGGTCGACTTGCCGACGCTGCTCAAGGCGATACGCGTCGACCGCGCGGCCGCTTTCAGGCGCTACGGGCATTACTCGGTGTTGAACTCGCCGCCCGCGTTCCTCGTGAAAGGCTCCGGGAAGATCGTCTCCGTCGACACGGTCTCGCTGATCTCGAAGGTCGGCGTTTCGACCGGGTCGGACGGCGGGGCCCGCGTCTTCCTGCAGATCGGGCCGATCATCGATGGAACGGACGTGCGGGACGCGCTGCCCTTCATCAACTTCAACCAGTTTGTGAACCAGGTGCAGTTCGGCGAGGTCGCGATTGCGTTCAACTCGAAGGTGCGGGAGACGGCGCTCGCCAAGCTCGACCCCGCGAAGCTGAAGGGAAAGCACGTCACCTTCACCGGTGCGTTTACCTTCGCCTCCGCCAAGAACGTTCTGATCACGCCGATCACCCTCAAGGTCGCCGCGTGACCGAGGAGCCCGTCGTCGTCTTGCGCGCCGAGGGCGTCAGCAAGGTCTTCGGCGGCACCGTCGCGCTGAACAACGTCGACTTCAACGCCTACCGCGGCAAGGTGAGCGCGCTCGTCGGCGAGAACGGCGCCGGGAAGTCGACGCTGATGGGGATCCTCGCCGGCCTGCACCAGCCGACCGAGGGGCGGATTCTGCTCGACGGCCAGCCGGTGCAGATCGACTCACCGCGCCACGCGGGCGACCACGGCATCCGCCTGATCCATCAGGAGCTCTTGCTCTTCCCGAACCTCAGTGTCTCCGAGAATATCTTCGCCGGCAGCGAGCTTCGCTCACCGGCGGGCGTTCGGCTGCGCAAGCAGGAACGAGAAGCAGCACACCTGCTCGAGCGCCTGGGGCAACGCGTCGACCCTCGGACCCTGCTCGGCGACCTGGCCGTCGGAGCACAGCAGATGGTCGCGATCTGCAAGGCGCTCTCCCAACAGGTGCGCGTGCTGATCATGGATGAGCCCACCTCGGCGCTCTCGACGCGTGAGGTCGCAAGCCTCCTCCAAGTCGTGCGGTCTCTTGTCGAGGACGGGGTCGCCGTCGTGTACATCTCGCACCGGCTCGAGGAGATCATCGAGCTCGGCGACTACGTCACCGTGCTTCGCGACGGGAAGCTGATCGCAGAAGCGCCGGTGCCGGACATCGACTCGCGCTGGATCGTCGAGCAGATGATCGGGCTCGACCCCTCGGCGCTCTTCCGATATCAGCCACGCGCCCTCGGGCCGCCACTGCTCGAGGTCGATGACCTGAACCTCGCGCGCCCCGGCGGCGGCGTCTCTCTCGACCACGTTTCGTTCTCGGTCGCGGCCGGCGAGATCGTCGGTGTCTACGGCTTGATGGGCGCGGGGCGGACCGAGCTTCTTCAGAGCCTCCTCGGCGAGCGACGGGATGCGACCGGCCGCATCGTCCTCGCGGGCGAGCGAGTCGACGGCAAACCGATCGCCGCGAGAATCGACCGGGGGCTCTTCCTGGTTCCGGAGGACCGCCAGCGAGAGGGTCTCGTGCAGGCCCTCTCGGTCAAGCACAACGTCTCGCTCGCAAGTCTCGACGGGCTCGGGTCGTTCGGACGTCTCTCGCTCAAGCGAGAGGCGCGCGATGTCGGCGCCGTGGTCAGCGACGTCGGCGTGAAGGTCCCGAACATCGATTTTCCGATCACGGCCCTCTCGGGGGGGAACCAACAGAAGGTCGTCGTCGCGAAGGCACTTATGACCGAACCGAAGGTGCTGCTGATGGACGACCCCCTGCGCGGAGTCGATGTGGGCGCCAAGAGCGAGCTGTACCGCGTCATGACGCGCCTCGCGAGCGACGGAATCGCGATCCTCTTCACCTCGTCCGACCTCCTAGAGGTGCTCGGGATGGCGGATCGCATCCTCGTCATGGCGCGCGGCCGGATCACCGGCGCATTCGCTCGCGACGAGGCGACGTCCGCGGAGCTCGTCGCCGCATCCAATCCGCACGCGGTCGCGGTGGCCTGATGAGCGCCCAGCTCCAGGCGCTACGGCGCCAAGTCGCATCGGGTCCCTTGCAGGAGCTCTACGACGAGCTCAGGACGCCGCAGGCATGGCGTTCGCTCCTGCTTCGCCTCCGCGCGTTCGTCGCGCTGATCGGAATCGTGATCGTGTTCAGCTCGATCTCCTCGTCGTTCTTCACGGGCGCCAACTTGCTCGTGATGACGGAGCACGTCGCGATCGTCGCGATCATGGCGATCGGCGAGACGTTCGTCATCCTGACCGCGGGCATCGACCTTTCCGTTGGTTCGATCGCGGGGCTCTCCGGGATGGTCGCGGGTGGGCTGCTGAACAACGGGCTGATCCTGCACCCGATCGACTCCGTCATCTACTTCAATGTCCCGCTCGTCGTCCTCATCGGCCTGGGAATCGGTGCAGGAGCAGGAGCGGTTAACGGGACGATCATCACGAAGCTCGGAGTCGCGCCGTTCATCGCCACCCTCGGCATGCTCTCGGTTGCGCGCGGCGTCGCCGACCTCCGCAACAACGGCGCGACCTTCCCGAACCTCGCCGGCGATCGCGCTCACCACAACACGGGTTTCGGGTTCCTTGGTACCGGGACGCTCCTTCACGTCCCGTTCACGATCGTGTTGCTCGCGGTGTTCCTCGTCGTCGCCGTCTACATCGCGAAGCGAACCGCTTTCGGCAGGCGCGTCTACGCGATCGGCGGGAATGAACGCGCAGCCGAGCTCGCCGGCATCCGGGTCAACCGGGTGAAGATGGGCGTCTACGTCATCTCCGGGATTTGCGCGGCCATGACCGGGCTCCTGATCACCTCCCAGCTTGGGGCCGCCTTCCCGGATACAGCTACGTCGTACGAGCTCAACGCGATCGCGGCTGTCGTACTCGGGGGAACGTCGCTTTTCGGTGGGCGCGGCACGATCGGCGGCACCGTCATCGGCGCCTTCGTCATCGGCTATCTCGGTGACGGTCTCGTTCTTGTCGGCGTCTCGGAGTTCTGGCAGATAATCGCCAAGGGCTCCGTGATCGTCGCAGCGGTCGCACTCGACGAGGCCCAACGACGGCGTCGCTCCCGGGCGTCTGCGTCGGTGGCGTCGGTCGTGGAGGGGGTGGTCGGCAGCAGTAGCCCTGGAGCGCGCGTCTGAAGACCCCATCAACGAGGCGCGACCTGAGGGTCGCGAAAGGAGTTCCAAGGATGAAGCACATTCTCGATAGACGGATCGCGTTGGTCGTCGCGCTCCTCGCGGTATTCGGTGCGGCCGCCGTCGGCGCGTCGGCGAGGCCGGCAGGTTCGAGTGCCGGCAAGCTGATCGTGATCATCACGCCGTCGCACACGAACCCGTTCTTCGCGTCGGAGGCGACGATCGCGAACAAGGAGGCGAAGCGTCTCGGCTACTCCACGCTCGTGCTCTCCCACAACGACGATCCGAACGTGCAGTCTCAGCAGATCGACAGTGCGATCTCGCGTCACGCCGCAGCGATCATCCTCGACAACGCGGGTGCCGACGCGACGATCACGGCGGTCAAGAAGGCAAAGACGGCCGGCGTGCCGGTCTTCCTGATCGATCGTGAGATCAACAAGAGCGGTCTTGCTGTCGCTCAGCTCGTGTCCAACAACTTCCAGGGCGCGGTGCTGGGTGCGACGTACTTCGCGAAAGTCATGGGTGGGAGCGGCGATTACGCCGAGCTGACCGGCAAGGCATCGGATACGAACGCCGGCGTTCGCTCGAAGGGCTACCACTCGGTGATCAACCAGGTGAAGAGCATGAAGCTGGTCGCGAAGCAGACTGCGAACTGGGATCAGACGCAGGCGTTCAACGTCGCGCAGACGATCCTGCAGGCTCATCCGACGATCAAGGGAATCATCTCGGGGAACGACACGATGGCCGTCGGGGCGGTTGCCGCGCTGAAGGCGTCACACAAGACGGGCGTGAGGGTCGTCGGACTCGATGGGAGCCCGGATGCCGTCCGCCTGATCCTCGCGGGCACGCTCAGCGCAACCGTGCTTCAGCCGATCGCCGACTTCTCGAAGCTGGCGGTCGACGAGGCCGACAAGTACGTCAAGACCGGTAAGACCGGCAAGCCGGAGAAGCAGCTCCTGCCCTGCTATCTGATCACCAAGGCGAACGCGAAGAAAGTCCACAACTTCGTGCTCGCAAAGTAGAAGGCGGGCCGACTCCGTGAGCCGGGCGCGCGAAGCGCCCGGCTCACGGGCCACCTGGAAGGATCGCAGATAGCCCGCCGGTCGCTCCCCCTGGCGAATCCGGCTGCCAGCTTCCTCGTCGTTGACCTGCTGGCCTCCCGGCGATACGCCGGGAATCACGGTAGGCGACGGCTCCTTCTCGTCGTAGCTTCCTCGGCTGTTCACCAACGACGGAAAAGGAGAGTCACATGCGAGGCTTCCTTGCGAGACGGAAGATGTTCGGGCTCGTAGTTACCCTGGTCGTGGCCGGAGTGACGGCCACGGTGCTGGCCGCCGTTGCGTTCGCGGGTGTCTGGACCTCGACCGTGGAGAATGACAGCAACGCCCACCTGCGCATCGTCTACACCTACGCGAGCAACTTCGACTCGGGCTGGCATACCCATCCGGGGCTCGCGATCGTGCAGGTCACACACGGGTCGCTCGTGATCACCCTGGCAAGCGACTGCAAGCCGCGGACGGTCTCGGCCGGCGACACCTACATGGAGGTGCCGTACGTCCCCGTGCGTGCGGTGGGAGTTGGAGAGATCGGCTGGACGACGACCTTCGTGCTCGCGAACAGCGCGCCTCCGCTCACGCCGGTCAGCGGAAACCCATGTCCGTGAGAGCGTGAGGCCGACCGGGCCTCAGGTCGGCTCGAGTGGGGCAGGGAGGGAAGGCTCGCGCGCCCGCGGGCCTTCTCTCGTCGCCGCCGTTCGTGGTGCCGTCGCGGGGAGCCTCCACTACCCTGCCCGCATGCCCGATGTCATCCGGCGGCTCGGCCGGACTCTTCGCGAGGCGTACCTCAGCCTCGAGGAGAAGCCGCTGATGATTCTCGTGCTCGCGGCGGGAGCGACGATCGCAGTCGCATTGAGCCTCGCCTCCTACGCCGGCTGGCCGCATGTGCTGCGCCTGATCTACGAGCCACACTCGTGGGCGTGGCTCCTCGTTTGCCTCGGCGGCGAGCTCCTCGCCTATGGCGGCTACGTGCTGACGGTGCGCGACATGGCGCGCGTCGACGACGGAAAGGAGCTCGACCTCTCGGCGAGCATCACGACTGTCGTTGCGGGCTTCGGTGTCTTCGCCGCGACGCGAGCTTCCGGTGGGTTCGCCGTCGACTACTGGGCCTTCCGGCAAGCGGGTGCCACCCGTAAAGAAGCAGCACGCCGCGTGCTCGGACTGACCTTCCTCGAATATGTCGTGCTATCCATCGGCGCGCTCGCCGCTTCGATCCTCCTCTACTTCGACCTCGACGGCCATGCGAGCGACGGCGTGACGCTGCCGTCCCTCTTCATCCTCCCGGTTTTCGCGCTCGGGCTCTGGTTGACGGCACCGCGGCGCGTCGACCGACTCACGCGGGTGCGCGGCAACTGGCTGAAGCGAGGGTTCGCCGACTCGGTCGCGGGTGCGGCACGGGTGCGCGGCCTCCTGACGAGCCCGCGCGAGCACGGCCTGGGCGTGCTCGGCAATGCCTTCTACTGGGCGGGCGACATCCTGTGCCTGTGGGCGGCGGTGCAACTCGTCGACGGGCACATCACTGTGGCAAAACTCGTACTCGCCTATTCGGGCGGCTACGTCCTCACGCGGCGCGCGTTGCCCGCGGGCGGGGCCGGTGTCGTGGAAATTGCCCTGACGCTCGCGCTCGTCGGAATGGGAATGCACTTCTCGCGCGCTCTTCTCGCCGTCGTCGTCTATCGACTGTTCAACTTCTGGCTCCCGATCATCCCGGCGCTTGCGTTCATGCCCGCGGTGCGCGATCTGCGCGCGCGCTTCGCACGGACACAGCATGAGAACTGACTCGACGACCGTCAGCCGGTCGTCGCGCCGTACGTGCCGAGCAGAATGAGCACGGCCGCAGCGAGCAAGACGAGGCATGGGAGAAGAACCGCAAGTCGCTCCTCGAGCCCTCCCCGCAGCCGCGCAAGCCATTGCCGGCCGCGGCTGCCGGCTAGGGCCCGAAGTCCGAGCACACCCACCAATGGGGCGACGAACGCGACGTTGAATGCGAGCACGAGCCCGAGCTGAACCGACACGTTCTTGCCCGAGTCGACGATCACCGCGATCGCCGCGAAGTACGGGAATGCCGTCGGAAGCTCGATCGCGACGATTCCGGCGCCGATCAGGAACGAGGACCGATCGGCACGGCCCTCGTTCTTCGCGACCTGACGAGCCACGTGTCTTCGCCCGACCCAGAGCGCGCCGGCCAGGACGAGGAGCGCGAGGCCGAGACTGACCTCGAGGAGATGTCGCGCCTCGGCGCCGGGGTGGGGAACGAGAGCGACGAGCGCCTGTCCCGGGCCGAGCACGAGTACGAGGCCGCCGGCGACGTATACGAGAAAGACGCCGGCGATGAATCCGAAGAGGCTCTTCACCGCTCTCTCCCCGGCGGCGAAGTAGAGGGCGGGAACGACCGTCGAGGGGTTGAGCGAGTCCGCGATCGCGATCACGAGCACGACTCCGAGGAGATGGTTCATCGTGCGAGTTTGACCCCGACGGATCTGGACTACACCTACAACCCGCTCCGAAAGCCCGCCGCACCGTCCACGGGCTTGCGTTCCGCCTCCGAGTTGTCGAAGATCGACCGAACCGATTAAGGGGTGGCGACATGCCGTTTTCGTGGGTGAAGGTGCCGAGCGGGACGAGCCCGAAGATCCGTGCGTGCATGGGCGACGACCGGTCGAAGAAGAAGTTCGAGGAATGTGTGCGCTTCATCGTCGAGAAGGACGGCGGTCGCTTCGACTGCCTCTGGTTCGAGCAGAACGGGCGCTGGGCTCACCTGAACTTCTGGTACGACACGGAGCAGCAGCTCCGGAACATCCTCCTCGACCTCGAGGCCGAAGGCATGACGATTCTCATCTCAGCCGACGAGCTCGACGAGCTGATCGCCGAGCGCGCGATGGCCGACTGACGTCGGGCGCGGTCGAATTCAGATGACGGGGCTGCCGAGTGGAACCGTCACGCTTCTCTTCTCCGACATCGAGGGATCGACGAAGCTCGTGCGCCGCCTGGGCGTTCGATACGAGCAGCTGCTCGCGGCTCACCGCGAGGTGATGCGCGATGCGATCTCCGCGCACGGCGGCGCCGAGGTCGACACCCAGGGCGACGCCTTCTTCGTCGCGTTCGAGCGCGCGCACGATGCTGTGGGAGCGGCGGCCGATGTGCAGCGCGAGCTCGAGCGGCGAGAGGCCGCTGACGATGCGGCCGTGCGGGTGCGAATGGGCATTCACACGGGAGAGCCGTCGCTGGCGGCCGAGGGCTTCTATGTCGGCGTCGACCTCACACGCGGGGCCCGTATTTGCGCCTCGGCACACGGTGGCCAGGTTCTCCTCTCCGGCGTGACGCGCGATCTCGTCCTGGACGAGTTCGAGACGCGTGATCTCGGCGAGCACCTGCTGAAGGGCATCGACGCTCCCGAGCGGCTCTTCCAGCTGCTCGGTCCAGGGCTTCGGGACGGGTTCCCGCCGCCGCGCGCTCGGTCGCCCGGCAACCTGCCGCGGCTCCGCTCCACGTTCGTCGGGCGGGAGCGCGAGCTCCAGGAGCTGGAAGCCCTGCTCGCGGGGGCGGCGACGATGGTCACCCTGACGGGCAGCGGCGGCGTCGGCAAGACCCGCCTCGCGATCGAGACCGCCCGGCGGCTCGGTGAGTCGTTTCGCGACGGCACGTTCTTCGTCGGGCTCGCCGCCGCGGCCTCCGAGGCCGACGTGGCGTCCGCGCTTGCGCACGCGCTCGACATCGAGGAAGGGCCGGGGGAGCCGCTCGCGGTGACGCTTGCCCACCGGCTGCGAGAGAGCGAGACCCTACTCGTGCTGGACAACTTCGAGTCGGTCGTCGGTGCTGCGCCGTTCGTCTCCGAGCTCGTCGAGCGGTGCCCAAAGCTGAAGGTGCTGACGACGAGCCGCGAGCGGTTGCATCTTCGCGACGAGCACGAGTTCCGGCTCGAGCCGCTCCGCGAGCGCGACGCTGAGCTGCTGTTTGTCGATCGTGCCGCCGCGAATCGCCCGCGCGGCGAGCTCGATTCAAAACATCGGGACGTCGTGAGCGAGATCTGCCGTCGCCTCGAGGGCTTGCCGCTCGCACTCGAGCTCGCCGCCGCGCGGACGCGGCTCCTGTCGTTGCCGGCGATCCTCGACCGCCTGGAGCGGCGCCTGGCATTCCTGACGGGCGGGGCGCGCGACCTTCCGGAGCGGCAACGAACGCTCGCCGCGACGATCGAGTGGAGCTACCTGCTCCTCGACGGCGACGAGCGGTCGACGTTCTTGACGCTTGCGGTCTTCGTTGGCGGTGCGTCGCTCGAAGCCGTCGAGCACGTCGCACCGTCGTCAGCCCCCGCCCTCGAGGTGATCACGTCACTCTGCGACAAGAGTCTCCTCGTCTCCCGCACAGCGGATGACGGCGCGCCGCGTTTCACGATGCTCGAGACGATTCGCGAATACGCGCTCGAGCGGCTGCACGAGGACGGCAACGGCCTTACGGAGCGCCGCGGGCATGCCGAGTATCTCGTCGACCTCGCCGAACGTGCAGCGCCGGAGCTCCAGGGAGCACATCAGGCGGCGTGGCTGAGGCGCCTCGCCGCCGAGCACGTGAACCTGCGCGCCGCCCTTTCGTGGGAGTCGGACATCGGTGACGACGCAATGCTCCTTCGCCTCGCGAGCGCCCTGTGGCGGTTCTGGTTCATCCGCGGTCACCTGACGGAAGGACGCACCTGGCTCGAGCGCGCAGTCGAGCGCCGTGACGGCGCCGAGCCGGAGGCGCTTGCGCGGGCGCTGTTCGGCGCCTCGACGCTTGCGGCGGCCGCAGGTGACCTCGAGAGCGCTCGCTCGCTCGCTGCGGACAGGTTGGTTGTCTGCCGCTCGATGGGAGATGACGCGGACATCGCAAGCGCACTTTCGAACCTCGCAAACGTGACGGCGGCGGCGGGCGAAAGCGACGCCGCTGCGGAGCTCTACGGCGAGGCTGCAAGCCACGCACGGCGAGCGGGAGCCCGCCCCGTTCTCGCGAGCGTCGTGAGCAACCTCGGCTACCTCTCGCTGCTGCGTGACGATCCGGCTGCGGCACTCGCGACGTGCCGCGAGGCCGCCGCGCTCTTCGAGGAACTGAACGACGAGGTCGAGGCCGCGGGTGCCTGGCTGAACGTGGCCGTGGCGCTCCTTCTTCTACGGAGGCCGGATGACGCAGCTGCGCCGCTCGCGCGCAGCCTGGGGCGCTACGCCGAGCTGCAGCACGCCGACGGCCTTTCGTACTGCCTCGACGCCGCGGCGTCCCTCGCGGTTCAGCGTGACGATCTGCACACCGCGGGCCTGCTCGCGGGGGCGGCCGGGGCCGCGCGGATTCGGACGCAAGGGCTTCCGCCGCCGGTCGAGCGCCGGCTGCGGGAGCAGGCGCTCGCCGAGATCGAGCCGGCGCTCGGTCCCGACGCCTACGCCTCGGCGACGAGAGAAGGGGAGGCACTCCCGCTGACGGCGGCGGTCGCTGCCGCACAGACAATCGCCACCGGCACGCGAGGCGCTGCGCAGCAGCCACTTCTCTAGCGAGCACCCGTCGGCGACCGTTCCCGCACACGCGCCGCCGTCTCGTTTACGATCGGTGCCGGTCGTCGCGTCATCCATGGAGGAGGGTCGATGCCTGCGTTCAAGATCCCGTACGAGTCGCTCGACCCGCTCACGATCGGTGCGGCGGACGATGAATCGAAGGTGTACCGGGACGAGCTCGACCTCGAGGTGGCCGACCGGAACCTCCTGGCCGCGATCTTTCCGGACGAACCGACGCACCTGGCGGATACGACCGCCGCCGCGGCCAAGGCGCTCGAGGCACCCGTCAGACCGACGATTTCCGTGAAGGAGTCGAGGCATTCGGCGACAAGCGTCGCCCGGAGTTCAAGGGCGAATGACCGGCCCGCTCAGCGCATAGATTCGGCGATCGCTGCCGACGCCGAGTCGACGCCGAGCTGGAGTGCCGCTTCCACGTCGAGCTCGAGCGTCAGGCCCGCGAGAAACGCGCCGTCGAGCGTGTCTCCCGCGCCGACGGCCCCTCGCGGAGCCGTCGCGCGCGGGCGGCGGTGGTAGCTCTCGGTTCCGCACGCGGCGACCGCGCCTTCAGCCCCGAGCTTGACGACAACGATCTCGTATCTCTCGGCGAGGTGCCGGGCTCCCTCGTGAGGCCTGCTCGGGTCGATTGCCAGCTCGTCGGCGGTTCCGAGGAGGACGTTCGCGCGCGCCGCCGGCAGCCCCGGCGCGCCGCCGGCGTCGACGGCGCGCCAGCGGGCCCGGCTCGCTCGGAGAGCAGCGGAAGCGGCTGCGGCGGTCGCCGCTCGAAACGTGTACCCGGACACGAGGAGCGCATCGTGATCCGGCATCGCACTCACGTCGGCGGGCGCGAGAAGGTCGTTGGCACCCCGGTCGGCGACGATCGAGCCGTTCAGGTCGACGAACACCCCGGTTCGACCTCCCGACTCGACCGAGAGGAGCGCGGAGACTCCCGTCGCCACGAGCGCCGCCCGAATCACCTCGGCAGCGCCGTCGTCGCCCACCCTGGCGAGAACGGCCGCCGAGGCGCCGGCCGACCGGGCGGCCAGGGCCGCGTTCACCGGTGTTCCGCCGGCTCGTAACGAGATGCGGCCGTGCGTCGACGACGCTTCCGGTTTCGTCGAGCACACGACGTCGACCATCGCCTCGCCGATCGCGAGGACCGAGACATTGGGGCCCACGACGCGGACTGGCTCGTCGGTCAGACGTCGACGGCGCGAAGCTGGTTCACAATCAGCCCGGAGAACGGAAACCAGGAACGGCCGTCGTCCGTTTCGTCGAACGAGAAAATGTTGGTGCTGCTCGCGAGCGCGCGGGCGGCGGCCGACGTCAGCATGTGGTCGCGGGCGAGGCGCTCGTCGCTCTCGACCTGCGCGGCGGTCACCCTTCCTCCGTTCTGTCTCGCGAGGGCGAGGAGTCGGGCCGTGACTTCGTCGAAGGTCACAGGGTGGGTGTCTTGCATCGGGTGAAGCCTAAACGATCGAGCGGAGGCCCTGCGTCACCGCCCGTTCGGCCAGATCTGCACGTTCGCCGACGTAGGTGGGGCCATTGACGCGGGAGTCAACGACGGTGTTTCCGAAACGGCGTTGCCTGGCAAGGACCCATGATCGAGGCCGAAAGACGCCTACCCGTTGCCTACAACGTGTTCATCGCGCAGCTCGCCGCGTGCTCGGAGACGCTCGAGAAGCTCAGGGCCGAAGAGCAGACCCCGAAGGTGGAGGCGATGATCGAGCGGCTCGTCGGGGCGCAGCAGCGAATGCTCGAGGCATTGCGGTCGCTCCCGACTCCGTACGAGTGATTCGAGCCGGAGCGGCCATCCACGTTAGGCTGAACCTCATGGACGAGCGAGACCAGCGGATGGCCCAGAACGAAGCGCTCTTCCGGGAGGTCAACGAGCGCGTCGAGGACATCGCGGTCAAGCTCGGCGATGATGAGGGTGGGTACGAGTATTTCTGCGAGTGCGCGAACAAGGACTGCACGTTCCGCCTCGTCCTGAGCCTCGAGGACTACGAGTCGGTCCGAAGCGACGGCAAGCAGTTCGTCGTTCTTCCCGATCACTACACACCCGAGATCGAGGAGATCGTGCTCCGAAACGATGGGTACTGGGTGGTGCGAAAGGCCGGCGAGGCGGGCGATTACGCCGAACGGCTCGATCCTCGCTCTCGCTCGTCCTGAGTTGCACGTGTTTCGTCCCGCGATCGGCGGAAAGAGTGGCAGCGATGTTTCTCTTCGGCTTGCGGCGCTTCGGGCGGATGGGCCCCCTCGGCCTGCTCATCACGGGCTACCAGCTCTGGCGCCGGCTCTCCCCGGAGCGAAAGGCGGCGATCCGCGCGCGGGCAAGCCTCCTGCCCAGGCGGATCCGAGGAACCCACTCCGACGTTCCACCCGCTCGTTTCTCGCCCGCGCCTGACCTCGGGAACCGGACGGATCAGGCGGTTGCCGCGAACGTCGGCGCCGCCACCGCGCCCGCGGAAGAAGTGGTGCCCGGGGATCTGACGAGCCCCGGCACGGTCGTCGAGCCCGAGCTCGAAGCCAAGCGGGCGGAACAGGCAGTGGAACGCGAGCGAGAAAGCCGTGCCACCGAGCTGACGAAGTTCGAGGCCGAGCGGCTGAAGCAGGAAGCCGAGCGAGCGCAGGGAGCGAGCGCGATCGGCGAGCCGCCGTCTGCCGTCGACGAGGGGTAGTCGTTGCGTGCTCTGGCAGTCGGTCTCGCAATCGCGGTCGTCGTCCTCGTCGTGAGCGGCGGCTACGTGTTCTTCCTGCCCTTGTTGTTCCTCCCGATCGGGCTCTTCTCCTTCGGCCACCGGCGGCAGCGTCGCTCTCGGCTCCTCGCTCCGCGCCGACGCGCGCGCTGGCTTTGAGCAAGGCATCGTGCTCATCGGCGCCGACCGAGGGCTTTTTCGTGCAGACGGCGATCGATGCACGCAAGCTAGAGACTCTTCTTCAGCAGCCCGAAGACGCCCCGGACGACTTGATTCTCGAGCTGCTTGCCCTGCTTGGACTTCAGGAAGCTTCCAAGCGCCGCAGCGCCACCTGCGAGCGCGCCCGATGCCTCTGCGTGCGACGGCTCGACCGGTTCCGCGGGGGTGGCGGACGCCTGCGACACGGGCTGCGCGAGGCGGGCCGCGAGGAGCTCGCGTGCGCTCTGATTGTCGACTCGCGTCCCGTACTTAACGTATAACGCCGAGCCGCGTGCAGCCGCGTCGACATCGTCGGCAGGCGCCATCCTCGACTCGGGAGCGCGCAGCTTCGCGTGAACGACGGGCGTGGGAACGCCGTTCTCCGAGAGGATCGTGACGGCTGCCTCGCCGATCCCCAACTGGGTCAGAAGCGTCTCGAGGTCGTAGAACTCCGACTTCGGGAAGGTCGAGACGGTTGCCTTCAGCGCCTTCGCGTCGTCGGGAGTGAAGGCACGCAGCGCATGTTGGATTCGGTTTCCGAGCTGGCCGAGGATGTCGCCCGGCACATCTTTCGGCGTCTGTGTGATGAAGAAGACGCCGACACCCTTCGACCGGATGAGACGAACGGTCTGGGTCACCGAGTCGAGGAACGCCTTCGAAGCGCCGTCGAACAGGAGATGTGCCTCGTCGAAGAAGAAGACGAGCTTCGGTTTCGCGAGGTCGCCGACTTCCGGCAGCTGCTCATGGAGCTCTGCGAGCAGCCACATCAATGCGGTCGAGAAGAGCTTCGGCTTCTCCTGAACCGCGGGCAACTCGAGACAGGAGATGATCCCGCGCCCATCGGGAGCCACGCGCAGGAGGTCGGCGACGTCGAACTGCGGCTCCCCGTAGAGCTCGTTCCCGCCTCCGTCCTCGAGGTCCACGAGTGAACGCAGGAGCACGCCGACCGTCGCCGAGGAGAGCCCGCCGATCGCGGAGAGCTCAGCCTTGCCCTCCGCGGACTGCAAGAACGAGAGCAGCGCGCGCAGGTCGGACAGGTCGAGTAGCGGAAGCTGCTGCTCGTCGGCGTAGCGGAACACGAGTCCGAGCGACTGCTCCTGTGTCTCGTTCGCATCCAGGATCTTTGCGAGCAACTGCGGGCCGAAGTCCGAGACGGTTGCACGAACAGGCACGCCGGGACCGATACCTCCGAGCGCCAGGTACTCGACCGGAAAGCCCGCCGGGGTGAACGTCAGTCCGAGCTCCGCGGAGCGCTTCGCCGCCGGCCCGTCAGTTGCGCCCGGCACTGCAAGCCCGGATAGATCGCCCTTCACATCGGCGACGAAGACGCTGACGCCCGCGGCCGACAGCTGCTCGGCAATGCCTTGCAACGTCTTTGTCTTACCCGTCCCTGTGGCCCCGGCCACGAGCCCGTGCCTCGTCATCATCCCGAGCGGAACCTGCACAACCGCCTCGGGTACTACCGCTGCCTCGTGAACACCACGACCGAGGTCGATCGCCGCGCCCGCTGTCTTGTAGGCGCCTGCGATCGACGCACCAAACTCGGTCATCGTGCCTCCGTTCCGTCGGCGATACGCCGCCGGCAATCTAGTCGAACGGCTCGCCACTCCCCCAGACGCGTTCGAAGGCGCCGGTAACGGCTGCGTCGCCCGGCGCAAGGATGCCGCGCGGGGACGTCGAAGTACGCCGGATGGATCAGCCGAGCACCAGGGAGGCGCGCTTGCGCCAGCGCGCGCTGGCACTGACCGGCGTCAGCCTGGTCTTCGGTGGTGTGCTCGTTGCGGTCGGGCTCGGTTGGCTCGTGCTCGTCGTCGTCCTCGTGGCGGCTCTCGCGGGCGGGCTCGTGTTGGCGGCGTGGGGGTTGCGACGTCACGACCTCCTGCAGTTCGCCGGTCGGCTGCAGTCGGAGGCGGCTCGAAAGCGCGTCGCGGACGTCGTTGGGCAGGGGGGAACGATCGCAAGGAGGCAGGGCGCTGTCGTGGCGCGTCGCGCGCGCGAGTTCGCGGAGGCTCTTCGTCGCGCTCGCTCGAAGCAGGCCGCACCGGCCTCTCGTCCTGAGCCGGAGGAGTTTTACGGCTGGCCGTATGCCGGCTCCGAGCCGGGCGCGGTGACGCCGATCCGGGTCGAGCCGAGCCGGGTCGAGCCGAGCCGGGTCGAGCCGAGCCGGGCGGAGCCGACGTCGGAGGATGAGCGGCGGCGGGCGCTCGAGCTGAACGCGCGCGGGACGGAGCTTCGCCGCGCAGGACGTTCCGCGGCTGCTGTCGAGCTGCATCTCGAGGCGCTTGCGGTCCTCGAATCGCTCGATGATCGTCACGCTCAGGCGCCGACCTTGAACAACCTTGCCCTCGCGCTTGCGGCGACCGGAGACTCCGATGCTGCGGTCGAGCGGTTCGAGCAGTCCTTGCTGATCCTTCGCGAGAGCCCCGACGATCCCGAGCAGGGAAAGGTGATCGCGAACCTCGGGTTCACGCTGCTCAAGCAGGGCGCCGACGATCGCGGCCGCGAGCTACTCAGCGAGGCGCTCGGGAAGCTTCCGCCGGAGTCCTCGGCCGCGCACAAGGTCGAGGAACAGCTCCGCCGCGCGAGCTGAGCGGAGGTCGGGGCCGCGTCCGGGGCCGCCCGTCGCGGGCCGCTCGCGCGGGATCGGCAGCTCGCGACCGCCCACCGTCGCTCCCGGCGGCCGCCGAGGCTCACCGCCTCCGGGCCGCGGCGAAGCGGCGCGGCGACCGGTGCCAGGCACCGTTGCGGGAGTGTGACGATGCGTCCACAGCCCTTTCGGGATCGGTGTGCCGTGGGCATCATCGAGCTCGAGGTCGTCAAGCCTCGGTGCCAGGCACCGTTACGAAACGCATCGTGACGGTTGGGCG
>JBBQLT010000008.1:0-120471 GCA_038328165.1 Gaiellales bacterium
GAGGGCGAGGTCGGGCGCACGGGGGTGGCGATCGACTCGATCGCCGACATGGAGTTGCTCTTCGACCAGATCCCGCTCGCCGAGGTTTCCACGTCGATGACGATCAACGCGCCCGCCGCGCTGCTCTTGTTGCTGTACGAACTTGTCGCCGAAGAGCAGGGAGTCCGCGGCGACCAGCTTCGCGGGACGGTGCAGAACGACATCCTCAAGGAGTACATCGCACGCGGCAACTACATCTTCCCGCCGCGTCCGTCGATGCGACTGACGACTGACCTGTTCGCGTACTGCGCCGAGCGCATCCCACTCTGGAACACGATCTCGATCTCCGGGTACCACATCCGCGAGGCTGGCTCGACCGCTCTCCAGGAGCTCGCCTTCACGCTCGCGAACGGCATCGCCTACTGCGCTGCGGCCGTCGAAGCCGGATTGTCGCCGAATGAGTTCGGCGCCCGTCTCTCGTTTTTCTTCAACGCGCACAACGACTTCTTTCAGGAGGTCGCGAAGTTCCGCGCCGCTCGCCGCCTGTGGGCCCGCATCATGCGCGAGCGATTCGGTGCGACGAATTCGAAGGCACTCGCATTGCGCTTCCATGCACAGACCGGCGGCTCGACGCTCACCGCGCAGCAGCCCGAGAACAACGTCGTCCGTGTCGCGATCCAGGCGCTGTCGGCGATCTGCGGTGGGGCGCAATCCCTCCATACGAACTCCTACGACGAAGCGCTTGCCCTGCCCTCGGAACGCGCGGCGACGATCGCGTTGCGCACGCAGCACATCCTCGCGAGCGAGGGCGGAACGACGATGACGGCCGACCCGCTCGGCGGCTCGTTCTACATCGAGTCCCTCACCGACGAGCTCGAAGCGCGCGCCTGGGAGATGATCGAGCGCATCGACGGGCTTGGGGGAGCGGTCGCCGCGGTCGAGCAGGGCTTCGTGCAGGGAGAGATCGAGGAGGCGGCATTCCGGTGGCAGCAGCAGGTCGAACTCGGCGACCGTGCGATCGTCGGCGTCAACGCGTACGTCGCCGAGTCCGAGGAGCCGATCGAGTTGCAGCAGATCGACCCGGCGGCCGAGCGGCGCCAGCTCGAGCGAACTGCGACGGTGCGTTCCGAGCGCAACGCGGGCGTGGCGGAAGCCGCGCTCGCGCGCGTGCGCGCTGCAGCCGGCGGCACCGAGAATCTCCTGCCGCCGATGCGCGACGCGCTGCTTGCGCGCTGCACGATCGGCGAGATCTGCGGCGTGCTGCGCGCGGAGTGGGGCGAGTACGATCGCCGTCGGGCGACTTTGAACGGCAGCTGATCCACGTGCACTCATCGGCAAGTTCAGGCGAGTCAGGATGTACATCGAGACGGTCTTCGGTCGCGCGGGCCTCGAGCGCACGTTGATCCGCGCCCTGGCCGGGTTTCAGCGCTACGACCTGCCGGTGATCCTCGCGGTGACGCTCGTTGCCGCCGCGGCGATCATCGCGCTGAACCTGATCGCCGACCTCGTCCTTGCCGCCGTCGATCCGGCCCTCGCGCGCCGCGGCGGCCGGGGTGTGCTGCGCCTCGTCGGCCGGGCCGCGTAGCGTCAGCTCCGGCATGCGGATTCTTCTCGTCTCGCAGATGTACCCGGGCCCCGACGACCCGGACCTCGGTTCCTTCGTTGCTCAGCTCGAGCGCGCCCTTCGTGAGCGCGGCCACGAGATCGAGCTCGCTGTGCTCGACCGTCGCGGCGGCGGCAAGCGACGCTTCATCGAGCTTGGCCGGCGCGTGCGCGCTGCCGCCCTGCCGGATGTCGTGTGGGCGCACTTCCTCGTTCCCGCCGGTTTCTTCGCAGCGAAAGTGAACGCGCCGCTCGTCGTCACGGCGCATGGACGGGACGTCCGCAACATCGGCTCCGCGCCGGGCATCGCGCATCTGACGCGCCGGGTCGTCGAGCGCGCGGCGACCGTGATCGCGGTCTCGGATTACTTGCGCCGCGAGCTCGAAAACCGGCTGCCGGCCGCGCGCGGAAAGACGGAAGTCGTCGACTCGGGCGTCGATCTCGATCGCTTCACTGCAGTCGCGCCCGTCGCCGAGCTCGAGTCACCGGCATTCCTCCATGTCGGCTCCCTCACGGAGCGGAAGAACGTCGTGCGCCTTGCTGCCGCGTTCGAAAGGCTCGGTCGCGGCTCGCTGACATTTGTCGGGGACGGTCCGCTCCGGGCCCAACTTGAAGGGCGTGACGGAGTCCGCATCGTCGGACGGGTTCGACACGACGCGGTCCCGGGCTGGCTCAGCGCCGCCGACGTCGTCTGCGGCCCGGCGCTCGTCGAGCCGTTCGGGCAGGCGCTCCTCGAAGCGCTCGCGTGCGGCAAGCCCGTGGTCGCGACTCGGATCGGCGGCCCGCCGGAGTTCGTTCCCGCCGGTGGCGGTGTGCTCGTCGACCCGCTCGACGTTGCGGAGATCACGCGCGCGCTCGCGACCGCTGCCGAGCTCCCTGTACCGAACGAGGCCGCGCGCCGAGCGGCGGCGGAGCATGACGTCAGGCGTCAGGCTGAGCGGGTGGAGGAGATCCTCCAGCGAGCCGTTCGAGGTCGGCGAGCCTGATCTCGATCAGCGGGCGGACGCCTTCCTCGAGGCCGTGTTCGCGCGCGACGGCGAGGGCCTGTTCGTAGCTCTGCCGGATCTTCTCCGCCGACACTCCTTGCTTGAGCCGGTTGTCGCCCGTCAGGAGCAGATCGTGGATCTTCTGGCGGGCTTCCGATGCGTCCACGTCGCGGCTACCCTAGTCGACCGGTGCCGGAGAATCGCGTACGCGTCGTCATCGCCGACGACCAACGGCTCTTCGCCGAGGCGCTGGAGGCGATCCTGTCCACGGACTCGCGGATCCTCGTCGTGGGCCGGGCGTCCGACGGACAGGCGGCGGTCGAGCTCACGAGAAAGCAGCGCCCCGATGTCGTCCTGATGGATATCGAGATGCCGGTGATGGACGGGATCGAAGCCGCAGCGGCGATTCGCGACGACGTGCCCGAGGCGCGGGTGATCGTGTTGACGGGCTCCGCCGCGACGCGGGATGTTTCGCGGGCTCGACTGGCGGGCGCCGCGGCGTATGTGACCAAAGACCAGATCGCCGACGATCTCGTGCGCGCAATCCTCGCTGCCGGCCCCTGAGCGACGGCTAGAGGCTTGCCGCTCCCTCGCTACACTCAGCGAAGCGATGCTGCCTGTTTTTGCCGTCATCCATGTTCTTCTCGCTGCCAGTCTCGTCGGGCTGATCTTGATGCACTCGGGACGCGACTCGGGTCTTGGCGGCATGGGGTTCACGCCCCAGTCGCAGGGTGGAACGCACATCGTCGAGCGGAACTTGACGCGTGTGACGATCGTGATCGCCGCCCTGTTCTTCGCGAACACCGTGCTGCTCTTCCGCTTGCTCAAGTAGCGCGGTCGTACGTCGTACACTCCGCCGATGGAGCTCGCCGACCTGCACCATGTGACGTGCGTCTGCGCAGACGCGCAACGGACCCTCGACTTCTATCGGGACCGGCTCGGCTTCTCGCTTGTCAAGAAGACCGTCAACTTCGACGACCCGCACAGCTACCACCTGTACTTCGGAGATGCCCTCGGAAGCCCCGGCACGCTGATCACGTTCTTCGAGTGGCCGCGCGCCGACGTGGGGCGCCTCGGTCGTGGGACGCTCGAGTCAATCGGGCTCGAGACACCGTCGGTCACCGAGGAGAGCGAGGGTGAGGACCCGGACGGCCTGCGGCTCCGGCTCTACCCTGGTGAGACTCCGCTCGTGCGTGACGTGGTCGCGATCGGGAATCCGGATCTTTACGCCGGGCTCTTCGCGGAGGACGCGCCACTCCACTTCGCCGAGCCGATCGAGGAGGCGGCGCTCGTAGGTGCCGGCACCACCCACCACATCGCCTGGCGTGCGCGCGACGACGACGCCGAGAACGCGTGGCTCGAGCGCCTCGGCAAGCTGGGCCTGCGGCCTACCGAGATGCTCGATCGCAAGTACTTCCGGTCGATCTATTTCCGCATGCCCGATGGCATCCTGATCGAAATCGCAACCGACGGCCCCGGGTTCCTCGTCGACGAGCCTTCCGAGTCGCTCGGACAGGGCCTCTCGCTGCCGCCGTGGCTCGAGCCGGAGCGTGCGACGCTCGAGCGCGAGCTCACACCCATCGGATGACCTGCGGCTACAATCCCCGCGCTCTCCGGCGCTGGTGGCGGAATTGGTAGACGCGCTAGCTTGAGGGGCTAGTGGCCGCAAGGCCGTGGAGGTTCAAGTCCTCTCCAGCGCACTCGAAGAAGCCGCCGTTTCTGGGCGGCTTTTTCGTCTCTCCGCCCTCAGCGACCTCGCACCTTTTGACACCGTCCGCAGGATTCTCTACGCTTGGTGCGAACACACGTTCGACCCCAGTCGGCAACCTTCGGAGGCTCGCGTGCTCACGGCCCGTCAACAGGAGATCTGGAATTACCTCGTCGAGTACGTCGACCGGCACGGTTATCCGCCGACCGTTCGCGAGATCGGCGAGCACGTCGGCCTTGCTTCACCCTCGACTGTTCACGCCCACCTCGCGAATCTCGAACGCGCCGGGTTGCTGCGCCGAGACCCGACAAAACCGCGCGCGCTCGAGCTGATCGGCCGCGAGCGCCGCGAGGCCGAGCCGGCCGCCCAAGGCGTCGAGAACCACGACTTCACCCGGCTGCCACTGGTGGGTGAGATCGCGGCCGGCGGCCCGATGCTCGCCGAGGAGAACATCGAGGAGTACGTCCCGATGCCGAGCTCCGCGAAGGGTGACTTCCTGTTGCGGGTGAAGGGCGAGTCGATGATCGACGCGGGAATCCTCGATGGCGACCTCGTGATCGTGAAGACCGCGCAGGATGCGCGGAACGGCGAGATCGTCGTCGCTCTCGCGGGTGATGACGAGGGCGCCGACGAGGCGACAGTCAAGACGTTCTACCGTGAGGACGGCCGCGTCCGGCTGCAGCCGGAGAATGCCTCGCTCCAGCCGATCTTCGCGAAGCACGTGCAGATCCTGGGTCGCGTGGTCGGGGTCTTCCGGGAGCTCTAGAGCTGGTGAGCAACCTCGCTGCGTTCGCACGTACCCTCGACCAGGAACTGGCGGCGATTCTCCGCGGCGCCTCCCTCGAATGCCTCGCGTGCGGTGAGTTCGTCATGCACGCGCGCGAAGGGAGCGTGTTTTGCCCGGAATGCTGCAGTCAGCTCGCCGACGAAGGAGCACTCGAGGCGGCGGCACCGATCGGACTGAAGGCGGGGTGAGTCGGGGCTACAATCCGAGCGCAGGCCGGGTGACCGCGGTCGACCACTTCGGTGGCTGATCGAGGAAAGTCCGGACACCACAGGGCAGGACGCTGGCGCAAGGCCAGGCGGCGAAAGCCGACGGAAAGTGGAACAGAAAGGAAACCGCCACCGGCAGATCTCCGGAGCTGCCGGCGGTAAGGGTGAAACGGTGGGGTAAGAGCCCACCAGCGTCGCGGCGACGCGGCGGCTTGCCAAACCCCGTCCGGTGCAAGGCGAACAGGGCCCGTCATCGAGGTTGCCCACCGAGGGCCCGGGTAGCTGCCAAGAGGGATGGTCATCCACGACAGAATCCGGCTTACAGGTCTGCTACGGAGAAAGCCCTGGAAACGGGGCTTTTTCTATGGTGTTCGCGGCGACGGGTGGCTTCTCAGACTTGATTCGCGTCGCCTCACACGTTCGCCTACCATCGCGCGTGTGCACGAGGTTCAGAGGGGTGTCAGGCACTCGGAGGCATCGTGGGTCGAGCGCCGCGAGGCGTGCGTCGTCGGCGGCACGCTCGGTCAATGAGCTCGCGCCGCGCCGCCTGTTCCTGCGGGCAACTCCAACTGGTCGCGGAAGGAGAGCCGACCCGGAGGTCGATGTGCCACTGCCTCGCGTGCCAGCGCCGAACGGGGAGCGCCTTCGGGATCCAGGCCCGGTTTCCGGTCGACCGGGTCCGCATCGAAGGGCACTCGACGGAATACGTTCGGAGCTCGGACGACGGCGAGGCGCGAACGTTCCACTTCTGCCCGGCGTGCGGCGCCACGGTGTACTACCGGTTGGCAACGGTGCCCGATGCGATCGCGGTGCCCGTCGGCGCTTTCGCCGACCCCGGGTTCCCGCCGCCGGCCATCTCGGTTTACGAAGGGCGGCGACATTCGTGGCTGACGCTGCCGGCCGCGGTGGAGCACCACGACGACTGACCTCGCGCGCGCGGCTATGCGCGCAGGAGGACTTCGAGCTCAGTTCCGGCCTCGGGTGAAGAGCTGAGGGTGAGCGCTCCACCGATCGATGCCGCGCGCTCCCGCATGTTGCGCAGACCCTGGCCGCCGCCTCCCGCCGCGGGGTCGAACCCAGAACCGTCGTCCCGCAGGGCGACGAACCGCTCACCCGACCGCTCTCCGATCTGCACCCACGCATGGCGCGCGTGGGCGTGTCTGCGAGCGTTTGCGAGGCCTTCCTGGACGATCCGGAAGAGCTCGATCTGCTCGTCGGGCCCGAGTTTGATCGCCGGGTCGATCTCGAGCTCGACGTCGAGCACACCGTCCGCAGTCAGGAAATCGACGTAGCGGCGAAGCGCCGCGTCGAAGGGCGCGCGGCCGGACGCCGACGACAACGCGAGGATGGCGTAGCGCGCCTCTTGCTGCGCCGCCAATGCAGCCTCCTTCAGTCCTGGCAGTGTCTTTGCGAGGTCGGCGCCGTTTTCGAGCATCGATGCATGGGTGGAGATGGCGAAGAGATACTGCGCGAGCCCATCGTGGATCTCGCGCGCGACCCGGGCGCGTTCCTCGGCGACGGCGCGGCCGAATTCGGAGCTGCGAATGGCACGCCACACCCCGACGAGCAGCACCCCGTACGCGAGCAGTCGAAGCCAGTCGCCCTGCGACACGTCGCCCGCATGAACAAACGGCGTCAAGAGGAAGTGCAGCGACGAGAAGAGCATCAGCGTCGCACCAAGTGCGAGCCAGCGGTCGAGATCCTCGCCGGTCACGCGGAGGTGATTCGCGAAGCCGATGACCGCGAGCAGGTTGAGAAGGCTCTGCGCGGCGAGCACGCCGGTGAGGGAGGCGGGAACCGACGGGTCGGGCACGGCGCCGACGTTCGGAAGCGCGAGACCGAGCGAGTGCGTCATCCCCCACACGATGAGGAGCCCGCCGATCGACGCGGCGAGCACGTTCCCGAGCACGAACTTGCGCCGCTGAATCCGTCCACCGACGAACGGCGCGGCGGCGATGAGCGCCCAGCCGAGCATGCGGCCGATGAACGCCGCCCAGAGCTCGGTCCGCCGCGCCCCGCTCGCGGGGATGCTCGGAATGACGGAGAACGCGAGCCACGAGAACGATGTGACGAAGAATCCGGTAGAGACGAAGAGGTCGAATCGGCGGCCTTCGACCGCGAATCGAGTGGCCGTGAGGAGTGCGACGAGCCCGCCTGCGAGCATGAAGATGGTCGCAAGCACGAGCTTCAACTCGGGCAGGGCATACGGGTGTCGGATCGTCGGGTAGGTGAGGGAGAGCGCGAGGGTCACCCCGAGCAGGGAAAAGAGGAGCACCTGCCCCCAGAGAAAGCCTTCGAAGCGGTTTTGCTGCATCCGCCGCCTGTATCGGCACAATCTCCGGTACGCATGACGGAACGGATCCTGATCGTCGACGATCATCCCCTTACCCGTGATGCGCTCGCGGCTCTCCTCGCGCACAACGGCTTCGACGTCGTGGGCCAGGCGGCCAGCGGGGAGGACGCCGTCATCCAAGCCCGCGAGCTGCGGCCGGACCTCGTTCTCCTCGACCTCTCCATGCCGGGCATGGATGGCTTGGCTGCCCTGCCGAAGCTGCATCATGTGGCGCCGAACGCCGAGATCGTTGTGCTGACCGCGTCGGAGGAGGAGTCAAACCTCCTTGGCGCGATTCGCGCCGGGGCCGCCGGGTACCTGCTGAAGAGCGAGCCTCCCGAGCGCATCGTCGAGTTCCTGCGCGGTGTCGCCCAGGGCGAGGCAGCGCTCTCAGGTGCTGTTGCGCGCCAGCTGCTCGATCAGGTTCGCGAAGGGGGCTCGCGCGCCGCCGTGCCCGACTCAGTCGCGAAGGCGCTTTCGGCACGTGAGCTCGAGGTGCTGCTCCTCCTCGACCGTCATCTGAGTACCGACGAGATCGCCGTGCGCCTCTTCATCTCCGAGCACACCGTGCGGTCGCACGTCAAGAGCCTTTTGGCCAAGCTCGACGTCTCGTCGCGCCGCGAGGCGCTTGCGAAGCTCGCCGGCAACTGACGCATCAGGCTGACTCGAACCCTGCGAGCGCCGCGCCCACGAGGTCCGGCAGGGTACGCAGGTTGTAGCCGCCCTCGAGCACCGCGGCGACCCGTGGGGCGAGGCGGCCGGCCCGCCGGGCCAGCTCGCGAAAGCCGTCGGCTGTGAGCTCCATGTCTGCGAGCGGATCCTCGACATGCGCGTCGAACCCTGCCGAGACGAGCAGCAGCTCTGGCGAGAAGCGCTCAACGGCGCTTTCGACCGAAGGCCACACGTCGAGGTAGCGGGCGTCGCCGGAACCTGCTGGCAGTGGCACATTCATGAGCGTCTCACCCTGCTCGGAAGGCCCGCCGCTTCCGGGGTACAGCGGCCACTGGTGCACCGAGACGAAGAGGATCGAATCATCGTCGCGGACGATGTTCTGCGTGCCGTTGCCGTGGTGGACGTCCCAGTCGATGATCGCTACGCGTTCGATGCCAAGCTCCACCTGGGCCCAGCGGGCGGCGATCGCGACCGCGTCGAAGAGGCAGAAGCCCATGGAGCGATCCCTCTCCGCGTGATGGCCGGGCGGCCGCGCGAGTGCGAAACCGCCGCGGCGCACAGCCTCGATCGCAGCGCCGGCCGCAAGCAGCGACGCCTCGAAGGTCGTCTCGGTGCACACGGTGTCCTCGTCGATCGAGCCTCGCGTCGTGCGTACCTGTTCGAGCAGCCGCGCCGTATGACATCGCAGCACGTCCTGTTCGCTCGCCGCGGTGCACGGGCTGAAGGAGAAGCGCTCGTGAAGCACTTCGATTCGCCGCTGAGATTCCGGATGCGGGGCGGTCGGATGCAGCCGCGTGAATGCGTCGTGGCTTATGACGTCGATGAGCGGATCGCCCCGAGCAGCTCGTCGAGTGACCGGTCGCCCTGTGCGCGGCCGATCAGGTAACAGAGCAGCGGCGCGTTCGTGCGGTCGCCGCTTTCGTGCGCAGCGACGCGCGCGATGTCGAGCAGTCCCTGAACGTCGGCGTCAGAGATCTCGCTGCCGCCGATCGCATCGGTCGCCGCACGGAGCCACGCATCCATCGAAAGGATCTTAGGCGTCGCGCGCGGCGAGCTTTTCCGCGAGCGTGCTCAACCCGAGCTCGCGGGCAAACTCCGCGGCGCGAAGCCAGTCGGGTGGGGTGGGAATGAGGGACGGCAACGGCGCGCTCGCATCCATGGTCGCGATGCTCTGGTAGAGCAGGAGGTCATCGACGATCCGCGGAAAGCGGCCGTCTGCGAGCGCCTGGGCAAGCGACCCGTGTTGCTTCAGGACCTCGGCGGCCTTCTTCGGCCCGATGCCGGGCGCGCCGGGGATCTTGTCGGACGGGTCTCCACGCAGCGCGATGAAGTCCGGAACCTGGCCCGGCTCGACGCCGTAGCGCTCCCGCACCTCCGCTGGGCCGATCCGCGCAAGCTCCGACACGCCCTTCACCGGTTGGAGGATCGAGACGCGCTCGTCGACGAGCTGGTAGGCGTCACGATCCGAGGTCGCTACGAGGACGGCACCGGGCCACGCGCGTGCCGCGGCCGCGAGGAAGTCGTCGGCCTCATAGCCGCCTGCTTTCCCGATCTGGAAGCCGAACGCCTCGCACAGCCCGGGCAGGAGCGCGAGCTGCTCGACGATCGAGTCCTCGAACTCCCGCCCGGACTGGTAGGCCGGCAGCGATTCGTGGCGGTACGTCGGCGTTTCCAGCGAGTCCCAGCCGACGAGCACCGCTTCCGGGTGCTCGCTGTCCCACAATCGCAGCAGGAAGTTCGAGAAGCCGACGACCGCATTCCAGCGCACGGTCTTCGGCACGCCGTGGTAGGCGCGATGCGCGAGCGAGTCGCCGTCGATCGCGAGCAGGAGCCCCGAGCTCAGAGCGATTCCTCCAGAGCGCGAATCGAAGCCATTAGCCGGTCGGTCGCGATTCGCGCAGCCTCGGTCGTCTCGAGCGAGCCCAGATCGTCGAGCTCGATCGGAACGCCGTAGCGCACCCTGATCGGCCCCAGTCGCCGGAGAGCGTTCGTGCCCTTGATGCCGGCCGGGATGAGGGGCACATCCGCTTCGAGCGCGATGCGAGCGGCGCCCGTGTGCGCCTGCGCCTCCCATTTCTTGCGCAGGCCCTTCGTGCGCCGCGTCCCTTCCGGGAACATTGCGATCACGTGGCCACCGCGGGCAAGCGCGACCGCGGTCGCGATCGCCTCGTAATCCGCCTGCCCGCGGTGCACCTTGAACGCGCCGCAGGCCTCGAGGAACGGCCCGAGTGGAAACCAGAAGAGCTCGGACTTGCCCATGAACCGCAGAAAGCGCCGCGGCCAGAGAGCCATGCCGATCGCCCAAGGGTCGAAATTGGACACGTGGCCGGCGGCGAGGACGTACCCGGACCGAGCGGGCAGATTCTCGGTCCCTGCCGACCGGTAGCGGTAGGCGAAGTGCAGGATCGGCCACGAAAGCAGGGCAATCGCCGAGTAGAGGAACGTGGGCCGGGGCGGACGGGTCACCGGCGGCGAGTATCGCGCATCGGGGCCACGGCGCTATGGTGGCGCCCGAAATGGCTGCAGCGAAGCGCAAGCTCGTGATCGTCGAGTCACCTGCGAAAGCAAAGACGATCGCGGGCTACCTCGGCTCGGGCTACATGGTCGAGTCGTCGATCGGCCACATCCGCGATCTCCCGAACAACGCATCGGAGATCCCGGCGAAGTACAAGGAGGAGCCCTGGGCCCGGCTCGGCGTCGACACGGTGCACGATTTCGCTCCGCTCTACGTCGTCGACGCGCGCAAGAAGAAGGTCGTCTCCGACCTGAAGGCGAAGCTCAAGAACGCCGACGAGCTTCTGCTCGCGACGGATGAGGACCGGGAAGGCGAAGCGATTGCCTGGCACCTCACGCAGGTGCTCGACCCAAAGGTCCCGGTCAGGCGGATGGTCTTCCACGAGATCACCAAGCAGGCGATCGAGCACGCACTCACCGAAACACGCGACATCGACAAGTCGCTCGTCGACGCGCAGGAGACACGCCGCATTCTCGACCGTCTCTACGGCTATGAGGTTTCGCCCGTGCTCTGGCGCAAGATCATGCATGGCCTCTCCGCCGGGCGTGTGCAGTCGGTCGCCACCCGGCTCGTCGTCGAGCGTGAGCGCGAGCGGATGCTGTTCATCGCCGCGGACTACTGGGACATCGTCGCGACGTTCGCGCCGGGTGAATTCACCGCGCGGCTCGCTGCGGTCGACGGCTGTCGCGTCGCTCAGGGCCGTGACTTCAGCCGCGACGGTGAGCTGAAGACCGCCGAGGCTGTTCAACTGACAGAGCACGAGGCGCGCGATCTCGCCGCTGCGCTCGACGGCGTTTCCTTCGCGGTCACATCGGTCGAGGAGAAGCCGTACACGCGCCGTCCGGCGGCACCGTTCATGACCTCGACCCTTCAGCAGGAGGCAAGCCGCAAGCTCCGTCTCTCATCACAACAGACGATGCGAACGGCACAACGCCTGTACGAGAACGGTTACATCACCTACATGCGCACCGACTCGACGACGTTGTCGGAGTCGGCACTCACCGCCGCCCGCACACAGGCACGCGAGCTCTACGGCGGCGATTCGGTGCCGGATGCGCCTCGTCGCTACGAGCGTCGAGTCAAGAACGCGCAGGAGGCCCACGAGGCGATTCGTCCGGCAGGCGACCGGTTCCGCACGCCCGAGGACGTCAAGCGCGAGTTGGCCGGCGACGAGTTCAAGCTCTACGACCTGATCTGGAAACGCACCGTCGCCTCGCAAATGGCCGATGCGCGCGGTGAGACCGTTTCCGTGCGCATCGCCGGCCGAGCGAGCGACGGCCGGCGCGCAGAGTTCGCCACCGCAGGCACCGTGATCACGTTTCGCGGCTTTCTCCTCGCGTACGAGGAAGGCCGCGATGAGCCAACCGGCGATGCGGAGGAAATGGTGCTGCCGGCGCTGCGCGAGGGTGACGAACTCGGCACGACCACGCTCGAGCCGGAGGGCCACGCCACCTCTCCGCCTGCGCGCTATACCGAGGCGAGCCTTGTGAAGGCGCTCGAGGAGCGAGGCATCGGCCGTCCGTCGACCTATGCCGCGATCATGGGCACGATTCTCGATCGGGGTTACGTGCGTCGTCAGGGGCAGGCGCTCGTGCCCGAGTTCCTTGCCTTCGCGGTCGTCAACCTGCTCGAGCGTCACTTTGGTCAGCTCGTCGACTATGAGTTCACCGCGCGCATGGAGGACGACCTCGACGAGATAGCGTCGGGCGACGAGGCGCGGACCGCGTGGCTCCAGCGCTTCTACTTCGGCTCGAACGGCGACAACGGACTGAAGGATCTCGTCGAGAAGCAGCTCGGCGACATCGACGCCCGCGAGATCAACACCGTCCCACTGCCACGCACCGACATCGTGGTGCGCGTCGGCAAGTACGGTCCCTACCTCGAGCGGGGCGAGGATCGCCAGACGCTGCCCGAGGGGATCGCACCCGACGAGCTGACGCCGGAGCGAGCCGAGGAGATCCTCGCGCAGGCAGGCAAGGAGCAGGTGCTCGGCGTCCACCCGGAGTCCGGGCGCCCCATCGCCTTGCGCGCGGGCCGGTACGGCCCCTACGTGACGGAGGTGCTCGACGGCGACGAGAAGCCACGCACCGCGTCGCTGCTCAAGACGATGTCCCCTGAGACCGTTTCGCTCGACGACGCGGTGCGGCTGCTGAGGCTGCCCCTCTCTCTGGGCGAGTCGGAGGGCGAAGAGGTCGTCGCCGCGAACGGGCGCTATGGGCCATACGTGAAGAAAGGCAAGGAGTCTCGTTCGCTCGAGACGGAGGAACAACTCTTCACGGTCACGCTCGAGCAGGCGCTCGCGTTGCTCGCCCAGCCGAAGGCGCGCGGCCGCCGGGAAGCAGCACCGCCGCTGAAGGAGCTCGGCGACGACCCGGTCAGCGGCAAGCCGATCGTCCTCAAGGAAGGACGCTTCGGGCCGTACGTGACAGACGGCGAGACGAATGCGAGCCTTCGCGCCGCGGACTCGATCGAGGAGATCACGCAGGCGCGGGCTGCCGAGCTGCTCCAGAACCGGCGGGAAGCCGGACCTCCCAAAAAGCGCACAAAAAAGAAACGCTCGTAACGGGCTCGCAACAGTCATCGCAACATTTCGGGTCGCAAACCGTCCATAATCAGGGAAGCCGCGGCCGGAATGGCGTTGCTGCTGTGCGCGTTGAAATGAGCGCTACCCTGGCTTGACAGGCCTAGCCTGGCAGGTATGCGGAAGCGTCCGAAGAATCGAAAGGACATCGAGAGCGACTTGACCCAGACTCAGTTGACCGAACTGCTCGAGACCGAAAGCGCCCGCACCCTGATCGAGGCGGGCGAAGAGCGCGGCTGGATCGAACCGGCCGAGCTGGAGGCGTTCGCAGTCGAGAACGACCTGCCGGAAGGCGAGATCACCGATGTGGTGAAGGAGCTCGAGCGCATCGGCCTCGAGGTTCGCGAGCCCGTCACCGAGGAGAAGAACACGAAGCACAAGCCCGAGCCGGTCATCTACGAGGCTTCAGCTCCTTCGGGCGCGGGCGACAGCTTGCAGCTCTTCCTCGCCGACGTCGGCAAGCACAAGCTGCTCACGGCCCACGAGGAAGTCGTTCTCGCGAAGGCGATCGAGCGCGGGGACGGCCGCGCCAAGCGTCGCATGATCGAGTCGAATCTGCGGCTCGTCGTGTCGATCGCGAAGGGCTACCGCGGGCTCGGTGTTCCGTTTCTCGACCTCATCCAGGAAGGCACCCTAGGCCTGAACCGCGCGGTCGAGAAGTTCGACTGGCGCCGTGGCTACAAGTTCTCGACCTACGCCACCTGGTGGATTCGCCAGTCGGTGCAGCGGGCCGTCGCCAACCACGCCCGCACGATCCGCGTCCCCGTGCACGTCGTCGAACGCCAGCAGAAGCTGTCACGCGCAGCACGCCGGCTCGAGGTCGAGCTCGGTCGCGAGGCGACCAAGGAAGAGCTCGCCGAGGCGACCGGCCTGCCGCTCCAGCACGTCGAGGAGGCGCTTTCCGCTGCGTCCGCATCCGTCTCGCTGAACCAGACGGTTGGCGCCGACGATGAGGGCGAGCTCGGCGATCTCTTTGCCGACCGTGAGGCCGCTGATCCGTTCGAGGAGGCCGAGGAATCGCTTCGCCGCCAGAACATCCGCAAGGCACTCGACGCTCTGCCGGAGCGCGAGCGGCGCATTCTCGAGTTGCGATTCGGATTCGAGGGCGAGCCGTGGACGCTGGAGGCGATCGGTCACGAGCTCGATCTGACGCGCGAGCGCGTCCGCCAGCTCGAGGGCCAGGCGCTCTCGCGTCTCGCGGCACTGCGCGAGCTCGCCGGCCTCGCAGCCTAAGCACGGAGCCCGAGCCTGGTCGGTCTGGACCAGGCTCGGGGTACGCTCTCCGCGTGACGACTCCGCCCAAAGCGATCCTGTCGGAGGGGCAGATCGCAACGCTCGCGGCTGTCGGTGAGGAGCGCACGGCGGCTGTCGGTGACGTGCTCTTTCGGGTTGGAGATCTGCGGTACCCGTTCATCGCGATCGTCGAGGGCGAGGCTGCGATCCTCGACGGCCCCGGCAACGAGATCATCCGGCACGGACCGTCCGGCTTCCTCGGCGAGATCAACCTCTTGTCCGGTCAGACTGTCTACCTGACCGCGATCGTCACGAAGCCGATGCGGTATATCGCGGTCGATCGCGACGATCTTCGCCCGCTCCTCTTCGACGACGCGCCTCTCGCCGAGCTCTTGCTCTCCACCTTCACGGCGCGGCGCGAGGCGCTCCAGCGGTGGGAGGGAATCGGCATCGACGTCATCGGCCCTGCGCTCCTCGGAGGCGACGCGGCGGATCGTCGAGTTCGCCCGGCGCAACCGTCTTCCGTACACCTGGCACGACCCGGAGCGCTCCGACGACTCCTCGGTGGCCGCGCGGCTCGAGTCACTCGAAGCGGCCGAGCTGCCGCTTGTGGTTCTGCCCGGCGGCATGGAGTTGCGAGGCCCCTCGACCGGTGAGGTGTAACGCGCTCTCGGAATCGGGCTCGAGCTGAGCGCGCGCGAGGAGGTCGACCTCGTCGTGATCGGCGGCGGTCCGGCCGGGCTCGGTGCCGCGATGTACGGCGCGTCGGAGGGCCTGGAGACGCTCCTCGTCGAAGGCAGTGCGCTCGGCGGCCAGGCGGGGACATCACGTCGAATCGAGAACTATCTCGGCTTTCCGGCAGGCATCAGCGGGTCGGAGTTGACGACGCGCGCCATCACCCAGGCGCGCAAATTCGGCGCGCGCACGGCGACCCCATACCGCGCTCTCGCCCTCGAGCCCGGAGGCGAGCGTCACATCGTGCGCCTCGAAGACGACCATGAGGTAGCCGCCCGGGCCGTCGTCCTCGCCACGGGCGCCGACTACCGCCGCCTTCCCGTCGCCGATCTCGATGCGTACGAGGGCATCAGCGTCTTCTATGCCGCCGGCCCTCCCGAAGCCGAGCGTTGCGGCGCCACCCGGGTCGGCGTGATCGGCGGCGGCAACTCCGCGGGTCAGGCGGCGGTGTGGCTCGCGCGTGGAGGTGCGCTCGTCACGTTGCTCCAACGTCGTGCCGACCTGCGGGAGACCATGTCGGACTACCTCGTGCTCGAGCTCGAGCGCTACGGCGTCGCGGTGCGTGATCGCCGCGAGGTGGCGACGCTGCACGGCTCCGACGGTGAACTCGAGGCGGTGACGCTGCAGGATGGCGAGCGCCTGCCCTTCTCGTTCCTCTTTCTGTTCCTCGGCGCAAAGCCGTGCACCGAATGGCTCGGTGATGTGGTCGCGCGGGACGACAAGGGCTTCATCCTGACCGGAGCAGATGCCGGCGCCGACGGCCTGCTCGAAACGAGCGTGCCCGGTGTCTTCGCCGCCGGCGACGTGCGGTCGGGATCGGTCAAGCGCTGCGCGACCGCGGTCGGGGAGGGAGCGATGGTCGTGCGCTTCGTCCACGAGCTGGTCCGCCGCCGGCTGACATTCGCAATGATGTCCCCGTGGGGTGGCTCGCGTCTCCGAGGCGCCGGTGGCGGCTTGGGTGGGCGTCCGCGGCCGTCGGCGTCGTTGCGCTGTTTCTGATCGTGAACGCACTTCTGCCGAGCCACGGCGGGCTTCCGCGGGGACTGCGGATCGCCCCGCAACCGTCGGTGTTCGGCGGTCAGAGGACGACGCCGGCGGTCTTCGGCGGTGAGACTCCCGCTGAGGCGCGGGGGCGCAAGCAGGCAGAGGCCGTGGTACACCCGCTCGCCAACGCGTTTGTCGGCGACCTACTGAAGCGCCGCCGTCTGGCGGCAGCGTACGAGTTGCTCTCACCGTCGCTCCGCTCGCGCTACGCGCTTGGCGACTGGTAGATCGGACGCAACCTGCCGATTGCCGCGAACAGTTCCGTGACCCCTGGGTCGACGATTGTGTTCTCGGGAGGCACAACCGTTGGCCTCATCGCGTCGATTCCAGGGGCCACGGAGTCGACCCTTGTCGCCCTCCGGTTTGAGAAGACAAACGGCCGCTTCCTGATCGACTACCTCCATCGCGGGCACAGCTCAGCGCGTATCGACGAGACGAACTACGCCCCGCCGGGATTCCTGCCCGGGTCGCACGTCGAGACGATCTGGACGTGGCTGATCCTCGTCGGCGGCCTGATCGGGCTGATCCTTGTCGCAGCGATCGTCAGCAGAGCGATGCGCGGCCAGTCGCTCGGCTGAGGAGCCGCCTGATCAGCCGGCGTCCTGCGCCGCGCCTTCGAGCTGCGGCTTGTCGGCGCGAGTCGCGCCCTCGGCCTGGCGGATCTCGTCGTCGGTCATCGGCCATTTCTCGAGCGGGTAGTGGCATGCCGCCTGCTGCCCCTCACCGAGGTCGCGCAGCGCAGGCGTCTCGACGTCGCAGTGGCCCCGGTGGAAGCGCGGGCAGCGTGGATGGAAGACGCAGGCGGCGGGCGGATAGATTGGTGACGGCACGTCCCCCGTCAACACGATCCGCTCGCGGTGTCCCGTCGTCGCCCGCGGGACCGCCGACAGGAGCGCGGCCGTATAGGGGTGCTTGGGATGTTCGTAGATTGCCTCGCTGTCCCCGAGCTCGACGACCTTGCCGAGGTACATCACTGCAATGCGGTCGGCTATTTGCCGGATCACGGACAGGTCGTGCGAGATGAAGACGTAGGTGAGATTGAAGTCCCGCTGCAGGTTGCGCAGCAGGTTCAGCACCTGCGCCTGAATCGAGACGTCGAGCGCCGAGACCGGCTCGTCGCAGACGATCAGCTTCGGCGACAGTGCAAGTGCGCGCGCAACGCCGATGCGCTGGCGCTGGCCGCCCGAGAACTCATGCGGGTACCGGTTGTAATGCTCCGGGCTGAGGCCGACCGTCTCGAGCAGCTCTTGCACCCGCGTCCGCGCGTTCTTCTGTCCATGGATCGCGAACGGCTGCCCGACGATTTGACCGACCGTCTTGCGCGGATTGAGCGACGAGTACGGATCCTGAAAGATCATCTGCATCTCACGCCGAAGCGGACGAAGATCCCGCTGGGAGAGCCTGGAGATGTCACGGCCGTCGAAGTTGACCGTGCCGCTCGTCGGGTCGAGCAGCCGCAGGATCAGTCGTGCGGTGGTCGACTTGCCACAGCCGGACTCGCCGACGATGCCGAGCGTCTCGCCTCTGCGCACCGTCAACGACACATCCTCGACCGCGTGCACCTCGACCTTCCCGCGTGCGAACACGCCCTGCTTCACCTGGAAGCGCTTCGTCAGGTGGTCGAGCTCGACGAGATTCTCGGTAGCGCTCACGCGGCATCCCCGAGCCGCGCGATCGAGCGTGCGCCGCCCTGTCGAACCTTGTCGTCCCACGGCAGCCAGCACGCGTCGAGGTGTGCTTCGGGCGTCGGTGCCTGGAGCGGCGGCCGGTCGATCGGGCACGGCTCGAAGCGGTACGGGCAGCGCGGATGAAACGGGCACCCCGACGGCGGTGAGAGAAGTGACGGCGGCGAGCCCTCGATCGGAACGAGCGTGGTGAGGCGCCTCTCGATCGTGGGCATCGAGTCGAGGAGGCCCCACGCGTAGGGGTGCTGCGGCTGATCGAAGATCTTGCGGGCGGGGCCATACTCCATGATCCTGCCCGCGTACATCACCATCACCGAGTCCGCGATCTCGGCAACGACACCGAGGTCGTGCGTGACGAGGATGACGCCGATGTCGAACTCGCGCTTCACGTCCTCGATCAGTTCGATGATCTGCGCCTGCACCGTCACGTCGAGCGCCGTGGTCGGCTCGTCGCAGATCAGGATCGCCGGGTTGTGCACGAGCGCCATCGCGATCATCGCGCGCTGGCGCATCCCTCCCGAGTATTGATGCGGGTAGTCGCGCGCACGCTCCTTCGCGTTCGGGATGCCGACGCGGCCGAGCAGTTCCACAGCGCGCGCCCACGCCGTCTTCTTGCTGATGTCGTCGTGTGCGAGCACGGCCTCCTGAATCTGCGTTCCGACGCGGTACATCGGATGGAGGCAGGCGAAGGGATCCTGGAAGACCATCGCGATGTCCTTGCCGCGGATGTGTTGCAGCTCGTGCGGCGGCAATGTCAGCAACTCGCGGCCGAGGAAGTCGATCTCGCCCGTGATCACCGTGCGCTGCCGGTTCAGGAGGCCCATGATCGCGAGGTTCGAGACGCTCTTTCCCGAGCCGGACTCACCGACGATGCCGAGTGTCTCCCCGCGGCTGAGCGTGAACGTGACGTCGCTGACCGCCTGGACCACACCGTCCGCGGTCGGGAACCGGACGGTCAGGCCGCGGACGTCGAGCAATCGCTGGTCGTCGCCGGGGCTCACGCGTAGCGCACTCGTGGATCGATGAATGCGTACAGGACGTCGACGATCAGGTTCGCGAGAGCGACTGCCACCGAGGCGAGCAGGACGACGCCGAGCACGACGGGAAGGTCCTGCTGGAGCGCGTTGTTGATCGCGAGATAGCCGAGGCCTTGCAAGTTGAAGACCGACTCGGTGATGATCGCCCCACCGACGAGCAGGGCGATGTCGAGCCCGAACATCGTTACGATCGGGGTCAGACTCGCACGCAGTCCGTGCTTGAAGATCACCTTGCGCTCCGACAGGCCCTTCGCTCTTGCGGTTCGGATGTAGTCCTCACCGAGCGTCTCGAGCAGGTTGTTCCGCGTCATTCGCGCGTAGAACGCGGCGTAGAGCAAGGCGAGCACGATCCACGGCAGGATCATGTGTGAGAAGAAGCCAGTGATGCTGTCCGCTGGGGAGACGTAGCCGCTACCGCCCGTCCAGCCGAGCTGGCGCCAGAAGATGTAAAGCGCCATCAAGCCGAGCCAGAAGACCGGTGTCGAGATCCCGAAGAGCGCGAACCCCATCGAGAGCCGGTCGGTGAGCGAACGTCTCCTCACGGCGGAGAGCACGCCCACGGAGACGCCGAGAACCAACCAGAGCACCGAGGCGCCTGCGATGAGGAAGAGCGTGCGCGGTGCACGGGCGATGATCAGCGACTTGACGGACGTCTGGCCGGCGTACGTGTAGCCGAGGCCGGGCCAGCCGAACTTGTCGCCGAGGAAGAAGTTCTTCGAGAACTTGTAGAACTGCACGTACCACGGCCTGTCCAGCCCCAGCCGGTGATGGATCAAGGTGAGTTCCGCGTTGGTCGGGTTCTTCCCGGCGAACCGGAGTGCGGGGTCGCCCGCGGGTAGGAGGTAGAAGACCGCGAACGTGATTGCGAGCACGCACGCGACGACGACGATCGTCCAGACGAGCCTGCGTGCGATGTAGAAGGTCATGGCGGTCTCCTCGAGATACAGGGAGGGGGCGAGCGGTGTGCCCGCCCGCCCCCTCCCGTTTGCGTTGCTAACCCTTGACGGAAACCGACGAGTACGCCGGGCCGTCTGTGAACTGGTCGTAGTTCCAGTGCGTCACCTTCGGGCCGACGATGAACACGTTGTTCGGCCAGAGGTACGGCACCCATGGGGCGACCCCGGTCATCAGCTTCTTGTCGAGGTTCTCCCAGCACACGGTGCGGTCCTGGGCGAGCTTCGCGCTACATGCATTGATGTCCGAGTCGATCGACGGCACGTTCGTAATGCTGCCGGTGGCTCCAACCGTCTTCGCGATCGCGGGCGTCAGCCCGACGAGCGAGAAGTTCGAGTTGCCCGACTTGATGATCGCGCCGGAGTCGAGCAGTTCAGCGAAGAACGTGTACGGGTCGGCGTAGTCCTTACCCCAGCTCGGGCGCTCGGACAACGGGATGTTCTTCGCCGGCGTTCCGATCGTCGTGTACGCGCCGTTGATCGAGCGCACCTTGAGTGTGAGCCCGATCTTCGCGGCATCCGCCTCGAGGATCGGGATCATGCGGGTGTCGACACCGCGGGTGTCGGCGACCGTGAGCACGCCCTTGCATGGCGACGCAGTGCACTTGCCGGTCTTGCCCGGGTCGTACTTCGACTGCTTGATCTCGGCCTGCGCCTTCGCGAGATCACCGGCGTTGTTCGGCGTCGAGTACGGGGCGTACTCGGCGAGGCCGTTGTTGTAGAGCACCGGCGGGACGATGTGCCCGGCGATCGCCCCCGGGATCGGGCCGCCCCATGCTTTCTGCAGCGCGGCCTTATCGACGATCCAGTTCATCGCCTTGCGGACGTGAACATCGTCGAACGGCGGCTGCGTCAGGTTCATCATGAAGTAGTTCACGCGGTCGCCGACGTTCGGGATCATCCGCGGCTTCAGCGCCGAGTCCGTGGCGTACTGCCGGATCGTCTTCGGTGCCGGGCTCGAGACCTCGTCGTCGTACTGGCCGGCCTGCACCTTGGCGAAGATGTCATCTGCGTTCGAGTTCACGACGAACTTGAACGTGTCCGGGTAGTTCTTCCGGTACTGGTCGGTCGACTGGTCGTAGTTCGGGTTGCGGACGAGGACGATGTGGTTGCCGTTTGCCCCGTCATAGCCGCTCATCGGCTTCAGGGCAGCGCAGCTCGCCGTCACCTTGTCTGCGCCGCGCAGCATGTACGGGCCGCTCGAGACGACGTCGCGACCGTAGTCGCCCGGCTTGCCCTCGAAGCACTTCCCAACTTCCGGCGGGATCGGCGCCGTCGCGGGCATCGACATGCGGAGGTTGAAGTCACCGGCCGCCTTCGTCAGATGGAAGACGATCGTCGAGTTGTCCGGCGTCGAGATACCGGAGACCGTGGTCGCCTTTCCATTCGTGACGGCGTCCCAGCCCTTGATCACCGTGTAGTAGAAGCCGTACTCGCCGCCGTCGTTCTTGCTAGCGAGTCGGTCCATCGCGAACGCGACGTCCTTCGACGTCACCGCGCGATTCACAGGCGGTGAGAACTTGATCCCCGAGCGCAGCTTGTAGGTGTAGGTCAGGCCGTTTTCGGTCGGCGTCGGCACCGCCGTTGCGAGGTCGCCGACCAGCTCGTTGCCGGCGGCCCCGGGCTGGTGCTTGTAGCCGATGAGCGAGCGGAGCATGAGGTTCGAGTACAAGCCCCACGCGTTGCCGAGGTACTCACCCGTCGGGTCGAAGTTGTCCGTGAAGCCGAACGACTGCTCCCACCCGATCGTGTACGTGCCGCCCTTCGTGGTCGAGCCGTTGTCATAGGAGCCCGTGCCGACAGCGGAGTTGTTGCCGCCCGAGCTCGTGGTCGTGGTACTGCCTGAGGTCGACTTCTTGGAGCCGCACCCCGCTGCGAGCAGCGCGAATGCTGCGATCGCCGCAAGCAGTACCGCAGAGCGGATATGTCTGCTCATGTTGGGCTTCGTTCTCCTTTCCACCCGTGGTCGGGTGCGGAGGTTGGGGGGATTGGCCTCACCGCTCGGACCTGACGTCGAAGGCATCCCGTAGGCCGTCTCCGAGCAGGTTGAACGCGAGGGTCGTGATGATCAGGAACGCGCCGGGGAAGAGCATGAGCCACCAGGCGACGTCGTAGAGCCCCGAGGCGTCACTGAGGATCGAGCCCCACGATGCCTGATCGGCAGGCACCCCGAGCCCGAGGTATGAAAGCGCCGCCTCGAAGAGGATGTTCGTCGGGATCAGCAAGGTGGAGTAGACGATCAGCGGCCCGATCAGGTTCGGCAGGATCTCGGTCGCGAGAATGCGCACGTTGCCGGCGCCGGCGGCCCGTGCGGACTCGACAAATTCCTTCTCGCGCAGTGAGAGCGTGTAGCCGCGCACGATGCGCGCGATGTACGACCAGGAGAAGATGGTGATGACCGCGATCACGACCGTGATCCCTGGTTGGAGCAATCCGCCCAAGCAGCCATTCTTGTTCGTCGAGCAGGCGGCGACGACTCCGACCGCGATCAGGATCTGCGGCACAGCGAGCAGGACGTCGGAGGCGCGCGAGAGGATCGTGTCGATGAAGCCGCCGAAGAAGCCGGCGGCGAGGCCCACGACGAGGCCGATCAGCACGGCGAAGCCGGAGGCGACGATGCCGACGAAGAGCGATGTGCGCGCTCCGTACATCGTGCGCACAAAGAGGTCTCGCCCGGCGGCGTCGGCCCCGAACCAGAAGTGCGAGTTCGGCCCAAGCGGCACGCCGTAGGCGTCGGTCATCTGGCTGTAGGTCGTGTTCTGGGGGTGGCCGGTGAGCTGCTCCGCGAGCGGGCCGCCGAAGATCGCGATGAGGACGAGGAGAATGATCACGACCCCGCCTCCGAGCGCGGCCTTGTCCTGTTTGAAGCGTTCCCAGAAGAGTCGCGACGGCGATTTGCGCGCGACGGCGACAGGTTGTAGCGCGATCGCACCGCCGGAAGAGACCTGGAACTCGGGCGGGTTCGTCATGCCCTTATGAAATCTAGTGCCGCGCCGATTCTCGTGCGGCAATACTGAGCATCGTGCATCGCCCTCAACCGCCGACCCTCCGCCCCGACGGACCGCTCGAGGGTCGCATCGTGCGGGTCGAGCCGATCGAGGAGCTCCACCGTGAGGGGCTGCGTGAGGCGGCAGAGCGCGATCCGGAGATCCACCGCTTCACGAACATGTACACGCTCGGCTTCGACGGGTGGTTCGACCTAGCGCTCGGGACCGAGACCGAGGTGCCGTTCGTCGTCCACGTCGCCGGCAAGCCCGTCGGATCGTCGCGGTTCCTGAACGTCGACGAGTTTCACAAGCGGGCCGAGATCGGCTGGACCTGGCTCGAGCGTGAGCAGTGGGGTACGGGCGCGAACATCGAGACGAAGTACCTTCTGCTGGCGCAGGCGTTCGACCGCTGGAACGCTATGCGCGTGGAGTTCAAGACCGACGCGCGGAACCTGCGGGTGCGTGGCGCGCTTCTTGGCGTCGGCGCGACCTTCGAGGGAATCTTTCGCAAGCACATGAAGTTGCCTGACTCGATTCGCGACTCGGCCTGGTACGCGATCGTGGACGACGATTGGCCGCGCGTGAAGGGGATGCTGGAGGCAAAAGTCGACAGGCATGCCTCATGAGGTGCGCCGTCGAGGTCGCGGCGGTCCGCAGAGAGCCGCGCGACGACGCAGAGCAGGTGACGCAAGCGTTGCTTGGCGAGCCGCTGCACGTGGAGCAGCGCATCCTCGGCTGGGCGCGTGTGGTGACGGCCTACGACTACCCGGGCTGGGTGCGCGACGAGGCGATCGAAGAGGGCAAGGGTGAGCTGCCCGCCGCCGCGGCGGGCACGCCCGTCGAAGTCGCGCGCTCCTATCTCGGCACTCGCTATCTCTGGGGCGGCCTCACCGAGCAGGGGATCGACTGCTCCGGGCTCGTACACATGGCCTACCGCCAGCTCGGAAGGCTCGTGCCGCGCGATGCCGACCAGCAGGAGGATGCAGGGAACGAGGTAGTAGAGCCCGAGGCGGGTGATCTCGTCACCTACGGCGAGCCGAACGCGGCCGCCGATCACATCGCGTTCTGGCTCGGCGACGGTCGGATCCTCCACTCGACGGGGCGCGACGACGGGATCGGCGTGCTCGAGGAGCCCGAGCCGGACGACCTGCGAGCCCGTCGGCGCAAGCTCGTGCGGTTGTGATCACATGGGCGGCCTCAGACGGCCGCGAGGAGGGTGGCGAGCGGGTCGTCCCAGCGGCGTCGACGATCAAGCTCTTCGTCGCCTCCGCCTTCTGGCGGTCGGGTCTCGACCCCAATGAGCGGGTCGAGGTGCCACCTGCGGCCTGGTCGGTCGCCCATCTGCTCGCGGGGCCGTTGAGCCTCGCGGACTGTGCACTGCTGATGCTTGCCTTTTCTGACAACGCGGCGACGAACGTTCTTCTGCGGCGACTCGGCTTCGGTGCGGTCAACGAGGAAGCCCGCCGGCTCGGTGCCAAGCGGACGCAGGTGCAGCGGCTGATGATGAGTGATGGCCAAGAGAACCTGACCTGTGCGCGAGACCTCGCCCGGGGACTCGCTGCGATCGATGAGGAACGAGCGTTGACGGCGCTCTCGCTTGCCCAGGACTCCGAGCTTCACTTCCGCCTCACGGGTCGGGACGTGCTCGTCAAGACGGGTGAGCTGTGGCCGCGTGTCTATCACGAGGTGGCGCTCGTCGACCGGAAGCTCGCCGTGGCGGTTTGCTCGGAGCCGGCCGCGCTCCCATCTGAAGTGGCTGCCAGAGCCGAATGGGTTGTCGCGGCCTCCCTCGAAAGGGTGCCAAGCTCCTAAAGTTGGGATTCGAGGCGGCCGATAGCTTGGCCGTGGACGCTGCGCAGCGCAATGCCATCCTGACCCGTTATCACGAGCACTCGAGCCGCTTCGAAGCGGTTGCTGCACGTCGTGACGCGGTCGCCGAGGTGATTCCATTTCATGTCCCGATGCCGGAGCTCGAGCAGGAGCCGACGGCGCGGGAGATCGAAGTGCTCCAGCTGATCTGCGATGGCCTCGTAAATCGTGAGATCGGCGTTCGCCTGTTCCTCTCGGAAGAGACGGTGAAGAGCCATGTTCGACATCTCCTTGCGAAGCTCCAGGCCCGGAGCAGGGCCCACGCGGTTGCCGTCGGCTTCCGCCGCGGCCTCATCAGCTAGGCATGAAACGAATAGGCCGCCCGAAGGCGGCCCATTCAAAAGCTCCAAAGAAGGTTTTCCACCACCTGTGGACAATCCCCTGAACGGGTGACGCCCACTACCGGAAAGCCCAGTTAACTACGCGAGCCTACCAGGAAGAGAACCCGCCCGCGACTTTCGCGGTGCGGACGAAACGCATGAACTTGCTCATTGAACTTCCCCCATATGACGTTGGACTGACGGCAAGGAGCAGCTTATAACCCTTTTGGGGGATACGCAAGTCATTCCGAAGATCTGGCGAGATTTCGCCGGATTGACGCGGCCTGTCCTGGCCTACTTTCTCGCGGTCCTGGTCAGTGCCTCCGCCGTAGCGGCCGCACTCGTTGTGCTCCACGAGGGCTTCGGAAACCCGGCTGCCGTTGCGGGATTGGCCATCGTCGCGGCGTATGGAGAGCGAGGTCGTATTCGCCTTCGAGAGAACGTAAACGTTTCAATTTCGCTTCTGCCTGCGATCTTCGCAGCAGTTCTGTTCGGCCCTCTTGCGGCAATGCTCGTCTTTGGAGCGTCGGCCCTCGGAATGTCATACCCATGGGCTGGTCGACTGACTTATCTGTTTAGTCGTTCGCTGACCGGCGCCCTTGCTGCCGGAGCTGCCGCGTTGGCGGCCGCCTCGATCGGCGGGGGAATAGGAGAAACCGTTGTAGCTGCGACGGCTGCAGCGCTCGTGATCGAGGTCGCTGATGCGGCGTTTGCATCGCTGACCTTTGCTCTTCGCGGCTACGGAAAGTGGATCGAAGCAGCTCGCGACTCGGGTCCCGTGATTTTCGCGTCGGTGCCCCTGTACAGCTCTGCTGTGGCGGTGCTAGCGCTCGCCTACAGAGACCTGTCACCTTGGACGCTTCCGCTATTTTTCGTGCCTGCTCTGGCAGCGCAGCGCTGGTTCTTGATGTATCAGGACCAACGGCGCTTGGCCGACGACCTGCAGGGTGCCAATGAGTTGCTTCGGGCCGCGAACCTGTCATTCGCAAAGGGCCTAATCGCAACGCTCGACGCCCGTGATCAGTACACCGCCGGCCACTCCGCATCTGTTGCCATTTACGCCCGAGACATCGCAACTCGAATGGCTCTTGGCAACGATCAAGCTGAACTTGCGCACTTGTGTGGCCTTGTCCACGATATTGGAAAGATTGGTCTGCCAGCGGGACTCCTCGAGAAGCCGGGCGCGCTAACCCTTGACGAACGCCGTGAAATGCAGCGTCACTCGGAAATCGGGGAGCGGATTCTCGCCAACGTCGATACCTACGCTGAGATCGCCGCAATCGTTCGCCATCATCACGAGCGAGTAGACGGGCAGGGATATCCAGATGGCGTATCGGGATCGGAGATCCCACTTCTTTCCAGAATCATCGCCGTGGCAGATGCGTACAACGCGATGACATCCAATCGCCCATATCGCGACGCAATGCCTAGTCGGGTCGCCAGGCTTCGACTCGCCCAATCAGTCGAGAGTCAATTCGACACCACAGTCGTCGCGGCATTCGAGGCGATCCTCGCCGGCGCAGACGAGGACTATCGGTGTGCTCGGGGTCCCGGGTTCGAATTGGCCATGACGGTTGCCACACCAGAGGCTCGCCTTAAAGAGGCTGCGAACCTGTAGTCCGAACACGTTCGTACCGAGCTGCGGCTTCCGTGCGTGTGCGGGCGCCGAGCTTCTCTAGAACATGCCGGACGTGAACTTTGGTCGTCGACTCCGAGATGTAAAGCGCCTTTGCGATCTCGCGATTCCGAAGGCCCTTCGTGATCAGTCCGAGAACTTCGAACTCGCGCGGTGAGAGAATCTCGGCCGCCGCCCGAGTGGTACGCGTTCGGAATCCCGCCCGTCGTGCAAGGGCGAGGTCGTTGGATCGGGCGTAGAGTGTCTCGAGATAACCTCGTGTCCGCGGATCGGCCGATAGCGCAGTCGCTAACGCAGGCCACGAACGCACCGCACATACGACGGGATCCCAAACATTGAGTTCCTCCGCAAGTATGCAGAGCGAAGGCGCCGAAGTCGCGCCACGTTGAAGCGCGACGACAGCGCGAGTCGCCGCGGCCATCACTCGAACCTCGACTAGGGTGGTCTCTCGTTCCGCTTCTTCTGCAAAAACCAGTGCTTGTTCCGATTGCTCGCAACACGCAAGTGCAAGGGCGCGGGTCGCCAAGTATTCGCCTCTCCAATGCGGAATCAACGCGACGTTGGCATCCGCGTGGACGGTTTCAGCAGCCCGTCCAGCTTCGCCGATCTGCATAAGGAGGCGAGCTCGGAGCACACGTGCGTTGAGTTCGTGCCTCCGTTCACGCTAGCGAGTGGCGCAGTCTTCTACCGCTTGAATTGCGCGCTCGGCGTCGCCGAACTGGCGAAGACCAATGTGTACTTGTGCGGCGGTCCAATGAGCGTAGGGATGCGCGAATTCCAAGCCAAAAGCACGAACGTCATCTTGCAGCAACTCAAGCCACGCATTCGCCGCGCGGTAGTCTGCCCTTTGAGCTAACGCGGAAGCCGCGGCGTACGTTAGTGCTGATCGCGCGCGAGGATCCTCAATGCGCGACAGGATGCGAGCGGGTTCGTCGAGGGGCAGTGGGTCTCGAAGGCCCTCGTAGAACCGCCTCCGAGACAGTTCGGCGGTCGCGTACCTGGCCAAGTCCGTAGGCGATTTATGGCGACGATTCTCAAGAGCTTTGACCGCGTCGTTCGCGCCGGCGCGCTCGCCGAAGATCTTTGACAACGCCAGACCGTGGAGAGCCTCAGCCTCATCCCTGTCGTCCAGTGCCGAATCAAGGGCGCCCTCGAAGAAACTCTCGGCGTCAGAGAAGGAAGCGAGAAGAAAGCTTCCGTGGCCGCGAATCGCTTCAACACGTGAATGCAAGACATGATCGCGTGGCAGCCGTTCTCGGGCTCTCGTCGCAATCTCGACCGCGAGATTAAGCTGCCCATCTCGAAGAGCTACCTCGGCTTCGACTACATCAATACCCGCCGGTGGGTGAATCGGCGCTGAAGTCACGCGGGCGGCAAACGACGACAAGGATCCTAGTCGCCCGCTTCTCACGAGAGGCTTGAAAGACGCGTCCAGAATCGGATCGACAAGGTCAAGAAGATTGAACCGAAGCACCAGCTCGAGCGCTCTGTCCCAATGGCAGCGCTCGACGTTGGAAGCGACGGCCTTTCGAACCCTCACTTCCGCACCAGGCTCCTCCGTGAGCTTTGCCAAGAGGAACTCTCGCAGAAGGGGATGAAGCTCGACCTCTCCCTCTCCAGACAGAAAACCCAGATTGCGGGCTTGGTCGAGCACTGAACTTGCATTGGCGCCCAGGTGAGCCTGCAAGCTCGCTGGGGAGAAATCTGGCGCGAGAGCGAGGGATAGGAGGTGATTCTTTAACGGCTCCGGAGCCTCCTGAAAGAGCTCTTCTGCGAGGTATTGATAGAGGGCGTGCGGCATTGCGCCTTCCGGTGGCGAGGGAAGCACGAGTGCTGCAATCAGTCCAAGCACCGCCGGCCATCCCCGGGCTTCCGCTGCCACGCGTGCGTGATGCGGCTTGCGATGCAGCATTTGATCGCACTCGGCAGTCGTCATCGCTAACTCTTCTCGCCCGAGTTCGAGCACGTCCGCATAGATCACACGGCGCGGTGTTGCCCATCGCGGCCGTAACCGGGACGCGACTAGGAATCGGGAGTTTGTGCGTTCCTCGAGGATTGAAATTAGCTCTTCAACCTCGGCCGACTCAGTGAGGTCTTGGTAATCGTCGATGACGATCCACTGCGCTCCTGCCGAATCAATCCGCGCCGCCAGTTTGAGAGCTACGTCCCGGGCGGCTCGTTGTGGGTTGCTCAGCGCGCGGACGTATTCAGTAATGAATCGCAGGGCACTTCCACCGATTTCGTCGATTCCGAAAGCAACGTCTTCAGCGAATGTCGCAACGTCGCGATGAGCCGGTGTGGCCGAGACGCATATCACCCGGTGCAAGGTTTTCGCCCATTGACGAGCAAGAGTCGTCTTTCCGTATCCCGCAGGCGCCAGGAGGAGGATGGTTTTCGCGTTCGACTCGTCTAGGAGCTTGATCAAACGGGGGCGCTCAATAATGCGTTGCTCCCGTCGGGTCACACTTGATTGTTCACTGTTTTCCGTCGCCCGCATACATTCCCCTCCAAAAAAGGCGCCGCTAGCTTCGCGGCTAGGGTACGCCCTCCCACAACCGTTGAACAGGGGCTGGGCGCCCGCGGCCGAGGGTTTGCCGCGGACGCCTCGTCGCCGTCAGCCCCCGGCTTCGGCTCGTGCCGAGGCCAGCTTGCTCGCCAGCGGGACTTCGCCCGTCAGCATGCGGAACGCAATGGGAATCTGCCGCCTGCGGGGGACACCCAGCTTTCGGCGGAGCACGTCGCAGTGCGCCTTCGCCGTCCTCGGCGAGATGCCGAGGGCGACGCCCACCTCGTCGTTGGACAAGCCCTGGGCGATCAGTTCGACGACTTCCCGCTGCCGTGAGGTGATTCCTGACGGATCTCGTAGTGCCTGCATGTGGACGAGGCTACGGCGACGAGCGCCCCGGCTCTATCGGCCGAAGGGTGTATCTCCGATCAGGCAGCGGCGTGCGCACGCCGCGCGACGAACGACGCCTCATGGCCCCGCACGTTGGCCGCACGCAACTCGTCGGCATCGAGGGCGCCGATGCGCTCGAGCATCTCGAGCTCATCGCGCAGGTGGATGCGCATCATCTCGGGGCCGTCGGTTGCGATCGTGAACTGCACACCATGCTCGACGAACGCCCGGAACGTTACTCGCACCGCCTCTTCGTCGGCGAGTGCCTTCGTGAGCAAGTTCGAGGTGGGGCAGATCTCGAGGGTGATCTCCGCGTCGCGCAGCGCCGCCATCAGGTCGGGGTCGTGCGCCGCGAGGATGCCGTGGCCGATCCGGTCCGGCCGAAGCGACTCGATCACCTCGGCGAGCTCCTCGACGCCGTACCTGCCGCCCTCCTCGCCGACGTGAATCGTCACTCCCAGACCGGCGTCGCGCGCGAGGTCGACCTGTCCGCGGATCTGTGTGTAGTCGTAGCGTGCGCCACCCGGCCGCGGCCCCGCGATATCGACGCCGACGACGCCGCGTGGCTTGTACTTGACCGCCTTCTCGACGATCACCATGTTCTGCTCGCCCGAGAACGTGCGGTCCATCATCAGGATCAGCCCAGCACGTACCTGAGGGTATTCGAGGGACGCGCGGTCGAGCCCGCGGATCGCCGCGAGAATGATGTGGTCGAGGTCGCGCTCGCCGCCGCGGTTGCGCTTCATCGGATTGAACCGCAACTCGAGTGTTGTGATCAGCTGCGAGCGGAACGCACCGCCGATCGCCGCGTGCACGCTCCGCTCGACCGCGAGCGGCGACGATTGGATCAGCTCGGTCAGGTGGTAGATGCGGTCGAGTGAGTCGAGATCCGCCACGCCCCGAGGATCCGAGACGGTGACCATCCGGTCGAACTCCCAGTAGTCGCGCGTGGGGAGGGCGATGCCCTGCTCGTGCGCAAGGCTCCACATGATGTCGGTGGCGACCGAGCCGCCGAGATGCGTATGCAGCTCGGCAAGACCCTCGTCGACCATACGCCGAGTCTAGCCCGTGCCGGTTCCCGCTCGGTTACGGTCGACCGGTGGCGATCGCCGAGTGGCGCGATTCTCGTCGACATCCGCTCGGCCGAGGCGCGTGAGCGTCACGGCGTGATCCCACGATCCGTGCACGTGCCTCGGACTGTGCTCGAGTGGCGTTGCGACCCGACGAGCGAGTGGCGCAACCCTCTCCTCGCTGCCGTGCCGCCGATACTCGTCTGCGATCACGGCTACTCGTCGGTTCTCGCCGCGGCGACGCTTCTCGACCTCGGTCGCGATACGGGTGACGTCGTCGGCGGCTTCGGGGCATGGGCCGACGCGGGACTTCCGGTCAGCCGGCCGGGACCGCCACCCGCGGGCCTGCCTGGCATGGGAGCCTTTGATTAGCGCGGGATCGGGTAGTCGATCTGCGACTTCACAAGCGCTTGGGCAAGCGCGACGGCGTCGTCCATGAGGTTCGGGTCGCAGAGCTCGAGCGACTCGGCCGGCAGGTGGTACTCGTCGTAGGGGAAATGCAGGATGGTCGCCGCGGGCACACCGGCCGCGGCGAACCAGTGCGAGTCGACTCCTCCCGTCGCCGGTCCCGTCTCCAGTGCGTATCGGTCGAGCAACCCGAGGCCGCGCGCGGCCTCGACTGCGCGCCCGAGTAGCGCGTCGGGCGAGGCGAGAATGTTCAGCTTGTCACCGCGAGCGATGCAATCGAGGTTGACCACGCCGATGATTGCGTCGAGCTCGCCGCGGAGTCTCGCCTCGTCAACGAAGTAGTGCGACCCGGTCAGCTTGATCTCCTCAGCGGCGAACGCGACGAGTGTCACGCCGCGCTCCAGCTCGCGGCCGACGAGCGCCTCGCCGATCCTCCGCACGCCCTCGACACCCGTTGCGTTGTCGATCGCGCCAGGCCCGTGCCACACCGAGTCGTAGTGCGCCGTCACGAGCACACGCTCGCTGCGTTTGCCCGGTAGCTCGGCGATCACGTTTCGCTCGCGCCGGCCCGGAACGAAACGGCCGCCGACCTTCAACCGTACGTGCAGTCCGTCCGTCAGCCGACGCGAGTCCACGATCGAGATGAACGCCGTTGGCGGTGTGGTGATGTGTGCATGCGACGACATGAACGGGATAGCACCGGTCGAGAACGGGCTCGTCAGGAGGCGGGCGAGCTCACAGCCGTCGTCGTCGACGACCGCGAAGCTCGGCAGCGTGCCGTCGCCGACCGGGGCCGGCGACGCGCCGATCCACCGCGCCGTCCCTTCGCCGTCGAAGGGGTGTGCATACATACACGGCCCTGCCGGCCAACGCTCGCCGTCCACCACCAGCTCGGGCTCATCCGCCTCGTAGCCGACAAGCTCGAACTCCTGGAACCGCGGCACAAGCCCGAGTTCGCGAAATGCGTCGGCCACGATCTCGGCGGCGCGGACGGCAGCGTCGCTCCCCGCGGGACGGGGCCCGATGCCGACCGCGAGCGCCTCGACCAGGTTCACACCGTCGACTGTAGATCCAGCCGCGGGTGGAAGCAGCCCGCGACGACGAGGGGCGCGCCGGCGGCGATGTACGGGAAGTCGCGGGCGATCGCGCGGAGGAGCTCACCGGCAGGCGGCGGCTACGAAATACGATCATGTTCGTGCGCCCCCGTCCCGACCGCCTCGAGCGCCTGCCCGAGCAGTACTTCGTCGCCCTGCTTGGCCGCGTCGCGGCTGCGGCCGCGCAGTCCGGTCCGCCCCTTCTCGACCTCGGTCGTGGGAACCCCGAGGTCGGGCCGCCCCCGCACGTGATCGAGGCGCTGCGCTCGTCCGCTCTCGATCCAGGCGTCCACGGTTACGCACCGATTCGCGGGCTCGCGCGGACGAAGGAGGCAATCGCGGCGCGTTACCGCGATGTCTACGGCGCCGATGTCGACCCGGAGTCCGAGGTCGCCCTCGTGCCGAGCGCGAAGTCCGCGCTCGCCGAGCTCGCGCTCGCCCTGTGCGAGGAAGGCGACACGCTGCTCGTGCCGGATCCGTACTACCCCGACTATCCGTCGGGAGCCGCGTTGGCGGGCGCACGTATGGAGACAGTGGCGCTGCGACCAGATCACGGCTGGTCGCCCGACCTCGCCGCCGCGTCCGACGCCGCCGCGCTCTACCTCAACTACCCCTCCAACCCCTGCGCGGTGTGCGCGCCGGAGGGGGTCTTCGATGACGCCGTGGGTTGGAGTCGGCGCACGGGCGGCTGGGTCGTGCACGACGCGGCCTACATCGACCTCGTCTACGACGGACGTGCGCCGGAAAGCTTTCTCGGCACGGCTGGTGCGAAAGACGCCGGCGTCGAGGTTTTCTCGATGTCGAAGAGCTACGGCATGGCCGGCTGGCGCATCGGCTTCGTCGTGGGCAACGCGGAGATCGTGGAACGCATCAATCTTTTCAACGACCACCTTCGCACGGGCATGTTCGTACCGCTTCAGGCCGCGACGATCGCAGCGCTCGCCGGGCCGCAGGATGCCGTTGCCGAGCGCGTGGCTGCGTACGAGCGACGCCGCGACATCATCGCCTCGGTCCTACCGGAGCCACCCGTGTGCGAGGGGACGTTCTTCGTGTGGGTGCGGTTGCCGGAAGGACTCTCCGCCGAGCGCCTGCTCGCGGAGGAACGCGTCGTCGTCGCTCCGGGCGAAGGCTTCGGACCGAGCGGCACCGGTTGGATGCGGCTCTCGCTCGCCGTCCCGGACGAGACGATCGAACGTGGCGCCGAGCGTCTCGGGCGCTGGTTCGCGGCGATCGCGGCATGAAGATCGGCATCGTCGTTCCGTTCTCGTGGTCGTACTGGGGCGGCGTGGTTGAGCACGCGGAGCACCAGTCCGCGGCGCTGCGGCGGCGCGGCCACGACGTGAAGGTCCTCATGGGCCATGACCCACCGGGGATGCTGACGCGAGCGTTGCATCCGCGCACTGGTCGCCACGGCGACCTGCCGGAGGGAATCATCCCTCTCGGCCGCTCGATCGTCGTCCCCGCCAACGGGTCGCTGCCGAACATCGTCCTCTCGCCACGTTCGATCGGCCGTATGAGGCGCGTGCTCGCCGAGGAGCAGTTCGACGTGGTGCACGTGCACGAGCCGATGACGCCAGCGCTCTGCGTCGCGGCGCTTTCGTACGCCAAATGCCCGCTCGTCGGTACCTGGCACGCGCATGGCGATCTCGCCTGGATGGGGCCTGCTCTGCATTTCTGGGGCTTCCTCATGGATCGCATCGACGCGCGGATCGCCGTGTCGCCGATGGCCGAGGAAACCGCCGCCCGTTTCCTGCCCGGTGACTACCGCGTGATCCCGAATGGCGTCGTCATCCCGGAGAACGCCGATCCCGCCGGCCGCGACCATACGGTCGTCTTCGTCGGGCGGCACGACCAGCGGAAGGGACTCCCGATGTTGCTCCGGGCCTGGCCGCGCATCCACCAGGCGACCGGAGCGCGTTTACGGATCATCGGCACCGACCCTCTTCAGTACCGGCTGCTGCATTCGCGACTGCGCGTCGACGAAGCGGGCATCGACGTCCTCGGGATCGTCACGAATGACGTGCGAACCCGCGAGCTCGAACGGGCCAAGCTTTCAGTGACACCCGCCCTGGGCGGCGAAAGCTTCGGCCTCGTGCTCGCCGAGGCGTTCGCGTGTGCCACGCCGTCGGTCGCCTCCGACATTCCGGGCTACGCCGCGGTTGCGATCCCCGAAGCCGCACGGCTCGTGCCACCGAGTGATCCCGACGGCTTGGCCGATGCGGTGATCGACGTCCTTTCGGATGAGCCGCGCCGCGTCGAGATGGGCCGCGCGGCGCGCGCGCACGCGGTCGCGAACTACGCCTGGGACGACGTTGCGCGTCGCCTCGAGGCGACGTACGTCGAGGTCACGGCGTGAACCTCCGGGACAAGCGCTGGCGGTTGCTTCTCGTGCTGCCCGTGCTCGCCGGTGCGATCGCGCTGTTCATCTTCAACGGGCCGGACTGGCACCTCGTGCAAGACGCCTTCACCGTTGTCCGGTGGGAGTGGGTCGTTGCGGCGATCGGGCTCAACCTCTTGTCCGTGATCATGCGCGCGCTCGCCTGGGAGGTGGCGATCAAGCAGTCGATCGCATCGCCCCATCCGCGGTTCCCGCTCGTGTTCTCTGCGTTCTCGGTCGGGTTGTTTGCGAACGCGGTGCTGCCAGGTCGCGTCGGCGAGCTCGCCCGCGTCGCAGTTCTGCGACGGCGTCTCGTGGGGCGCAAGGGAACGACGGCGACCCTTGTCGGCTCTGTCTTCGCCCATCGCATGTTCGATCTACCTCCGGCTGTTGCGCTCGTCGTCTTCGTCGTGGTCTTCGCGAAGCTGCCCGCCTGGGCGCTCGGGTCCATCGGCGCGGTGTTCGCGATCGGAGCCACGCTGTTTCTCGTCGCCTGGCTCCTCGCGCGCAGGCAGAACCGCGCGTTCGACGAGCTCGGCCGTATGCGTCTCCTGGTCGCCCGTGGCCGGGAGGGGCTTGCTGTGATGCGGTCGCCCCGCGCCGCCGCAACCGCGGGTGCCTTTCAGTTTGCAGGATGGGCGTGTCAGCTCTTCGCCGTCTGGACCGCGCTGCGGGCGTTTCACATCTACCAACCGCTCGCGGCGGCCGCTCTCGTTCTCGTGCTCATCAACGTCGTCACGATTTTCCCGTTCTGGCCGGGCAACGTCGGCGTCGTGCAGATCGCCGTGGCGACGTCGCTCGTGAATTACGGGGTCAGGTATGCAAGTGGTTTTGCGTTCGGAATCGGCCTCCAGATGATCGAAGCATCGGTCGGCGTTGGCGTGGGCCTGATCTTCCTTGCGCGTGAGGGATTGTCGTACGCGACGCTGAAGGCCTTCGAGCAGGTCGAAGCCGAGCGCGGGCCGTCCGATACTGCAGAGCGCGAAGCGGATCGCAAGCTGGCGACGGCCGAGCGTCAGTAGCTCCCGGTGCGAGCGCTCGCAAGCCCCGCCAGCCTGAAAGGCGTGCTTTCTCCGATCGAGGCCGCGACGCTCCTCGGCACGGGGCTGCGACGGATCGAAGGGCTGGAGGTGGACGAGGCTCCCGTCGCCGACGGTGGAGAGGGGACCGCACTCGTGCTACACGCCGCTCTCGGAGGTGAGTGGCATACGGCAGTCGTCTCCGATCCGCTCGGGCGTCAGGTGACCGCGCGTTGGCTCGTGCTCGACGACGGTACCGCGGTGGTCGAGTCGGCGGCCGCTTCTGGCCTGCCACTCCTTGCCCCAGGCGAGCTCGATCCACTCATAGCATCGACGCGCGGCTTCGGCGAGTTGCTGCTCGCCGCGCTCCGTGCAGGGCCTGCATCGCTTCTCGTCTGCGTCGGAGGGACGGCGACGGTTGACGGTGGCGCCGGGATGGAGGCGATCGCCGCTCCCTGGCTGCGGAACGTCCCGATTCGGGTTGCCTGCGACGTTCGCAATCCGCTGCTCGGCGAACGTGGTGCGGCGCGCGCGTTCGGTCGGCAGAAAGGCGCGGACGCGGCCGGTGTCGAGGAGCTCGAGCGCCGGCTCGCCGCCCGGTCGGAGCTCGCCCCGTACCGCGACCTCCCCGGAGCCGGTGCGGGTGGGGGGCTTGGGGCGGCGCTCGCAGCGCTCGGCGGCGAGCTCGTGCCCGGCGCCGAGCTCGTGCTCGATCTGATCCGCTTCGACGAGCGAGCCGACGGGGTCGACCTCGTCGTTACCGGCGAAGGGACCGTCGATGCGACGACGCTCGAGGGCAAAGCTCCCGGCATCGTTCGACGCCGCTGCGAACGCCTCGGCGTGCGCTGCGAGCTCTTCGGTGGCATCGTCGCCGAGGGCTTCGAAGCGCATTCCCTCTCGGGGCTGCGCGAGCTCGCCGCCGAGGATCTCGTGCAACTCGGCGAGGAGCTTGGGCTGTCTCTGACCGGGTAGGTTCATCCTCCAGCTCGGGAGCGCGGCGGCGTCGTCCCAGCCAGGGTAGGTTGGGCCTTCGGCCCGAATCACACTCTGACGAAGGAGGTCGTTGTGCCCGAGTACGCGCGCGTGGTGACGTTCGAGGCTGACGAGGCAGCGCTCGACGCTTTGGTGAAAGAGATCGATTCGAACGATGGCCCTCCCGCCGACATCCCCGCAAAGCGGATCACCGTGCTTGCGGACCGCGCAGCAGGACGGGTTGTCGTCGCCGTGCGATTCGCCTCCGAGGAAGCGCTCCGAAAGGGCGCCGAGACGCTCGAAGGCATGAGCCCGCCGGATGCCGGCAGCATGCGTCGCGTCTCCGTCGATGTGTACGAGGTCGCGCTCGAGCGGGAGGCTTCTAGCTAGTTGCGCCCGAACCAGCGGGCAGCCCGGCTCGATCCGAACTCGCGCTTCTCGGCGACGAGAGTGTCGGACGGTGCTCGGAAGATGCCGGTCGGTTCCGGTGCCGTGAGGAAGTCGATATCCACACGGCCGACCCGCCCTCCGCCGAACTCGATGTAACAGGAACCGCGCCCGTCGTAGGCGGCGGGCGCGGCTCCGCCGTCGAGCGTGGCAAGCAGTGCCCGGCCGACGACGCGCGCCGCACCTTCTGCGAAGACGCCTGCCTTCGGCACGCCAACGGTGGCCACGTCCCCGAAGGCATACACGCCCGGGAAACCTGTCTCGAGCGTCTCCGAACTGACAGGGACATACCCATTCTCGGTCAACCCGCTCGCGATGACGACGTCAGGAGCACGGTGCTTCGGAACACCGAGAAGGAAGTCCAAGGGCATTTCGGTGCCGTCATCGAGCACGGCGAGGCTGCGGCGTGGATCGAGCGAGGCGACGCACCGCCCGGCCACGAATTCGATGCCGCGCGCTGCGAACGCCTCGATGAGCGCCGCGGAGGTCTCTGGTGACGGCGGTACCGGAGTGCCGAACGGGAGCACGATCGCGATCTCGCAGGCATCGCGGACACCGCGGGCCGACAAGTACTCGTCCAGCAGCAAGGCAGCTTCGCTCGGTGCAGGCGGGCATTTGAACGGCGCCCCACAAACGCCGATGATCGCCCGGCCGCGCGAGAAGGTCGGCAGCACGTCCGCCAGCCGTTCCGCGCCCGCGACCGAGTAGAACTCGTTGCCCGCCTCCACGAGACCCGGAGTGCCGTCCAGGTCGTAGTCTGCACCGAGCGCGACGACGATGGCATCCGCATCGTGAACGCCGACGCTCGTGGTCACGCGGCGCGCCTGGGGATCGATCGCGGTCACCGTCTCCTGCAGGAAGCGCACGCCCGGCTTCGAGATCTCTGCGTAGGGATGGCGAACGGCGTCGCGCGTCGTCCGTCCGAACATCACATCCAGCTTCGAGTAGCCGAAGACGAATGCATCATCCTTGTCGATCAGCGAGACCGCGATCTCCTCGCCGCGCGCTTCCGACAGGCTGGTCGCGAGCTCCAGGCCACCGAAGCCCGCGCCCAGGATCACGACTCGCATCTGGAATTGCTTAGCGGTGCTCGATCTCGCGCAGGCGGTGCGCTAGCGCGACGAGCAGCGGCCAGGCGATCGACGCGTTCTCCTCGACCAGGGGCCGGAACTGCCATGGCGTGAGCCCGTGGGCTTTCACGTCGGTCTTAGCCTCGATCGTCGCAGTCCGCGATCCTTCGTCGATCAGCGCCACTTCGCCGAAGTATTCGCCGGAGCCAAGCGTCCGACGCGCTTCTCCCCCGACCGAGACGACGGCTTCGCCGTCTTCGATCACGAAGAATCCCACGCCCCCGGCACCCTCGCTCGTGATTGGTGAGCCTGCCTTGAAGGTGCGCTCGGTGAAGTTCCGCGAGAGCATCTCGAGCTGCTTGCCGTCCAGGCCCTGAAAGAGCGGGACGCGCTTGAGGAGTTCGATGGGAGCGGCCATGGGTCTGATCCTACGCTCCGATCCTAACCTGGTTCGGCGGGTGTGTCGCCAGGGCGAGCAAGCTCCTCGATCTTGCCGCGAACGCCTTCGAGTTTCTCGGAGCAGATCCGGTACAGCTCCTCGCCGCGTTCCCAGAGCTGCGTCAGCTCATCGACGCCTGCATCGCCGCGCTCCAGGCGTTCGACGATCGAGTCGAGCTCCCGCTGGGCTTCCTCGAAGGTCGGCTCGCTCATTCGGCCGTCACCCGGAAGGTTCCGTCGGCGACACGAACCGACAACGTCTCGCCGGTCGCGACCTGCGCGGCCGAGCGGATCACCGCCTCGCCCCGGCGCACGATTGCATAGCCACGGTCGAGCGTCGCGAGAGGCGAGAGCCCGCCGAGGCGAGCGTGAGCGTTGTCGAGTCGAGCGCGCTTGCGCTCGAGTGCCAGTACGGGCGCGCGGCTCAGTCGGTCGCGAGCCGCGACCAGGCGTTGAGCATGCCGGTCGGCAGCCTGGCGCGCTCCGCGGTGCAGATTGCCGCGGGTGCGCTCGAGCCGGTCGCGCAATTCGCCGAGGTCGGGGACGACGATGCGCGCTGCAGCGGTCGGCGTCGAGACCCGAACGTCGGCCGCGAAGTCGCAGAGGGGCGTGTCCTGCTCGTGGCCCACCGCCGAGACGATCGGCACGTCGCAGCCGGCGACAGCACGCACGACTCGCTCGTCCGAAAACGGGAGCAGGTCCTCGAAGCTGCCTCCGCCGCGCGCGAGCACGATCACGTCCGCGCCGCGCCGGCAGAGGTCTCCGATTGCGGTGCAGATCGCCGCGACCGCGCGAGGTCCCTGGACATACGTCTCGGCGACGATCACGTTCGCCGGCGGGAAACGTTGGGTGATGTGAGTCAGCACGTCGCGTTTCGCGGCGGCGTCGTTTCCGGTGACGAGCCCGATCAGCCTTGGGTAGCGCGGCAGCGGGCGCTTGCGGGCATCGTCGAAGAGCCCTTCCGTCGCGAGCTTGCGCTTCAGCCGCTCGAGTGCGGCGAGGTGCGCACCGACGCCGTACCGCTCGATCGTCAGTGCCTTCAGCCGCAGCTCGCCGCGCTGGGCGTACAGCTCGGGCCTCCCGAAGACATGCACGCGCTCGCCGTCGCTCAGCCCAAGCTGTAGCGCGTCGAACTGGCCCCGCGGCATCTGCGCGGAGAGGCACGCGCCGTCCTCGGGATCCTTCAGCGTGAAGAACACGGACGCCCAGCGTTCCTGTCGCCGCAGTTCGGTGATCTCGCCTTCGATCCAGAGCGTCGGCAGCTTGCTCAGATAGCTCGAGATGCCGCCGTTGAACGCGCGGACGCTATAGACCTTCCGCCCCTCGACTTCCGTCGCCTCGACCTTCACGAGGCCGAGGCTAGAGGAGAATCTCTGCGGCCGTTTCGAACGTGCACCCGGCGCGGATCAACTCGACCGCGCGGTGCAGGTCGGCCTCGGAATGCGCGAGCTTCTCCGCGAGCGGCAGCGGGTAGCCGGCCTCGATCAGCACGTGCAGACGCCACGATTCGACCTTTTCGCGCTCTGAGTGGGGATGTTCGATCGTCTGTGGCATGGTTTGCGCCTTTTCGCTCTGTCCTAGACGAACCCTCCTCCCGAAAGTTTGAGAGGAAACACCTTTCCTTACGTTTTGGCTGTGATCTCGTCGAGGCGCCGCGCGAGCTCGTGTAGGCGTGCGTCGATGATCCCGCGCTCGGACTCGGCGTCCGCTGCGATCTCGTGCAGCCGTTCCCTGAGCGCTGACTCCACCTGGTGCGCGCGCTCCTCGAGCGAATGGAGGGCATCGTCGCGCTGACGCTCGAGCCCTGCACGAAGGCGCGCCAGACGCTCCTCGACCCGTTGGGCGGCGGCGTCGCTGACGTGGTTGACCCGCTCGGTGAGCACGCCTTCGGCCTCGCGGGCGAATCGTTCGACGGCGAGGTCGAGCTCGCGGCTCAGTCGTCGTGCGGCTTCCTCGCGGGCGGTGCGAATCGCGGTGTCGAACTGCGCAGCAGCCGCCTCGCTGTACCGGGTCGTCTCGCGCGTGACGAGTCGCTGCAGCTGTTCGACCTGGCGGCGCTCGACATCGCCAAGCGCGAGCTGCACGCGCTGCGCTGCTTCGTTGCCCTCTCGCTCGACGAGCTCCTGGAGGGCGAGCTCGCGCTTGCGCAGCCGCTCGGCCAACTCGTGGAGTGCACGGCGGCGCTCGGCGGCGTGCTGCTCGAGCTCGTGAGCCGACTGTTCGACGAGCGCGTCGGCGGCCTGCGCGATGTCCTGACGTAGGCGTGCGACGGTTTGCCGCTGATCCTCGATCTGACCCTGGAGCCCTTCGGCGTCCTGCGCGAGCTTGCCGCCGATCTCCACCATCAGTTGCCGGTGCCGCGCCTCGATGTGTTTCAGCTCGGTGTCGAGGCCGGCCTTGAGCTGATCCACGTCGCCGGCCCAGTCGGCGACCCGCTGTTCGACCGCCGCCTGTACGGCGAGCAACTGGTTGTCGAGCTTCAATGTCGCGTCCCGCTCCCGTTCGGCGACATCGCGGCGCCGTTCGTCCGCGATGCGCCGTTCCTCTTCCGCGAGCTGCGAGAGCGACTCGGCGCGCGTGCGCGCGAGCGTTCGCTCGAGCTCTTCCGAGCGCTGCTGGATTTCGCTCGCAACTACGGCATCGAACTCGCTCTTCCCGCGCTCGATCTCTCGCGCAAGTAGCTGCTCCTGGTCGCGAACCTTCCGCAGAGCGAGCACGCAGCCAGCCAGGGCGAGCCCCGCCAGGCAGGCGGCCACGACGGCAACGGTGACGGAAGCAGTCACCCGTTCATCGTAGGCGCGCCGCGACAAGAGCGACGGCCAGCGCGACCGAAGCGCATGTCAGCGCCCGCAACGTGCGTTCGATCGCCTCGACTCCCGCGACCGTTCCTTGCAGTCGCCGGGCACGGCGGACGGGCGTCGACAGCGCGCGTTGAGCGAGGCTCAGCGCGACTGCGTAGGCGGCCACCGCGAGCGCCTCGAACCTGATCGTCTGTGCCTCCACGAACCACCCGGTCAACGCGGGAAAGGCCCCCCAGGCGAGCGCGAAGCCCCAGTCGTTATGGAGCACGCCGCCGAAGAGCTCGAGGTTGTAGGCCGGTACGAGCAGACCCCCGACTGCGACGAATGGGAGCAGCCACCAGCCCCACGCGTTCGCCGCCGCGATGCCGACGCCGAGTGCGCCTCCGAGGGCGAGGAGGGCGGTCACGAGGAGTGTGGGCGAGGAGATACGCGTGCGGAGCGGTCGGCTCTGGAGCTCATCGAATGCATGCGCGGCGATGCCCATCGCGAGGAAGAACGCGAGCAGGCCCCAGAGCAGTCGTTCGAGGTGGAAGCGCGGAGCGAGCCCGGCCCCGACCGCGACGTACGAGAGGTGCCACAACGTGTAGGGAGGGTGGAGGATCGTCACCCAATCGCGCCAGCCACCCTCGCGAAGCGCGTACCAGGCCGGCCTGACCGTCCCTTCGCTCACGCCGTCTTGCGACCCCAGGTCACAACGCCGCCGCCGACGCTCAGGCGTTTCGCGCGCACGTCCTCGATCCCCGCCTCCCGCCACGCCTGGAGCAGGCGAGGGAGCGGCCAGTCGGTGTAGTACCGCCGGATCGACGGCCCGAGGAACTCGCCGACCTCGTGCCAGCCGCCGCCGATCGCGCGCCCGGCGCCGGGTAGGCCGATCCGTACCCACAGCTCCCACAATGGACGCCAAATCCCGCTCGGCAGCCCGAACTCGAGCCCGGCGATGGTGCCGCCGGGTCTCACGACGCGTGCGAGCTCTCGCAAGGCCGCGGGCGGATCCTCGACATAGCGCAGCAGGTAGGTGAACGTGAGCGCGTCAAACTGACCGTCCTCGAACGGCAGGTCTCTCGCGTCGCCTTCCTGCAGTCGCACCTTGCGGGTCGCGGCTGCGAGCTCGACTCGCTTGCGGCCGGCCTCGAGCATGCCGGCGCTCTGGTCGATGCCGACGACGAAGCAGTCCTTCTGACGCACGAGCTCGAGGGCCACGGCAGCCGTGCCGGTGGCGACGTCGAGCACCGTGTCGGTCGGCCCAGCCTCCGTGCGCTCGACGAGGAAGCGGCGCCAGCGCGGATCCTGCCCGAACGAGAGGATCGAGCCCCACCGGTCGTAGGTCGGCCCGATCGGTGCGAAGAGCTGCTCGGCATCCATACCCTTGACTCTATGGGCCTCGCCGAGGATCTCGAGCGGATCGCCGTTTCGGCAGCTGCGCACGGTGTCGTTGCGGGCGTGCTCGCTGCCGAGCCGGGCCGCGGGCGGCGGCACTACCTGGTTGCACTCGGGGGCGACGAATCGCGGCGGTGGCTGGTGGTCGACGAATCTGCGGCGCCGGTGACGGCGCGCGAGGATGTGCGCGACACCGCCTCCATCGTCGCGATGTGCGAGCTGACGGCCGACCTCGCCGGTGGGGGCGATCTCGAAGAGCTCCGCTCGCAGCTCGCGCAAGTGCGCATGGTGGAGCAGCCTCCCGGAATCGAGGAGGCCGAAGAGGCGGCGCTCGTGCTCGAGCGCATCATCGGGGCGCCACCGCGAATCGCGACCCCGACCTATCTCGACGAGGTGGGCGCTGCAACGCTTGCCCTCGAGCAGGCACTCGGCAACGTGAGCTCGCCGTTCTCCGAGGCGCTGCGGGCCGGCCGTGGGTCGGTGGACGACTTCGTACGCGACGTCGAACGCGACTATGCGCTCGAGCTGTCGTAGCGCGCTACCCTTGCGGCATGGAAAGCGGCGGCTTCGGATTTCCGTTCGGGGGGGACCCCGAAGATCTCCTGCGTGGTCTCCGCGAGTTCGCGGAGCAGCAGGCGGAGAACGTCCAGGAGGCGCAGCGTGAGCAGTTCGCAACGTTGACCCTCAATACGGCGGTCGAGCTGACCGCCGCGGCGCTCTCGCAGATCGCGCTCGACGGGCCGACCGACGCCCAGGCGGTCGCAATGCGCGACGCCATGCGCTTGCTCTTCCCCGAGGCAGTGGCGCTCGTGAGCGCCGCCCGCCAAGGGTTCATGCGCGAGAGTTAGCCCTCTGTGGCTCTCCTCGACCGCGCGATCGTCCGGCTCCTGCCGGTCGTCCCGAAGCTCGTCGTGCAGCGGCTCTCCTCCCGCTACATCGCGGGCGCGTCGCTTGACGACGCGATTCGGGTTGTCGAGCGGCTGAATGCGAAAGGGAAGCTTGCGACAGTCGACGTGCTCGGCGAGGAGATCACCAGCGCGGATCAGGCCCGCGCGATCGCGGGCCAGTATCACGACGTGCTCACGCGTATCGACGAGACCGGGCTCGATGCGAATGTCTCGGTGAAGGTGACCGGTTTCGGGCTCGACCTGGATGAGGATCTTTGCCGCGACAACCTCAGATCGATCGTGCGTGACGCGGCTGCCCGCGGCAACTTCGTGCGGATCGACATGGAGGACTCGTCAACGACCGATCGCACGCTCGCGCTGTATGGCGAGCTGCGTCTGGGAGGTCACTCGAATGTCGGAGTCGTTCTGCAGGCGTATCTTCGTCGTACCTTCGCCGATCTCGCGGGCCTCGAGAATGTCCGGCTCTGCAAGGGCATCTACGTCGAGCCGGAGGCTTTGGCCTTTCAGGAATTTAAAGCCGTGCGCGCCAACTACGTGCGGTGCCTCGAGCGACTCGTGGCGCAGGGCAGCTATGTCGGGATCGCGACGCACGACGAGTATCTGATCGGCGAGGCGCTGCGGATCCTGCGCGAGGCGGGCGTTGCTCGCGACCGATACGAGTTTCAGATGCTGCTCGGAGTCCGTCCGGACCGCGCCGACGAGCTCGTCGCAGAAGGCCACCGGTTGCGCGTCTATGTTCCGTACGGGCAGTACTGGTACGAGTACTCGCTTCGGCGACTGCAGGAGAACCCGAAGATCGCCGGCTACGTGACCGCCGACGCAGTCGGCCGGATCTTCGGTCGCTAACGGCGGCTCCAGGCCGGCGACGACCCCGGCGGGCGCGTTCTCCTCGTCGATCATCGCACCGCAGTTGCGACGAGCCGAGCAGGCCGGACGGGCTGCTCCAATCCCTCGCGCGCGCGTTCAATTCGGTGCCGCTCAATCCGGTGCCAGGCACCGTTACGGCCGTGTGGCGGACGTTCCACATGTCGCGGCGAGCAGGGTTTTTCGGAGCGGCTTCGGTGCCAGGCACCGTTACCGGAGTGTGTCTTCAGCCTGCGCGGCGCGGAAGTCGGACGATCTCGGGACGGGCGCTTCGGTGCCGCGGCGGTCGCCGGGTCGTTCGTCGAGGTCTTCGACGGGTCGAGGAGGCGAACCTCGGTGAGCCGTCTGAGCGGGAAGAGCAACTCGTCAGCCATGCCGAGGGCGAGGCCGTGGGAGTCGTGCCGGCGCCGGTGCACTTCGTGCGGGCAGCGCCGGTCGTGCTCCGAGCGCGGCACTTACGCTCGGAGCGAGAACCCGCCGTCGACCACCAGGGTCTGGCCGCGGATCATGTCTGCGTCCGGCGAGCAGAGGAAGGCAACGGCTCCGGCGATGTCGTCGGGGCTGACAAGGCGACCGACCGGGTTCGCGGCGCCCGCCGCCAGCATCTCAGCGCGGTTCGGGAAGGCCTCGAGCGCGTCGGTCGCGACGACGCCGCCCGAGACGGCGTTGACGCGAATCCGCGGCGCGAGCTCGACCGCGAGGTACCGCACGAGCGACTCGAGGGCTGCCTTCGACGTCCCGACGAGCGTGTAGTTCTCGAGCACCCGCTGTGCGCCCAGCGACGAGATCGCGACGATCGACGAACCGGCCGGCATTTGCGGCGCCGCGGCTTGCGCGAGCTGCAGGAGCGCACGCGCGTTCGTGTTGACCGTCCAGTCCCAGTGCTTTGTCGTCGCTTCGAGTGCGGGAACGCTGACACCGCTCGCGGCGTTGTGCACCAGCACATCGAGCGGGCCGAGGGCCACGACTTCTTCGAGCACGCGTTCAGAGCTGACATTGCCGCGAACGAGCGTCGCCTCGGCGCCGAGGTCGCGCAGATCGGCCGCCGTCCGCTCGGCGGCGCTGTCGCTGCGGAAGTAGCCGATCGCGACCCGCGCCGCGCCGTCGCGCGCGAAGCGAAGCGCAATCGCGCGGCCGATGCCGCGTGAGCCCCCCGTGATGTAGACGTTCACGACCGGCGCGGCAGCGGATCGTCGGCACGCGCGGACGAGGGGATCTCGTCCCATCCGGCCCGCAACGCCGATTCTCGCGGACCCTCGTCAGCCTTCGAAGACGCATGTCCGAGACGCTCGAGGCGCTCCATCTGCGCGTCCGCGTAGAGGCGAACCTCGTGGCTCATCGGCAGCTCGGCGACGAGCTCGCGGATACGCGCCCGGATCTGGAACGCAAAATGCGGGGTCGCCGGACCGACGAGGGCATCGACGTCGTCGCGGGTCGGCTCGCTCATCGCGTCGAAGCGTATCGCTAGTGCACCCGTCCGTAGGTTCGGTGCGTGATCCGGGGGGCGCGTGCCTGAACTTGCAGATGGGTGTACTAGGCTCGGCAGCCGTGCGCCGAGTGAGCCCTGTCGATCTGATGCTCCTCGGCACAGTGCTCCTCTGGGCGCTCAACATCACCGTGACGAAGTACTTGCTGAAAGACAGCTTCGAGCCCCTCGCGTATTCGACGATTCGATACGGCGCGGCGACCTCGCTCTTCTGGTGCTTCACGTTCGCCCGCGAGCGGACGTTTCGGATCCAGCTCTCCGACGCGAAGCTCGTCGCGCTTGCCGCGTCCCTGATCTTCCTCAACCAGGTCTGCTTCGTCTACGGAGTGCATGCGACGAGCGCCTCGACCGTCGCGCTCATCCTCGGCACGACGCCGATCTTCATCGGCATCTTCGCGACGCTCGCGGGGCTGGAGCAGCTCGGACGGCGCTTCTGGGCCGCGGCCGTGCTTTCGTTCCTCGGGGTCGGCTTCGTCGCCTCGGGTAACGGCGGTTTCTCCGGTCACGTACGCGGTGACCTGCTCTCCGTGGTGACGGCAGCAACCTGGGCGGGCTATTCCGTCAGCATCGCACCGCTCATGCGGCGGTACTCGCCTTTCCGGATCAGCGCGCTCGTGCTGGCCATCGGCTGGGTGCCGCTTGCCGCGGTCGGGATCGAGCAGACGGCGCGTCAGAGCTTTCATTTCGGGTGGTGGCAGTGGGTCGCGTTCGGGTACGCAGTGATCGGCCCGCTGTTCCTCACGAACATCCTCTGGTTCACGGCGATCGACCGGGTCGGCCCCGGACGCGCATCGCTCTTTGCGAACCTGCAGCCGTTCTTCGCCGTCCTCTTCGCACTCCTGATCCTGGGGGAGCATCTGAACCGCTGGGAGATCGTCGGTGGCGCTGCCATCGGTGGCGGCATCCTGCTCGAGCGCGCACGCCGCCGGTCACCCCAGCCCGTCGGTGATTAACGTGGTTAACCTTTAGAGATGAACGTGCGCTCACGGCTCGCGCGGCAACCGCCGGGCTACAACTTCACGATCGGCCGGATCCTCGCGATCTATGCCGGGCTCATGGCGACGCTGCTGCTGGCCGCGCTCGACCAGACGATTGTGGCGACCGCGCTGCCCCGTATCGTCAGCGACCTCGGCGGAATCACGCAGTACTCCTGGGTGTTCACCGCCTACATGCTCACCTCGACCGTCACGGTGCCGCTGTACGGGAAGCTCGGAGACGTCTACGGGCGTAAGAATCTGTTCCTCTTCGCGATCGTCGTCTTTCTGCTCGGCTCCGCGCTCTGCGGGATCGCAACGACGATGACCCAGCTCGTTGTTTTCCGTGCCTTGCAGGGAATCGGCGCCGGCGGCTTGTTCCCGCTCTCGCTCGCGGTGATCGGCAACATTGTTCCGCCGCGCGATCGCGGACGCTGGCAAGGGCTGATCGGCGCCGTCTTTGCTGCGTCGTCGATTGCGGGGCCGGCGATCGGCGGCTTTATCGTCGACAACGCGAGCTGGCGCTGGATCTTCTTCGTGAACCTCCCGGTGGGCGGAGTCGCGCTCGTCGTTGTCTCGCTGACGATGCCGCGACGCGCTCCGCAGGCACGCCATGCGATCGATTGGCTCGGCGCGGGCGTGCTGGCCGGCGGCGTCGCGTCACTCTTGATGGGGCTCGTGTGGGGCGGGAAGCAGTACGGCTGGTCGAGCGGTCATGTCCTCGGGGCGCTCGGGCTCGCTGTGTTGCTGCTCGTGACGTTCGCGTTCGTCGAACGCCGGGCAGTCGAGCCGATCCTCCCGTTCGAGATCCTGCGGAACCCGATTGTCGCGGGGAGCGTCGCGTGCATGGCACTTGTCGGCATGGCGATGTTCGGAACGATCTCGTACGTCCCACTTTTCGTACAGGGCGTCATCGGTACGTCGGCGACGTCGTCGGGCGTTGTCTTGACGCCCCTGATGCTCGGCGCCGTAACGACCTCGCTCGTGACCGGGCAACTCGTGTCGCGAACCGGTCGCTACCGGTGGAACGCGATCCTCGGCCCGGTGGTACTGACGCTCGGAATGGTGTTGCTCTGGCGCATGACGGTGACGACGACCAATGCTCAGGCAGCGCGGAACATGGTCATCGCCGGAATCGGGATCGGGTCGATGATGCAAGTGTTCGTGCTCTCGGTTCAGAACGCGGTGTCCCGCGCTCACATCGGTTCCGCGACCGCGCTGACGCAGTTCGCCCGGCAGATGGGCGCAACGATCGGCGTGACGGTGATGGGTGCGATCGTCAACCATGGCCTTCCGAGCGGGGTCGGGGGTACGGAAGGCATCGGCATTCACAAGCTGCCGCCCGCGGCGCGCTCCGAGCTCGCGGCCGCTATCCATCCGGCGTTTCTCGTCGCTGCGTGCGTCGCGGCGGGTGTCGGGGTGATCGCGATCCTCTGGGTGAAGGAGCAGCCGCTTCGCCGCTCGCTCGACGAGGTGTCCGCGGTGGAAGCAGCGGCGGGAGCTCCTGCCGCTGCAGGGGTAGACTCAGAGCCGTGACCGACGACTTCATGCCGCTCGACGGCTGGGATCACATCGAGCTCTGGGTTGGGAACGCAAAGCAAGCGGCCTTCTACTACGAGCACGCATTCGGCTTCAGGCGCACGGCGTATGCGGGCCCGGAGACGGGTGTTCGCGACCGTGCGAGCTACGTGCTCGAGCAGAACGAGATTCGCCTGGTCGTCACGAGCGCGCTGGCTCCCGGTCATGAGATCGGCGATTATGCTGCGAAGCACGGGGACGGCGTCAGGGACATCGCTCTCCGTGTGCCCGACGCGACGCAAGCGTACGAGCAAGCGGTGCAGCGCGGCGCGCGCGGCGTGTGCGAACCGACCATCGTCGAGGACGAGTTTGGTCGGGTCGAGTTGTCGACGATCGCGACCTACGGCGACGTCGTCCATACGTTTGTCAACCGCGCCGCCTACGAGGGTGCGTACCTCCCCGGCTACGTCGCGCAGGAGTCGGCAGGCAGCAGCGGTGACGTCGTCGGTCTTCTCTCGATCGATCACGTGGTCGGCAACGTCGATCTCGGATATATGAACGAGTGGGTCGAGTACTACGAGCGGGTCTTCGGGATGACGGAGATGATCCACTTCAGCGACGAGGACATCTCGACCGAGTACTCCGCCTTGATGAGCAAGGTGATGACGGACGGTCGCGGCAAGGTGAAGTTCCCGATCAACGAGCCCGCTGAAGGCAAGCGTAAGAGTCAGATCGACGAGTACCTCGAGTTCAACCAGGGCCCGGGCGTGCAGCACATCGCCATGCAGTCGTCGAACATCGTGAAGGCTGTCGAGACGTTACAGCGACGCGGTGTGATCTTCTTGACAACGCCCGACGCGTACTACGAAGAGACGCCCGATCGCGTCGGCGACATCGAGGAGAGCTGGGATGACCTGAAGCGGCTGCGCATCCTCGCAGACCGCGACGACGACGGATACCTGCTTCAGATCTTTACGAAGACGGCGCAGGATCGGCCGACCCTCTTCTTCGAGGTGATCGAACGACACGGCGCACGCGGATTTGGTGACGGCAACTTCAAGGCGCTCTTCGAAGCGATCGAGCGCGAACAGGCGCTCCGCGGCAACCTCTGATCCACGTTTCCGACGTGCTCTCTTCTCGGCGCCAGGATGTCGTGGCCCGGTCGCTCGGCGAGCGGACGCAATAGCCTGCGCGGGGTGAGCCCGCAACGCCGCTCTGCGCTCGTCTCGGTAGCCGCCGCTGCGCTGCTCCTGCTGCTTAAGCTCGGTGTCGGCCTTTCGACCCACAGCCTCGGCCTCATCTCGGAAGCGGCCCACTCGGGAACCGACCTCGTTGCCGCGCTCCTCACGTTCTTCGCGATCCGCGTCGCGGCGCGGCCCGCCGACATGGGCCACCAGTTCGGCCACGGCAAAGCCGAGCACCTCTCCGCGCTCGGCGAGGCCGGGTTCCTCTCGCTTGTCTCCGTGTTCATCTCGTTCCGCGCGATCGAACGCCTGACGGGCGTGACCCACGGACAGGTGCGCACGGCCTGGTACGCGTTCGCGGTGCTTCTTCTCGTGATCGCGATCGATGCGAGCCGCGCTGTCGTCTCGTGGCGAACGTCCCGCAGATACAGGAGCGCGGCGCTAGCGTCGAACGCCCTCCATTTCGCAAGCGATCTCGCCGGCTCTCTTGCGGTGCTGATCGGGCTGTCATTCGCGAGGCAGGGACATCCGGACGGCGACCCAATTGCGGCGCTCTTCGTCGGCGTGCTCGTCTTGACAGCCTCGGCGCGGCTGATGAAAGGGAACGTCGAGGTTCTCATGGACAAGGCACCGGCCGCCGCGGAGGCGGCAGCGCGCGCCGCGATCGCCGCCCTCCGGCCGTCGATCGAGCTGCGTCGCCTGCGTATGCGCCAGGCCGGTGGCACCCAGTTCACCGACGTCGTGATCGGTGTCTCGCCCGGCGCCGCCGTCGGCCAGGGACACGCCGTCGCAGACGCAGTCGAGGCCGCGGTTGAAAGCGCACTGCCGGGCGCGGACGTCGTCGTGCACGTTGAGCCCGTCGAAGATGCGGGGCTACGGGAGCGTGCGCTCGCAGCCGTGGTTGGGGTGCCGCGTGTGCGCGAGGTGCACAACCTCACGCTCGTCGACGTTGACGGGCGGACCGAGCTGTCGCTGCACGTGAAGCTTCCGGGCGACTTGTCGCTCGTCGAAGCGCACGAGATCGCTGAACTCCTCGAAGCGGCGATCTGCGTCGCCGTGCCGGAGATCGCCGGCGTGCAGACGCATCTCGAGCCGCTCGCCGAGTCGAGCGAGGCGCGCGAGGTCGACGCGGAAGACGCGGTGGCCGTACGCCGAATCGTCCGCGATGCGACCGGTGGTGAGCCGCGCGAGCTGCGCTTCTTGCGCAGCACCCGCGGGCTCGTCGCGTTCCTGACCCTCGCGCTCGAGGGCGGGACCACGCTCGCCGCTGCTCACGCACGGGCCAGCGAGATCGAAGAGCGGATTCGCCGCGAGCGGCCGGACATCGCAGACGTGATCGTCCACACCGAGCCGTGAGTCGCGCGCACCGGGCTAAGCTCGCGCGATGAAGCTCTGCATGTTCACGCCGAAGGAACTGGCGCTCGAACGCGGTTGGCCGGGCCGGGTGGAGGGCGACAAGGTGATTCAGCTTGCAGCGCAGACGCTGCAGTCGTTCTTCACGGGCGGCGGGTCTGCGCGCGAGCACGCGGAGTTCTCGCTTGCAGATGTCGACCTCCGTCCCCCCGTGCTGCACCCGCCGACCGTGCGTGACTTCATGGCCTTCGAGCAGCACGTGGCCTCGGTGCGCTCCGCCCGCGGCTCCGAGGTGCCCAAGGAGTGGTACGAGATTCCTGTCTTCTACTTCTCGAACCCGGGTGCCATTTACGGCCCCGGCGCGGAGGTGCCGTACCCCGAAGGTACGAGCGAGCTCGACTACGAGCTCGAGTGCGCGGCGATGATCGGCGTCGAGGGGAAGATCGCAGGCTTCACCGTGCTGAACGACTGGTCGGCACGCGACCTCCAGCGCGCCGAGATGCGCGTCGGGCTCGGGCCGGCGAAGGGTAAGGATTTCGCGACCTCGATCGGGCCGGTGCTCGTCACCGTCGACGAGTTCGATGGTGGCGAGGGTGAGATGGTCGCTCGCGTGAACGGCGAGGAGCGATCGCGGGGCAACCTGCGAGATCTCTACCACTCCTGGGAGCGGATCGTCGAGCAGGCGGCGCGTAACACGGTCTTGCGTCCCGGTGACATCCTGGGCTCCGGCACGGTCGGCTCTGGCTGCATCCTGGAGCACGGCGACGGCCGGTGGCTGCAGCGCGGCGACGTGGTCGAGCTCGAGATCGAGGGGATCGGCGTGCTGCAGAACACGGTCCGGTGATCGGCCCCGACGATGTGCGTAGCGCGGCGCGCGTGCTCGACGGCATCGCGCACCGAACGCCTGTCGTCACATCACGAACACTGGGTGACGGTGTTTTTCTCAAGCCCGAGTGCCTCCAGCGCGCCGGGGCGTTCAAGTTCCGCGGCGCGTACAACAAGATCTCGTCCCTCGCACACGGTACGCCTGTCCTCGCGTACTCGTCGGGAAACCACGCACAGGCCGTGGCGCTCGCAGCCCGACTGCTCGGCTCGAAGGCGACGATCCTGATGCCCGAGGACGCGCCGGCGTCGAAGCTTGCAGCGACGCGCGATTACGGCGCCGAGGTGATCAGTTTCGACCGCTACCGCGACGACCGGGAACGGCTGGCCGAAGTACTCGCCGAGGAGCGGGGGCTCGAGGTCGTCCGACCCTACGACGACCCGCTCATCATGGCCGGCCAGGGAACCGTCGCGCTCGAACTGATCGAGGACGCCGGGCCGCTTGACGTGCTCGTTGTTCCCGTCGGCGGGGGTGGCCTGATCACGGGCTGCGCGACGATCGCAAAGGCTCTGGGCGTCGGACGCGTTGTCGGCGTCGAGCCCGAGGCCGGGAACGACTGGCAGCAGTCGCTTGCGGCCGGCAAGCCGATCGCGATCGACGTCCCGCGCACGATCGCCGACGGCCTGCAGACACACGTTCCGGGGAAGCTCACGTGGGAGGTCGGGTCGCGCCTCGTCGACGAGGTCGTCACGGTGAGCGATGCGCAGATCGTCGAAGCGATGCGGTTCGCGTTCGAACGTCTGAAGCTGGTGGTCGAGCCGAGCGGCGCGGTCGGTATCGCCGCTCTCCAGGCCGGCGACGTCTCAGGCGGTCGAGTGGGGATCGTGATCTCCGGCGGGAATGTCGCCGCCGACCGCTTCGCCGAGCTGCTCGCGTGACGCGCGAACGACCTGTGCCACCTGCGCGCGCTCGTACGAGAGCCTGAAGAGCTCGATCACCTCGTCCGGGTCGTCGAGGTCGCGAGAAACCCATCCCGCGACGCCGAAGCGGTGAGGCGCCGCTCTGCCGGTCTCGATCAGCATCTCGCGGAGTCGCTTCGTGAACGGCAAGTCGGCCCAGGCCGCCCGTCCCCGTCCGGCGGCGTGGATATGTCCGAGCTCGCGGTTGCCCAACCGGAACTCCGCACCGCCGAAGCGAAGCTCGTGCTGCGAGACGCCGGCCCACGTCAAGATTTCGGCGGCTAGGCGGGCGGCGATATCCTCCATGCATGCCTTTTTACCAGCGTCTCGGAGCACTACCGCGCAAGCGTCACATCGTTGCCCGCGACAACGGGATGCTGTTGACCGAGGAGGTGATGGGCTTCGAGGGCTTTTCCGGCTTGGAGTCGATCCTCTACCACCTCCAGTCGCCCTGCCGCGTGACGGAGGTCGGTTCGTTCGAGCCGATTGAGCGGAAGGAATGGGTGCCGGCTGCGCATGCGCACCGACATCTGAAGACGTGGGACGTGAAGCCCGGAGGCGACGCGGTCGGAGGGCGTCAGTTGCTGATGTGGAACGCAGACGTCGAGATATCGCTCTGCCGCCCCACGGAGGAGATGGACTACTTCTTCCGCAACGGTGAGGGGGACGAGGTGATCTTCGTGCACGAGGGATCGGGCACCCTCGAGACGGTGTTCGGCGACCTGCCGTACAAGCCGGGCGACTATGTCGTCGTGCCGCGGGGTACCACCTATCGCTTCGCGCCGCAAGGAGAACAGCGGCACCTCGTGTTCGAGACGCCGGGTCTCATCACGATCCCGAAGCGCTACCGCAACGAGCACGGCCAGTTGATGGAGCACGCGCCCTACTACCACCGCGACATTCATCCGCCGACCGAGCTGCACACGCACCGTGACCGCGACGACCACACGCTGAAGGTGCGCGTGCGTGACGGCTATCAGACCTACGTCGTCGACTACCACCCATTCGACGTGATCGGCTGGGACGGCTATGTCTACCCGTGGACCTTCTCGATCCACGACTTCGAGCCGATCACCGGGCGCATCCACATGCCGCCGCCGTCGCACCAGACGTTCGCGGGACCGAATTTCGTCATCTGCTCGTTCTGCCCGCGCAAGCTCGACTTCGACCCGGAAGCGATTCCCATTCCGTATCACCACTCGAATCTCCAGAGCGAGGAGATGCTCTATTACGTCGATGGCAACTTCTCGTCGCGCAAGGGCATCGAGCTCGGATCGATCACGCTGCATCCGTCGGGCCTGCCGCACGGCCCGCAACCCGGGCTCGCCGAGAAGTCTCTCGGCATGACGGAGACGCACGAGCTCGCCGTGATGTGCGACACGTTCCACCCGTTGAAGCTCACGAAGCTCTCGCACGATCTCGACGACGGCAAGTACATGTACTCGTGGGCCGAAGATCCAACGGCGGGCGACTCTCGCACACCGGATGATGACCCCGCCGGCGTCACGTCACACTTCTAGCTCATGCAACTGGCCCTGGACTGGGACGGGACGTGCACCGTTCAGGACTCCCTCGTGGCTGCGATCCACGCTCTCGGCGACCCGGCGGTGTACGACGGCGACTTCCAGAAGAAGTTCGGCAGTTACGGTGAGGCGCTCACCGCCGAGATCGCGACTCTGCGCGTGACGCCGGACGACGCCGCGGCCTGGGCGGTCGCGAATGTCGAGCTGCGGCCGGGCTTCCACGAGCTCGTCGAGCAGTTCCGGCCGGTTCTCGTCTCGAGCGGCCTCGAGCAGCTGATTCGTCCGGTCCTCGAGCGCGAACGAGTCGAGGTGGAGCTTCGGTCGAACCGGGCGGAGCCGAGCTCGGATGGTTGGCGCGTGATCTTCCGTGACGAGGGCCTCTGTCCGGTGTGCGGCGACAAGTGCAAGCGCCGCTCGCTGCCGAGCGGACGTCCGCTCGTCTTCGTCGGCGACGGTTGGTCGGACCGGTGCGCGTCGCTCGCGGCCGACCGGGTGTTCGCGCGCACCGGCCTCGCCGCGTATCTCGAGGAGCAGGCCGTGCCGTACGAACCGTACGAGACCCTCTTCGATGTCGCTGCTGCGATTTCCTGAGCCATTCGACTTCGAGCTTTCCACCGGTCGCTTTCGCGCCTTTGGGACCGACCTCGCGAATCGGCTTGTGGACTCGACGCTCTACCGAGCCGTTGACGGCCGCGAGGTGCGGATCGTCGCCCGGCCAGGCGGCGTCGACGTCGAGCCGCTCGATGACCAGACGGGCCCTGTCGTCGCGAGGCTGCTCGGGGCGCCGTTTGAGCTTCAGCCGTTCTACGACTGGGCCGAACATGACCCCGTGCTCTGTCCGATCGTTGCGCGTCTGCGCGGCTTCCGCCCGCCGCTCTCGCCCGAGCCGTTCGAGTCGATTGTCACGTCGATCACCGCGCAGCAGGTGTCCCTCTTCTCGGCGGTCGCGATGCGGAACCGGATGGTCGAGCGCTTCGGCGTGCAGATCGGCGAGGCGTGGGCCTTCCCAACGCGCGAGCGCCTGGGGCGCGCGCACGAAGACGAGCTGTTCGCGTGTGGCTTCTCGCGCCGGAAAGCCGAGTACGTGATCGGCCTCGCGCGGAGCGATCTCGACCTCGATGGGCTCGCTGCCTTCGACGACGGTGAGATCCGTGCCCGGCTGACCGCCGTGCGTGGCCTTGGCCTCTGGACCGCTGAATGGTTCCTCGCGCGGCACCTCGCGCGCCCGCGGGCATGGCCTGCGGGTGACCTCGTGCTGCGCAAGGCGGCCAACGTTCTCTACGGTGTCGAGGTGACCGAGCTCGGCCGCCGCCTCGACCCGTTTCAGAACCTTTCGGCCCACTACCTGTTGACGGGATTGCTGAGCATGCCGTCATGACGATCCGGCGTGCCAGCGAGGCTGACAAGGCAATCCTGCGCGAGCTGTGGGAGGAGTTCGAGGCGGGGGTTCGCGAACCACCCGGCTACGTTCCGGAGACGTGGGAGGAGGAGTGGGCCGACACGTTGGCTGATCTCCGCGGTGGCTCGGTGTTCCTCGCCGAGGACGACGACGGCGTCGTCGGGGTTGCGCGCGCCGAGGCACCCGTTCGGCGGCGAGCCCACATCCAGCTCGTCTACGTGCGCCCGCGAGCGCGCCGAGAGGGTGTGACTAAAGCACTGCTCGCCGCGTGCGTGAGCGACGCGCGCGAACGTGGAGTCGCGAACGTCAGCCTCGATGTGCTGACGGAGAACGAGGAGGCCATCGCGGTCTGGCACCGGCTCGGTTTCGTCGAGCGCGCGAAGTTTCTGTCGTCGCCCCTCGAGGAACTCGCCCTCCGTCTCGAGCAGTCACCCGTCGGAGAGTCTCGCGCGGTCACGCACGTGCAGTCCGACGACGGCGTCTCGGTCGAGCGGGCCGTCACGCACTTCATCCCGAAGCTCGAGGCGCCGGCCGTCTCGACCCATGAGAGCTGGATTCGCATCGCCGACCCGCTGCTCGACCGCGACCGCGAGGCGCACGGGAGGTTTGCACGTGAGCTCTCAGAACGGCTCGGCGCAGTCACGGTCGCGCTTGCGCTCGAGGGGGCGGTCGTGCGTTTCCGCCTGTACGAGCGTGGACGCATGGTCGATGAGTACCTCTCTGTCCCGACGTACTACGGCGCACTGGCAAAGGGCGATGAGCTCGCGCTCGCGGCGAACCCGACGCTCGTCGCGCGCCTCACCGGCGCCGACCGCGACGAGGTGAAGCGAGTCGCACACACTGCGGCTTCGCCTGCAGATCTCCCGCCCGCGCGCGACTTGTACGAGGAGATCGCACGGCTCATGGGCCTGGAGCCGTGAGCTTCGTGAAACTGTACGACGCGCCGAGATGCCCATACTGCGCGCGGGTTCGCATCGCGCTGGCCGAGAAGGGCCTTGTGCCGGAAACTATCGAGATCGACCTTCGCGACCGCCCAGCCTGGATCTACAACCTCAACCCGAACGGGCGCGTGCCGGTGCTGGACGACAGCTTCGTCCTGCCCGAGTCGCTCGTGATCATGGAGTACCTCGAGGAGCGTTACCCGGAGCACCGACTGCTGCCCGCCGACGCGGTCGGTCGCGCAAACGCAAGGCTCGCAGTCCATCGGTTCGACGACAACCTCGGCGATGACTACTACGCGTTCCGCCGTGGTGAGTCGAGCTTGCTCGTGGAGAAGCTCGACGCGCTGGAACTCGGCCAGAGTCTCTATGCCGACGTCGCTTACGTGCCTTGGGTGATTCGCGCGCGCGACATGCTCGGTGTCGAGCTCCCCCAGCGACTCGCCGCGTGGCTCGACGGCCTCGAGCAGCGCCCCTCGGTCGCGGCGGAGGTGGCGGTCGTGAGCAGCTTGTGACCGAGATTGCGATCGATGAGCTCACGGCACGGCTCGGCGAGGTGGCCCTCGTCGACGTTCGCACGCAGGGGGAATACGACGGCACGGCCGGCAAGCCTTGTGACCCGCGCCAGGGTCACATCCCGGGCGCGCGCAATGTCGACATCTATCGGCTCATGCAGCTCGAGCGGGAGCAGATCGAAGCGGCGATTGGCATCGGCTACGGCGGCGAGATCGTCGCGTATTGCCACAGCGGCTCGCGGTCGGAGATCGCGACGCAGATGTTGCGCGAATTCGGATACGACGCGCGCAACTACGCCGGTTCGTGGCACGAATGGTCCCGCCACGCCGACCTTCCGATCGAGACCTAGGCCCCGGCCCGTCCTCGGGCATCCCACCCGCGCGCCGGCATCACTCTCGACACGGTGCCTGGCACCGGTCGCGGGCTCCCGCCCGAGCTTGCATTCTGCCTCAGCGCCAGAGCGAGCGCGAGGATGTGGACGAATCGTCACGTTCCCGTAACGGTGCCTGGCACCGCATTTCCGGCACCGGCCGGCGTGCTGGCATTTCACACGAGCTTTTAGCTCTCGGCGGCGGTTGCGAGGAACGCGCGGCAGAGCGCCCGGCCGTGCTCCTGCCAGGTAGCGAGCTTCTCATCGAGCTCGGCCGCGATCTCATCGAGCGACCGAGGAAGCTCAGCCTCGTCCTCCGAGAACCATTGCAGCACCTGGTCGCGCCGCACCTCGGGATGGAACTGTACGGCCCACGCCGACGCGTCCACCCGGAATGCCTGCGGCGTCGGGCCGTGCGCGAGCGTCACGGCTCCGTCAGGCACCTCGAAGCCGAAGCCGTTCGCGTTCAGCGCCTCGAACCGCCGCGGCAGCACGCCGAGGACGGGATCAGCGGCGCCCGCATCGGTCAGCTCGGTGTCGTAGAACCCGGCGAGGACGGTTCCGACCGGCTGGACTTCCGCGCCGAGCGCGTGAGCGAGCGTCTGGGCGCCGAGACAGACGCAGAGCAGCGGCCTTCGCTCCTCGACCCAACGCAGAAGCGCGCTGTATTCCTCCCGAAGCCAGGGGTGCTCGAGCTCTTCGCCGACGTTCTGATCCCCCCCGAACACCATCACCGCATCAGCGCTGTCGGGCGGGGCGCCCTGGAGGCGGATGTCCCACTCCGTGAGCTCGTGGCCTTCGGCCGCGACGACGTCGCCGAAGAGCTCGGGCCGGACGAGCGGGCCGTGGATCACTGCGAGCACATGCATCAGGCGGTGGGGATCTTCTCTGCGTCCAGCAGCTTGCGCAGAAGCTGCGCGCCCGCCGGCGCCTGCGCGACGCCATCGGTCTGGTTGTTGTTGTTGAAGAACGCGTACGACTCATCCGACGCGTTCGCGAGCTCGCGCAGCGGGCTGACCCACTCGCGAAGCTCTTCCTCGGTGTAAAGATGATCGAAGCGCTGCGCGGCCGACCCACCGCGCACGTTCCAGGTTCCAGCGTTCCGACCATGAAACCGCACGTAGGAGATCGGCGAGGTCACGGCGACCATCGTTGCAGGCACGTTGCCCGCGTCGACCTTCGGCGCGTCGACAACGACCCAGGCGATGCGGCGATCCTCGAGCCAGCGCAGCAATTCGTCGCGAATCTCCTCGGAGAACCACGACCGATGCCGCGGCTCGAAGAGCATCACGTCATCGCCGAGTTGGTCGTTCGCCCACTCCAGGTAATCGAGTGACGACGGTTTCCACACGACGTACGGCGGCATCTGAAAGAGCAGGCCGCCGAGTTTGCCTGCGGCGCGCAAGGGCTCCAGCGCTCCGAGGAACTCGCGGAACACCTCGGCGCGCTGCTCGCGCGGCGGCCGGTCGACCCTCCCGCGCGCGTCGACCGGCAGGCCCGCGCGCAGGTCGGGTGGTACCTGCTCGAGTCTTACCGGGTGGCGCGTCATCAACCCGAACGCCTTGACGTGCATCACGAATCCCTCAGGCGTCCGCTCGGCCCAACCGCGCACCATCTTCTCGTCCGGTACGCGGTAGTAGGTCGAGTCGACCTCGACGGTCGAGAATCGCTCTGCGTAGTACGCGAGCCGCTCCCTGGGCGGGGTGCCCTGCGGATACCAGTGCTTCGAGAGCGAGTCGTCGGCCCACGAGCAGGTGCCGATGCGAACGAGCGCAGCCACGCTCCCAGCATACGAAGAGGGGCCCGCTCGGGGCCCCTCTTCGTGCGCATGCGTGCTGCGTGCTAGCGCTTGTAGCCGACCACGACCTGCGAGGCCTTGATCGTCTCGCCACCGACGGTCGCATCGACGCACGGGAGGCCACCGAAGATGGTGGTCTTCGTGCATGCCGCTGCGCCGAGGTCGGCATAGTAGAGGTCGGCCGCGGTGGCGGCTTGACCGGTCGGAACCGACGCGCCATGGTTCACGAGTGCGGTGGCAGTCACCGTCGCCGACTTGCCGGCGGCGAGGATGAACGAGCCGGAGGCCCCGCCGACCTTCTTGCCGGCGGCGGTGGTCGTGATCGCGGCGCTCGACGGTGCGGCGCCGTTCGCGTCGGCGGTCGCCGAGAACTTCACCTGGGTGCGAATGACCTTGATCCTGACCTTCTTGCCATTCCGGCGAACCGTCCGGTACGTCGTCAGCTTCTTCTTCGAGACCGTCTGCTTCACCTGGGTCGGGATGTGCCGGATCGCCTGCGTCTCGACCGTGCCCGGCGCGTTCGCGGTGCCCTTGCCGGGGTTGTACGGCGTCCACAGCGACGTCCAGCGGTAGTCGCCGGTCGCGACGGGTTGCGTGATCGCAGACGCGTCGAACTGCGCCGAGAGGAGCTTCGCGCCGAAGGTGGCACGGCCAGGCGTGCCGGCAGGCACGTCCGGCGGCGGCAGGCAGACGACGAGTTTCGTCTGGAAGCCGGCGGCCGTCTCGGCCGCGGAGCCCGCGACGACGTAGATCGGGACGTCGAGCGTCTGCCCGGCAGCAGTCAGATGCAGGTCCCACGTCTGCGCTGGGGTGACGCCGCACTGCGCGGCGGCGGCAGCGTTCGGCGGGATCGCATCGAGCTCGCCGGTGAGAGGCAGGACTGCGCCACCGAGGTCGGCCGCGGACGCGGTCGCCGTGACGGTGCCGAGCTTCGTCCCGGGCGCAGCCGTCGCAACCTGATAGCCCGACGGGATGTAGATCTGAACCCTTGCGGTCGGATCGTCCGCGTTTTGGGCGACGACGCCCAGGCGTACTGCCCCGCCGCTGCCCGCCGCCTGGGGCGTCGAGCCCGAGACGACGAGCTTGGGTGCGAACGACGCGAATGCGGAGCTCGCGAAGCCGAGCGTGGCAAGTGCCGCGACGGCGAGAAGCGCGAAGCGATAAGTCCTTCTCATTGGTGTCCCTTCCTCATTGGTACCGACGGTGTGGTCAGTCGATGGGCCGGGGGGCCGGGTTCAAATCTGACCGTTCGAATTCGGTCGCAAACGCGATCCACAAAGACCTTACTTCTCGGACGTCAGCCGCGTGCGGAAGCAAGCGGCGCGGCGGCGACCCAGTGGGTGCGGTCGTAGCGCAGAAGCTGCGCTTTCGAGATCGGGTAGTAGTCGGATGGAGTCGTGATGATCTTGATCCCGGGCCGCATGAATGGGTTGACCTCGGTCAGATGGGTGGCCGCGGCGAGCAGACTCGCACGCGTGAGGTCCCTGCCGGCGCGCTTCAGCGCGTCGACCATCGTGAATGCCACGCTCATCCCGTAGAAGTTGTAGACGTCTTCCGGCTTGGCGCCCGGCGCGTAGCGTTTGAGGATCGAGCGGTACCGAGCGACCACAGGATCCCTGGCCCACACCTTGTCGGTGGGATCCTTCACAAAGGCGATCGACAGCGAGCCGTTCGCCTCGGCGGCGGCATTCGCACGCACGATGTCCATCACGTTGGGCGAGATGCAGACGGAGCTGACGTAGATCTTCGGATGCCAGCCGAACTTGTGCGCGGCGAGGTAGGCGAGGATCGCGTACTGCGGCGTCACGTTCAGGACGAGGACGTTCGCTCCGGTTGCGTGCAACGTGGACATCTGCGAGTCGATCGACGTGTCGGTCGGCTGGTATGCCTCCATGGCGACGATCGATCCGGCCTTGGCACCGAGGCCCTTCTTCAAGCCCGCGGTCAGGTCCTTGCCGAAGTCGGAGTCCTCGTAGAGCACGGCGACCTTGGGGTTTAGTGCCGCCGCAATCGAGCGCCCGTAGATCACGCCTTCGGCGCGGAAGCTCGGGAGGTAGCCCATCGTCCAGGGGTCGCTCTTGAAGCCGTCTCCGATCTTCGCTGCGCCTGTGCCGCCGAAGAGCTGCGGTACTTTCGCGGCGTTCAGGTAGTCGCGGATCGCGAGGTTGTTGTCGGTGCCGACGCTGTTGAAGATCGCGAAGACGTGCTTCTGCTCGACGAGCTGGCGTGTCAGCTCTACGGTCTTTGCCGGGTCGTACGCATCGTCGAGGTAGACGTACTTGATCTTGCGGCCGTTCACGCCGCCGTGCGCGTTGACGTAGGAGAAGTACGCGCTGGCGCCGCTGCCGACCGACGCGAACAGGGCGGCCGGGCCTGTGATCGGCACGGTGCCGCCGATCGTGATCGTGCTCGACGACACCCCCGGCGTGCTGCTCGCGAGTGCAACCGGGGCGATGCAGCACGCGGCGAACGCGACGAGCAGCGCGCGCGTCATCCGCTGATGGGTGTGGCGAGCGTCTGAAGGTTGAGGAACGCCGGCCCGAGCGAGATCGAGCCCGAATCGCCGAAGCCGAGATAGGCCACATCGCCGCTCCCGGACGCGTCGCCGAAGACGAGCGAGAGCCGCGTGCCCTTCGGCAGGTACTGCACGTAGTTGGCGAGGCGGATCGTATTCAAACCGGCCCTCGGCACGATCCCGCCGTGGGTGATGACGCGATTGCCCGCCATGACGACAACGACGAGGCGCGGGTAGTGCGAGAGCTTCCGTACTTGCACGCGGAGTGTCGAGACGCCGAACGTCTCGAGCTTGCCCTGGAACCTCGGGCCGGTGCGCCGCATGGCAGTGCCGCGAAATCCGACGCCGACCACTTTTGTCTTCGGGATGGCGCCATAGGACACGCGCTTCGCACCGGTCGCGGCCGCAATCGTCACGGGTTTCGACTTCTCGATGCCGTTCGGCGCGCCCTTGAGGTAGTGGTCGAACCACGCGACGCCCTGCGCCATCACGTAGGCGAAATCAGGGCCTGGGAAGTCCGACGGAGTGTGCCCGAACTGGCCGATGTAGAGGTGCTTCGGGCCGGTGACGCGGAGGTATCCGTTTTCTGCCTGCGTCACGTCGAACGCGTAGTCGAGCCGCCCCTGGAACATGTAGACCGGTGTCGACACCGAATGAAGCGCGCCGAACGACGATCGGGGGGCTGTTAGCGCCCTGATCGACGCGAGGTTCGTCGAGTGGATTGCGTCGTTCTCGGCCGCGGCGATCAGCGGTGACCGCGATTCGACCGCCTTCGCGAACCCGAGGACGATGCCCGACTTGGCGACGTCCTGTGGCCAGAGCGCGGAGTAGAGGTCGGTCCAGGTCTCGACCGTCTCGGCAGCGGCGTAGTGGATCCCCGACGCGAGGCCGTCCCACACCTGACCGCCGCCGTAGGAGATGCCCCACGCGCCCACCTTGGTGTCGCTCACCTCGGGCAGACCCTCGAAGAACTTCAGCATCGCCGCTTCGTCGGAGATCTCATTCGGCCCCGCGAGCTCGAGGTTGCCGGTCGACGTGCCCGAGCCGCGATCCGAGTACGCAACCACCGCATAGCCCTGCGAGACGAAAACCTGGGCGATCGGCGCCATGACGTCCTTGGAACCGCCGAGCCCGTGCAGCACAATCACTCCGGGCCAGCCGCCTGCGGGGGCGGTGCCGTCAGGCTCGTAGAGGTCGTAGGCGATCGATGTGCCGTCCTTCATCGTCTGCGTGCCGGTCACCTTGCTGAATGCCTGCGCGGGCGCGGCCCATAGCAGGGCGAGCGCACACACCGTCAGGACTCGTCTCACGCCATCAAGCGTAGCCGGGTGCACCTACAATCGCGCGATGAGCGACACGCGCCCGATCGGCGTCTTCGACTCGGGCGTGGGCGGTCTTACCGTCCTGCACGAGTGCCTGGTCTCGATGCCGCACGAGGACTTCATGTACCTCGGCGACCATGCGCGCTTGCCCTACGGGCCGCGCGGCCGCGATGAGGTGCGTCGTTTCGCGCACGAGATCGGCGCCTACCTCGAGCTTCAGGGGGTGAAGATGGTCGTTGTCGCGTGCAACACGGCGACGTCTGTTGCTCTGCCGGACCTCCAGGAGGAGCTCACCGTGCCGGTCGTCTCGGTGATCGTTCCCGAGGCGCACGCCGCAGTGCAGGCGACGCGAAACCGGCGCATCGGGCTCCTCGCGACCGAGCTGACGGTGGCGAGCGGGCGGTACGAGTCACTCGTGCGCACGCTCGACGCGGGCGCTCAGCTCACCGCGGTCGCATGCCCGAAGCTCGTGCCGCTGATCGAGGTGGGCGACACCTACAGCGACGAGCTCGTCGCCGCGGTACGCGAGTACGCGGCGCCCCTGAAGGAAGCGGGCTGTGACACGGTCATCCTCGGTTGCACGCATTACCCGCTACTGCGACCGATCTTCCAGCGCGCGTTCGGCCGCGATGTGACCCTCGTCTTCTCGGCCGATGAGACGGCGCGGGAGGTCGCCGAGACGCTCGCGCGCAAGGGATTCGAAAACGTCTCGGACCGCGAGGGTCGCTATCGCTTCCTGACGACCGGAGACCCGATGCTCTTCCGCTCGCTCGGCGAGCGCTTCTTGCAGTTGCCGCTCGGCGAGGTCGAGCAGGTTCAAATCGCCGAACTGGAGGCTGTTGCATGACGAGAAATGACGGGCGGAAGGCCGATCAGCTTCGTCCGGTGATCGCGGACGCGAGCTTCCTCGAGCAACCGCACGGGGTCGTCCTGTGGTCGCAGGGAAAGACGCGCGTGCTCTGCACTGCCTCGGTGCAGGACGGCGTTCCTCGCTGGCTGCACCGCTCGGGCCGGGGTTGGATGACGGCCGAGTACTCGCTGCTGCCGGCGTCGACGGGCGAGCGCACCGATCGTGAGGCCGCGCGCGGCAAGCAGGGCGGTCGGACCGTCGAGATCCAGCGGCTCATCGGGCGAGCGCTCCGGGGCGTTGTCGACTTCAAGGCGCTCGGCGAGCGCACCGTGTATCTCGACTGCGACGTGCTCCAGGCCGACGGCGGGACGCGCTGTGCCGCGATCACCGGCGCGTACGTCGCAGCTCAACGCGCGCTCGACCGCTTCGGCCTCTCGAAGGCGCTCGTCGGATCGGTCGCGGCCGTCTCTGTCGGTGTGGTCGAAGGCGAGTCGCTGCTCGACCTCGATTACTCCGAAGACTCGAACGCAGACGTCGACCTCAACGTCGTCATGACCGGCGACGGCCTCTTCGTCGAGGTGCAGGCGACGGCGGAGAAGGTGCCGTTCGACCGCGACCGGCTGGACGGCCTGCTCGACCTCGCCGCGACCGGGATCGAGGAACTGCAGGTGTTCCAGCAGGAAGCAATCGACGTGCCGCGCGACTGAAGCGCGTGCGCGTCACGGTCTGCAGCGGAAACCCGCACAAGCTCGAGGAGCTTGCGTTCCTCTTTCCGGATTGGGAGCTCGACCTGCTCGGATCCGCCGAGTACCCCGAGGAGGACGGACTCACCTACGCCGAGAATGCGTGGATCAAGGCACGCTTCGGTCGCCTCACCGGCGCGGCCGACCGGTGGATGCTCGCGGACGATTCGGGAATCGAGCTCGCCGCGCTCGCCGGCGGCCCCGGAGTGCAGACCGCGCGGTGGGCGGAAGGCAGGCACGTCGAGAAGGCCCTCGCCGCCGTCGAGGGAAGAAACCGCACCGCCCACTACGTGTGCGAGCTCGTCTGCTTGTCGCCCGAGAGAGCCGAGTTTCGCGGTACTGGCGTCCTCGCCGGTGCGATCGCGGAGGCGCCCGCAGGCAGGGAGGGGTTCGGCTTCGACCCGGTGTTCATCCCGCGTGGCGAATCGCGAACGGTCGCGGAGCTGGGCGATGCCTGGAAGACGAAGCACTCGCATCGCGCGCTTGCCGCCCGCGCGCTGCTCGAGGCCGTTTAATCCACCGGCGCGTTGTCGTTCGGCCGGGGGCGGTTCGTGGCATGCCAGTTGATCTCGGCTCCGAGCACGATCACGTTCGCCATCACGTACAGCCAGACGAGCAGAACCGCGGGCCCCGAAAGCGTCTGCAGCACGGGGTTGTGCTTCGAGACGTCGACGTAGAGCGGCAGCACCTGGAAGCTCGCCTCCAGCGTGATCGCGGCTGCTACCGCTCCGGGAAGCACTTCGCGCATCGTCAGGTCGACGTTCGTCAGCACGTAGTACGCCGACGACAGGAACACGAAGAGCCCGAGCGTCGAAACCGTGATCGCGATTCCACGCGCCGTCGTCACGTTCCCCTGGAAGCCGGCGTACCGTTTGAGGATGTCCTGTCCAACGGATCCGATCACGAGCGACACGAAGAGCGTGACGAGCGAGCCGACCATCATCATCGTGGCGAGCGCCTTGCCGTGGAGGAAGCCCCGGTTCGGGCGGCCGTACACGATGTTGAACGCGCTCTCGAGCACACTGAAGAACGAGAGCGACGACCAGAGCAGAAATGAGCCGCCGACGATCCCGAGGGCCGTCGCGTTCGCCTGGATCGCGCGCACGGCGGTGAGGATCGAGTCGACCGAGGTCCGCGGGAACGTATTCGTCAGCTGCCGCACGAAGAAGGAATTTGCGTCGGCCTGATGCACCAGGCCGAGCAGGGCGAGTGCAAGGAAGAGGAGCGGCACGAAGGACAGCAGTGCGAAGTACGCGATCATCGCCGCAAGGTGCGTGCCCCGGTCCGCGAAGAACTTGGTCAGGACTCGCCTCACGGCCGCCAGTATGCTCGCCCGTATGGACGCAGCACAGGCAATCGGTGACCTGACCGAGATCTCGCCGCAGGTGCTGCACGTGGTCGCCGTCGGTGCCGACGGCTCGGTGCTCGGCTCGAACCTCGAGGACGAGGTCGCCGCCGGGCGTCTCGCGGACGGCGCCGCCCGCCTGGTCGAGGCGGCCGAGGCGATGCGCCCGGGTGTCCAGCAGTTGGAGGCGGCGACCCTGGACGGAAGCGTCTTCGTCGTCCTCGACGCGGGGCGGACGATTGCCGCGACGACGACACCCGAGCCGACGGTCGGGCTCGTGTTCTACGACCTGAAGACGTGCCTGCGCTCGATCGACCAGCCGGTCGAGCCCGCGCCAAAGAGCAGGGCCCCCAGGAAGAAGGCCGGCGATCCCGCCGCGTAGGGTCGTCACAGGCTTCCTGCTCGCCGCAGGCTCGCTTGCGGGCTCAGTGCTCGTGCGTCGGCGTGCGGCCCGCAGGCGTGAGCACGTCGATCTCTACGGCGCGGAGGGCTCGATGCAGTCCTACGGTGAGGGGTCACCCGAGGCTGAGCGGCTACTCCCGATTGCGCACGAGCTGCTTTCCCTCTCGTGAACCGCGACGAGCTCGCTCGCGGACTGCGCGAGGCCGCATACCTCGAAGGCGATTTCGTCCTGCGCTCCGGTCGCCGCTCGAAGTACTACCTCGACAAGTACCGGTTCGAGACCCGGCCCGACCTGCTCGGGCCGCTCGGGGCCGCGATCGCGGCCGCTGTCGCCGAACACGAGCCCGATGCCGAGCGGATCGCCGGGCCTGAGCTCGGTGCCGTCGCACTCGCCGCTGCGGCCTCGCTCGAGAGCGGCCTGCCGTTCCTGATCGTGCGCAAGGCGGTCAAGGATTACGGGACCTCGAACCGGCTCGAAGGCGTCTACGCCGCGGGCGAGCGCGTTTGCCTCGTCGAGGACGTCGTCACCTCCGGTGGTGCTGCGATCGAAGCGGTCGAGGCCCTGCGCGCTGCCGGCCTGCGGGTCTCAAAGGCTGTCTGCGTGGTCGATCGGGAGGAAGGAGGCGTCGACGAGCTCGCGCGCCATGCCGTTTCGCTCCGGCCCCTCTTCACCGCCTCGGAGCTCGTGAAAACACCAGCAAATCCGCATGGTTGAGCGATATCCGACCCCGTTGTTAGGGTTTCAGGCCAAGGCCTAGACCCCAGTTCCCACAGGTAGGAGGATCTCGTTGACGAAGCAGGACTTCATCCAGAAGGTCGCCACGAAGAGCGGACTTTCCGCGCGGGACGCCGGGAAGGCCATCGACGCCTTCATGGAGACCGTGACGGAGACGCTGAGGGCCGGTGACAACGTGAACTTCACGGGCTTCGGCAAGTTCTCGGCATCGCCCCGCGCCGCCCGCCAGGGCGTCAACCCGCGGACCGGCGAGCGGGTCCAGATCGCCGCGACGATCGTGCCGAAGTTCTCGGCCGGCAGCCAGCTGAAGGCAGCACTCAAGCCGTCGTCGTAACCGAGCGCCGAGTCGTCTGAAACCCGGAGGGCGGCGTTTCGCCGCCCTCCGCCGTTCCGGTTACCTTTCAGGCCGATGGCCGTCGCGACCTTGACCTTCGCCGACCGCCTCGCCGCCGAGGTCGAGCGGAAGCGGTCCCAGCTCGTCGTCGGTCTCGACCCGCAGGTCGACCTGATGCCCGTCGAGTTGCGCGGCGACATCGGCCGGTTCTGTTGCGGGCTCGTCGATGCGGTTGCCCCGCATGCGGTCGCCGTGAAGCCCCAACTCGCGTTCTTCGAGGCGCTCGGCCCGGCCGGGATGGCGGCGTTCGATCAGGTCTGCATCTACGCGCGTCGAGCCGGGCTGCTCGTGATCGCCGACGGAAAGCGCGGAGACATTGGCTCCACGGCTCGCGCGTATGCAGAGGCGTACCTCGGGGGAGATCCGCCCCGCGCTGACGCGCTGACGGTGAATCCTTGGCTCGGAAGCGACGCTGTCGAGCCCTTTCTCGGGGCGGTGCGCCGTGGCGGCGTCGGCATCTTCGTGCTCGTGCGTACCTCGAACTCCGGCGGCGACCTCCAGGAGGTGACGCTGAGCGACGGCCGTCCGATGTGGCACCACGTCGCCGGGCTTGTGGCCGAATGGGGCGCAGACAACGTGGGTGAAGTGGGCCTCTCGTCGGTGTGTGCAGTCGTCGGCGCAACGCATCCGCGCGCCGTTGCCGAGGCGCGGCGACTGATGCCGCAAACAGTTCTTCTTCTGCCCGGGGTCGGAGCACAAGGTGGCTCGGTCGCCGATCTCTCTCGCGCCTTCCAGAGCGGGCCTGCGAGCGCACTCGTCGCCGCGTCCCGCTCGATCGACTACGCGTTCAGAGAGACGGGCTCCGATTTCCGGGAGGCCGCGGGCGCCGAGGCCGCGCGGCTGAGGCAGGAGATCTGGACCGCGTCGGGCTGGTAGTGCGCGGCCGCGACTGGCAACGCTATGCCGCCCCGGCGGCATTCCTCCTTGCCGCCACCATCGCGGTCCTGCTCGTCCGTTCGGGGCTGCACGCAGGCGGCACGAGCTCACAGACGCCGGCCTCGGCTGTAACAACGCCGCAAAGCCGGACGGGCGCGACGACCGGGCGGACGAGAACGGGGAGCAACAAACACGCTGGGCGACGATTCTGGAGCGTGCACGCGGGGGACACCTTCGCCGTGATCTCGGCGAAGTTCGGCGTACCGATCACGACCCTCGAGAAGCTGAATCCGAAGGTGAAGACGACATCCCTCTTCATCGGGGAAAGGATTCGCGTGCGATGAAACGCATGCTGCTCGCATCGGCCGCGGGGGCGTTCTGCCTCGCGGCGCCTGCCCAGGGAGCGGTTCCCACCGTCCACTCGAGCGCCTATGTGGTGGTCGACGCACGCACCGGTGACGTCCTCGCGGCCTCACGGCAACACACGCATCTTCCGATCGCCTCGATCACGAAACTGATGACGGTACTGATCACGCTCGAGCATCACAAGCTGACCGACGAGGTCACCGTCGATCCGCGTGCAGCAGCCGTCGGCGAGTCGACTATTGGCCTTCATCGCGGTGAGCGCTTGACGGTGCGCGACTTGCTCAAGGCGGCGCTCATCCAGTCGGCGAACGACGCCGCCGACGCCCTTGCGCTCTCGATCGCTCCCGACTACACCGCGTTTGCGATGTTGATGAACGCCAAGGCGGCCGAGCTCGGGCTGCGAGACTCGCACTTCGTCCGGCCCGATGGTCTCGATCTGCCGGACGAGTACTCGAGCGCTGCCGACGCGACGAAGCTCGGACGGTTGGTGATGCGCACGCGCTTCGTGCGCGAGACCGTGCGCGAGGAGACGAAGACAATCGCAGGTGGACGTGTCTTGCACACATGGGACGATCTTCTGTCGCAGTTCCCCCAGGCGATCGGTGTGAAGACGGGACACACCGGCGCGGCAGGCTGGTGTCAGGTCGCCGCGGCTCGTGGGCGTGGTGTCACGATCTACGCGACGCTGCTCGGCGCTCCGACGCGCTCGGTGCGCAATGCCGACCTGCAGGCTTTGCTCGAGTGGGGCATTGCTCAGTTCCGCGTCGTGCCGATCGTGCAGCGGGCACGTGACTATGCGGATGTGGAGCTGCCCTACGGCGATGCGCCACTCGCCCTGCATGTCGCCAAGCCGTTTTTCGGCGTGGTGCGCGTCGGCCTGCCGTTGACCGAGCGGGTTATTGCCGCACGGTCGGTGTCGCTTCCGGTTCACGCCGGCGATGTGCTCGGGCGGGTCGAGGTGCGGTCGGGCGGCCGCCTGCTCGTGCGGCGCGATCTCGTCGCTTCCCGTACCGTTAACAAGCCCCGCCTCATCCGGAGACTAGGGTGGTATGCAGGCAGGGCGGGCCACAACCTCTTGCACCTACTGTGACATCGTGATCGTCACCGTAACCCTCAACGCGGCGATCGACCGGACGCTGACCGTGCCTAACTTCCAGCGTGGGCAGCGCCATCGCGCAAGCGCCGGCCTCACGCTCGCCGGGGGTAAGGGCATCAACGTCGCACGTGCGCTGAAGGCGCTCGGCGTGCCGGTGGTGGCAACCGGTTTCGTCGGTGGCGCAACCGGGGTGCGAATCGTCGAGGAACTGACGGGCGAGGCGATCCTCAATGACTTCGTGCGCATCGAAGGTGAGTCACGCACGTCGACCGCGGTCGTCGATCCAACGGGCGGTGCGTACACCGAGATCAACGAGTGGGGTCCTGTTATACGCCCGGGTGAGCTCGACTTGCTGCTCGAGAAGCTGCGCTACCTGACCCAGGGGGCGGAGCTCGTTGTCTTTGCCGGTTCCCTGCCCCGTGACGTCGGCGAGGATTTCTACGCAGAGACCACGCGCGAGCTTGCGAAGCGTCACATTCCTGTCGTCCTGGACATCGAGGGCGAGCCGTTGCGTCTCGCGGTCGAGGCGGAGCCGTTCCTCGTCTCGCCGAACCAGGCCGAGGCGGAGGGGCTCGTCGGGCAGGAGTTCCACGACGAAGAGGACTTCCTCCTCGCGCTCGACCAGATCGTGGAGATGGGAGCGCGCAACGTGCTGATCACGACCGAGAACGGCTGCGCTGCGCTGCTTCGCGATCAGCGAGAGCCGCAGCGCTATCGCGCACAAGCCTCTCGCCTCGAGCCGGTCTCCACGGTCGGCTCGGGCGACGTGCTGCTCGCTGCCTACCTCGCGGCGCGCCATGCCGGCCGAACGCACGAGGAGTCGTTGCGGTCGGCGGTTGCCGCCGGTGCTGCCTCGACCCTCGAGATCGGCGCCGGCCGGTTCGACCCCCGTCAGGCGGGCCGCCTCCAGTCGGGGGTCGACGTGACAGAGCTCGCTGCCGTCGCCACCGACGGATAGCCGGCCCGACTCGCAGCCGGGCATCCCGGTACCCTTCCCCGATGGACGCCGGGAAGCTCGAGTTCGACCAGGCGGCGAGCGCGCTGCCGGAGAAGTTCGCCAAGGAGGGGCTGACGTTCGACGACGTCCTCCTCGTTCCCGCCGAGTCTTCGGTCCTGCCGAACGCGGTGTCTACCGCGACGCGGCTGACCCGCACGATCGTGCTCGAGTTACCGGTCGTCTCCGCCGCGATGGACACCGTCACCGAGGCGCGAATGGCAATCGCTCTCGCGCGCGAAGGCGGCCTTGGCATTCTCCAGCGCAACCTCTCGATCAGCGCCCAGGTGGCCGAGGTCGACAAGGTGAAACGATCCGAGGCGGGGATGATCGTCGAGCCGGTGACGCTGCCGCCCGACGCGCTCGTTTCCGACGCCTTCGAGTTGATGGAGCGCTGCCACATCTCGGGCGTTCCCATCACCGGCGAGAACGGCCTCCTCGTGGGCATCCTCACGAATCGCGATCTGCGCTTCGAGCGCAACCACGCGCAGCCCGTGTCGGCGTTGATGACCTCAACCGGTCTCGTGACGGCGCCGATGGGCACGACCCTCGGTGAGGCAGAGCATCTGCTCCACCGTCACCGGATCGAGAAGCTCCCGATCGTCGATGCCGACGGGCGCATCAAGGGCTTGATCACCGTCAAGGACATTCAGAAGCGCGTCGAGTTCCCGGACGCCACGAAGGATCCGCAGGGTCGGCTCCGCGTCGGCGCCGCAGTCGGTGTCGGGGTCGATGCGCACGAGCGCGCGCAGGCACTGATCGCCGCGGGCGTCGACGTGCTTGTCGTCGACACGGCCCACGGCCACTCACGCGGCGTCGTCGACATGGTCGCCCGGATTGCGGGGCTCTCGGGTGAGTTCGAGGTGATTGCAGGAAACATCGCGACCGCCGAGGCGGCAGAGGCGCTGATCGACGCCGGCGCCGACGGCGTGAAGGCAGGCATCGGACCCGGTTCGATCTGTACGACGCGCGTGGTCGCAGGTGTCGGTGTGCCGCAGGTCACGGCGATCTTCGATGTCGCCGATGCGGCGGCACGCCACGGCGTTCCGGTGATCGCAGACGGAGGCATGACCTCATCGGGTGATGTCGCGAAGGCGATCGGCGCCGGAGCGGATTGCGTGATGCTCGGCTCGATGCTCGCCGGGACCGACGAGTCGCCGGGGGACGTGATCCTCGCACGCGGCGAGCGTTACAAGGAATACCGCGGCATGGCGTCGATCGGCGCGATGCGCAAGGGGTATTCGAAGGATCGCTACTTCCAGGGCGACGTCGAGGACGTTGAGAAGCTGGTTGCCGAGGGAATCGAAGGGCGGGTCGCGTACAAGGGCCCGCTCGTCGGCGTCCTGCACCAGATCGTCGGCGGTCTTCGGCAGGCGATGGGCTACTGCGGGGCAGAGACGATCGAGGCGATGAAGAGCGCGCGCTTCGTGCGCATTACCGGCGCCGGGCTGCGCGAGTCGCATCCGCACGACATCGCGATCACCAAGGATGCGCCCAATTACCGTCGGGGCTGAGGTTCTTCAGCTTCGGCCGGCGCCGGGGGCCGACGGCCGGCCGGTGTTGGTGGTCGACCTCGGCGGCCAGTACTCGCAGTTGATCGCGCGCCGGGTGCGTGAGGCCCGCGTGTACTCCGAGATCGTGTCGCATCGTGCGACGGTGGAGGAGTTGCGGCGCAAGGCCCCGATCGCACTGATCCTCTCCGGCGGCCCCGCTTCTGTCTATGCCGACGGCGCGCCGAAGATCGACCCCGCCATCTTCGAGCTCGGCATCCCGACGCTCGGGATCTGTTACGGAGCGCAACTCCTTGCGCTCGAGCTCGGCGGCCGGGTCGATCGTACGGAAGTCGGCGAGTACGGGAAGGTGGAGATGCGCACCACCGAGGGATCTCTGTTTGCCGCGCTTCCCGAGGAGCAGACGGCGTGGATGTCGCACCGGGACACCGTGGTCGAGCCGCCCCTGGGTGCGAGCATCGTCGCGACGTCCGAGCACACGCCCGTCGCGGCGTTCGAGGATCCCGTTCGCAAGGTGTACGGAGTGCAGTTCCATCCCGAAGTCGTGCACACACCGCACGGTCAGGTCGTGCTGAAGAATTTTCTCTACGAGGTCGCAGGCGCCACGCCGACGTGGACACCGGCGGCCGTGATCGAGGAGCAAGTCGAGCGGATCCGAGCGCAGGTCGGCGGCGAGCGCGTGCTGTGCGCACTCTCGGGCGGCGTCGACTCGGCTGTCGCCGCGCTGCTCGTGCATAAGGCGGTCGGCGACCAGTTGACGTGTGTCTTCGTCGATCACGGGCTGCTGCGCAAGGGCGAGGCAGAGCAGGTCGTCGAGACGTTCGACGGCGTCTTTCACGTGCCGCTCGTGCACGTTCAGGCGCAGGAGCGCTTCCTCGCGAAGCTCGCAGGCGTGACCGATCCAGAGACGAAGCGCAAGATCATCGGCGAGGAGTTCATCCGCGTTTTCGAGGAGGAAGCGCGGTTGATCGGCAATCCACCCTGGCTGGTGCAGGGGACGCTCTACTCGGACGTGATCGAGTCGGGTGGCACCGACGGCATCGCCGAGACGATCAAGTCGCACCACAACGTCGGTGGGCTGCCCGACGACATGACGATGAAGCTGGTCGAGCCGTTGCGCCTCCTGTTCAAGGACGAGGTTCGCCGGGTTGGTGAAGAGCTCGGGATGCCCGAGCGGATGGTCTGGCGGCAGCCGTTCCCAGGCCCCGGCCTCGCAATTCGGATCATCGGCGACGTCACCGAGGAGCGGCTCGTGACGCTGCGCGAGGCAGATTCGATCCTGCAGGAGGAGGTTCGTCGTGCCGGTCTCTACCGTGAGCTGTGGCAGTCCTTCTGTGTCCTGCCGGCTATTCGCTCGGTCGGTGTGCAAGGAGACTCGCGCACGTACGGCTACCCGATCGCGATCCGTGCGGTCACCTCGGAGGATGCGATGACCGCGGACTGGGCGCGGCTCCCGTACGACCTGATCGAGCTCGTCTCGTCGCGGATCATCAACGAGATACCGGCCGTGAATCGCGTGGTGCTCGACGTGACGTCGAAGCCGCCCGCCACGATTGAGTGGGAGTAGCGGTTACCGATCCGCGCGGGCGGGAGTGGCACGTCTCCCGGCGGATCGAATTCGCCGGCGAGTTGCGGCGCGGTAAGCGCGCCGAGCCCGAGCATGCGGAGCTCGTTCGGTGAGGACGCCCCCGTATCGGATCGAGACCGAACGTCTCGTGATTCGGTGCTACGAGCCGAGCGACGCGCCGATGTTGAAGGCCGCCGTTGACGCGAGCATCGACCACCTGCTGCCCTGGATGCCGTGGGCGCGATTCGAGCCTCAGGCGGTTGAGCAAAAGGTCGAGCTGCTCCGCGCATTCCGCGGTCAGTTCGACGCGGGTGACAACTACGTCTACGGCATCTTCTCGCGGGACGAATCAACGCAGCTCGGTGGAAGCGGCTTCCACAAGCGGGGCAACGAAGGCTCGCTCGAGATTGGTTACTGGGTCGCAGCCGGTGCCCTGGGACAGGGCATCGCCACGGAGGTCACGGCCGTCCAGACTCGAGCAGCGTTCGAGCTCTGCGGTCTCGAGCGGATCGACATCCAGGTCGAGCCCGAGAACGAACCGAGCCTGAAGATTCCTCGCAAGCTTGGCTTCACCTTCGAAGGCAGGTTGCGGCGGCGGCTCGACGCGCACACCGACGGCGGCCCGAGGCGCGACTCGATGCTGTTCACGATGCTGGCAGAGGAACTGCCTGAAGCGGGCTCCGCATGCCTCGCCTACGACTACGTCGCCTACGACGCGTCCGGCAACCTACTCGGCTGACCCAATATCGGCGGGTGTTTGCCCGCCGTCGGCGACACGTCCGGCGGCAGCCGACGGGTAGTGCGCTTGCCTCGGAGTCCTCAAGCGGCCATGGCCGGTGTCGAAGACACCGGCGCTTGTGGTTGCCCCGCTTGCCTGTCTCGAGGTGACAGGCAAGGCGACTCGTCGTCGGCAGCCGACGGGTAGTGCGCTTGCCGGTCTTCGACGGACTGGTTGTTCCTGCGCCGTGGCTACGGGCCGCCGCGGACGTAGATCACTTGCCCGCTGACGTAGCTCGCGTCGTCGGAGCAGAGGTAGGCGATCGTGCCGGCGACGTCTTCCGGCTCACCGACGCGGCGGAGCGGCACCTGCTCGGCGGCCGCCTGACGGAACGTGTCGAACGCGACGCCGATGCGGTCAGCTGTCTGCTCGGTCATCGCGGTCGCGATGAACCCGGGCGCGACACAGTTCACGTTCACGTTGTACGGGCCGAGCTCGATCGCGAGTGTTTTGCACATCCCCTGCAGCCCGGCCTTCGCCGTCGAGTAGTTCGTCTGCCCGCGATTGCCGAGCGCCGAGGTGGACGAGATCAACACCATCTTTCCGCTGCGCTGCTCGACCATGTGCTTCTGCACGGCGCGGACGGCGTAGAACGAGCCCTTCAGATGCGTGTCGATGACGGCGTCCCAGTCGTCGTCGGTCAGCTTGAAGAGCAGGTTGTCGCGGATGATCCCGGCGCACGCGACCAGGATGTCGAGCGAGCCGCCTTCCTTCACGGCCGCCTCGACCGCAGCCTCGACGTCTTCGCGATTCGTGACGTCGCAGCTAACCGCGTGACCTCCGACGGCCGAAGCCGTCTTCTTCGCCGCTTCCTCATCGAAGTCCGCTACCACGACGGTTGCGCCCTCCTCGGCCAACCGCCGGGCGGTCGCAGCTCCGATGCCGTTCGCGCCGCCGGTGACGAGCGCCGTCTTTCCCTGGAATCTCATGCGCTCGACGATATACCGCGCCCCACCGACTCCGGCGACATCCTTGCGCCCGAAGCTCAGGCCGGGGGTAGCGTCACCGGCGGGTACTTCGCCCGCACCTCGTCGATGAACCCGGCGAGGCGGTCCGCGAGGCCGGCGTCGGCGATCTCGAGGACGTTCTCGGCATTCTTCTCACCGCTCCGGGACAGGTTGAACGAACCGACGAACACCGTGTCATCGCAGACCGTGACCTTTGCGTGCATGTAGTCGTGCACCGTTCCTGCGCCGTACGGTGTCGAGTTCTTTCCCGTGAATGGCCCGGCCATCACGGCCTGAAGCAGAGGCAGCTTCCAGGAGACGTTCTCATTCGTGCGCCATTGGTGGATGACCTCGCGAATCTGGGTCGCGTCGACGCAACCCGCGATGTCGACACTCTTGTCGGAGATCACTTGCGCAAGCGTCCCGAGGACAGGGCCGGTCGTGATCACCGGAGAGCAGATCCGGACACGGCGTCGCGCGCGGCGAATCAGCTTCGCGATCCGCGCTGATAGATCCTCGCCGTGTCCTGGCGTGAACCAGGCCCGGATCCCGTCCTCGTCGCGCGGATCGACAAAACCGCTCTTCATCACATCCTCCGTCGACCACAGCTGCTCGAAGTCGAGCGCGTAGGCCTTCGCGATCGCAGGTGAGTCGACGATCGTGACGACGTTCTCCTGCCGCGACCATGCGTCGTCTGTCCAGTTCAGCGACCCCGTCCACACCGTTCGCTCGTCGCGGATGACGAACTTGTGGTGCATCAGGTCGGGGACGCCCGCAATCGCCTTCGACTCGCCCGGAAGGGACGCGATCAACTTGACGTCGGGCTCGGGTGGCGGGGGCACGGGGATCGGATTCGCGTGATCCACGTTGTAGGCGAAACGGATGCGCACGCCACGCGCGTCGGCTCTGCGGATGGCGTCGCAGACGATGCTCGCAGTCTCCGGCCCGAGATTGAAGTCGTACTGCGCCAGCTCGAGCGAGCTCTTCGCGCCGTCGAGGAACGCTGCGATCGCGCGCGCAGTCTCCGCCGGCTGCTGGCCGCCGTCGGTCAGGGTGCGGATCTCGATCTGGTCGCTCGTCATCGCGTCGTCGCTGCCCTCCACCGGGTAGTCCTGGATTTCTACCTGCATGATTGAATCGAAGCGTGAATCCCGTGTCGCGCAACGCCTTGCTCCTCGCGGGAGGGCTCGTCTTCCAGTCGGGGATGATCCAGCTCGCGGTCGCCCTCGGCACCGTGACGATTGTCACCGTAACCGGCATCGAAGGGATCCTCGGGCTCGGGCCCGCAGTCTTCTTGATCGCCGGTGCGCTCGCGGTCGGGCCGGCCGGCCGTCTGTCCGACCGGGTCGGCCGGATGCCGGTCATCCGCGGCGGGTTCGTGCTGGGCACGGTCGGTCCGCTCGTCACCGCCGCGGGCTGTGCGACGAAGGCCGGGATTCTCGTCTTCGCCGGTCTCGGGCTGTGCGGCGCCGGCCAGACCATCGTCCTCCTCTCGCGCGCGGCAGCCGCGGAGATGTTCCCACCCGAGCGTCGCGCGCGCGGCATGTCGATCGTGCTCTTCGGCGTCGTCAGTGGCGCGATCTGGGGGCCACTCGTCTTCGGGCCGATGTTCGCAGGCCGGTCACTCACGGCGCACGAGCTCGTCGTGCCGTGGCTTGCGGCCGCGGCGTTCACCCTGGCCGGCCTCGCCGTTTCGTTCGGCGTCCGTCCCGACCCCAAGGAGCTGTCGGCGATCTATCGACTCGATGCCACGCACGCCGAGCCTGCCGCCGCGGTGCGCGAGATCCTGCGCCGTCCGGGCGTCGGTGTGGCGATGGTTGCCGCCGTCACGAGTTTCGCCGTCATGGCCGGCGTGATGAACCTCGCCGGCTACGTGGCCGTCGGGTACGGCCACCGCCAGGGTGACGTCTTCACGATCATCAGCCTGCACATCGTCGGGATGTACGGCCTCGTACTCGTTGTCGGCGATCTGATCGACAAGATTGGCCGCCGCCGCTCGATGGTGATCGGTCTCGCCGTGATGGCACTCTCGAACGGAGGCCTCGTCTGGCTCGGCGGCATACCCGGGATGAGCGTCTCGCTGTTCGGGCTCGGTCTCGGCTGGAGCCTTGCCTACGTCGCCGCCACCACAGAGCTTGTCGACCTCGCGACGGCGTCCGAGCGAGGGCGCCTCATCGGGCTCACCGACCTCGTGTCGAGCTTCGGAGGCGCGGCGCTCGCGCTCGCCGGGGGCGTCGTCTACAGCGGCGGCGGATCGGTGCCGCTCGCGCTCACGGCGGCCGGTCTCACGGTCTTCGCGTGCGCGTGGGTGGCCGGAAACGGAGCCGCGCGACCGGGCGCGCTTGCTCACGTCGAGCCCTGACGGCTGCTACCATAGCCGCCCTGCGGGATCCGTTCTCGCACCCTTTCCGCATGAAGACGTACAACCCCAAACCGGGCGAGATCGAGCGCGACTGGCTGATCGTGGACGCCGAGGGAAAGACCCTCGGCCGGCTCGCGACCCAGATCGCCGAACGGCTGCGTGGTAAGGGGAAGCCGCAATTCGCGCCGCATGTCGACATCGGCGATTTCGTCGTAGTCATCAACGCCGAGAAGATCGCGGTCACCGGGAAGAAGCTTGAACAGAAGATCTACTACAAGCACTCCGGCTATCCGGGCGGCCTTCGTGAGCGAACGCTCAAGGAGCAGCTCAACCGACAGCCCACCGAAGTCCTGCGGAAGGCCGTGAAGGGAATGCTCCCGCGTAACCGTCTCGGGCGCGCGCAACTGACCAAGCTGAAGATCTACGCTGGGCCGGAGCATCCGCACGAAGCACAGGCTCCGACGAATCTCGAGGTGTAAATGGCGTCTCCAGCTCAATATCTCGGTACCGGCAAGCGCAAGACGTCAGTCGCGCGCGTGATTCTGCGCCCGGGCGACGGCGCCACATGGATCAACGGGAAGACGATCGAGGACTATTTCCCCCGCCAGGTGCACCGGATGCTCGCAACCGCTCCACTGAAGACGGCGGCGCTCGAGGGCCAGTACGACCTGCGCGTCCGCGTGCACGGTGGGGGCCCGTCCGGCCAGGCCGGCGCGGTTCGCCACGGCATTGCCCGCGCTCTCGTCGAGGTCAACCCGGAGCTGCGAGTCCCGCTGAAGCGCGCCGGCTTCCTCACGCGCGACGCGCGCGTGGTGGAGCGCAAGAAGGCCGGCCTGCACAAGGCGCGCAAGGCGCCGCAGTTCAGCAAGCGCTAGCGCGAACCTCGTGAGCAGGAAGTACTTCGGCACCGACGGGGTGCGCGGCGTCGTGGGCGAGTTTCTGACGCCGGAGCTCGTGGAGCGCTTCGGCCGCGCAGCCTCGCTCTGGACAGGTGCCGCCAAGGTCTTCGTCGGTAGGGACACACGAGCCTCCGGTGTGGAGCTCGAGGAAGCCTTTGCGCGCGGCGTCGTTTCGGCGGGGGGCGACTGCATTCTCGGTGGTGTCCTGCCGACGCCTGCCGTCGCGTTGCTCGCACTCGACCTCGGTGTCGTCATCTCGGCGTCGCACAACCCGCCCGAGTACAACGGTGTCAAGTTCTTCGACGGGAAGGGCCGTAAGCTCACCGACCAGTCCGAGGAGCAGATCGAGGCCCTCCTCGCAGCGCCGCCCGGGCCCGGCCAGGGGACGATCGAGCATGTCGAGGTCGCGATGGATTCGTACCTGCAGCACATCCTCGATCGCTTCGCCTGCGACCTCAGAGGCCTTCGCATCGTTGTCGACTGCGCAAACGGCGCCTACTCCGGCCTCGGCCCCCAGGCATTCGAGCGCTGTGGCGCCGAAGTGAAGTCAATCGGCGATGCCCCGAACGGCTCGAACATCAACGTCGGCTGCGGCGCAACCGACCTGTCACTGCTGCAGGCGACCGTCGCCGAGGGCGGCTACGACCTTGGGATCGCCTTCGACGGTGACGGTGACAGGATGCTCGCGGTCGACGAGAACGGTGACGCGGTCGACGGCGACCAGATCATCGCGATTCTCGCACTCGACCAAAAGGTCGACACCGTCGCCGTCACCGTGATGACCAACCTGGGCTTTCACGCGCTGATGCGCGAGCACGGGATCCGCGTGGTGACCACAGACGTCGGGGACCGGTACGTGCTCGAGGCGCTGCGGCGCGAGGGTGCGCTGCTCGGGGGGGAGCAGTCGGGCCATGTCATCTACCTTCGCGACCATGTCACGGGCGACGGCCTTGCCGCCGGCCTCCTTCTCTGCGGAGCACTGAAGGGGCGTCGCTTGAGTGTCATCGGCGCGGCCATGAACCGTTTTCCTCAGGTTAAGGAGAACGTTCGCGTCGACACCCACGAGCTGACGCCCGCGATCGTGGCAGAGGTCGCGCGTCTGAACCGCGCCTGGGACGGCGAGGGCCGGGTGCTCGTACGTCCGTCCGGCACCGAGCCGGTGATTCGCGTGCTCGCCGAGGCCCGCGATGAGGGTCTCGCGGCGGAGGCCTGTGGTAGCATCGCGAGGCTCGTTCAACGAGAGCTCGGCTGACCGTTTCGACGTAGGAATGGGCCTGCAGCCGGGCTTTTGCGTTTTCCGGGGATCTGGGCGGGGCACGCTCCTTTTGCGGGCAGGCTCTGGTAGATAGGCCCGAAAGGGAAGGGAGGCGCCGGATGTGCGGGATCATCGGATATGTCGGGAGTCGGGAGTCGAAGCCACTGCTGATCGCGGGGCTGCAACGCCTCGAGTACCGCGGGTACGACTCTGCCGGGATCGCGCTCCTCGAGCAGGGTGGGCTCGAGTACGTCCGTGCCGTCGGCAATCTCGCCAACCTGAAGCTGGCGGCCGGGTCGAACGGCTCCGTCTCGACAACCGGCCTCGGACACACGCGGTGGGCGACCCATGGTTCCGTCACCGAGTTGAACGCGCACCCGTTGACCGCGTGCGACGACGAGAAGATGGCGATCGTGCTGAACGGGATCGTCGAGAACTACCGTGAGCTGCGCGAGGAGCTGATCGCCGCGGGTCACAAGTTCAGCTCCGAGACCGACGCCGAAGTGGTCGCGCACATGCTCGAGGATGCCTACCACGGCGACCTCGTGGAAGCCGTGCGCGCCACCTACCTGCGGCTCGAAGGTCATTTCACCTTTGTCGTGATCCATCACGACCATCCGAATCACCTCGTCGGAGTGCGCCACCAGACGCCGATGGTGGTCGGCGTCGGGCAGGGCGAGAACTTCGTTGCCTCGAACCTGGCTGCGTTTCTCTCCGAGACGAGGCGCGTGCAGTTCCCGAACGACGGCGACGTCGCGTCGATCACGCCGGAGGGCGTCACGTACGTGAGCGCTGTCACGGGCGAAGCGCTCGAGGTCGACGTCCTCGAGGTCGACTGGGACGATGAGGCCGCCGAGCGCTCAGGCTACGAGACGTTCATGCTGAAGGAGATCTTCGAGCAACCGGAGGGTGTGGCCGAGACGATCGGTGACCGCGTTCGCCACGGCCACCTCGTGCTCGACGGGCTCGGGATGTCGGAAGCGGAGCTTCGCGACGTCGGCCGCATCGTGATCGTCGCCTGCGGGACGTCGTATCACGCTGCTGTCGTCGGCCGCTACGTGATCGAGGAATGGGCTCGCGTTCCGGTCGAGCCCGACGCCGCGAGCGAATGGATCTATCGAAATCCGGTTCTCGATCCCGGAACGCTCGTCATCGGCATCTCGCAGTCGGGCGAGACGCGCGACACGATCCAGGCGATGAAGCTCGCCCGTGAACGCGGGGCTCGCACCGTCGCGATCACGAACATGATGGGCTCGCAGATCACCCGCGAGGTGGATTCGGTGCTCTACACACGCACCGGGCTCGAGGTCGGCGTTGCCGCCTCGAAGACCTTCACCGCTCAGATCGCGTTGCTCTTCCTCATCGGTCTGAAGCTCGCGCAGTGCCGCGACACGCTGCCGCCGAAGGAGATCGAGTTCATCCTCGACGAGGCGTACAACCTGCCCGAGAAGATGCGCCGATTCCTCGACGGCGACCATCCGATCGAAGAGATCGCGCAGCGGTTCTTCGAAGAGCCCTTCTTCCTCTACCTCGGGCGCAACATCGGCCTGCCGGTGGCGCTCGAGGGTGCGCTGAAGCTGAAGGAGATCTCGTACATCCCCACCGAGGCCTACTCGGCCGGCGAGATGAAGCACGGCCCGATCGCGCTGCTCGAGGAGGGAACGCCGGTTGTCGTCGTCGCGACGAACATTCACGTCTACGAGAAGATCGTCTCCAACATTCAGGAGACGCGGGCGCGCGGCGCGCACGTGATCGCGATTGCGACCGACGGCAACGAGGACATTCAGCACCACGCGAACGACGTCATCTACGTGCCCAAATCACCGGCCTTCCTGCAGGCGGCGCTCGCGATCTTGCCGCTCCAGCTCCTTGCCTACCGGATCGCCCGGCTTCGCGGCCTCAATGTCGACCAGCCGCGAAACCTCGCGAAGACCGTCACCGTCGAATAGCGCCTGGTTCGGCGGTTCGCTTGACGGTCGCCGTGGCCGTCTCGACGAACGCCCGGGTTGCGGGCGAGAGATACCGGTCGACGTGCCGGGCGATCGCGATCGTCCGTGGCGGGACCGCATCGCCGAGCTCGCGGACCGCGATGCGAGGGTCGTCGGCGTTGACCGTGAGCCGCGGCATGATCGCGTTTGCAACGCCCGCTGCCACGAGCCCCTGCACGGTGCCGTTGTCGTTCGAGCGAAGTGTGAATCGCGGGATGAGCCCCGCGCCGTGGATCGCGGCTTCGACCGGTTCGATCGAGCGATCCGACCGGAAGCCCACAAGCGGCTCGGCGCCGATCTCTTGCAACGTCGGTACGCGGCCTGACGCGTAGGGGGAATCGGCCGGCACAACGAGCACGTACGGGTCGCGCAAGAGCTCGATCGCCTCGAGCGGCCCGTCGAGCACCGGAAGGAGAACGAACCCGACGTCGAGCTCGCCCCGCTCGAGCGCCGGTCCGATGTCCGCGTCGTCGAACTCTTGCAGGACGACGTCGATCTCCGGCCACTGGTCGCCGAAGCGGCGCATGATCTCCGGTAGCAGCCGCGCGCCGACCGATTGGAAGGTGCCGACGCGGAGCGTGCCGACCTCGCCCGCGCACAGCGCGCGCAGGTCAGCCTGGGCCGCCTGAAGCCGGGCGACGATCGAGTCGGCGTGGCGGAGGAGCAGGCGACCGGCCTCCGTGAGCGAGACGGCGCGGGGGCCGCCCGGGCGTTCGACGAGCTTCTCGCCGACGATCCGCTCGAGGGTGGCGATCTGCTGGCTGATCGCCGACTGCGTGTAGCCGAGCCGCTCGGCGGCCCGGCCGAATGAGCTCTCCGCCGCGACTGCTTGCAGGGCCGCGAAATGGCGGAGCTCGATCCCGAGCCAAATATCAGGTTCCATAATGGATACCAATACTACTACGATTTGTCCTGATAGTCTCGGACGGGCATCCTCAGGGCATGTTCGCCATTCTCTTCATCGTCGGCGCGATCGCCGTCTGCGTGCTCGGTGCCGTCTTCGGCGTCGACTCACGGCACGTAGACACCGGCCGCGCCCGCCGCAACCTCTAGTCGTCCACGTCTCGCCGAAGGCGTTTCGTCTCCCCGCGCCGTTTCTTGTCGTCGAGCCGGCGCTCCTTCGCTGCGCGACTCGGCTTCGTCGCGGTGCGTTTGCGCCGCACCTTCGCCGCGTCCCGCAGCTGCTCGAGGATGCGATCCGTCGCGAGCTCGCGATTGCGCAGCTGCGAACGCTCGTCCTGTGCGACTGCGCGCACGACCGGCCCGAGCTTCTCGAGCACGCGCCTGCGCTCGGCGTCGCTGAGTCCGTTCGACTGCTCCACGTCGAAGATCGCTTCCGCGCGCGTTGAGCTCTTGTTCGCGTGCTGGCCGCCGGGGCCGCTCGAGCGGGAGAACCGGAAGGCGATCTCGGACCGAATAGACTCGACGTCCATGGCCGCGATTCTCGTCGACGTGGATGGTGTGCTGCACGTCTCGGGGGCGCCCATCGCCGGAGCGGCGTCCGCCGTGCGGCGCTTGCGCGAGTCGGGCCACCGGCTTCGGTTCGTCACGAACACGACCACGCGCTCCCGGAGCCAGGTGGTGGAGGGGCTGCGCCAGATGAACATCGAGCTCGACGACGACGAGCTTCAGACCACCGGAGTCGTTGCGGCTCGCGCTCTCAAGGGCAAACGCGTGCTTGCGCTGACGATGCCGGGGATACTCGACGACCTCGAGGGGCTGTCCCTGGTCGGCATGAACGTGGACGCTGTGCTGATCGGCGGCGCCGATGAAGGCGAGGAGACCGGCCGGATCTTCTCGTACCTGAACCTCAACCGCGCCTTCCTCGAGCTCGACGCCGGAGCGGAGCTCTATTGCCTGCACAAGAACCGTTGGTGGCAGACGGGCGACGGGCCGCGGCTCGACGCCGGCGCGTTCGTGACCGGGCTCGAGTACGCGGCGGACACCGAGGCGACTGTCCTTGGCAAGCCGAGCGCTGCCTACTTCAGCGCTGCGCTCGCAGCACTCGACGCCGAGGCCGAGCTCACCTGGATGGTGGGTGACGATCTCGAGAACGACTGCCTCGGAGCTCACCGGCACGGCATGAAGACGATCCTCGTGCGAACTGGCAAGTTCCGGCCCGACGAGGTGGAGCGCTCCAATGTACAGCCCGACGCGATCGTCTCGTCGATTGCGCAGCTCCCCGACTGGCTTGAAGCGAATCTCTAGCCCATGCGACTCGGAGTCGACCTGATCGAGATCGAGCGGATCCGCCGTGCCCTCGAGCGCCATGGAGACGGCTTCCGGGAGCGCTGCTTCACCGAGGCCGAGCGTGCGTACTGCGATTCGAAGCCGAATCCGCCACAGCACTACGCCGGCCGGTTCGCTGCGAAGGAGGCGGTCGGCAAGGCCCTCGGCTCGGGGGTCTACTTCACGTGGAAGGAGATCGAGATCCGCGGACGTCCCAAGCCCGGCGTTTTCCTGACCGGCCGGACGGCGGCCTGGGCGGAGCGGGTGGGGGCGGGGAGGATCGAGCTCTCGATGACGCACTCGCGGGAGCTCGCGGCTGCCGTCGCCGTCGTTTTGGAGGCCGAGGAATGAGGCTCGAGCCGCTTCTGACGGCCGACGAGACGCGACGCGCCGAGGCAGCTCATCAGGGGTCGCTCGACGAACTGATGGAGCGCGCCGGCTCCGCGGTCGCCGAGCACGTGCTGCGCGAGTTCCCCGGTCGCGTCACCGTGGTCTGCGGCGGCGGCGCGAACGGCGGCGACGGCCGAGTGTGCGCACGCAGGCTGCGCGAGGCGGGCCGCGAGGTGCTCGTCGTCGATGGCGTCGGCGATCTCGGCGACCCGGACGTCGTCATCGACGCGCTGCTCGGCATCGGGCTCACCGACGCGCCGCGCGAGGACGCGGCCCGGATGATCGACTTGATGAATGCGTCGGGACGGCCCGTCGTTTCGATCGACGTGCCGTCGGGTGTGAATGCGTCGACCGGCGAGATTGCGGGCGCGGCCGTGAAGTCGACGGCGACCGTGACGTTCGGCGCGCCGAAGGTCGGCCTCGCCGTCGCACCCGGGTTCTTCCAGGCGGGCTCGGTTCAGGTCGCTCCCATCGGCCTTCGTCCTCGAGAGCACGAGCACGCACTCGTGCCCGCCTCGGCGCTCCTCGAGGTTCCGCGCAAGCGTACGGACTCGACGAAATACAGCGCCGGGTCGGTGTTGATCGTCGGGGGTTCGCGCGGCCTCACGGGAGCCCCCACACTTGCGGCCCTCGCTGCATTTCGCGCCGACGCCGGCTACGTGGCGGTCGCCGCGCCCGAGTCGACCCTGCCGGTGCTAGAGACGACGCTCCTCGAAGTCGTGAAGCGCCCGCTACCCGAGGATTCCTCGGGACGTCTCTTACCGCGCTCACTCGACGCGATTCTCGAGGCCGCGGAAAAGGCCGATGCGGTCGCAATCGGGCCGGGTCTCGGTCGGAGCGACGGAACGATCGCGCTCGTTCGGCTGCTGCTCGAGCAGCTCAACTTGCCCGTCGTCGTCGACGCCGACGGGCTGTGGGGGCTCGAGCCGTTCGCGCGGAAGGCTCCGACAGTTCTGACTCCGCATTCGGGCGAGCTCGCCGGGCTCCTCGGCATCGAGGCGCGTGAGGTCGACGCGCACCGCCTCGACGCTGTGCGCCGCGCAACGACGCGATTCGGCTCGGTCGTTCTGTTGAAGGGCGCAGACACACTCGTGGCGGCACCGCGCGAGGGCGTTCTCGTTGCCGCCTATGGCACGTCGACTCTTGCGACGGCGGGATCGGGCGACGTCTTGACCGGAATCGTGGCCGCGTTCCTCTCGAAGGGGATGGAGCCACGCTTTGCCGCTGCGGCGGCAGCGGTTGCGCACGGTGTCGCCGCAGAGCTCGTCGAGCCTCAGTCCGGCGCGATTGCCTCCGATCTGCTGCCCGAGTTGCGCCGTGCGCTCGCCGGTCAAGGCTTGCAGCGCGCACCGTTGCGGTGATGCGCTCCGAGATCGCGATCGACCTCGGGGCGCTCAAGCGGAACGTGCGCACACTCCTGCGGGCGCTGGACGGGGCCGAGCTCTGGGCAGTCGTGAAAGCGAACGCCTATGGCCATGGCGGAGTCGACTGCGCGCGGGCAGCGCTCGAAGCGGGTGCGACAGCGCTCTGTGTCGCGACGGTGGACGAGGCGCTCGAGCTGCGCGCCGCGTTGCCGGAGACGCCCATTCTCGTGCTGGGGCCGGCAGTCGAGACCGAGGTCGCACAGGCGCGTGTCGCGAGGCTCTCGCTCGTCGTCGGCGACGGCCGGATCCCTGATGGTGTGGCGGTCCATGTGAAGCTCGACACCGGCATGGGGCGATGGGGGTTCACCGAGTTGCCCTCACCCGGGCGCGAGGTGGTTGGCGTGATGACGCACCTTGCGACCGCCGACGGCGATCTCGACTTCGCGCGGGCGCAGATCGAGCGCTTTCGTTCGGCGACAGATGGGTTCTCGCACCTCGTGCGGCACGTGGCAAACAGCGCAGCGGCCTTGCGACTGCCCGAGTCGCGCTTCGATGCCGCCCGCTGCGGCATCGCGATCTACGGCCTCTCCGCGTTCGGGACGGACGCGCTCTCCGACGGCCTTGAGCCCGTTCTCCGCTGGAGCAGCGAGATCGCTCGGTCCCGGCTGCTGCGCGCCGGCGAGTCGACCGGCTACGGGCGACGGTTCGTCGCCTCGCGCGACACGTGGATCGGCATCGTTCCGGTGGGGTACGCCGACGGTTTTCGGCGTGGCTTGACCGGCACCCACGTGCTCGTCGACGGCGAACGCCGCAAGGTCGTTGGGGCGATCTCGATGGACGCGTTCGCTGTCGAGCTCGAGCACGAGCTCCGAGCGGGCACGACGGTGACGCTCGTCGGCGACGGGCTCTCGCTCGAGGCGCATGCAGCCGTCGCGCGCACCATCCCCTACGAGCTTGCATGCGGTGTCGACTCCTCGCCGACCCGCGCACACCGCGTGGTGACCGGCGCGTGAGCGGGAACACAGAACGCCGGGCAGCCCTGCAAGCGGAACGCGCCGCGGCGCTCGCCTCACGGCTGGCGAGCCTCCTCAGCCTCACCGGGGACGAACGTGCGCTCGACGTGGGCGCCGGCGCCGGCGCTCTCGCGTTCGCGCTTGCGCCGCGCGTGCGCGAGGTGGTGGCGGTCGAGATCGACGAGGCGCTTGCGCGACGCGCGCGTGACGACGCACCGGAGAACGTCGATGTGGTTGTGGGCGACGGAGAGCACCTGTCCTTCGACTCCTTCTCGTTCGATTTCGTCGGGACGTTGCGAACGCTCCACCACACGCGCCGGCCGGAGCTCCTCGTCGCCGAGCTCGTACGCGTCACACGACCCGGCGGGACCATTCTCGTCGTCGACCAGCTCGCGCCCGCCGATCCGCTGGCGGCGCTCGAGCTGACCCGGTTCGAGCGGGCGCGCGACCCGTCGACCACTCGGGTGCTCGCCGATGCCGACCTGCGCGGGCTCTTCGACTCCAACAATCTCGTCCTTCGTCGCGAAATCGTGACGCACGAGCCGCGCGATCTCGAGGCCTACCTCGATCTCGCCGGCTGCGAGGGCGACGATCGCGATCGGGCCCTCGCACTCGCGCCCGCGGGCTACGAGGCCGTCACCGGCTGGTACGTGCTCAGCCGTCCCTAGATGATTCGTGCTCTCGTCCGTGCGGGCGTGAGAGGATCCTCGTCTGTCTGACGCGCTTCCCACGGTGCGCCACGCGCACGACGAAGACCGTCTGCCGCTCGCGCACCGGTTCGCGGCGGTCGCCGAAGAGCGCGATGGAATCGCCACCGAGCCGCCCGTCGATGTTCAGGCGCGCGCTGCCGGCTGGACGCTCGAGGGCACGTTTGTCGCCGTGGCTGATGCCAACGTCGTTGGCCTGATTCATCTTGCCGCGAGCCGGCACGGGTTTGGCGAGATCGGCATGGCGGTTGCGCGCGAGTGGCGCGGCCGCGGCATCGGCACGATGCTCCTCGCTGCCGCAGTCGCTGGTGCACGTGAGCGTGGCCTCCACAAGGTAAGCCTCAGCGTCTTTGCACACAATGCCGCGGCGCTTGCGCTCTATCGCAAGCTCGGCTTCGTCGAGGAAGGCCGCCGTGCGAAACAGTACCGCCGAGCAAGCGGTGAGCTCTGGGACGTCATCGATATGGGACTGCTGCTGTAGCGGGCCGGCGGCAGCTCGGCCGTGCTTTTCGCCTACGCGTCGATGACGACTTCACCTGCCGAGACGGTGGGAGTCGCCGACGCAAGCTCGGGCAGGTTCTCTCGGATCCACGACGCCGCGGCTCGCGTCGATTCGCCGGCGCCTGACTCGCTCTCGTAGACGCTGACCGATACCGCACCCTCAGCAGTGCGAATGAGGTAGTACGCCTTGAACCCATCGATCTCGCTGATCAAGCTGGTGACAGCCGCGGCATTCCCGACGAGGGCGTCGGCAAGCTCGGGGCCTGCCGAGTACGTGCGAACGGTGGCATACATCGATGACCTCTCTCTTTCTCTCGGCACCGTGTGGGCGGTACCGGATTGTCTTCACCCCGGCGAACTCGAGCCTGCTGCGCAGTCTTTCATCGATCGCAATTCAATGTCGGCGCGAGCGGATCCGCGCGAGCGTGCCCGGGGCAATCGCCTGCACCCAGGCGGCCGGGCGATACCACCGAGGCACGAAGAGCTCGCGCTTGCCCGAGCCGACCGCTTCGAGTAGCCGCTCGACGACGAGTTGCGGGTCGACGACGAGCCGTCCGAGCACCGGTCCGAGGCGCTCGCGCTGCGGGAAGCCCTCCGTCTCGATGAAGCCTGGATTGACCGTGTGCACTGAGATCCCTCGTGGTGCGAGCTCCACCGCGACCGACCGCGAGAACGCGAGCTGCGCGTGCTTCGACGCGGAATACGGCCCGCCGGCGACGGTTCCCGCGATCGAGACGATGTTGACGACGTGGGAGCCCCGCTCGAGACCGGGCAGGAACGCGAGCGTCGCCCACACCGAGCCGAGGTAGTTGACACGGACAACCGCTTCGATCCGCTCGGGGCTCGCGGTGAGGAAGCTCCCCCGTGCAGGAATGCCGGCGTTGCAGACGAGCAGGTCGATGCGAGGGTGACGTTCGAGCACGCGTTGCGCTGCCGCGTTCACCGCCTCGCGGTCGGCGACGTCGCACTCCTCGTGCTCATCTGCTTCCGAGGGCCGGCGCGAGAGCCCCACCGTGTGCCAGCGGCGCGCCTGCAGCGTGCGGATCAGCTCCGCGCCGATCCCGGAGGACGCACCGGTCACGACCGCGACGGCTACTTGCAGACCTTGAGCTGCCGCCCCGCGGCTGTCGCGCGCCCGGTGGAGTCGCGCACCGTGGCGGTGAGGTGGTGGACGCCCTTGCTCAGTCGGCCGGTCTTCCATCTGACGCTGAAGATGCCGCCGGGGCCGCTCTTGTCGGTGCCGATCCGCTTGCCGTTGTCGCGGAACACGACTTGCCTCACCTTCGCGTTCGAGCCGCCGACGACGACGAGGCGGTCGGTCTTCAACGCGCAGACGTGCGCAGGTGGCTCGATCCAGGTGACCGTCGGGCCGTTCACGACCGTGATCTTCGAGCGCAGGAAGGCGGTGTTCGGGTACAGATCGTTTCCGACGGTGTTGATGTTCTTCGACTCCTGGAAGTCGGAGGCCTCGACGATCGCACTCGTCTTGCCCGGCTTGAACTTGGGCGCGCCGGTCGGGATGCCGAAGACGACGAGGCCGGTGCTCGGGTCGTACGCCGATGCGCCGACGAGCGCCTTGTTGTAGTTCACGACCAGCGAGAGCGGATCGATTCCGGAACCAAGGTCGGCCGCCTGCGCGATGATCAGCGGCCGCCCCGCAGAGACGCGTGTCGTGAGCATGCGCACGAACGGCGGCGTCAGATCGTTCACCCACGAGTTCAGGAGGTACTTGCCTTTGAGCGGCTTGTCGGTGAACGGATCTGAGCGCGAATCGACCGAGACGTAGAAGCGTTGCAGCCGTGGAAACTGCGCGCCTGCCGCCCCGATGTCGACGTTCGAATCGAAGGTCAGTGCGTTCACGTCGGTCGGTGTTCCCGCATAGCCCTGCACGTCGTTCTCGTCGGGCGACCCGAGCACGAATGGATCGATCAGCGCGCCGGATGTCGAGGCGAGCACGGAGACGCCGAAGTTGACGACCGGGACGTTGATGTCGGTCGAGTAGAGGTGCTCGGAGCCGTCCTCGTTCATCGGAGCCCCGACGTAGTTCGGTGGCGGCCCGAACGGCTGCGATGGGCAGCAATATGTCGAGACGAGGCTCGTACCGGACGCCGTGTCTCCGGTCTGCAGCTTCTTGAGCGGAACGGCCGTGAGCGTGCGCAGCGCAGGGCGCTCGACCAGGAACGAGTACGGAACGCGTCGCTCGACGCCGTTCCCGCCGAAGACGACGAAGCCGTAATTCTCACCGGTGCTCGCGTTCGCTGCGGCGCGGATCACGACGGGAATCGCGACATCGCCACCTGCTGCGACGACGACGTTGCTTGGCACGTCGATCGTGACCCCGGAGCTCTGAGCCTGGGGCGCAAGCGTGGCGGTGTAGGTGCCCGCGCCGTTGCCTGCATCGCTGATCGTGACGAGCATCGACTTGCGCTGCGCGCCGGTCGACACGTCGATCTTTTCGAACGACAGCGACTGGGGATCGGTGAAGACCTTGGGATCATCCGCGGCGAGGGCATTCGCAAGCCCGGCGCCCTCGAGGAAAACCGGGGCCTCCTGCGTGCGCGCGCTGTTACCCCAGGCAGAGCCCGCGGTCGACATCAACGCCGACTTCACCTGCCAGGAAGACCAGCCCGGATGCTGTTGCAGGAGCAGCGCGGCTGCGCCCGCGACATGCGGTGTTGCCATCGAGGTGCCGGCAAAGACCGAGAACGTTGATCCTGTCGTGCGAGGCGGAGTCGACGACAGGACGTCGAGCCCCGGCGCGGAAACATCGGGCTTCAGATCCTGGCCGAAATCTGTCGGGCCGGCGGAGGAGAAGCTCGTGATCACACCGCTCCGGTTCGTCTGGATCTCCCTGATGTCGGACGAGATGCGGATCGTCGTGCGGCCGCCGTTTGCCGCGAGGAAGGCGCGCAGGTTCTGGCCGTCGAGGTCGGAGATCATCCCGGCCGGGAGCGGCAGCCGAACGGGGATGCCGTTGGCTTCGCCGAAGCGGTTGTCGACGAGGATGATCCCGATCGCGCCGCCGATCGCGGCGCGTTCTGCCTTCGAGACGAACGAGCAGAAGCCTCGCGAGACGAGCACGATCTTCCCCTGCAACGAGCCCTTCGGAAGAGTGCCCAAGCCGGAGTTCGGGTCGGTCGCCGGACCGCAGAGGTGGGCCTCGACCGGCTTGCCGTCCTTGCCGACGACCGATGTGACGTCGACGATCGACTGGTCGAGCGTTGCCCAGCCGCCGGGAAGCTTTGCGCCGCCTGCACCTTGAACGGGGAGGGCGCCGAGTGAGGGCGGGCCGCCGACGACGCTGAGCGCCGGGGCGAAGACGTGGGAGTTCGACACGGCTGCAACCGAGATCGCGTCGGGGGCGCTGCCCGGCGACCCGGCGGTGCCGAGGCCGAAGTCCTCGCGGTCGTTGCCCGCGGCGATCACGGGCACGACACCGGCGAGCGCCGTGTTGTGGACGGTCTCGTTCATCGCATCGTTGGCCGGATCCGTCTGCGGGCCACCACCGGAGAAATTGATCACGTTCATCCCGTCGGCGACCGCAGCCTCGAACGCCTTCACGATCTCGGGTGTATCGGCCTCGTGCCCGAGAGGCGTCGGAATGGTGAAGACGCGATAGTTCCCGATCCAGGCCTTCGGCGCGACGCCGGCAAGATTCAGCGTTGTCGGATGGTCGGGGCCGGCGGGGGCTGTCGTTCCTTCGTCGCCGGCGGCAATGCCGGAGACGTGTGTGCCGTGCGGCTCGGCCGAGTCGAATGCCTTGTTGCTCGACGTGTCGCGCACCGGCCCGGGGAACACCTTGGCGACGATCACCTTCGGGGTCGTCAGCTTCGTGTCTCCCTTCGGGAAGCCGGGCGGATACGCGAAGCCCGCGGCGCTCAGGAAGGGGCTCGACGAGTCGACGCCGGTGTCGACGACGGCGATCTTGATGCCCTCGCCTTTGCCGCCGGTCGCCGCCTGAAGGTCGGTCGCGTGGATCACCGACGGCCCGCGGTCCATCGTGCGGAGGTAGGTGAGACTCGGATAGACCTTGTTCACGCTGCGGAGAGTGAGCAGCTTCGGCAGCGAGCGCGCCGGCAGCTCGACGGTGATGCCGTCGAGCAGGATCGAGAACCGTTCCTGAACGCGGGCCTGCGGAATCGCCGCTCGAACCTGAGCGGCCGTCGCGTCCTGAAGGCGTGCGAGCTTCGAGAGGTAGGTCCTGGCCGAGGCGCTCTGCAGGTCGAGATGGTGCGCGTGCGAGGCCGACGACAGGGAACGGCCGCCGCTCCAGGCGGCGAGTGGGGGAGCAGAGAGCCGCACGATGACGCGGACGAGGCCGTGACGGCGGGCATTCGGGATCTTGATCACGCCTGCGCGAACCCGGGGCAGCGCCGCCTCGCGTAGATCGCGTCGCACGGGTTGCAGCGCAGCGGACGCCGCTCCGGCCGCGAGCAATGCCAAAACCCCCAAAAGCATCAGAGCGCGACGCAAGGTCCCGCACAGTAGCCGACGCGGGTTAGAGTCGGCTCTGTGTTCCAGGGAAAGCGCGCACTCATTCTCGGTGTTGCGAACAAGCGCTCGATCGCCTGGGCGATCGCGAAGCGACTCGCCGACGGAGGCGCCGAGCTTGCGTTCACCTTCCAGGGCGAGCGGATCGAAAAGAGCGTGCGCGACCTCGCCGCGTCGGTCGACGGGAAGCTCGTGACCGAGCTCGACGTTCGCGACGACGCCGCGATCGAGCGCGTCTTCGGCGAGGTCGGCGGGGTGTTCGGCGGCGAGCTCGACATTCTCGTCCACTCGGTCGCGTTCGCGGCCGCAGAGGATCTCGAGGGCCGTTTCACCGACACGCCTCGAGACCGCTTCTGGATGGCGCTCGACGTGAGTGCGTATTCCCTCGTCGCGACGACCCGCGCTGCCGAGCCACTGATGGAAGCCGCCGGCGGCGGCTCGGTCGTCACGATGACCTATCTCGGCGGCGAGCGCGCGGTCCCCCACTACAACGTCATGGGCGTCGCGAAGGCGACGCTCGACTCGTCGGTCAAGTATCTCGCCTGGGACCTCGGCGCCAAGAACATTCGCGTCAACGCGATCTCAGCCGGCCCGGTGCGCACACTTGCCGCGCGATCGATCGCAGGGTTCCCGACGATGGAGTCGATCGTCGAGGAGCGCTCGCCGCTGCACCGGCACGTCGACGCCGAGGATGTCGGTGCCGCCGCCGCGTACCTGCTCGGCGACGGCGCCCGCAATGTCACCGGGACGACGCTGTACGTCGACAGCGGCTACCACGCGATGGGCATGTAGATCTTCGCGGCGTCGTGCGGTTCCTGCCTACGACCTGATTTCGGAGAACGTGCCGCCCCAGACCGAGACGGCCAAGGGAGCCTGTGCTCGATCGGGCTAGCCGTTTTGGTTCCTCGGCCCTGTGCCTTCGGCCATTTACGCAGAGGCCCTGCAGGCGTAGGTTCAAACGTCCATGGTCTGGATCTCGTCGTTCGCCGCGGCGCTTGTCGCCGCGCTCGCGATGATCGGCACGTCGGCGGCCGCCGACCCGCCGCGGGTCACCGTGATCGGCGACTCGGTGCTCAAGGCGGTCGAGTGGAACCCGACGCCGCTCTCGATCCTCGAGCAAGGGCTCGACCTTCAGCTGGATATCGGCGTGTGTCGAACGCTCGAAGGTGTGAGCTGCCCCTACGAGGGCGGAAACGTCCCGACGCTGATGGACGTCGTCCATACGCTCGGCTGGCGACTCGGGGCGACCGTGTTGGTGGAGGTGGGTTACAACGACCCCGCGACCGAGTTCGCCCAGCGCGTCGAGGACGCGGTCGACGCGCTCTTGGGCGCGGGAGTCCAACGGATCCTTTGGGTCAACATGAGGGAGTGGCAGCAGCAGTACATCGGCATGAACCAGATACTCGTCGCCGCAGCAGTTCGGCATCCACAACTCACGATCATCGACTGGGAGGGCGACTCCCACGCGTACTATTCGTGGTTTCAGGGCGATGGGATACATCTCGTCTACGACGGTGCTGTCGCGATGGCGACCCTTCTCAACGCCTCGGTCAAGCAGGCTCTCATGCCGTCGCCGCAACCGCTGCCGCCGAGTCCGTCGTTGACGATCCCCGCGACGCCATTGCCGATGGCGCACGTCGGCAAGCCGTACGCCGCACGTCTCGCGGCCGAGGGCGGGGACGCCCCCTACCGGTGGCGCGTGACCTCGGGGCCACTGCCGAGAGGGATGCATCTGCTTGCGAACGGAGACGTCTCGGGGACGCCCCGCCGGTCTGGGCGGCTCACGCTCACGCTCCAAGCCGCCGACAGCAGTGGCGCGAAGGCTGTGAGGAGAGAGACGCTGGTGATCGAGAACTGACGGGTGGGATCAACGGCGTGCGGTGAAGGTGACGGTGATCTTCGCCGTCGAACCGTCGGCGTCCCTCACTTCGAGCGGCACGGCGAAGGTTCGCGCTCGCGTTGGTGTCCCGGTCAGTTCGCCGCGCGCCAAGAGGTGGAGTCCGGCTCTGCGCAGCGAAGCACCGGTGGTCCGCCAGCGGAATGGTGCAGTTCCGCCGCCCGCGCGAAGGCGACGATCGAAGCGAACGCCGACATGGCCGACCAGCTTCTGCGCGCGGACGACCAGCGGCGTGTCGCGCGAGGACGGAGGGGGCGGAGGAGCGAGGGCATCGATGATCGCCTGGTGGAGCCAGGTCGCGATCGCAACCCCGCCCGCGGCCCGCAGGTGGATGAAGTCTGTCTGGAACCAGTCGGGGTGCCCGGCGGAATAGCTGTTCCAGTCGAGCACGTGCAGCTCGGGGTGGCGTTTCGCTGCAGCGATCAGGGCGGCATTCTTCGCGGCGTACTCGGGCTTGACCTCGTGCAGGTTCACCCAGAGGACATGCTGGACTCCGTGATCACGAAGGGTGTCGAGGGTGAGCTCGGCGTCGCCGGCGAACTGGTTCGGCAAGTCGTTGTAGCCGTCGACGATCAAGACGATCGTGCCGAGCTGGTTGATCCAGTTGTTGATGACCGCGAGGGTCGTCGGCACGTATGAGCCGTTGAACTCGCAACTCTGTCCGTTCAGACGCCGGCAGACACCGGCGTCGATCTGCAGGTCGAGCCCGCCGGACAGCGAAGCCTGCACCGGGCCGTCGGCCCAGGTGACTGCGGTCAGGACCGAGTCGGAGATCACCGAGACGCGCGGCGCGGGCGAAGTCGAAGCCGCGCCGGGAGAGGCGTGGAACAGTCCGGGGAGAGCCAGGACAGCCATCGAGGCCATCGCGGCTGCTCTGAAGCGGCGCGGGAGAGGCATTGGGCGGCGTGGGGACGGGCGACGTCTGTTGAGTCTTCGTCACAGCGGTCGTCAGTCCCAATGGCCCAATGGAGTGATGATCGTCCGCCCGGCGGGACGTGAAGCGCGCCTTCCCAATGGATGCACGCATACCGCCCAGGATGACGCACTCCTCCTCTCGCGACTTCAGGCCGCGCCGGCTGACGGGTTCAGGTCGCGGCAGGCCGCGAGCAGCTCGTCGAGGTCGGGAACCTCGCTCGTTCCGTAGTGCCAGGCGCCGCGCACCGAGCCATCCACGTCGAGCAGGAATGCGGTCCGCTCTGCGACGTCTTTCAGACCGCGAAACTCGTGTGCGATTCCGAAGGCGTGAACGGCCTCCGCGTTCCAGTCGGAGAGCAAGCCGAAGTTGAGGTCGAGTGCCTGAGTCCAGGCGATGTGCGTCCACGGCGAGTCCCGCGAGATGCCGATGGGCTGCACGCCGGCAGCCTCGAACTCCGCTCTCCTGTCACGCAGGAGCTCCATCTCGTTCGTTCAGGTGGAGGACCAGTCGAACAGGTAGAAGACGAGCAGCTTCGGCCCGTCCTCGAGCAGTTCGAGCACCGTCATCGGCTCGTCGGGGCCGAGGAAGATCGTCGCGTCCGGGACGCGATCGCCGACAGCTAGCACACCTGTCCGTAGCTTTGTGGGCGCGTGCCTGAACTTGCGGACGGGTCTACTGACATCGTCCGACACTAGTCGCAGCACCAGCGGCCTGCGAGCTGGAGCCGTGGGCGTCGGTCGTCGGCGCGCGGGAACTGCTCCTTGATGTTCGCAACCGCGCGCACGTGCGCGCCATGCAGGAAGAGCCACTGGTCGGCGGTGGGCCATGCCACGAGGAGCCAGTTCGCATCGGGTGACCACGCGACGTCACCGAAGATCCCGGGGCCGGCGAACATGAGCTTCGCGCGGCCGGGGTGGTCGATATCGACGAGTCGCACCTCGCTGTGCGAGTGAAGGCGGACAGCCAGAGCGAAGCGGTGCGACCTGGGTGCGAAGGCACCCTCGGTGAGTTTCGCCCCGAGCATCGAAATCGTGCGGCGAGGGTTGCCACGCGCGTCGAGAACGACGACCCGGTCCTGCGCTACGAGAGCGAGGTAGCGGCCGTCGCTCGACCACTCGAGGTCGGAGGGTCGCACGGCGACCGGCCGGCGCCAATCGATGTGTCCCGAGTCGACGTCGCGCAGCACGATCGCGCTGCCGGAGAGGTAGGCGACGGTGCGCCGCCTCGTGGGATCCCACGCCGGGGGCACCTGGGCGGCGCTTTGGTCGAGCAGCCTGTCGCCGGTGCCGTCGCCCGCCACCACGCGCAGCCCCTCGTCTGTGAGGTAGGCGATTCGAGTGTCGGTGCGCGTCCCTTCCCAGCGCGGTGCGCGCGGTGCGCGCCTCGTGAGTGACCAGCGGACGTCGCCGTTTCCGTCCAGTGCGATCAGCTCGTTGGCCTTCGTCGCGACCAGAAACCGTCCGTGTGGTGACCACTGCGCGTCGTCGTAGGATCCGAGCCGCCGCTTCACGCCGTTGTCGTGCACGAGCCACACTCCCCCGTGCCTCGCGGAGACGACGAGGAGGCGCCCGCGCGCGGGGAGCGAGAAAAGGGCAGGGGCAGCGTGCTGGATGCCAACCGCCTCGCGCACGCGATGGAAGAGGGCGCTCCCGGGCGGAGAGAGCACCGCGACGACGACTGCTGCGACGGCCACGGCGAGCACGGCCACGGTCCGTCTTGCGGAGCGGCGTGAGCTCCCAGCGGGAGCACGCTCCTCGTAGGCGCGCTTCACCACCTCCCAGGCCCGGCGTTCTGCGTCTCTCATTCCACGTCTTCTTTCATCCGGTCGAGCCCGCGACGGAGGCGCGAGTTGACTGTGCCGCGCGGCAAGTCGAGCAGCTCCGCAATCTCCCCCGGTGTGTACTCGAGGACGTAGCGCAGGACGACGACCGCGCGATGCTCGGGCGCGAGCTCTGCAATGCGTCCCAGGGTGGCCCCGTCGGATTCGGGCTCTGGCGCGCCGGGCAGCCAGTCGCCGAGCTCCACCTCGGCGCGGAGCTTGCGCGCTCGCGTCCAGTCGATCGCCCGGTTGACGACGATCCTGTGGAGCCACGGCGCGAACGGGCGGCGGCGGTCGAAGCGATCGAGGTTGCGGACGGCAGCGAGGAAGGCTTCCTGCGCAATGTCCTCCGCGGCGGCGGCGTCGCCGGTGACGAGATGCGCGGCCCGATACGCTCGCGGCCAGTGCTCGCGAAAGAGACGCTCGAGGTCGGCGACCGACCCGCGCTGGGCTCCCCGGATCCAGGCGCGTTCCGCCACCCGCCGACTCTACGACGGAAGGTGCTCACCAGGTCCATACGCGCCGGGGACCTGATCGAGTCCCTCGTGCGTATTGACACCATGAAGAGACTCGCGCTTGTCCTCGTCCTGGCCGCCGCCGTCGCGCTCCCGGGCGCCGCTCGTGCCGCGGCCTGCTCGCCGCTCACCTGCGCGGCGAGCCAATTCACGCTCGGCCACGGCTCGTTGCTCGGGTTCCGTACGAGCGTCGATCGGCCGGTCACCGTCATCGACCTGAAGACCGGGAAGGCCAAGTGGGTGCTTCCGGACGGCATCGTCGGCGCCGACACCCTCGTGCACCAGGATGGCGATTCGTTCGACTGGTACGACGCGACGCGCGGCTCGAAGCTCTACAGCGTCGCGTTGTCGGGCACCGGCTACACGCTCGCCGGCGTCTCCCAGCAAGGCACCGTCGCGGTCGGCCACAGGGTGCGGCAGGGCCGGACCGACTTCCTGCTCGTCTCGCGCGCGAACCAGAGAACGATCAGTGTCGACGGCAAGCAGTGGGAGTTCGACGCGCTGCGCGGCGACAACATCTTCCTCATCCACTATCTCGCGACCGGCGGTTACCAGGTGGTGCGCGCACACGTACGCAGTGGTCTCGTCGACACCGAGCCGCTCAAGGACCCGCACGAGTCCGGCACGATCTGGGGCTCGCCGTTCTCGCGGCTCTCGTCGCAGGACGGCCGGTACCTGTTCACGCTCTACATCGGCCAAAACGGCGGCGCGATGATCCACGAGCTCGACCTCAAAGCCGCAACTGCCCGCTGCATCGACTTGCCCGGAACCGGCGACTTCGGCTCCGCGACCTCGTGGGCCTTGACGCTCTCGAGGGGAGAGCGGACGCTGTGGGCGGTCAGCCCGGGGTACGGCCGGGTTGTCGCGATCGACGTCAAGACGCGCACGGTCGCCCGGGCCTTCAGGCTCTCATTGCCGTACTGGAGGCTCGGCACCGGGACCGCGGCTGCGCTCGCGCCCGACGGTCGCCGTGTCGCGCTCGCCGACGGCCAGACGGTCGCTGTCGTCGACCTGCAGGCCCGTCACATCGTCAGGCGTGACACCGAGCGGGCACTTGCGCTCGGCTACTCCCCGACCGGCAGGCTCTGGAGGCTCGTGTAGGGCTTCTTTGCCGCCTCTTCGGTTGCAACCGCGATCTCGCGCACGACCTCGACGATGTCGCGGTTCGCGTTCCAGATGCGCAGCTGGCGATCGGCGCCGTTGCCTCGCGCGAGGATCTCCCGCACGCCTTCGAGCTCGCGCTCCGAGCCGAGCTCGCGGGCGTGCGGCTCGACATCGCGGAGCGTGCGGCGGATCAGCTGCGCGACGGGAACGCGGTTTCGTCGGCCTGTCGCGAGATCCATGATCGGCGCTTCGAGCCCGTAGCGAGCCGCGAGCCACTTGTTCTCCGTCGTGAGCATCCGGTGCCAGGTCGGGATCTCCTTGCCTTGTTCGTGGAGCTCGCAGTACATCTTCACGATCGCCTGGTAGAACGCCGTGATCGCGACGACGTCCTCGAGGCGTGTGACCGCGTCGCAGACGCGCATTTCGATCGTGCCGAGACGCGGGTGGGGACGGATGTCCCACCAGATATGCGTGTAGTCGGCGATGCAACCGGTGCGCTCGAGCTGACCCACGACCTCTGCAAAGTCCGCGTAGTCCCTGAAGCGCGGCGGTGGTCCCGAGCGGGGAAACGCGGCGAAGACCATCTGGCGGCTGGATGAGAGGCCGGTCGGCTCGCCTCGCCAGAACGGCGAGGATGACGAGAGCGCGAGCATCTGCGGCAGGTGGACGAGGAGGCCGTTCATGACTTGGATCGCCTTCTCGGGGTCGTCCACCGCGACATGCACGTGCATGCCGAAGATCAACTCGCGGCGCGCGATGTACTGCAACTGGTCGACGAGCTGCCGGTACCGGTCACGCGCCGTGATCCGCTGGCGCTCGAAGAGGCTGAACGGATGCGTGCCCGCCGAGCCGAACCGGCAGCCCTCGGATCGAGCGATTTCGGCGACATAACCGCGAAGCTGTGCGAGCGCGTGCATCACATCCCCGGCCGTGCGACACACCGGAGTCGTCACTTCGAGCACCGATTGCATGAGCTCGGCATGAATCTGCTCCTGATGCTCTCCGTGCGCGACCGCGGCGAGCACGGAGTCGATGTGCTGGACGAGATCCCACGTCTCCGGGTCGAGCAGCATGTATTCCTCTTCCACCCCGAGCGTGTAGGCATCGCTTTTGCCAAAGGCGTGGTCGAGCACGCTCGTGGCCCCGCCGCCCGTGCCCAGGGTGCCCTTGCCGGTAATCGACGGCGGGAAGATCTGCTTCACGTGGGGAGTATCACCGCTTCGGCCTCGATCTCAACGAGCCACCGCGGGTCGAGCAACTGCACGACGAGCCCGGTGGTCGCAGGACGCGCGGTCCGAAAGGCATCGCCGTGAGCGCGGCCGACATCGTCGATGTGCGACGGGTCGGTGACGAAGATGCGTGTGCGAACGACGTCATCCAGCCTCGAGCCGGCTTCCAGGAGTGCCGTTTCGATCGTGGCGAGGCACACGCGCGCCTGCTCGTAGGCGCCCGCTGGAGGGTCGGCGTCGCCGGGCATGATCGGCGCCGTGCCGGAGACCCAGACACGGTCGCCGACCCGGACGGCGCGCGAATAGCCCACGCGCTCCTCGAAGGCCGCGCCTGACGAGATGAGTTGCCGGTCCATGGGTGTACTAGTCTCGCCGTTCGTGGATGCTCTGCGCCAGATCGACGGCTGGCCGTGCGAGCATGTCGCGGTCGTCGCCACAGGCGCCGTCGATGCGACGCACGGCGACACCGGGCGGCGTTTCCCCTGGGCCTCGGTCACGAAGCTCGCAACCTCGATTGCGATCCTCGTCGCCGCAGAGGAAGGTCTCGTCGACCTCGACGAGCAGGCCGGCCCGCCGGGCGCCACACTGAGGCATCTGCTCGCCCATGCGTCGGGACTCCCGTTCGAGCGAGGCGCGCCGATCTCCCGTCCAGGACAACGCCGCATCTACTCCAACTATGGCTTCGAGGTCGCCGCCGCCCTGGTCGAGGGACGCGCCGAGATGCCGTTCACCGACTACTTCAATGCGACGTGGGCAGCGACGGGAATCACGCTCGAGGGCTCGGCCGGCTCGGGCGCGTCGGGGACGATCGTCGACCTGCTCGAGTTGGCGCGCGAGCTCCGAGTGCCTCGCCGGGTCGCACCCGAGACACTCGCTGAGGCGGTGGCGATTCAGTTTCCCGGGATCGTCGGCGTCCTGCCAGGCTTCGGGCGGCAGGAGCCGAACGACTGGGGGCTCGGCCCCGAGCTCCGAGACGGAAAGAGCCCACACTGGACGGGGACACGGAATGCGCCCGGGACGTTCGGCCACTTCGGCCGCAGCGGCACCTTTCTGTGGGTCGATCCCGAGGCGGGCGTCGCGCTCGGCTGCTTGACGGACCTCGCATTCGGCGACTGGGCTGCCGATGCGTGGCCACGATTGGCGGACGCCGTGCTGGCAGAAGCTGCCAATGCCGCCGGTTCTTGACGTCCCTGCGAGCAGCTCAGGCGCCCGCCAGGAACTCGAGCAGGAGCGCGTTCAGCTCCTCCGGCTGGTCGAGGCCGACGAGATGTCCTGCTCCGGGCACGATCGCGAGGTCGGCATCGGGGATCTCCTCGGCGAGATGCTTCGCGATCGCGCCGAAGTCGGCCTTGTCGTTCTCGCCGACGATCACGAGGGTCGGCACCCGGAGTGAGGAGAGGGGCGGGAGCTCCGGCCAGATCGCCTCCGGCTCGTCGTGCGCCGTCTGCAACTCGAGGGCCAGGCGCTGCTGGAGCCGCACCTCGCCGTGATGCTCGGGAGCGACCCAGAAGTCGAGATTCACCTCGGTCGCCGCGTCGAGGTCTCTCGCGTCGATCGCGGCCTCCTCGGCCGCGAAGTAACCGCGCATCTCCTCGGTCCAGTCCCAGGCGGGAAGGCCCGCTCCGATGAGGACGAGCCGCTTCACGAGCTCCTGGTGTGCGAGCGCGGTGCGCAGCGCGACCGCGCCTCCGAACGAATTGCCGACGAGGTGGCCGGGCAGGAAGCCCGCGACGAAGTCGACGTACGAGAACGGCTCCGTCGGCATGGGCGACTCGCCCCAGCCGGGGAGGTCGGGCGCCGCGACGTCGAACCGCTCGCCGAGGGCCGGCACCTGGCGTTTCCAGAGTCGAGAGTCGCCGAGCGCCGAGTGGACGAGAACGACGCGTACGATCAGTCGTCCTCGGTCGGGAGGTTGTCCTCGCCGCCCTGGCTCACGCCGCGCATGTCTTCCTCCTCCTGCTGACGCTCGGTGGCCGCCAGTTCGTGCTCTTCCTCGGTTGGTTGCGGGTTCTCCATCCTTCGCCTCCTAGGATCCCTCGTATGAACGTGCTCGATGCCTGGCGCTTTTGTCCCCACTGCGGCGGAAACCTCACATCGGCAGCCGAAGGGCTCGTCTGCGAGGCGTGTCGGGAACACTTCTACGCGAACTCGATCCCGGGTGTGCAGGGAATCCTCGAACGCGACGGCCGTGTGCTCCTTGCGCGGCGAAAAAACGAACCACGCCGCGGCCACTGGGACCTGCCGGGAGGCTTCCTGCACGAGACCGAACGACCCCTCGACGGGTTGCGACGGGAGTTCCTCGAGGAGACGGGGCTGGAGGTCGATCCCGTGGAGTTGCTGCGCATCGACATCGAGCCGTATGCCGGTCGCCACGTCTTCTCGGTCACCTTCATCGTTCGCGCGGCCGGAGAGCCGGTCGCGGCGGACGATGTCGACGAGCTGCGCTTCTTCGCCCTCGACGAGCTGCCCGCCGAAATGGCGTTCCCCGGGCAGGAGCTCGCGTTACGCGCGTGGGCTGCGCGGCACGAGCACGCGTAACGCGCTCGGCTCGACCCGGAACTCGATCGGCGTCTCGAGCTCTTCCGGCTCCCCGTCCACTGCGGCCCGAAGCCTGCCGCGCCTCGCGTCGATCGTGAAGCCCTTCCCCTCTCGCTCCTCCCAACCGGTCCGTAGAAGGCCCGTCGGCGCGTACAGGTGCAGGCAACCCTCGTCGAGCCGCTCGCGCTCGCCGATGGAGAGCACGTCGAGCGCGTACGCGTTGTTCGAGACGAGGACGACGCGCGCCTCGATCGCGTCGCCGTCGACCGTGATGTCGATCGGCTCACGGTGTGACGCAACGATCGCGAGTGCCCGCAGGCGCGCGAACGCGTTGCTCCGGCGGCGATGATGCTCGCGCCGGTGCACGAGCTGTGCGTAGACGCCGAGCGAGACGTTGTTCAGGAAGAGCCGGTCGTTCGCGCGGCCGACATCGATGCGCCGCTCCTCGCCGTCGACGAGCGCGTCGAGCGCTCCGACCGGGTCGTTGCGATCGAGACCGAGATCGCGCGCAAAATGGTTGCGTGTCCCGAACGGGATGCAGGCGAAGGGCAGCCCGCGCTCGATCGCCACATCGGCGACGACCGCGAGCGACCCGTCCCCCCCGGCCATCGCAAGGGAGTCGGCGTCGGCCGCCCGCGCGAGCTCCGCCAGATCGTCGTCTTTCCCGAGCAGGTGGATCGTGATGCCGCGCTGCTCGGCCGCCTCGACGAGCTCGTCGGCCCCGCCGTCGCCGGAGCTCGGATTGATGACGAGAAAGGCGCCCACGAACCTGACTATGCCTAGACCGACCGATGTGGGCTTTCTCATTCGGAAAGATGGGCCGATCGGCTCATGCGTCCGTCCGGCCGGGCGCCGATCATCACTGCATGGACGATTGCGGCATCCTCCATCTGATCGACGACGACCTCTCTGGGAACTGGCTCGAAGCCTGGGCGGAGAGCGGCGTGCAGGCGATCGAGGACTACCTCGCCAAGCACCTCGCGTTCCTCTCGTTCCTCGAAGACCGTTAGAGATTCGCGCCCGCGTCTCACCGTCCCGCCGAGGGGGGATATACGGCGTATGCCGGAGGTTCAGGTCGACGTATGTCACTCCCCGGCGAGCCTGCCTGTGACGCGGTCAACCCACTGCCGACGACCGCAGAGTCGGAGGCAGAGGGCGGATAAGCTCCGCCCCGCCGGCAAGCCTCCCGGTCAGGCCCCGGAAAGACCCAGAGCCTTCTCCAGCGAGCCCTTCGGCATCGCGCCGATCGCAGACGCCTGCGGCTCGCCGTTCTCGAACAGCACCATAAAGGGGATCGACGCCACGCCGTAGCGCTGCGCAAGATCCTGATGCTCGTCGATATTGACCTTGACGACCTTCACGTTGTGCTCGTCGGCAATGCGGTCGAGCACGGGTGAGACCGCGTGACACGGCCCGCACCACTCGGCCCAGAAGTCGACGATCACCTTCCCGTCGGTCTTGATCACCTCGCTGTCGAACGTCTCGCTCGTTGCGTTGGTTGCCACGTGTTTCCTTTCATCTTTGAACGTACGGTGAAGTCAACGACGGCTACGGAAGCTTTCTTCCCACCTCGCTACGATCGAAGCATGTTCTCGCAGCTGCCGGACAAACCCGATCACCCAAGCCTGGAGCTGGAGATCCTGGAGCTCTGGGAGCGGGAGCGGACATTCGAGCAGCTGCGCGAGCGGAACCGGGGCGGGCCCCGCTGGTCGTTCATCGACGGCCCGGTGACGGCGAACCGCTCCTCGCTCGGCGTTCATACGGCCTGGGGACGAACGCTGAAGGACGTCTTCCAGCGCTACAAGGCACTCCGCGGCTTCGACCAGCGCTATCAGAACGGGTTCGATTGCCAAGGCTTGTGGATCGAGGTCGGCGTCGAGCGCTCGCTCGGCCTGAACTCGAAGCGCGAGATCGAGGAGTACGGCCTGGAGGAATTCGCCCGCAATTGCCGCGACGTCGTCGTCAGGTCGTCCGAGGCGCTGACCCGCGGCTCGATCCGCCTTGGGCAGTGGATGGACTGGGGCAACGACTACTTCACTTTCAGCGACACGAACATCGAGTACATCTGGAAGTTTCTCGCGCGGGTGCATGAGCGCGGCTGGCTCTACATGGGCCATCGCTCGACCGAGTGGTGCCCCCGCTGCGGCACGTCGCTCTCGCAGCACGAGTTGACTCAAGCGGGCGTCTACCAGGAGCGAGCTGATCCCTCGCTCTTCGTGCGCTTTCCGCTCCTCGACCGGCCCGGCCAGTCTGTCGTGATCTGGACGACGACGCCCTGGACGCTGCCGGCGAACGTCGCGGCCGCCGTCCATCCCGACGAGGAGTACGGCCGCCGCGAGAACGGCGAGTGGGTCGCGGTCAAGCGCTTCCCCACCGACGCGTTTCTCGAGCGCGTTTCCGGCTCGAAGCTCGTCGGCCTCCGCTACAGCGGGCCGTTCGACGAGCTCGGCCCCGGGTCGCAGGTCGAGCACCGGATCATCCCCTGGGAGGAGGTGACGATGGATCAGGGAACCGGCGTCGTGCACATCGCGCCGGGGGCAGGTGGTGAGGACTTCGAGCTCTCAAAGGTGCACGGCCTACCGGTGCTGACGCCGGTCGACGAGTCCGGGCGCTTCTACGCCGACTACGGCTGGCTGCATGGACTCTCGACATCCGACGCGGCCGACCAGATCATCGGGCGACTCGGGGAGACGGGCTTCCTCGTCGAGGCGGGGCTCTACACGCACGCCTATCCGCACTGCTGGCGCTGCGACACTCCGCTGATCTTCCGGCTCTCCGACGACTGGTTCATCTCGGTCGAGGGCGTGCGCCCGCAGTTGCTCGAGGAGAACGCGAAGGTTCAGTGGGTGCCGGAATACATGGGCAAGCGCATGGACGACTGGCTGCGCAACATGGGCGACTGGAACATCTCGCGCCGGCGCTACTACGGCTTGCCGTTGCCGTTCTATCCGTGCGCATGCGGCCATCTGAATGTGATCGGCTCGAAGGCCGAGCTCGGCGACCGTGCGACCGGGGGGATGGAGCAGCTCGAGGAGCTGCGGCGGCCGTGGATCGACCGCGTGCCAATCGCGTGCGAGAGCTGCGGTGAGACGGTGATGCGCATCCCTGAGGTCGGCGACGTCTGGCTCGACGCGGGCATCGTCCCGTTCTCGACGCTCGGCTGGGAGAACGAGGAAGCGATCCCTGAGGGCTATGCGACCGGCGCCGCGCACGGATTGACGAAGGCCGACCTGCCCGATCATGCCTACTGGGAGAAGTGGTTCCCGGCCGACTGGGTCTCCGAGATGCGCGAGCAGATCCGGCTCTGGTTCTACTCGCAGTTCTTCATGTCGGTTGTGCTGATCGGTCGCTCGCCGTACAAGCGCGTGCTCGGCTACGAGAAGATGCTCGACGAGAAAGGCCGTGAGATGCATGCCTCGTGGGGAAACACGATCCCCGCCGAGGATGCGTTCGCGCAGATGGGCGCGGACGTGATGCGCTGGCAGTACTGCGCGCAGCCGCCCGATCGCAACCTGCTCTTCGGTTTCGGGCCTGGGCACGAGATCAAGCGCAAGCTTCTGACGTTCTGGAATTCCGTCAAGTTCCTCGTCGACTACGGGAACATCGAGGGTTTCACACCGGAATGGTCGCGCCTCGAGCCCGACGGCGACCTGCGTGCCCTCGACCGCTGGCTGGTGGAGCGCACGAAGCTGCTCGTCGTCGAGGCGACCGACGCGTACGAGGCGACCATGACCGTCGATGTGATCCGTGCATTCGACGCATTCGTCGATGATGTGTCGAACTGGTACATCCGGCGCTCACGACGCCGCTTCTACTCGTTGGACGAGGCGGCGTTCCGCACGCTCTGGTTCGCGCTCGTCCAGTCGCTCCGCGTGCTCTCGCCGGTCCTGCCGTTCCTCACCGAGCATCTCTGGCGCGCGCTCGTTACCGACGGGCCGGCGTCGGTGCATCTGGCGCCGTGGCCTGAGAGCGGCGAGCCCGACCGCGAGTTGCTCGACGAGATCGCCGAGGTGCGACGGGTAGTCGAGCTCGGGCGTCAGGCGCGATCCAGCTCGGGGCTGAAGCTGCGCCAGCCGCTCCGACGGCTTGTCGTCGGCGGCGCCTCGGGGCGTGCGGCCCGTCATCTCGAGGAGATCGCCGACGAGTTGCGCGTGAAGGAGGTGGAGTTCGGCGAGGTCGAGTCGTCGGATCTGCGGGTCAAGCCGAATCTTCCCGTGCTCGGGCCAAAGCTCGGTGCGGCGCTGCAGGACGTGCGCGAGCGGCTTGCACGGGGAGAGTTCGAGGATCTCGGGGACGGCCGCTTTCAGGTGGACGGGCGCGTGCTCGACCCGGACGAGGTGATCGTCGAGCGCGTTGGTCGTGAGGGCTGGACGGTCGCAAGCGACGACGGCATCACGGTCGCGCTGCAAACTGCGCTCGACGACGAGTTGCTGCTCGAAGGGCGGCTCTACGACCGCATCCACGAGGTGAACGTTCTGCGCAAGGAGTCGGGGCTCGAGGTGACCGATCGCATCAAGCTCTGGCTGCCCGATGCAGATCTCGCCGAGCGCTTCGCCGAGCGCATCAAGGCGGAGACGCTCGCGTCCGAGCTCGCGATCGGCGAGCTTCGTCTCGAGAAGGCCTGATCGCCGCCGACCGATTTCGGCCCCGTAGTCGTATGCTGATCCGCATGCGCGCGGTCGTCACACTGCTCCTCGCCGCCACACTGCTCGCGGGTTGCGGCGGAGCCGGCAGCCCGCAGAACGACCCGGGGAAATTCGCCGTCAAGGTCGTGGACCTGCTCGTGCGCAACCAGTACGCCAAAGCGTGGGGAGACATGCACCCTGCCGATCAGCGCGTTGCGCCGCTCGCCGAGTACGTGGGGTGTGAGACCCGGACGCCGATCATCGCGCGGCCGCTCACGATCAAGGTCGTGACCGTCAGCGAGGAGTCGGTCGGTCTCGGTGACGGGAAGTTCGTCGACAGCAAAGCCGTTCACGTTCGACTCGCTTTCGAGGGCAATCTCAGGTTGACGCACACCGTCCACCTCGTCGCCTCGAACGGGCACTGGCGTTGGATTCTCCCCTCGTGGCGCTTCCGCGACTACAAGGTCGACCACTGTCCGTCCGACGCCGGCTCCGGGCCGCCGCCGCAGACGTCGTAACGCTCAGTCCTGCGCGGCCGCAAGCGTCAGCTCGCGGCGTAGCTCAACCGGCAGCCGGAACTCGACGTCTTCGTCGACGAGCCGGTACGGCTCGATCTGCGTGACGCCGCGGAGGCGGAACCAATCGCAGACTCGCTCGACGAGCTTCTCTGGCGCAGATGCCCCCGACGTCACGCCGACGATCTCGACGCCCTCGGTCCAGCCCTCGTCGATCTCGGTCTCGTCGTCGATCAGGTGGGCGGCGACACCACCGGCGCGTGCCGTTTCGACCAGGCGATTCGAGTTCGATGAGTTGCGCGAGCCGATCACGAGCAGCAGGTCGATCTCGCCAAGCATCTCCTTGACCGCCCATTGCCGGTTCGAGGTCGCATAACAGATGTCTTCCTTCTTGGGTGCGTAGATCGACGGAAAGCGGCGGCGCAAGGCTGCGATCACGTCCGCCGTCTCATCGACCGACAGCGTTGTCTGGGTCACGTAGGCAAGCCTTTGGTCAGGAGGGAACGCGAGTGCGTCGACATCGGCGACGGACTCGACGAGCACCATCGAGTCGGGGGCTTCGCCCATCGTCCCGACCACCTCCTCATGCCCCGCGTGGCCGATCAGAACGACGGTGTAGCCGTCGGCCGCATAGCGTCGTGCCTGCACGTGAACCTTCGTGACGAGCGGGCAGGTTGCGTCGATCGTGTTCAGCCGCCGTGCCTTGGCGTTCGCGTGCACCGAGGGCGCAACGCCGTGCGCCGAGAAGACGACCACCTCGCCCTCGGGAACCTCGGTCTCCTCGTCGACGAAAACGGCCCCGCGCGCCTCGAGGTCCCGCACCACGTGCAGGTTGTGGACGATCTGCTTGCGCACGTACACCGGCGGTCCGTACAGCTCGAGAGCCTTCTCGACCGTCTCGACGGCGCGCTCGACCCCGGCGCAGTAGCCGCGGGGCGATGCGAGCAGCACCTTCTTCACCATCGCTTGATCACCATCGATCCCATGGTACTCGGGGCTCTCAGGCGGACCGAGCGCCGGAGGCTCGTCCCGTGAGCCCGGGGGCACGAAAAGGCCCGCTGCGTCGGGGGGTCGTCGGCAGCGGGCCTCTCGTGATTGCTACATCGCGGCAGATGGCCAAGTGATGGGCGCACCGCGATGCGCATCGCCCAGTGACAAGAACCTACTGCTCTCGCTTGTCCACGAACATGGGCCGAGCGGCCCATCTTTGCAAGAGACCCGCGTACGCCGGTGCGCCCGGAAGTGACGACGTACGATCTGCAATCGCGGTGTCCGAAGCCACCAAAGCAGTCCTGGTGAACGCTGTGCCGTTCCTCGTCGACGCGGCGGCGTACGCGATCGTCGCAGCAGCGCTCCTGCCGGCTCTCTGGCGCGGGCGGCGCCAGGGGCATCCCCTCGACCGGGCGATCGGGCTCGTATTTGCCGGAGTCGCGATCGCGTCGGCGATCTTCGGCGGGCTCGCCATCCACGAACGGAAGCCCCTCGACGGCCATCTCTGGATCTCACTGATCGCAGCGCTCGTCGCACTCGTACCCGCTCTGCTCTTGCTTGCACGGTGGGGCGACCGGGCGTTCCTCGTTGGCGGGATCGGACGCACGAAGGAGGCCGAGGATCGGGTCTCGTCACGCGAGCGCGAGCTTCAGATGATCGCCGAGATCTCGCAGGCGCTCGTACGGGCGGCGACACCGGCGGCGGTCGCCCAGCCGCTCGTCCGCCAGGTGACCGAGGTGCTCGGCGTCGGGTTCGCCGGCGCAGTCCTCGTCTCCGAGGACGGTCGCCTCGGCGAAGGGCTGTACGCGGAGCTCGAGGGGCACGAGGCCGTCTGGTGGCGCGAGATCACCGTGGATCTGCGAAACGAGCCATCGGGCATCTCGAGTGCGGTCTTCGACGCGGCGCCCGTGACGGTCTACGACGTCGCGAGCTCGACCCTCGTCAGCCGGCGGCTCGTGAAGCTCGTGGGCGCTCACAGCGGCGCGTGGATCCCGATGATCGCGGAAGAGCGCGTGATCGGGGTGCTTTCGGTCGCGTCGACGGACGCGAAGCGCGCGTTCTCGGCCGACGAGATCGCGCTTCTGCGCGCACTGGCAGCCGAGGCGGCGCTCGCGCTCGACCGCCTGCGGGCATCGACGGAACTGTCCGACGCGCTCGGCCGCGAACAGACGGTCTCCGCGATCACCCGCCGCATTCGTGGCGAGCTCGACCCTGAGGGTGTGGCGAGCGTCGCCTGTGCCGAGCTCGCGACCGCGCTCAATCTCGACCGTGCAGAGATCCTCCTCGGCCCCGCGGGCTCCGGTACCCCCGTCGTCGCGCACGGCGAGCGCATCGGGACCCTGATCGCCGAACGCTCGACCCCGCTCAACGACGGCGAGCTGCATCTCATCGACACCGTTGCCGGCGAGGTCGGGGCCTCGCTCCAGACCGCGCGGCTGCTGGCCGAGAACGAGCGGAGGCTCGAGCAGCAGACAGCTCTTCTCCATGCCGCGCAGGTGGTGACGAGCGAGCTCGACCTCGAGAGCGTGCTGAAGCTGCTCGTGGAAGAGGTGACGAAGCTCCTTCGCGCCGACGCTGCCGACTGCTACCTGCTCGACCGTGAGCGCGGCGTGCTGCGCTGCGCGGCGGTGCACGGCTTTGCGCAGGAGCTCGTCGGGTTCGAGTTCAGCCCGGATCAGGGACTGGCGGGCGCCGCCCTGCGTGAGGCCCGGCCGGTGACCTCGGAGGACGCAGTCGTCGCCGAGCCGGTACCGCATTCCGCGTACGCAGACTTCACGCGCGCACTCGTTGCGCCGATGGTGTGGGGAGGGGAGACGCGGGGTGTGCTCGGCATTGGAGCCCGCGACTCGACTCGTCATTTCTCGAAGGCGGATACCGAGCTGCTGGAGGCGTTTGCCTCGCTCGCCTCGCTTGCCCTTCGGAATGCCGAGAGCTTTGCCGCTTCGTCGCGCCAGGCGCGCATTCAACGTGGCTTCTACAGGATCGCCACGCTGCTTGGCGAGCCGCTCTCGCTCTCCGAAACCTACGATGCGGCGGCGCAGGCGGCTGCCGAGGCCCTCGGCGGTGACGCTGCCGCGGTGCTCATGAAGACCGGCACAGATCTCATGCTCGTCGGCGGTCACGCCTTGCCCGACGCAGTGCGCTCGCTCGAGCTACCCCGGGCCCTTCTCGACGCTACCGAGGACGGGCAGATCCTCACCGCCACCTCACTCGCGGGCGACGAGCGCTTCGGCGCCGCCTGGCAAGATGGCCCGTTCTCGTCGCTGCTCGCAATCCCGGTGCCGGGCGAAGGCTCCGGGACCGTGCTCGTCCTCTTCCGCGAGCCACGCGACTTTGCGCGCGACGACCTCGAGCTGGCGCAACAGGTCGCCGGCGCCTCCCGCGGCGCCCTCGACCGGAGTCGTCTGTTCGAGGCCGAGCGAACCGCCCGGGCTCTTTCTCAGCAACTCGCGCGCACCGGCAGCCTCCTCTCGACCGAGCTCGACCCGATTGCGGTGCTGCAGGCCGTCGTCGAAGCGGCGGTCGAGTTGCTCGACGCGTCGACGTCCGCGCTGGCCGCGCTCGTCGGCGATGAGCTCGTTGTGACCGCCGCGGCCGGGGAAGGTGCCGAGCACGCGCTCGGCGCTCGTTCGCCCTCGACCGGCTGGGTCGCCGGCGACGTCGTCCAGTCTCGGCTACCGGTCGCGTATGAGGACACGGCCCTGGATGAGAGCCTCGCCGAGTCCGACGCGCTTCTCGGAGCCGGGCAGCGGGCCTACGTTGGCGTGCCGCTGATCGTCGGTGACGGGGTGCTACATGGCGTGCTCTCGGTCTACGCGAGAGAACCGCGGGCGTGGCGCGACGAGGAGGTGCAGGCGCTCGTCACTCTCGCTGCAAGCGCGGCTGTTGCGCTCTCGAACGCGGAGCTGTACCAGCGAGTCGCGGTCGAGCGCGAGCAGAGCGTTGCGATCCTCGCGAACGTTGCCGACGGCATCGTCGCCGTCGACCGCGACGGCCATGTCGTCCTTTGGAACCGCGCGGCCGAGGAGATCACCGGCGTGCCCGCCTCCGAGGCGGTCGGCCGCACCATCGCGCAAGTGTTGCAGCGTGACCTGGAATCCGAGGGCGGTGGTGCGAATCGCTCGATCGCGATTCCTCGGGCCGGCGTCGAGGTCTGGCTGTCATTGTCGGAGGCTCTGATGCGTGACCCGAGCGGCGCGATCGCAGGCCGCATTTTCGCGTTCCGCGACATTTCTTCCGAGCACGTCGTCGAACAGATGAAGTCCGATTTCGTCTCGACCGTGTCGGTCGAGTTGCGCACACCGCTCACGTCGATCTACGGGTTCGCGCAGACGCTGCTCCGCCAGGACGTGGTGTTCGGTGAGTCTGAGCGCCGGACGTTCCTCGAGTTCATCGCGCGCGAGTCCGAGCGGCTCACGGCAATCGTCGACGCGCTGCTGAACGTTGCAAGGTTAGACACGGGCGACTTTGAAGTGACGCTCGAGGCGACCGACGTCGGCCGTGTGGTCGATACCGCGCTCGCTGCCGCGCAGGACGCCGGGGAGCATCGGCTCGTCGCCGAGGTCGACGCCGCGCTCGCTGCGCGCGCGGATCCTGACAAGCTCCGCCAGGTGCTCGACCAGCTTCTCTCGAACGCGGTGAAATATTCTCCGGCCGGCGGGACGGTCGTCGTCTCGGCGCGCAAGCTCGATGACGAGGTCGAGGTTTCGGTCACCGACGAGGGGGCCGGAGTGCCGGCTGCTGAACGGGAGCGGATCTTCTCGAAGTTCTACAAGGCGGGCGACGCACAGGGCCGAGGCACCGGCCTTGGGCTCTTCATCGCCCAGGGTCTCGTGCAGGAGATGGGCGGCCGGATCTGGGTCGATTCGGAAGAGGGAAGCGGCGCTCGATTCGCGTTCGTCCTTCCCCTTGCAGAAGATGGTGTGAGATTTCCGTCGGTGGAGGCATAACCGTCTTATGGGCCTGAAGGTTTTGGTGATCGACGACGAGGCGCCGATTCGGCTGCTCTGCCGGGTGAATCTCGAGGCGGAGGGAATGGAGGTGCTCGAGGCGGCCGATGGGCCGAGTGGCCTCGAGAAGGCGCGGGCGGAGACGCCGGCGGTGATCCTGCTCGACGTGATGATGCCGGGGCTCGACGGCTGGCGCGTCGCCGAGGAGTTGCTCGACGACGAGCGGACGGAGGGAATCCCGATCGTCTTTCTCACCGCTCGCGCCGAGCTTCGTGACCGGGCGCGGGGAATCGACCTCGGCGGCGTGGACTACGTGACGAAGCCCTTCAACCCGGTCGAGCTTGCGCCGCTCGTACGCGACCTTGTCGCGCGGGTCGAGCGGGGCGAGCGCGACGACCTGCGCCGCGAGAAGCTGCTCGACCTCCGCTCGATGCTCGACCACGAATAGGGCGCGTCGGTCCCTCCCGGCGGTCGATACCGCCGGTGAGAGCTCTCAGCCGGCGAAATCGGCAGTCACGACATGGGCTTGGGCCGCCCGCTGGAACGGTCCTGTCAGCTCTCCGATGCCGACCCGGGTGAAGGAGCGGCTGAGGAGATTTGCCCGGTGCCCGGGACTCGCAAGCCATGCAGCGACGAGCGAGCGCGCTGACCCGCGCACGCCGGCGCCCCACGCGAGGTTCTCGCCCGCCGTCGACGCGGCCACGCCGAACTGCAGGAGCCGGCTTCCGAACGCGCCGTGGCCGAAGGCGTCCGTGCGCACCATCTCCGTCGTATGCGCCCGGGCGGCGCGCTCGAGGTGCGCGTCGTACCGGAGGAGCCCGAGACCGTGCTCGGCGCGGACGCGGTTCACTTCCCGCAAGATCGACGACTCGGTGCGCGAGAGGCCGGCCGAAGCGGGGGCTGGGAGGGCAAGCACGAAGGCGGCGCCGAGCCAGAGCAGGGTCCGAAACACCTGTGCACGGTGGCAGGAGCACCGGTCGGAAGCCTCCCCCTTTTGGGGGATACGCGAGCATGAATGCGGCATAAATTCGCGCTATCTGGCGGTTTGCGCCAGCACGATCGCCCCCAATACGATCCCCGCACCGGCCAACTGGACGCCGCCGAACGACTCACCGAGCCACGCCCAGGCCACGATCGCCCCTGCGACTGGCTCGAGCATCGCGACGATGCCGACGCGCGTGGCCGACAGGTGGCGGAGTGCGCTGACGAGCAAGAAGAACGGCGCGATCGTGCCGAGAGCGATCATCCAGGCAGCGAGCGTCCAGACGGGCAGGTGCACCGAATGCAAGTGCCCGTGCAGCGAGGTGCTGCGGGTGAAGGCGTGCACGGGGAACGACCACCACGGAACGAGGAACGACCAGAAGACCGATGCGAAGAGGAAGCCCCACGCGAGGAGCGAGACCGGGTCGCGGCCGCCGATGACGTGCTCGGCGAGCAGGACGTAGAGCGCATAGGCGAACGCGCCGGCGAACGCAAACAGGACGCCTGCGGTGGAGAGCGATGCCCCGCCGCCGAAGAGGTTCACGATCAGCGCCAGGCCGCAGAGCGCGAGCGCGAGGGCCGCCCAGAGGCGTCGTCGTACCGGCTCGTGGTAGGCGAAGCGCGCCCAGAGGGCTACGAGGAGCGGTGCGAGGTACTCGATCAGGAGGGCGACGCCGATGTCGAGCCGCTGAATCGCGAGGAAGTAGAAGAGCTGTACGAAGGCGAGGCCACCGACGCCGAACGCGACGAGGTAGGGGATCTCCCGCCGCGTCAGGCGCAGGCGTGCCGGGGCGGTGACAGCGAGGATGGCGACGAGCCCGAGCGCGGCGCCGAGCGACCTCGCCTGAGCGAGCCGCTCGGAGGTGACGCCGGTCGAGAGGATGGTCTTCGAGACCGCGCCGTTCACGCCCCAGACCACGGCGGCCGTTGCGGCCATCGCGTACCCGAGCCCCGGACGCCGCCGACGCGCGGGTGTGATCGGGAAAGGAGCCTCGCTCACACCGGGCGAACGTACACTCGGAGATACGGGACGTAGCTCAGCCTGGCAGAGCGCCGCCTTTGGGAGGCGGAAGCCGTCGGTTCGAATCCGACCGTCCCGATGCTTAAAGCAGCCAGTTGCCGCTGCGCATGATCGGCACCGCGTCGCCTCCCGAGGTGACGCCGTCGATCTCGAGCTCGTCCGAGCCGATCATGAAGTCGGTGTGGATCGACGAGTGGTTGATACCGCGGGCATGACGCTCCTCGGCCGTCTGCTCCGATGCGCCCGGGACCGCCTGCACGATCGAGGCGCCGAGCGCGATGTGGGACGAGGCGTTCTCGTCGAAGAGCGTGTCGTAGAACACGAGGCCGGTCCGACCGACACGGGAGTTGCCGTCGACGAGGGCAACCTCGCCGAGGCGCGCCGCTCCGTCGTCGGTTGCGGCGTGGGTGCGTATGACCTCCTCGCCCGACTCGGCGTGGATCTCGACCACCCGGCCGTCTTCGAAGCGAACCTCGAGCCCGCGAACGATGTTGCCCTGAATCTGAAGTGGCAGGGTGGAGCGGACGGTGCCCTCGCAACGCCTTGCGTCGGGTGTCGTGAAGACCTCTTCCGTCGGCATGTTGGCGACATGCTCGATCCCACGGGACTCGTCGAGCGCGGCAAGCCAGTCGGAGTCGGGGTGGAGCCCGATCGTGAGGTCGGTGCCGGGCCCGCGGTAGCGCAGGTGGTCGAACCGCCGCTCGTTCAGTGACGCCGCGCGCTGCTCGAGGCGTGCGATGTGCTCGCGCCAGGCGGTCACCGGGTCGGGCTCGTCCAGGCGCACCGCGGTTCCGACTGCGTCCCACAGACGCTCGACGTCGGGCTCGCCGAAGACGGTGCGGGCCCAGCCTTCGTTCGGGTACGCGACGATCGTCCAGTTGCAGAGACCATCGGTCAGCTTCAGCGACTCCTCGGCCACCTCGCGCATCCGCGCCTTGCCAACGCGCTCGCCGTCGAGGTCCGCATAGAGCTCGGGCTCGGGGTTCCCTGTGATCGCTACGAGTGCGCCGCCGTTCTCGCCGAAATCCCGCAGTCGAGCCACAAGCCACGGTGGCGAGTAGCCGAGTTGGTCGTCCTCGGCCTGCGCGATGTGCGCGCGCCGGACGTGCTGGTCTGTGTAGAGGACGTCGACGTAGCGGGCGCCTGCCTGGTAGGCCTCGCGCGCGATCGCACGCGCGAGCGGAGCGTGCTCGATCAGGGCGTTGATGCCGAGCGTCTGCCCCGGCTGAAGGTTGAGGCCGACCTGCACGGCGAGCCGCGCATAGGACTCCAGTCTCTCGTCTGCGGCGGCCACGGCGGGCAACAGTAGCTACACGGCACCCTGCCGCCTGAAACGAGCTTCCGATCCCGCTTAGACTGACCCGCCGTGAAGCGCATCGTCTCAACCCGACTGACGTTCGTACTCGTCCTGCCTTGTCTCGCGCTCGGCCTCGCCGCCTGTGGGGGCTCGGGACAGCACCTCTATTCGCTGCAGAAGACGCAGAGCTGCCTGACCGCGAAGCACATTCGCCTCGGCGGGACGCTCGACTTCGTCGCGACGACGGCGACCGGCGGGGCGCTGCGGGCTCACCTGTCGGGAGAGTTCGTGACGATCGCATTCGGGGCGACGGTCGCCGACGCCGACAATATCGACCAGGCCTACCGCAGCTTCCGCGCGCAGAACGTGGGCATCGACGACGTGTTGCGCGAGGATCGAAACGCTGTGCTCCTCTGGCATGTCCACCCTACGGACGCCAACATCGCGACCGTCGCCGCCTGTCTCAAATAGCGCCCTCCTCGGCGAGGAAGCGCCTGAACCAGTAGGCGAAGACCACGAAGAGGACGATCGCCTGCTCGCTCGCCATCGTCACGCCCGCAATCTGCTGATCCGTCAGCGGGCCGAGCCCCCACACACGCGGGTGCGCGTGGACGTAGAACGTGTAGGCCGGCCGGGGCAGCAGCGCGAGCAGGAGGCCGAGGGGCGAGGCGAGCACGAAGGCTGCGAACGCATACGCCGCACGAGCCCCGGAAGCAAGTCGGCGGGGCGCGTCGTGCACGAGAGGCCACCAGACGAGAACGCCGGTGCCGAAGTAACAGGCGTGCTCGACGTGCACGAGCCAGCTCTGGTGGTGCAACGCGGCGTCGAAGAGTGGCGGCGCGTGCCAGGCGAAGTAGTTCGCGAGCCAGATCGGCAACGCGACCGCCGGGTGCGTTACGAGTCGCCACACGCGCACGCGCACCAGCCGCGCCGCCATCGCGCTCGAGATCCCAAGCACGGCCAGCAGTGGCGCCCACTCCGCGAGGATCACGTTCTGCAGCAGGTGGGCGGTCAGCAGGTAGTGCAATCCAAGGTGGTGGAGCGGCGACCAGAACGCAATCGCAAGGAGGGCCATCGACCCCGCGTAGCAAGCGATGCGCCGCCGATCTGCGCCATGGCGCCCGACGGCGAACAGGTACAGCAGCACGAGGGAGGGGATGACGACGGTGGTGTCGACGTCCGCCTGCCAGGCGTAGGGGGAGTGCGTCGAGGCGAGCAGCACCTGCTCAGACTAGGCGCGGGAGTCGTGGCGGAAAGTGTTCGCGCGTGCGACCTGCGCGCGCTTCGCAGGCCGCTGGGAAGACGGAAGACGACCGGCGTGCTCGCACACGAGTGGGCCGGCATTCGGAGGCGCGCCTGAGGTGTGTGGCCTCCCGGGGGCTCGGCTCGCAGCTCGCGCAACCTGGTTCCGCTCTTTTGAACCATCAAGTTCAAGAGGTTTCTCGGAAGCGCGGCGACGGTCGAAACTCGGGTACTTGGTTCACACCTCAAACCAGGTTCCGGGAGAGTGGCACCACCCGCCGACTCTCACCACAGACGCTCCTGAGACGCGGCGCTCGATGCGAGTGTTCGTTCGACGGTCAGCCCGCGATCTGCAAGAGTGCGGAGACCCTACTTGGAGGACTTGATGAGCCTTGTGATCCGTTTCGCGCCCGCATCTCTGACGTCGGATCAGTACGACCGCGTTGTGGCCCGGCTCAATGAGGAGAACGTTTTCCCGGCCGACGGTCTCGACTACGAGCTGTGCTTCGGCTCCGGGGACAAGATGAAGGTGAGTCAGGTTTGGGACTCGAAGGAGCAACTCGACGCGTTCGCTGCACGTCTGATGCCGATTCTCGCCGAGGTAGGCATCGAGCCCGGTGAGCCAGAGGTGCTCGAGGTTCACAACATCATCAAGCGTTAATAGCCGCCTGCACCCGGTCATCGAAGTTCGCGCCGAGCAACCGATGACTTGACCACCTGACCTGCGCGAGCGTGCACGAGTGACCCCCGAGCGACGTAGCGCCTCGTCTAACCCTCCCAGGCTTCGAGACGCGTACGGATCGCCTGGATGGCGGCCTCCCAGAGCCGGCTTTCGTCTTCCGATGACCGCTGATAGAGGCCGCCGAACGAGCCGTCGCCGAGGGCTTCCCTCCACGCCCTCGGATTCCCGACCTCGGGCCACACCACCGGCGGCTTGCGCTGTGCAGGGATCATGACTCCCGGAAGCCGCGTCCACGGGAAGTTCTCCGACCACGACGCATGGTCGTACTCGGGGTCGATTCCGGCCGCAATCTCGTCCGGCCGCCCTTCCCAAAGCTCATGCCAGACAACCGCCGTGCCCGGCTGGCGTTGTGTCCACGCCCTGCCCGACTCGGTGTTTCCGCCATGACCGTTCACAACGAGGATCCGCGCGAACCCCTGGCCAACCAGCGAATCGACGACGTCCGAGAGGAGTGCGACGAGCGTGGACTTCCGGAGCGTGGGACTGCCTGGGTACGCGGCGAAGCCATTCACGCCGTATGGCAGCACCGGAAGCACCGGGACCCCCAGCGGCTCGGCAGCCTCCACCGACGCACGCTCGGCAAGGATGTTGTCGGTCTCGAGAGAGAGGTACGCATGCTGCTCGGTCGAGCCGACGGGGAGCACGATCCGGTCGTCTCCACGCAGGTAGGCCTCGAGCTGCATCCAGTTGAGGTCGCGAACTCTCACCGTGCCGCGAACGCTAGCGCCGAACCCGAACCCTCGGCTGCGCGTGAGTTCCGGAGGGAGCATCCTGAGAAGTCTGGCGGGGTAGCTTCGGCCGCGTGACGTACATCGTTGCCGAGCCGTGCATCGATTTGAAGGATCGCTCATGCGTTGATGTGTGCCCGGTGGACTGCATCCATGAGGGCAACCGCATCCTCGTGATTGACCCTGAGGAGTGCATCGACTGCGGAGCGTGCGAGCCGGAGTGCCCTGTCGAGGCGATCTTCCCCGAGGACGCGCTGCCCTCGAAATGGGAGCCGTTCGTGAAGATCAACTACGCGTACGGCGATGGGCTAGACACCGTGGATCGCCTTGTCGAGGAGTACCTTGACGATGACGGAGATGCCGCGGTGCGCGAGCCGCGGCGCCCTTCGCCCGAGCCGCCGTCGACTGACACCGCAGACTCCGACGCCTAGCAATCTCGGCTGCGCCACCCATCGGACGCAACCGCCCACCGAGAATGACATTGAGTTCACGAATGAATCTCCTGCGACTGTGAAGTCATCGCTGGGTTCGCGTTCTGCGTGACGCGGTAGAGGTGGCGGGCGAGGTTGCGCTTGGGTAGCCGGACGGCGTCGCGTCCGGTTTTGCCTTCGGGGATGCGTCGCGCGATGTAGTCCTTGGTTGCCGGGTCGTGTTGGCGGCGGTGGGGGATGACTGTGTGCAGGGCGCGGTTGAGTTGGCGGTCGCCGCCGCGGCTGAGCCGATGGCGTGTGGTGAGGCCGCTCGAGGCGGGAAGCGGAGCGACGCCGGCGAGTCGTGCGAATGCTGCCTCGGAGGAGATGCGGTTGTGGTGGGACCAGGTGACGATCAGCTGGGCGGCGACGATCGGGCCAACGCCCGGTTTCGTCGAGCAGCTCGGGAACGAGAGCGCGCACGTGAGCGAGGATCTTGCGCTCGAGCGCGGCAGCCTCATGCGTTGCTGCCTGGATGCGCTGCGCGAGCGAGCGCAGCACGATGACGGTCGCGAGCTGGTCCGGTGTGCGTGAGTTTGAACGGCGGAAGCGCCTGCAGCGGCGGAGGAGCTCGCCGACTGGTAGCCGCCGCAGTTCTTCGCGCAGCTGCTCAGGCGCGGTCACGATCACGCTGCGGAGCTGGACGAGCGCGACGCGACGCACGTCGACGGCGCTGCGTCGAGCGAGCAAGAGCAGTCGCAGAGCCTCTTGCCGCTCGCCCGAGCGCGGCAGCGCGCGTGCCGTGCTCGCGAGCGCCGAGCGTGCAACGCTTATCGCATCGATCAGGTCGTCCTTGCCCCGC
>JBBQLT010000009.1:0-110761 GCA_038328165.1 Gaiellales bacterium
GCGCGCTCGCGCCGCCACCGGTCGCCGAACACCACCGCGCAGGCTGGGAGCGCTACCTCGATCGACTGCGCGTCCGGGCCGAAGGCGGCAACCCTGGACCGGACGTCCCCGAGCCGGATCCGCGCGAAGCCGCACCCCGATATTGGGACCTGCTCGGGTCAACCACTGAGCCGCCGTGCAACTTCGGGCGACCCGTGCCATCAGCCAATGGCTTCGGGCTATCGAGGATGCTGCCGTCGATCGAGCAACGGAGGCAGGCATGACCTGGGAAGAGATCGGCGCCCCGCAAGACCGACCTCGCCAAGCCGTCCGCTCCTCCAACCCGATCCCATCGAAGACCGCGTTGATGTGCGGCGCCGCCGCGAGCTGTAGCGCGATCTCCGTACTGATGCCCCCGTCGTGTCGTTCGCATTCTGAACAATGACGCCGTACTTGCTGATCCGTCTTGGTCGGGTTGACCCGCGAGGTTAGATCTTCCAATGGCAGTGTGGGATGATCGGTGTGACCCGTCGCGCAATCAATGCGACGTCCTGTTAGGGGAGGGGAACAGATGAAAATCTTCCGCAGGCGGTGGCTTTTGCCCATCGTCGTCGCGTTCGCAGTAACTGTCGGCGGCGTGGCCTACGCCTCGATTCCGGATAGTGCAGGCCTGATCCACGGTTGTTACGCCAACTCGAATGGGGCGCTCCGCCTTGTTGATGGGGTTCCCTGTAAATCGACCGAGGCCGCGGTCTTGTGGAATCAGAAAGGTGTTCCCGGTATACCAGGCACGAACGGCACGAACGGTGTCTCTGGCTACGAGGCTGTGTCACGCACAATTGACTCATCAACAGCCAGCTCAAGCGATCCTGGCAACTCCCTGAGCGTCGCTATTGGATGTTCGGCTGGTCACAAGGCGGTCGGTGGCGGAGCGATCGACGTTGTCTGGATCGATGCGAACAGTGGTCGGCATATCGGCAACCTGAGCCAGAGCGGCCCCCTGAACAGCGGTGGTGTGTTCAACATCTGGATCGCGACCATCACCAAGCTCGACGGAAGCAACTTCGGTGATGGCGAGAAGGCCGAGGCAACGGTGACGATCTTCTGTATGAGCAGCTGATCTCAAACGTCGTAAGGAGAAGAATCACAAAGGGCCAGCTCCTCGGGGCTGGCGCCCCGGTGCTGTGAGACGTCCCTGGGGTGGATACGTGGATGGGTCGTCGCGTAGCCGCTTCGCACGCAGAATTCTGACCGTCTCGTGTGCGGACCTGCGAGGCGAGGTCGAGAGTTGAATCGCCACCCATCGGCGGGCGCCGTCGTCGAGACGTCCCAGTCTGGAACGCAGGGACATCAGCAACGCGAGGGGACCGGCGGCGAGTTGCCGCCGGCGCCCAGAGATCCCCGCAAGACGCCAGCAGAAAAACCTAGGATGGCAAGCGTGGCCGTGACGCCCGAACTCGGTCGGTGGGATTCGCTGCTCGCAGCGCGCGCACGAGGGGCTGCGGGAGACGGGATCGCATCGGTCCTGGCGCTCCTCGGGATGCCCGACCTGATCTCGTTTGCAGGCGGCTTCCCCGATCCCGAGACCTTTCCCCGTGAGCGTGTTGCGGCGCTCTTCCAAGAGTTTGCAGCCTCGCGGGAGGCGACGGCATTTCAGTACGCGCCGACTCGCGGCCTCGCCGGGCCGCTCGCCGCGCTCGCAGACCGGCTCGAGGCCCTGCAAGGCAGGCGTCCCGGCGACGACGAGCTCCTGATCACGAGCGGCGCGATCGAGGCGCTCGAGCTCGTCACGAAGTCGTTCCTCGACCCGGGTGATCTCGTCGTCGTCGAAGCTCCCACCTACCTGGGCGCGATCCAGGCGTTCCGCGGGTTCGAAGCGGCGCTCGACGCCATCCCGTTGGACGACGACGGGATGGAGGTCGAAGAACTGGAGCGGCGACTCGCGGGTGGGCTGCGGCCGAAGCTGCTCTACACGATTCCCGACCACCAGAACCCCGCCGGCGTGAGCCTCACGCTCGAGCGGCGAACGCTCCTCGTCGAGCTCGCGCGCCGCTATGGGTTCCTGATCGTCGAGGACGTGGCCTACCGTGAGCTCGGCTTCTCCGACGAGACGCTCGCGAGTCTCTGGAGTCTTGCGCCGGACACCGTCGTGCAACTAGGCACGACATCGAAGACGCTCTTTCCCGGCGTCCGGCTCGGCTGGGCGATTGCACCGGCCGACATCTCCGCCCGGCTCGTCTCGGCGAAGCAGAACACCGACCAGTGCGCGGCCGCGCTCGGGCAACGGCTGTTCGAGGAGTCGGCTCGCCGAGGTTGGCTCGACGAGCAGGTCTCGCGCTCACGTGAGCTGTACCGTCGCAAGTGCGAGCGCATGCTGGAGGCGCTCGAGCGCTCGATGCCTCAGGAAGCGCGTTGGACGCGCCCGCAGGGCGGCTTCTTCTCATGGCTGACACTGCCCTCCGGCACCGACTCGGTCGACCTCGCGCTGCGTGCGGTCGAGCGAGGAGTCGGCGTCGTCCCGGGCACGCTCTTCTTCGCGGACGATCGGGGTGCCGACACGGTACGGCTTTCGTTCAGCATGGTCAACATCGCGCAAATCGACGACGGGATCGCGCGACTCGGGGCGTTGCTGTGACTGGACACGCGGCGACGCACTACCGCTGGGATGACCTGCCGAAGGAGCAACTGAGCTCGGAGCTTGCGCGTCGGCTGATCACAACCGACCGAATGATGCTCGCGCACGTGTACCTGGAGAAAGGCTGCATCGTTCCTCGCCACTCGCACGAGAACGAACAGCTGACCTGGATCGTCGAGGGCGTCCTCCGGTTCTGGCTCGGCGAGGACGGAACCGAGGTTGTCGATGTGGCAGCAGGCGAGGTGCTGCACATTCCCTCGCACCTCCCTCACATGGCCGAGGCGCTGGAGACGACACTCGATGTCGACATCTTCTGCCCGCCGCGACAGGACTGGCTCGACGGCTCCGACGCGTACCTTCGCCGAACCTGAGGTCTCGCTCGAACGTCGCGGGGCGACGCCGGTTCACTCGACGGTGACGACGACGCGCTGCACCTCATTGTTGGCGTAGCCACCCGCGTTCCAGGGCGCCGCCGCCGGCTGCTCGTTCCCGGCCTCGTCGCGCGCGCGGCAACAGAGCACGTAACGGCCGCATCGAGCAGCGTCCCAGTCGAACGTGAAGCGTTGCCAGGCCCAGCGGCCGAGGTCGGGCGCCTCGAGGCGAGCGGGTTGCCAGACCGCGCCGCCGTCGGAGCTGACCTCGACCGTCGACACGGGGGCGTGACCCGACCACGCGCGGCCTTCGATCGTCCACGTCCCGGCCGGCACGGTCCGCTCGCGCGTCATGAACTCGGGGATCCCGGGCGGAACGAGCAGCGCGCGCGGGAGGATCCGCGTCAGCGGCTCGCCCTGCTCCTCGTCGGTCTGGCGAAGCCGGTACCCGCGCGCCTGCTGGTAGCCCGTGAACGGCTCGGCAAGCAGCGTGATGTGGGTGAGCCACTTCACGTTCGTCATGCCGTACCAGCCCGGCACGAGCAGGCGGAGCGGAAAGCCGTGTTGGGACGGAAGCGAGACGCCGTTCAGCTCATAGGCGAGGAGCACGTCATCCTGTCGCGCGTCCGCGAGCGTGAGACTGCGTTGAAAGAACTGCTCCTCGCCGTTCTCGATTCCTCGGTCGAGCCCGCTGAAGAGCACTTCGACAGCGTCCGTCTCGGCCCCGGCCTGGTCGAGGAGATTGCAGAGGCGCACACCGCGCCAGCGTCCCGTCCCAACGGCCTCGAGAAGCCAGGGCTGGCTGATGGGCCGTGGGTCGAGCCGCGCGCGGCCGTTGCCGGCGCACTCCATGGTCGCGACGACCTCGTGGGCTGGAAGCTCCCGAAGCTCCCCGAGCCCGAGCGAGAGGTGGGTCGCCACGCGACCGTCAATCGTCAATCGCCACGTCTGCGGGTCGACCCTGGGGATGTCGTAGTGGGTCAACAGATAGTGAAGGCCGATCGGCGTGACGGGCTCCCGGAGCACCTCCAACGGCATGCCGTGATTCCGCGCCGCGAGCTGCAGCTCCTCGAGGCTGATCTGGAGATTGTCGCTCACAGCGGTAGTATCCCCCCATGCCCCGGTACATCGTTTCCCGCTCCTTCGACGTCTTCGAGCCGGAGATGCCTGTGGTCGGCCGGCGCTCGAGGGAGCTCGTCGAAAATGAGTTCCCAGAGGTCATCTGGGAACACAGTCACGTCGCCGTCGATGACGACACGGGGAAGGTGCGGACCTACTGCGTCTACACCGCCCCCAGCGAAGACGTCGTGCGCGATCACTCGATCCGGCTCGGACAACATCAGATCGACTGGATCGACGAGATCGTGGGTGACGTCACGCCGGCGGACTTCCCGCCCGCCTGATGTCACCCAGGTGAAACGACGCCGAGCTCGCGAGTGCGAGCCGACGGCGCAGCATGCTCCTCTGGTCTACGTCGTTCGGCGCAACAAGCTCCAGCGCCTCGCGGTAGAGAAGCGCGGCGTGATCCTTGGCCCAGCCGCGCTCGGCCTGTTCGGCAGCGCGCACGAGCTGCTCGACCGCACGTGTGAAATCCCCGGCGTCGCGCCAGTGGCGTGCGAGCGCGCCGATCGCTTCGCCCGAGACGCCGGTCGAGCTCTCGAAGAACTCGGCGACGATACCGTGACGGCGCACGCGGTCGGCACGCGGCAGCAGGTCGTACGCCACGTCTCGGACCAGGACATGTGTGAACGCGTACTGCCGCTCGCCCTCGATGATCGACGGCGCCTCACGCCGCAGGAGATCGCGGCGCTCGAGCTCCTCGAGTAGATGGCCCAGCTCGTCGCCGGCGGGATGCATCGCCGACACGGCTCCGTGCCAGAAGACCTTGCCGACGACGGCCGCGTCAAGAAGAAGCGCCCGCTCGGGACCTGGCAGCGCGTCCAGCCGCGCAGCAACGAGGCCGCGGACGCTCGTCGGAAGCGCTCCCGACGTCGTCTCGTCGATCGTCGCAGCGAGCTGCTCGATGAAGAGGGGATTTCCCTCGGCGACTCGAATCACGTCATCCACGCGATCGCTGTCGCCGAGCCGCCGAACGGCGAGCTCCCGCGCGTGCTTCTCGCTGAGCGGCCCGAGGCTCAGAGCGGTGTAGCCCGAAAGGCCCGCGCCCCACTCTCGTCGCATGTCGAGTAGCTCCGGACGCGCCAGCGTGAGAAAGAGCATCGGCAGCCCACGGATCCGCGTTGCGAGCGTCTCGATCAGGTCGAGCATGCTCGCGTTGGCCCAGTGGATGTCCTCGAACACGAGGATCGTCGGCCGCTCTCGAGCGACCGCTTCGAAGAACTGCCAGGTGGAATGGAACAGTGCCTCGCGATCGGACGCCTCACTCCCCGTGTCGATCCCCACGATTGCACCGAGGTGTCCCGCGACGAGGTCGGGATCTGCGTCCGTCTCGGCGAGCAGCCGTGCCGCAGTCGATCGGAGTTTCTCGGCCACGACCGGCGACGCGTCGCTCTCGTAGACGCCGCATAACTGCATCACGAGCGTCGCGACGGTGCCGTAGGTCCCACTCTCCCGGTACGGCAGCGAGCGACCTCGTACCACGCGCGCACCGCTGTCGGCGGCGCCGCGCGTGAAGTCCGCTACGACGGTCGACTTTCCCACGCCTGCGGGCCCGAAGATCGAGACGAGGTGCGGCAGCCGGTCCGCGTCGGCTCGCTCCCACAGCGCGCGCAGGATCGCGGACTCGCGTGCGCGGCCGACGATCGATGAGCCGGAGACGGGCCGCTCGCCGGCCGCAGTCGTCGCATGGAGCGCGACCCACGCCCTGACCGGGTTTTCTTTCCCTTTGGCGACGACCGGCTCAGTGGCCTGATACGCGATCACGTCTCTGGTGTCGAGATAGGTCTCCTCGCCGACGACGATGCCGTTCACCGGAGCAGCTGCCTGAAGGCGCGCGGCAGTGTTGACGACGTCACCGGCGACCATCGACTCGCCGAGCGCGGGTCGCGCTCCGAGCGACACAACCGCATCGCCGGTGTTGACGGCGATCCGGATCTGCAGGTCGCCGGCCGCGAGCTCCCCGACGCTGTCTCGAATGACGAGCGCGGCGCGCACCCCGCGCTCCGCGTCGTCGCCATGCGCGAGCGGTGCCCCGAAGAGACCCATCACTGCGTCGCCGATGAACTTCTCCACGACACCCCCGAACGACTCGATCTCGCGGCGAACACGCTCGTGATAGGGCGCAAGGACCGCGCGAACATCCTCCGGGTCGAGACGCTCCGCTCGCGCTGTGAAGCCGACGAGGTCGACGAAGATCACCGTCACGATCCTGCGCTCGTCGCCCGGCACGCTCCCGCCGGCAAGCGGGGTTCCGCACGCGAGGCAAAAGCGAGCGACCTCCGGGTTCTCCTGACCGCAGGCAAGACACAACGCCATGGTGCAAGCCTACGGCCCAGGACGGCGGAGCGGCAGCGGAGCCCACGCACCCCGCTCAGGCTGAATCGCGGGGCCAGCGGCACACGCCGACAACGTGTTCGGCGCGCACGAAGCCGAGCGACTCGTAGAGACCGAGTGCGTGATAGCCGGGCTCGGCCACGATCACGAATTGCTCGGCGCCGTGCGTACGGCTCGAGTCGTGTGCCACCTCGATGACAAGTCGGGAGCAGATTCCACGGCGACGATAGGCGGCCGCTGTGTCGACCGCCTGGAAGCGGCCACGCCCACGGGTGACGACGACGCCGCAGCTCGCTGCGAGCGTGTCGCCGTGGGGGTCGAGTGCAACGTACCAGGCACCCCCGCCGGCCTCGAACTGCCGGCGCCGGTCGGCGAGACGCGCGCGCGTGAACGCGCGGTAGCGGGCCTCGTCGTACCCTGCTCCGCGGCCGGCGACCTGAAGCTCGGCCACTGCCTCCCAGAGAAGTTCGTCGACGCCGGGTGCTGGATCGAGTGCACGAACGACGATGTCGCGATTCTCACGCGGATGGTGGTTCAGCCGATCGAGTCCCGCAACGAGGCCGATAGACTCGTCGATGTCGTAGCCGATCTGCTCGAACTCCTCGCGGGCACGGCCGAACGCTCCGTCGATGCGATCCCAGGCGAAGGTGCGATGCCGGATCAGCGGGTCACCGCCGAATTCCCGGTCGAACAGCGCCTCCCAACGAGCGGCGTCCCCTTCCACGGGCGGCTCGTCGAAGAGCAGGAGGTTGCCCCAGTGGAACGCGGGGTTGCTCGGCGAGCTAATCAGCAGGTAGCCATCGCGCCGCTCGACGATGCGGTCGGGCGGCATCACATCGATGTCCGTCGTGCGCACGAGCGACTCCGGTGTGGGCGACGTGTCGTCGATCACCTTCGTCGGCTGCGTTCCTGCGCGCATGGGAGCGGGCAGACTATCGACGGCGATCCGCTTCACCGAGTCAGCCGCCGAGGAACGACAACCAGGCGGTGAGGTCGACGTCGCCTTTCGCCGGCAGGTCATCGCGCGCGCACACGGCCCGCAAGAGCAGTCCCGTTTCCTGCGTACGCAACCAACGCTGGTAGACGTCGTCCTTCGCAAAGCGGCCGAGAACACCCAACGCGACGTCGCGCGCCCGTGCCGGCGGCAGCGCGAAGAGCGGTAGTGGCGGCGCGAGTGGCTGAACGGAAAAGCGGCCGTCGACAGTGTCGATGGAGACGCGACGGCCGGAAACGAGCGCGAAGATCTGGTCGGGTGCGATCGTCTGCACCGCAAATCCGCGCACGGCGTCGCCGAGCCACGGGGCTTCCGGAGCGACCGAAACCAGCCGCACGTTCGTCGCCGCGTAGGTGGCGAGAAAGGCGGCGACCTCCGCCGGCGACGGCGCGCGCGGACGGAACCGCTCCTGGACAACCTCGCGGGCGAGGCGATCCGCGATGATCGCGCGCGCATCGTCAAGCGAGACGTGGGCGTCGCCGAGAGCAGCGCGATACCGCGTGCCACTGCCGCCGAAGCGATCGCGAATGATCCAGCGCTCTGCCGCGAGCACCGTCTGCGCGTCGATCCCGCCGGCAGCGCGCAGCGCCGACCGTTCGAGCAGCGCGCTTGCTGCGGACTCGCGGTCGCCGGTGATCGCCGCCACTCGTGCGACCTCGGACTTCGACATTCGTACCGTGCCGAGCATGCAACGCACACCGGCAGGAAGCTCGATCTGCCCTTCGGTGCGGGACGCGTCGAAGCCCGCACCCGCGACGAGCGGCCCATTGCAGAGCGATGGGCCGCGCGCCCAGAGATAGACGCACGCCGCGGCAGCCTTGTCGGGATCGTCGCCCGCTGCGGAGAAGCTCGGCCAGCCCCACGACCACACTCCTTCGACGTGCGTGTCGGCGGCGACCTGCTTCGCGGCCAGCGCTTCGAGCTTCACGATCTCGAGCCAGGCCGATCTCGGCTCCAGGCCCTGACGGCCGCCTTGGCCGAGCGCGGACTGGAACTGCAACTCGAGCGCGACTCGCTGCGAAGGGATACCGATGGCCCCGAAGTGGCTCACAAGGCCGCGCAGGCTGGTGCGCATCGATCTGCTCGCGCGCTCCGGACCGAGTGCAAAGAGCGCCTTCGGGCCGGGCGAGGTGAAATAGACCTGCCGGATGAGAATCGACGCTTGCGCTGCTTGTCGCCACCAGTCGGCGGCTTCGCCGCCCGTGTACGGCGGGTTCGCGATCGTGATCGCCGTCGTCGCGCCAAGTCCGTCGAGCGCTCGCAGAAGCGCGAGGACGTTCGCGCGATATTGGGCGTTCGTCGCGCTCCACGGGGTCGTCGTCTGGGCGCCGAAGAGCTCGTTCTCGGCGATCAGCGGCGTCGCGCAACCCGTCACCTCCTGGGCGAACTCGAACTCCCTACGTGCCTTCGCGGCGATCGTTCCGGGATCAGCAGGCTCGGACGTCGTTCCCACCCGATCGTTCAGGTGCAGGTCGAAGAAGATCGTCGCCGCGCCGGCCTGGCGCAGCTGCGCCGGCAGCTCGGTGCCGGAGGAGACCGCAAGGATCATGCCCGGCTTGGGGATGATCGGTGCGTTGTGTCCGGCGTAGTCGACCCAGAGCGGGCCGTTCGCCGGCAGCCCGCAGACGGGCTGGGTTTCGGAGGGCGCGGGCGCGGAACCGGCTGCAAGCACAGAAACGGCCACCGCGAGAGCCGCGACGCCTCTCATGGACAGCGGGCGACGTGGGCGCGCGAGACGTCGCCGTCGGGCGTGCGCAAGCGGAGGAGCCGGCGATGGTCTGCGACCACGTTGTCGCGCAGCGTCAGTTCGGCCGCGAGCCGCCCGTCGTCCCAGACGCTGACCGGATTCACGCGACGGAGATTAGTCGCGCCTGGGCGGGCTCGAAGAATCGAGCGCGCCGAACGTGTCGTTCGTTGGGCGGAAGAGAAGCGCTGCTTCGTCACCTCGTTTGTCGGCGTGCATGAGCGATCCAGGCCGACGCCCGCCCCTTCTACGAGGAGCGCCGGCATCCCGCCGGAGTGGCGCCTCATCTCGGTGGTTCTCCCGGGCGGCTGCTTCTCGTCACAGTGCCTGGCACCGTCTCGCGATTGACCTTCGCGGCGATGATGCCTTCACCGCCGCCGTTCCGAAAGGGCTGTGGGGCGATCGTCACACTCCCGCAACGGTGCCTGGCACCAACCGCGGCACCAATCACATCGCACAGATCGCAGAGTCTGGCCGCAGCCGCCCGATGCGCCGCGGGGTACGGTTAGCGCTTGCGGCCGAACCAGGCCGCGCGCGGGGGGGTGGGCTCCTCGCCGAGGGCACGGGCGCCCGCCAGGAGGTCGGCCGGCGTGAGGCACTTCAGCTCGTCCTCGGACAGGCGATCGACGTCGCCCTCGCCGAGCCGGAGCGCCTGCGCATTCAGCGCCTGCTCGAAAAGAGTGCGTGCGAAGCGTGCGTTTCCGAACGAGTCGTCACGCCCCGCGCCCGCGAAGATCGAGCGCAAGGCGCCCGGAGTATCCTCGCCGAGCGTGTACTGCGCTTCCGACGCGAAGCGCCCAAAGATCTCAACGAGCTCCTCGGTCGAATAGTCGGGAAACTCGATCTCACGCGAGAAGCGCGAGCGCAGACCGGGATTCGATTCGAGGAAGCGGTGCATTAGGCGCGGGTAGCCCGCGACGATCACGACGAGGCGGTGACGGTTGTCCTCCATGCGCTTGAGGAGCGTCTCGATCGCTTCGTCCCCGAAGTCCAACCGCTCGCCGTCGCGCGCCAGTGCATAGGCCTCGTCGACGAAGAGCACACCGTCGAGCGCCCTGCGAACGACACGCTCCGTCTTGATCGCCGTCAGGCCGACGTACTGCCCGACGAGCCCGGCGCGGTCGACCTCGACCAACTGTCCGCGCGTGAGCAGGCCCATCGACCGGTACATCTGCGCGAGCAGGCGCGCGACAGTCGTCTTGCCCGTCCCGGGATTGCCGAGAAACACAAGGTGTTGGGTTGTCGCGACCTCCGGCAGCCCGGCTTCCTTGCGCCGGGCCTGAACGCGCAGGAATGCGACGAGCGCACGCACTTGCTCCTTCACCGACTCAAGCCCCGGCAGCGAATCGAGCTCGGCCAGCAGGTCTTCGAGCGGCCGCACAGGTTCCTGGCGTCGGAGCACGTCGAATGCGAGCTCCTCTCCGATCTGCGCCCGCAGCTGCTCACCGATCGCCCGGAGCGATTCGAGGGGATTCGGCATGAGCTGACCGTACCCATTACGGTCCCCACCGATGCCCATCGAGCTGCGCCTCCCGGCTGATCCGACCTTCGCTATAGTTAATGAGGTTAATGGTTTTTATGGCAACTGAATCCGGGAGTCTCGCGAATCGGCTGCGGCCGGTGCTTCTGCGCATCGCGCGCGAATTGCGCCGCGAGATTCACTCGCTCGGCGTGACGGGGGGACAGGTTTCACTGCTGATCCAGATCAAGCGCAACCCGGGAATCACGGCCTCTGCGCTGGCCGAGCGTGAGCGTATCTCTGCACCGGGAATGTCCGGACACATCGCGCGGCTCGAAGCCGCGAACCTGATCGAGCGCACACGCGCGATCGACCGTCGCCGCATCGGCCTGACCCTGACCGAAGCCGGCGACAAGGTGCTCACGAACGTCCGTAAGCGCCGCACCGCCTGGCTCGCCGAGCACCTGAAGGCCCTAACGGACGAGGAGCGCGAGTCGATCGAGGCGGCTCTCCCGGCACTCGAACGGTTGCTGGAGACGCGCACTCCTTGACGCTTGTGAGACTCGCGTCCGCACGGACGTTCGCGTCGCTCCGACGTCACCACAACTACCGGCTCTTCTTCTTCGGCCAGCTCACGTCCGTTGCCGGAACGTGGATGCAGAACATCGCCATGGCCTGGCTCGTCGTCACGGTCGAGCCGCACTCCCGGGGCCTCGCCCTCGGCCTGCTCTCCGTGTGCCGGTTCGGGCCGTTCACGCTCCTCGGTCTGCTCGCGGGTGTCGTCACAGACCGATTCGACAACCGTCGCATCGTGATCGCAACGCAATCGATCCAGATGTTCTTCTCGGCGGTGCTTGCTGCGGTCACGTTGCTCGGACACGTACGCTTGTGGGAGGTCTACGTGATCGCAGCGCTCACCGGCACCGCGCTCGTCTTCGACGCGCCGTCGCGCCAGAACCTGACGTTCCAGATGGTCGGCCGCGATGAGCTACCGAACGCGATCGCGCTCAACTCGAGCCTCTTCAACGCAGCGCGCATCTTCGGACCGGCCCTCGCAGGCATCCTGATCGCAGCATTCGGAGCAGGCTGGTGTTTCGCGATCAACACGCTCAGTTTCGTCGCCGTTCTCAGCGGCCTTCTGGCGATGCGCGTGTCCGAGCTCTACCCACTCCTCGATCGCCGTCGCCCCACCCTCTTCCGCGGCACGTGCGAGGGTTTCGCGTACGCCCTGCGGAACCGAACCGTGCTCGTGATCCTGCTGATGATGGTCGTGTTCTCGTCGCTTTCCTTCAACTTCAACATCTTGCTGCCACTACTCGCGAAGACGACCCTCGACGCCGGGCCGCGCACCTTCGGGATCGTCTCTGCCTGCTTCGGGGCAGGCGCGCTTGTCGGGGCGCTCTCCGCGGCAGCGCTGTCGCGGGCGACGTGGCGAATCATGTTCGCAGGCGCCGGCGGTTTCGGCGTCTGCGAGCTCATCCTCGCCCCACTGCATTCGACCGTGCTCGCGGGGTTCTTGCTCTTCACCTGTGGCGTCTTCTTCACGAGCTACAGCGCGAACTCATCGACCGCGCTCCAGCTCGCGAGCCCGGACTACATCCGTGGTCGCGTGCTCGGGCTCTACTACTACGCCTGGAACGGGCTCGCACCGCTCGGGGCCCTGATCGTCGGCTCGCTCTGCGACGCGGGCGGCACCGAGCTAGCCTTCTTCGTCGGCGGCGCGAGCGCGCTCGCCCTGACCGCGGTCGGTGCAATGGCGGTCAGGCGGCCGCCGAGGGCCGTTCAAAGGCGCCTCGCGGCCGACCCGGTGGAGAGGCTCGCGGCGTAACGCACCCTTTCGTGAACGGCCCAGGCCAGATTCCAGCGAGATGAGCACATCGCAATTTCAGCTCGTGGCCCGGACGGGCCATCCGACATTCCTCGATCTGCCGTGGGCGGAGCCGCTCGAGGAGTGGCGATCCGAGAGGCTCGTCAACCTGATCCGCGGCATCAGCCGGCATGTCGTCCGGTTCGTCGAGGTCGACGGTGCGCTGTACGCGTTGAAGGAACTGCCTGAGCGACCGGCGCGACGCGAGTGGACCCTGCTGCGGCAGCTCGAGAGTCAGGGGCTGCCGGTCGAGGAGATCAAGCTCGACTCGACACCCGAGGGTTACCGACTGCAACTCGACCCACATGTTGTCGAGCCGGGGCATCACCGCCATCGCCTCCTTCGCCTGACGGGCCTCGACGCGCAGGAGAACCAGGCTCGCCGAATGTTGAACGATCTCGCCCGTTACCGCGAGGCGCTCGAGCGAACCCAGAAGCGGACGCTGCCCGAGTCGGTCGTCGCATCGAAGTGGCGCGACGAGGTGTTCGAGCCGACTGTCGCCGCAGTGCCCGATGAGCTGTGGGGCAGGCTGCCGGCTGCGGAGGTGTTCCACCAGGTGCTCGAGCACCGCTGGTTCCTGTCGGAGGAGGCCGGGAAGGACGTCGGGATCGACGAAGCCCTTCGCTCGTACGTCAGCTCGGAGTTGCCGACGCGCCCGCCGGAACGCGTGGTGCTCGCGCTGCCCACGGTTCTGGACGATCCCCAGACGGAGGCTCCGTCGATCGCTTCTCACCGGATTCATACCCCGGCGGCTCGGAACTCCTACCGCCCGTTCCGATAGTCAGCCCACGGGCTCGCTCGAGACCCTTTGCCCGTTCGACAGCTTGCGGCGCTGCCGGGCGAGATTGGGTTCGGAGAAGCCTCTCACGCACGAGGTGGTGGCCGGCGGCCCTGCGGCGCTGCCGCCCCACCTCGACGTGAACGAGCGACGGCGGTTGTCGTCGAGTCTCTCGATAGGAGCCGGCGGTGTGTCTCTAAGGTTCGCGCGTGCGCCGCCTTCGCATCCTCCTCGGTGTCATCGCCGGGATCGTCGTCGGCCTTGCGCTTCTCGCCACGGTCGCATCCTTCGCGTACAACCTCTCGACCTCGGATCCGGACGTGCCGGTGGAAACGCTCTGGCACGGCAAGGTCGTTCGCACCGACGGCTACCTGACGGCGTACCGCGAGTGGGGCTCGGGCGGCCGGCCAGTGGTGCTCATCGGCGGATTCCTCGAGCCCACATTCGTGTGGAACCAGGTCGCGCCGTTACTCGCACGCGGCTTCCACGTCTACGCGCTCGACCTGGACGGCTTCGGCTACACCGAGCGGCACGGGCCTTGGACGCTCGCGCACTGGGGCGACCAGGTGCAGGCTTTCATGCGCGCGCGGCGGATTAAGCGACCCATCGTCGTCGGGCACTCGCTCGGCGCAGCGATCGCCGTCGAGACCGCCCGCAGACATCTGTCTTCGGGGATCGTCCTGGTCGACGGCGACGCTGTCCGAAGCGGCAGCCCGCCCCGCCTCGTTCGCACCCTGCTCGCGCATTCGCCGTACTTCACAACCGTCTATCGCTATCTGCTGAGATCCTCGTGGGCGATCACGCGCATCCTGCATCAGGCCTACGGCGCCTACCATCCTGCGTTCGATGCAGCCGAGATCGCGCGCTGGACGAGGCCGTTTCGCGCGGCAGGTGCGCGGCATGCGCTGCAGGGAATCGCTCAGCACGGAATCGCAGGCTTCACGCGAACCGAGCTGCGCACCGTGACGGCGCCCGCGCTCGTCATCTGGGGCGCGAACGACACGGTCGACTCCGTGTCCGCCGGCCGCGCGACGGCACGCGACCTTCACGCACGCTTCGTGGAGGTGCCGCAGGCGGGGCACCTGTCGATGTTCGCCTCACCGCAGCGTGTCGCCGGTGCGATCGTCAGAGTGTTCGGGCCCGTAGGGTCTCGGTGAGCGCCGAGAAGATCAGACTGCTCGGCGACTACCTGGGCGGGTACTCGGGCCTCTTCGTCGATCCCGACGGCCACCCGTGGGGAGTCGCCGGCAACCCACACTGGACGATCGACGAAGACGGGTCCGTTCGCCTCGACTAGAGAATGAGCCCCTGCCAGGGCTCGAGTGTCTGGCCCTCGTGCTTCGCGGGCGCGCCGGTGAGGTTGAGGACGCAGGTGTGCTGCCCGCGCCGGTAGGCCCAGACGCCGTTCGCGCTCGGAAGGGTCGTGAAGGAGTCGTCCGAGAACTCCTTGCGACGCTGGATCAGATCGCGAACGACGTGCAGCGTCGATCCGGGATCCGCGCGCTGGTCTGCCACGTTGCGTGACGTATCGGTGAGCGGCAGCCACGGGCTCTGCCAGTCGTCGCCGCTCGAGGTCCACGGCATCGGTGTTCGCCCGGGGTCACGCGACGGCGTCGCGAGGTCGAGGATGCGGTCGTCGGGAACATCCCCGTCGGTCAACGCGATCTCGTCCCCCTGGTAGAGAATCGCGCTGCCAGGGAGTGTCAAGATCAGGAAGAGAGCCGCACGCGCCTTGCGCTCATCGCCGCCCGCCCAGTGGGTGGCGAGACGCGGGTGGTCATGGTTGGAGCCAAACCAGAGCGGCTCGGAGCCCGGCGCCAACTGGGCAAGCGTCTGCTCGACGATCGGCCGCATCGTCTCGACGCTCAGATCCGCCGTGCAGAACTGGAAGTTCTGCGCGAGGTCGAGACCGCGGTAGTACTCGGGGAGCTGCGCAAGCGGGACGTAGGTCTCCCCCATCAGCGTCGGCTTCGGGTCGTACTCGCGCGCGACCGCCTGCCAGCGTTCGAAGATCTCGTGCACTTCAGGACGGTTGCGCATGTACGCCTCACCGTCGCGTAGCTCGCTGTCCTTGATCAGTCCGTGAGCGACATCGATGCGGAAGCCGGAGACGCCGCGCTCCCACCAGTAGCGGAGAATGTCATCGAACTCATTCCGAACGTCATCGCTCCACCAGTCGAGATCGGGCTGCTGGATCGCGAACTGGTGCAGGTAGTAGCGCTTGCGGCGAGAGTCGTACTCCCAGGCTGAGCCGCCGGTGAAGATCGACTTCCAGTCATTCGGGATCGAGTCCGCCCAGACGTAGTGCTCGGGGTGGTCGCTGAACCACGGGTGGCGGTCGGAGGTGTGGTTCGGGACGAGGTCGAGCCAGGTCTTGATCTCGTGCTTCTTCGCCTCGGCGATCAAGCGATCGAGGTCGGCCAGGGTGCCGAGCTCGGGGTGGACGTCGCGGTAGTCGGAGACGTCGTAGCCCCAGTCGACGTTCGGCGAAGGGAACGTGGGGCTCGTCCAGATGCAGTCGATGCCGAGCCAGGCGAGGTGATCGAGCTTGGCTTCGATCCCGGGGATGTCGCCGACCCCATCGCCGTTCGAATCCGCGAACGAGCGCGGATAGATCTGGTAGATGACCCCTCCCACGGCGAGGCAAGCTACCTTTCGCAGGGTGAGTCGTGCACACAAGGTGGCGAATCTCCTAGGAGTGTTGCTGCCCTTCCTCGGTCTCGTGATCGCGATCGGCTTGCTGTGGAACACGTGGGTCGGCTGGACGGACATCGGATTGCTTGCCGCCGGCTACGTACTGACGGGTGTCGGGATCACCGTCGGCTTTCACCGGCTGTTCACTCATCGTGCGTTCCAGACGAAGCAGTGGGTGCGCTGGACGTTTGCGATTCTCGGCTCGATGGCGGTCGAAGGGCCGGTGCTCGCCTGGGTCGCCGACCATCGAAAGCACCATCAATTCTCGGACGTCGAGGGCGATCCTCACAGCCCGCACGTCGGCGGCGGCAGCGGGTTCGTCGCGGCGGCGAGGAATCTGTTCCACGCCCACGTCGGCTGGCTCTTCGTGCACGAAGGTCGCGCAGACATCTCCAAGTACGTTCCCGACTTGATCGCCGAACGCGGTATGAAGACGATCAATCGGCTCTTCCCCGTCTGGCTCGTGGTCGGACTGCTCGTGCCGGCGCTGCTCGGCTTCGCGATCGCAGGCACCTGGCAGGGCGCGGTGACGGGCCTGCTGTGGGGCGGGGCGATCCGGATCTTCCTGCTCCATCACGTCACCTTCTCGATCAACTCGATCTGCCACTTCTGGGGCCGCCGCCGTTTCCGCTCGACCGACGAGAGCCGCAACGTGTGGATCCTGAGCCTGATCTCGTTCGGCGAGTCGTGGCACAACAACCACCACGCGTTCCCGTCGTCGGCGTTTCACGGCCTTGCCAAGGCGGAAGCGGCGCTCGATCCGGGCGGTTGGGTGATCACCGGGCTCGAGAAGCTCGGTCTGGCCTGGAAGGTCGTACGAATCCCGCGCGAGCGGCAGGCTGGTAAGTCGCTCGCCGCTTAGTCGATCGCCCAGGTGTCGCCGGAGCCAACGAGCGACTGCAGGTCTCCATCGCCCTTGGCGTTCGCGAGTTGCGCCGCCACGAGCTCGTCGTAGCTCGCTCGCTGCACGTCCCTAAACACGCCGAGCGGCACGACGCCGTGGGTCGCATAGGTCACGCGTGACAACGCGAACGCGGTTGCGAAGTCGGTCTCGTCATGCGTGATGCCCGTGTCGCCGGCGGGGGCTCCGTCCTCCAGGTAGAGACGGTTCTCCTTCTCGTCGCGCACGAAGTCGAAGGCGTTGTCGTTGTAGATGTTGCAGTTCTGGAAGATCTCGACGAACGCTGTGCCGGTGTGCTTCGCCGCTCGGCGCAGCACGCTCGTCAGGCCGGGCTTGTCTGTATCGAGCGCTCGCGCGACGAACGTCGCGTCTGCGCCCAGCGCGACCGACAACGGATTGAACGGATAGTCGACGCTACCCATCGGCGTCGAGCCGGTGACCTTGCCTTGTTCTGAGGTCGGTGAGTACTGTCCCTTTGTCAAGCCGTAGATCTGGTTGTTCAGCATCAGGATCTTGATGTTGACGTTGCGGCGTAGCGCGTGAATGAGATGGTTGCCGCCGATCGAGAGCGAGTCGCCGTCGCCCGTCACGACCCACACCGAGAGATCCGGGCGCGAGACCGCCAACCCAGTCGCGATTGCGGGCGCGCGGCCGTGAATGCTGTGCATGCCATAGGTTTGCATGTAGTACGGGAACCGCGCCGCGCAGCCGATGCCCGAGACGAAGACGATCTTCTCGCGCTGGAGGCCGAGCTCCGGCATGAAGCTCTGCACCGCCGCGAGGATCGCGTAGTCGCCGCAGCCCGGGCACCAGCGCACTTCCTGGTCGGACTTGAACTCCTTCGCCGTCAGCTTCAGCTCGCTCATTGCAGCGCCTCCACCGCAGCAGCGATCTCCCCCGCCTTGAACGGCTTGCCGGTGACACGGTTGTAGCCGACCGCGTCGACGAGATACCTCGCGCGCACGAGTTGCAGCAACTGACCCATGTTCATCTCGGGGATGAGAACTCTGTCGTAGCTCTTCAGCACGTCCCTGAGGTTCGCGGGAAATGGGTTCAGCCAACGCAGATGAGCATGCGCCGCCTTGCCGGCCGCCTTGCGTACCCGTCCCACGCCCGCGTGCACGGGGCCATACGTACCGCCCCACGAGAGCACGAGCAGGTCGGCGCCCTCCTGGTGGTCGACCTCGAGATCGGGCACGCGAACGCCGGCCACTTTCTGCGCCCGGAGCTGCGTCATCAGATCGTGGTTCTCGGGGTCATAGGAGATGTTGCCCGTGATGTTCGCCTTCTCGAGCCCGCCGATGCGATGCTCGAGGCCCGGCGTGCCTGGGATCGCCCACGGCCGCGCAAGCGTCTCGGGGTCGCGCTTGTACGGCTGGAAGGTCTCATTGTTCCCGCTCGCAAACTCCACGTCGATCTTCTCGAGCGACGCGATGTCGGGGACGAGCCAAGGCTCGGCACCGTTCGCGAGATATGCATCCGAGAGGAGGTACACCGGCGTCCGGTAGGTGACGGCGACGCGTACCGCCTCGATCGCAGCGTAGAAGCAGTCGCCCGGGCCGGCGGCGGCGATCACGGGCACCGGCGACTCGGAGTTGCGGCCATGGAGGACCATCAGGAGGTCGCCCTGCTCGGGCTTCGTCGGCATGCCGGTCGACGGGCCCGCGCGCTGCACGTCGATGACGAGAAGCGGCAACTCGAGCGCGACCGCGAGGCCAACCGTCTCCGACTTCAGGACGATGCCCGGGCCGGCCGATGTGGTCACGCCGAGCGCGCCGCCGAAAGCCGCGCCGAGCGCCGCTCCGACGGCGGCGATCTCGTCCTCGGCCTGGAACGTGCGCACGCCGAAGGCCTTGTGCTTCGCGAGCTCCTCGAGAATCGAGGACGCGGGGGTGATCGGATAGGCGCCGAGGAAGAGCGGCAGCCCGGAAAGCTTCGAGGCGGCAAGGAGACCCCACGAGAGCGCGACGTTGCCGGTGATCTGCCGGTAACGGCCGGGGGGCAACTTCGCGGCCTTGACCTGGTACTGAACCGCGAACGCCTCGGACGTCTCGCCGAACGCATAGCCCGTCGCGAACGCCTTCAAGTTTGCCGCTGCTATGCCCGGTCGCTTCGCGAACTTGGTCGAGATGAACTCCTTCGTCGTCTCGGTCGAGCGGCCGTAGAGCCACGACATCAGCCCGAGCGCGAACATGTTCTTCGCGCGCTCGGCCTCACGCGCGGTCACGCCCTCGATCTCCTTGAGCGCGCCGACCGTCATCGACGTCAGCGGCACCGCATGCACCTGGTAACCCTCGAGCGAGCCGTCCTCGATCGGGTTCGACTCGTAGCCGGCCTTCTTCAGGTTGCGCTCGGTGAACGCGTCGGTGTCGACGATCAGCGTTCCGGCCTTCGGCAGGTCGCCGAGATTCGTCTTCAGCGCCGCGGGGTTCATCGCAACGAGCACGTCGGGCTGATCCCCCGGCGTCAGGATGTCGTGATCGGCGAAGTGCAACTGGAAGCCGGAGACGCCAGGGAGCGAGCCGGCAGGCGCACGGATCTCGGCCGGGAAGTCGGGGAATGTCGCAAGATCGTTGCCGGCGAGGGCGGTCTCCGCGGTGAAGCGCCCGCCGGTCAGCTGCATGCCGTCGCCGGAGTCGCCGGCGAACCGGATCACGACCGAATCGAGCTGCTCAACGGGCTTTGCCACGGGCAATTTGACCCTAGCACCGGGCCGCGCGGGTGGGTGTAGCGCCAGCCCGGGTGCAGCGAGTCCTAGCCATCGCGGTGCTTCACGGCAGACTCCTCTCGTTGAGCATCCACAAGCGAAAGCGACCCCGTGCAGACGCGGTGGTTCAGCTCGTTCTCGATCCTGTCGACCGCCGCAGCGCGCGGGTACGGCTCGGGCCAGAGGTTCCGAGCATCGGTCGGGTCACCCCCGAGCTCGAGGCTAATCAGATGGTCCTCCTGAAAGGACGATGGTGGGCCACGCAGGCGGTACTGGCGAAGCCCACGCTCCTTCAGCGGGTTCGTGTAGCTCACGGGCGGCCGCACCGTGCGCGTCCAGCCCGAGCGGCAGACGGTGCTGCGAATCGTTGCCTGGGTCACCTGTGGGTTCAGCACGCCCGGCGTCAGCGACCAACTCGCGCGCACGACCGGCCCCGACCTGCCCGAGCCCCCCTGTCGCTGCAGGACTACCGCGGCGAAGACGAGGAGCGCGACGGAGACGAGGACGAGTTCAACGGGTGCAAGACGCATCCCAGCCACCGTACGAACGAACGCGCGCAGCGCCAGTGTCCTTTTGCGAATTGGCACACAATCGTTGCGCTCTCGTATCGTTCCACCGTGCGCTACACCCGCCGCCCCGAGCGCTATGACCTCGAGTACTCGTTCAAGGACTACGAGTCCGAGTGCGCGCACATCGAGGAGATCGTGCGCGCACGCGCCCCGGGCGCGCGAACGTTGCTCGATGTCGCATGCGGTACCGGCAAGCACCTTGCCTTCCTGCGCACCCGCTTCACCTGCGAGGGCGTCGATCTCGATTCCGGTCTCCTCCGCGTTGCCCGCGAGCGCCTCGGCGACGTGCCGCTGCACGAGGGCGACATGCGCTCGCTCTCACTCGGCCGCCGCTTCGACGTGGTCACCTGCCTCTTCAGCGCGATCGGCTTCGCCCTCGACCTGGACGGCCTCGCTGCCACCGCGCAGTCACTCACCTCGCACGTAGCAGACGGCGGTGTGCTGATCGTCGAGCCGTGGCTGACGCCCGATGTATGGCGACCCGGCCGGCCGCACGTGCTCGCAGCGGACGACAACGGCATCGCTCTGGCGCGCGTCACTCTCGCGGGGCAACGAGGTCGCATCTCGACGACGGAGATGCACTACACGGTCGGAACGCCGGACGGCATCGAGCAATGGCACGAGCATCACGAGCTCGGCCTCTTCACCGTCGAGGAGATGCGGATCGCACTTGAAGCCACGGGGCTCGCGGTCGAGCACGACCCCGCGGGGCTAATGGGCCGCGGGCTCTGGATCGCGACGCGTTAGCCCCGGCGAAGCGGCGAGCGCCCAGACCGCGACCGCGATCCACGGCACGCCGATCACGTCCGTCTGGAGCCCGAGCAGGAGCACGGCGGCAAACGCCGCCCCGAGCCACACCCGCCCCGCGAGCAGGCCGCGGAGCATCGTGAGCGACCACGTGACGAAGGCCAGCGCGCCCAGCAGCCCGGTCTCGACGCCGAGCTCTGTGTAGGTCGATTCGCCGGCCTTCGGCTCGACGTGAGTGCGCTGCGCCGTCACACCGGCGTTTCCGAGCCCGAACCCCCACGGGTGCTGGACGACCGTGTGCACGCCTTCCCGCAGGCTCGCGAGGTGCTCGCCGATTGACGACTCGTTCCCGCTCGTCGCGTCGTTCGACGTCTGCGGATGCTCCCTGGCGTTGCGGATCTGCACCCTCAGCTCCGCGGGCGTGAAATGCGTGCGCGGGCCGAAGTGGTCGTAGCTCTTGACGAATGCGACGCCGACCACGGCGACGCTCAATGCGAGCGCAAGCGGCAGGAGCGCTCGGCGCACCAGGGCCAGCAGCAGAAGCCCGACGACGAGTGCGAGCAGAGCAGAGCGTGTGTGCGTCCACAGCAGCGCGGCGAACAGCAGTGCTGCGAGCGGCGGCCCAAACCGTGCGCGAATCGGGATGAAGAACAGCGCGACGACGAGCAGATACGAGGTCGCAAGCGGCGTGAGGAACGTCGAGGTGAGACGGCGAAACACAACACCGTCCCCGGCGTTGTAGACGAAGTTCTCCGGCAGCCCTGAGAGACCCTGCGACGTCAGCCCGAGCTGGTCGCTGAACCAGCCCGACGCGTGGCGCCAGAACGAGAGTGGCAACAGATAGACGTCGACGAGACCGTATGCCGCGACGAGGGCCGCCACAGCGAGCACCGTGCGACAAAGCCGGCTCCGCTCGTGCTGGGTGAGATCGAGGCCGCGGCCGAGGAAATAGGCGCCGACCGGCAGCAGATCGTGGCGCGCTCCGTAGAGAACACCCTTGTGCGTCGCACCGCCGCCGAGCCACGACTGCGGCAACACGCCGTAGAGCACGACCAGCACGCCAAAGGCAAGCGCGAGCACGTCCGCCGCTGACGCCTTGAACGGCCCGCCCCGCCGCGCGGCGACCACCAGGAAGAGCGCTGCGAGCAGCAGCGCGTCCTTCCACGCAGCGACGATGGTGAGCGCACCGCCACGCAGGCCGGCACGCCAGAGGAGCGCCATCACGAGGTTGTGCAGCGCCAGCCCGACGATCAGAACGTGAAGCGTCCAGACCGGACGGCGCAGCGTCATTCAGGCCCGACCGCGATCAGCGTCATCCCGGTGTTGATTACACGCACGCTGTAAGGAAAGAGCGAAGCAAGGTCGCGTGGGCCGAGCGGGTCGAGCACGTCGTCGAAGCCGCGCATACGCACGGCCCGCGCGCGCCCTCGAGGGGGCAGCCAGTGGGCGAACGGGAGCAGCGTGTGCACCTCGAGCGGGAAGAACCGGTTCGGTGTCGTCACGAACACGCGGCTCGCGACCCGGCAGAGCTCGTGCACGAATTGCCGCTGGCCCGCACGGCCGCCCGCGACGTGCTCGACCACGGCATTGGAGAATCCGAGGTCGAATTGCCCGTCGGCAAACGGCAACTGACGACCGTCGGCGCGCACCGCGCGCACCGCGGGAAACGCCGCCTCGAAGCGGTCAAGCTCCGTGTGGCCGACGGCAGTGATCTGCCCTGGCCAGGGATAAAGCGCCTCCAGAAAGTTGTCGCTCGATCCGCCGCCAAACGCCGCGTTCGTGACGCCCACGTCAAGGACAGTCGTCTCGGGGCCAGGCTGGAACAGCTGGAGGAACCGCTCGAGCTTCCGCTCCCGGCTGCGCAGCGAGACCCGCGAAGCGACGCGCCCCAGCATCGGGTGAGCCTAGCTCTAGTATCGGTGGGTGCCCGTCCGCGCCGACCTACGCCCCAAAGGGCCGTATTCCCTGCGCGTCTCGGGACGCATGGCGTCGGATGCGACTCGAGTCGTCGTCGACGGCACGTACCGCGCCACGATCCGCGTCGACGACCGGCTCGAGCGCGTGCAAGCCCTGCAGCGCTCCGACGGGACGATCGCAGTCGCGGCCGAAAGCGAGGCCGGCGTCGACCATGTGCGCTTCGCGCTCGGCCTCGACGACGACCATTCCGAGTTCGTGCGCCGCTTCGCGAACGACCCGCTGCTCGGCGAGACGTTGCGCCGGGTGCGCGGCCTTCGGCCGCTCCGTACCGCCACGGTCGCGCAATCCCTGCTACGCGCCGTCGCTGGTCAGCTGATCCTCGCGAGCCGCGCGCGCCAGATCGAGCGGGTGGTCATTCGCAGTGCGACTCGGTCGCTCGACGGCCTGCATGCAGCCCCGAGCTGTGACGACCTCGCACGTTTCTCGCCTGCCGAGCTCGGAGCGCTCGGCCTCGGCGCCCGGCGCGCGTCTGCTCTCGTCCGGTTGTGTCGCACGCTCGACCTCGAGCGGCTGAAGGTGCAGCCGACGGAGGCGGTCGCAAAGCGGCTCGAGCGCGAGCGGGGGCTGGGCCCGTGGTCGGTGGGGGTCGTCTGCATCGAGGGGCTTGGGCGCTACGAGCGCGGCCTTGCACGCGACCTCGGGCTCGCGAAGCTTGCCTCCGCGCTCTGGGGCCGTCACGTTCCGGCCGAGGAAACCGACGAGCTGCTCGTTCCCTACGGCGACTGGGCGGGGCTCGCGAGCATCTATTTGCTCGCAGGTTTTGGCCGTGGCCTCGTACCATTGCCGCGTGACCGTGCAGCCGCCTGAACTGAGAGTCGTCGCCAACCCGGCTGCCGCCCTTGCCGTCGTCCTTGCCGACCAGGCTGCACGCGGCGGCTCCGTGGTGCTGACCGGCGGGTCGAGCGTCGCGGAGACCTACCGGCGCGCTGCCGCGCTCGAGCCAGACTGGGGACGCGTCACGCTCTGGTGGGGCGACGAGCGCTGCGTGCCGCCCGAGGATGAGCGATCGAACTTCAGGCTCGCGAAGGAGGCGTTGCTCGACCGCCTCGAGGGGCTGCCCGCGGAGATCCACCGGATCCGGGGCGAGCTCGACCCTGCAGCCGCGGCCAAGGAGCTCGATGCGGCCCTCACAGGCGTCGAGCTCGACCTGCTGCTCCTCGGCCTCGGGCCGGATGGGCACATGGCCTCTCTCTTTCCGGGGTCGCCGCAACTGGACGTCCTCGACCGGCGCGCAGCGAGCGGCCCGGCGGGTCTCGAGCCGTTCGTCGACCGGGTGACGATGACGCTGCCCACGATTCGCTCGGCTCATCAGATCGTCTTCATCGCGCAGGGGGAGGAGAAGGCCGATGCCGTCGCCCGTGCCTTCGGCGACGAGCCGAGCCAGGAAATCCCTGCAAGCCTCGCCCGTTTCGCTCCAGTTCCGGTCAGGGTCTTCCTCGACGGCCCCGCAGCGTCCAAACTAGGTGGTTGATGAGCACACCGGAGATCCAGCCCGCGATTCGTGACGTCCTGACGGTCGAGCGACCCGAGCAGCTGAAGGCGCTGGGACATCCCTTACGGCTGAAGGTCCTCCAGGTCCTCGGCGAGTCCGACGCCGCTCTGACGAACCGCGAGCTTGCTGCCCGACTTTCGGTCGATCCGGGGCATCTGCACTTTCACGTGCGCATGCTCCACCGTGCCGGTCTGATCGAGCTCGCCGCTGCCGCTGGACGCGAAAAGCCGTATCGCCCCGTCGCGAAGCACTTCAAGGTGGGGCCCGAGATCCGCGCAACCGGCCTCGCGAGCGAGCTTCAGGGCGCACAGCTGCGCGAGCTCCAGCGCGGCTTCGACCTGTTCGCCGCCAAGGGTGAGTTTCGGAGCGCTCAGGTGCACTCGAAGCTGTCGATCGAGACAGTGCGCGTGCTGTTGAACGAGCTCGTCGAGAAGCTCGGAGAACTGGAGGACGAGACGCAGCCGACCCAGACGATCACGGTCGCCTTTCACCCGGCGATCGCAGAAGGCGAGACGGACTAAGGCAGCACGGGCGACGCAGCAAGCTGCACTTCGATGCCACGCCGGAGCGCGAGCTCGTGCAGAACGAGCGCAGTATCGGCCACGGGGATGTCTTCGAGGAACTCCTCGCGCGTCTCGAACGACTCGACGATCGACTCGACCGCCTCGATGTAACCGATCACGTCGTGCGCGGCGATGTACGCGAGGGCGTCTGCGACGTCTTTTGGGAAATCGTCACGTTCACGCAGCGACTCGGCCACGTGTCGTGCCTCCGCCCAACGCGCGAGCGCGAGCAACGCAAGTGCTCCGCCGTAACGTCCGATCGGCGACTCAGCGGTCGCGCAGCCGAGCTCGAGGGCCCAGCGGGCAAGCTCGTCGACTGTGGCATCGTCGTTCGCGAGGAGCGAAGCCTTCAGCGCCCCGATCGGCCTGCCCCACGATTCGCGACCCTCGCCCGCGTCCCAGCTCTCCCGCCACAGGGCCGCTGCGCGCCGAAACCACTCGGCGGCGCCCTCGTCGCCGCTCATCTCGAGTGCCAGTGCTGCCCCGTACGCCGCATTTCCGCGCCGTACGATGGCGCGCTCGTCCAACTCGCCGTGGGTCGCGTCGTAGCGAGCACGCTTCTCAGCTGCGATTGAAATCCAATCCACCTGGCTACGTTGTACCTAGAGATATGGACGCGAGCTTCCACGGATTCACGTTCGTCACCGACCCGGGACGGGTCTTCACCCCGCGCGCCGCGACCGAACGGCTTGTCGATGCTGCGCTCGAACGCCTCGGCGAGGGCTCCGCGCGTGTCGCGGACATCGGCACCGGCTCGGGGGTGATCGCGGTGACGCTCGCGCTGCGCGCGCCGAACCTCGAGTTGTGGGCGAGCGACACGTGCGCGCGGGCGCTCGCGCTCGCCTCGCTGAATGCCGACCGACTCGGTGCGCAGGTGCATCTCGTGCACGGCGATCTGCTCGACGGGCTACCGCGCGACCTCGACCTGATCGTCGCGAACCTCCCGTACCTTGCCGGCGGGACCACCGACTACGCGGACGAGCCGGCGGCGGCGGCGTTCTCGACCGGCGACGGGCTCGATCACTACCGTCGCCTGATCGCAGGCGCAGCCGACCACCTCGCCGCCGACGGCGGGGTCGTCCTGCAGTTTCGCGGGGACGTGCTGGAGGCGGAGCGCAGCGAACTGCCCTGGCTGCGCTCCCGGCTCGAGGCGCTCGTGCCGACAGCGGCTTAGGTGACGTGTTGAACGACTGAGGGAGTCGCGGAGGTGCAACGAACTCGTTCGTTTTCCTTCCTGGCGCATCTCGGCCTGCCGTCGCGTGCGCGCGTCGGCCGCCTCCTTGTGCCGCACTGAGGGTCACAGAGCTTCACTCATCAGGTCAGGACCCGCTTGCTCCTCGAGCAGCGCCGGCATCCCACCGGGGTGGCCCTTCATCTCGGTGCTTCCTCCCAGACACCTGTCACTCCGAACCGCAGTAACAGTGCCTGGCACCGACGTTCGATCGACCTTCGCCTCGATGATGCCGTACCCAGCGCCGTTTCGGAAGGGCTGTGAGCGGATCGTCACACACCGGTAACGGTGCCTGGCACCGGTGTGCCGGCAGCTCGCGCGTTCCTGCCGAGGAACGCCGAGATCGACACGCGCTCTCGGTATGACGGGGCGAGGCGCGCGCGCAGTTCGCGTTCGAACTCTTCACGCCGGTCGCCGACGCGGGCGAGTGACGCGAAGGAGGTCGAGTACGCAAGCCCGATCAACTCGTCAGGCGTCCAGGTCCGCTCGACCTCGACGGAAAGCTCTTCGACGTCCGAGAACGCCGACGCGGCAAGCGCCTCGTCGTAGCGAATGGTCGGGCTCTGCATCGCCGGCCGCTTCGAGCAGCGTCCTCAGCGCCTCGCTCTGACCCATCGGCTCGCCGACGAGCGCGACCGCCGGCGTGCTTCGCGCGAGTCGGCCGAGCACGAGCGCACTGTCGAACCAGTGCAGCGCGGCGCCGATCGTGACGAGCCGAAACGCGCCCCACGTCTCGTCGACATCCTCGGCGCGCGCCTCGACCATCCGAACATTCGCCGGCGCGGCCTTCCGAGCCTGGGCGAGCATCTCCGGCTCGACGTCGACCGCCACGACCTCTTCGACATATGCGGCAAGTGGAATCGCGACGTTCCCGGTTCCGCAACCGAGGTCGAGCAGACGACCCGTGCCGTCGAGCCCCGCCCGCTCGGCGAGAAGCGCGAGCAGGCCCGCCGGGTAGCCGGGGCGAAAGCGGGCATAGAACTGGGCTGTCCCGCGGAAGACCATCGTCGTACGATGATCGCAATCGCCGCGGGCAGACGATCGACGCCCGAGGCAGCGCAGCCCTGAATTTCCCCCACCAGCCGATCCTTCGGCTATCCTGTGTCCTGCACCTCCGCGAATGGGGATTTTCAGCGGGTGCAACCTTTGAGGAAGCGGCAGGACAGAACGCTGCTGCACGCATTGTCAGAAACTCTCACACGCTCTCCGACTGAATCGGAAGAAGCGGCGGCCATCAGGGCCGACGCTCTTCGGGCCGAAGCCTGGGCTGGCGAGCCCTTCATTCGCGGCGACGACGCCCCGGATACCGTGCTCGCACCGGGGACGGCGCGCAGGCGCGCGCTCGACGATGCCCTCGCAGAGATCGCCGCGGGCCGAAAGGAGCCGTCGTCCGAGTGGAAGGTGCTCTATGCCCTGTTACTCGGGCTCGAACGCGTCCTCTCGGAGAAGCCGCCTCACCTCGCCTCCGGCACCGAGTTGCGCCGCCACCAGGTGGACGCGCTGGCAGGCATGCTCACCGAGCTGATCGCGGCGGCACAGAACCCGGTGAACGGCAACGGGAACGGCGACGAGCCACCGACCGAGGAGGACGAGGAGCCGGACGACGAGCTCGGCCTCGTCGCCGACGGCGACGACGAGGAGCCGGAGGGCGAACCGGTCGCCGACGACACCGGCGCGATCCGCCGCTACCGCTTCCGTCATCCGACGGCATCCGGCAAGACGATCGCTGCCGCAGGGTTCGTCGAAGCGGCACGCACGGAAGGGATCCTGATCCTGACGCATCGGCGCCTCCTCGTCGATCAGTTCCGCCGCGAACTGACGGAGCACGGGTACGGCGACCGTTTTGCCGACGCGGTGCTCGAGGGCCAGACGTCGAAGCGCGCATCGAATCCGATCACCATCCAGACCTACGCCTGGTTCGCGCGCCACGTCACCGAGATCGCGCGCGATGCCTACCAACTCGTGATTTGCGACGAAGCGCACACGGCCCTCGGCGAAAAGACCTCCGCCGCGATCCGCAGCCTCGACGAGCCGGTCTATATCGGCATGACGGCGACGGAGGAGCTGATTGCGAAGCAGGTCTCCGACGTCTTCCCCGCATCGGTCGACGACCTGCCGCTCGCAGACGCGGCGCGCCGGGGCCTGATCGCGCCGCTCCGTTGCCTGCGGGTCCCGCCGGTAGCAGCGATCAACCAGGTTCCGATCGTCGGCGGAGACTTCGAGGAGCGCGCACTTGCGCAGGCCCTCGATCACGAAGCGCTGAATCTCGCTGCGGCGACGCTCTATCGCGAGCGGTTCGGCGACACACCCGGCATCGTCTATGCCGCCGGGGTCGATCACGCCTACAACCTCGCGACCGCTTTCCGCGCCGCTGGGATCAAAGCGGAAGCGGTTTCCGGCCGCACACCGCCGGTGAAGCTCGCCGAGATCCTCGCCGCCTACGAGCGGACGGAGATCGACGTCCTGATCAACGCGATGCTGCTCGCCGAGGGTTGGAACTCGCCCCGTGCGACGATCGTCATGCACCTCGCCCCCACCGCGTCGAAGCGCGTCTATCAGCAGCGCATCGGGCGCATCATGCGTGTTCATCCGCGCAAGGAAGCCGGCATCGTCGTCGACTTCACCCCGAAGGCCGCAACGCACAACGAGCGCATCGTGTCGCTCCACTCGCTGCTCGACGCGGACTTCTACCGCGAGGGCGCGCGCGTCACGCCTGCTCCGCGACGCCGGCAGCAGCGGCGCGCGCGCCGCAAGCTGACACCGGCATCCTGGCTGGTCCCGGTGACACCAGACGTCCTGCGACGCAAGATGGTGATCGCCCGAGAGTGGCAGCGCGTCGATCCGAAGTACCTCGACCAGGACGAGCAGGAGTTCTGGGGCGAGATCGCCGGGCGCCAGTTGCGCTTCGACGAGCGCACCGCCTTCGTCGAGAAGCTGACCGCGCGTGGTGCGTCGAAGCGCGCGATGGAGACATTCCTCTCGACCTGCGCCGCCCAGAACCCGAACCGGCGCCTGCGGCTGATCGCACTCGCAGACCGCGTCTCGATGAGAGTCGAACGCGCCGATTTCGACGATCTCGTCACACTGGTCACGCAGGCGCCGCCGTGGGAGAAGGACCGCGCGGCGGGCGTGAGGATCATGCTGCGCGCGATTGCCGACGCCAAGCCCGACGCGCCGGATCAGATTGTCGCGCGGTGGACGTGGAAGCTCTCACGGGCCGTCCGCAAGCAGCTCGACCGTAAGGCCTCGCAGGAGTATCCGGATGCGAAGCGCCTGCTCGGCGCCCTGGCGAACTCGCGCGGGCACCGGCACGAGGAGAACGCCGCGAAGCTCGTGAACGCAGCGCTCGAGATGCCCCGCGAGGTCGGTGCGGCGCTGCTCGCCTCGGCCGAGGGCTATACACCGCGAGCGACACAACTCCTCGAGGCGGCACGCGAGCGCCTCGGGACGATCCAGGAGGTCGCCGGCTGGATCGCCGAGAGCCTGCCCGCCCCGAAGACGGGCCCCGCCCGCTCGCGACGCCGGCGCCGGCGCAAGAAACCCGGGAGCACAGCAGCAACCCCGGGCGACGGACAGGCCGCGCAGGCCGGGGGCGAAGCCCAGCCTGAGGGCGCCGAGACGCCCGCGGCGCCGAAGAAGCGTCGGCGGCGTCGGAAGAAGCCGGCAGATCCCGGCGCCCAGGCGGCCGGCCCCGCCGAGCCTGCCGAAGACGCCGCCTGAGAATCTCGGCCCGCTCGAGACGCTCGAGCTTTCTTCAACCTGTCGTAATCGAGACGTAACGAATCGCACGGCGAAAGGGTCGATGATCCACTCGTGCTCGTTCTGATCGGTATCGGCTTCCTTGCGGGGGTCGTCACGGCGGTGTCGCCGTGCGTGCTGCCCGTGCTGCCCGTGCTGCTCGCGGGCGGCGCCTCGGGACGAAAGCCGTTCCGCATCGTTGGCGGGCTCGTCTCGAGCTTCAGCGTCTTCACGCTCTTCGCCGCGTGGATCCTCGACCAACTCGGGCTGCCGCAGGACTTCCTGCGCAACCTCGCAATCGTCCTCCTCTTCGTCATGGCCGTGACGCTTCTCCTGCCGCGCGCCGCCCAGCTGATCGAGCGGCCGCTCGCCGTCTTCTCGCGCTTCCGGCCGAGCGGCGTCGGCGGCGGCTTCTTCCTCGGTGCGACGCTGGGCCTCGTTTTCGTCCCCTGCGCGGGGCCGGTGCTCGCAACGGTCACCGTCGTCGCAGCGGAGAACAGCGTCGGGCTTCGCGCGGTCGTCCTGACACTTGCGTACGCGCTCGGAGCCGCTGTCCCGATGCTCCTGATCGCACGCGGCGGGCGCGAGGCGTCGGCTCGCCTACGACGCCACGCCGACTCACTCCGCGTCGGCTCGGGCGTACTGATCGCCGCCGTCGCACTTGCGCTCACCTTTCACCTGGACGACCGAATCGCGCAATTCACCCCGGGCTACACGAGCTTCCTTCAGAACAAGATCGAGAAGAACTCGGCGGCGACTAGAGCGCTCGACAAGGTTCGCGGTGGCAAGGCGACCCTCGCAGCGGTGCGCTCGACGGCTGGGTCGAACCTTCCCGACTACGGCATTGCCCCCTCGCTGCACGCCGACGGAGCGTGGATCAACTCGCCGCCGCGAACGCTGCAGCAGCTGCGCGGCAAGGTCGTCCTGATCGACTTCTGGACCTATTCATGCATCAACTGCCTGCGCACGCTGCCTCACTTGAAGGCCTGGTACTCCACCTACCACGACAAGGGGCTCGTGATCATCGGCGTCCACACGCCCGAGTTCGCGTTCGAGCATGTCGCCTCGAATGTTCGCGCCGCCGTGAAACGACTCGGTGTCACGTGGCCGGTCGTGCAGGACAATCGGTACAAGACCTGGGACAACTACGCGAACCAGTACTGGCCGGCCGAGTATCTGATCGATCGCTCGGGCCATGTGCGCCACTCGCATTTCGGGGAGGGTGAATACGACAAGACCGAGGGCCTCATCCGGCGGCTGCTCGGCACCAGCGGCACGTCCTCCCGCCGTGTCGCGGACGCGACGCCGACGGGCCTCCTGACGCCCGAGACCTACCTTGGGTACGCGCGCCTGACGACCTACGTGGGCTCGAAGCTCGTGCCTGACGTAACCGCCCCGTACAGCTTCGCGAAGTCGGTTCCTCAGAACGAGGTCTCCTACAACGGTGACTGGCGCGTCGCGACCGACCAGATCGTCGCCGGCCCGCGCGCCCGTCTCCGCCTCAACTTCTCGGCCCGGAACGTCTACATCGTTCTCGGCGGCCACGGGACGGTGCACGCGCTGATCAACGGGAAGCCGACATCGACGATCAAGGTCGACTCGCAGCGTCTCTATACGGTGCGCGCGTCGAAGCGCTCGATCAACGCTCTGCTCGAGCTGCACTTCACGAAGGGCATCCAGGCGTATTCGTTCACGTTCGGCTGAACCGAGCCCGCTCCGCGGCTACTGCTCGCGCGCAACGTCGTCGTCGCCACCGTTCTCGCGGTCGCGCAGGAAACGGGTCAACTCGGCGGCGATGGCATCGCCCGACGGTAGATCTGCCGCTTCGGCAAGCTCGTCAACGCGACGCTCGAGCTCCTGCACATACGCCGATGTCTCCTCGTCCGACGCCACGGCCTGACTCACCTGCTCGGCATACGCGTCCGCAGCTTCGTCGAGCTCGGTGGTGTCGACGTCGGCTTCGAGCAGCTCCGAGAGACGGTCGACGAGCGCTTTTGCCGCGCGAGGCGACGGGGTCAGCGACACGTAGTGCGGGACGGCGGCCCAGAGGCTCGCCGATGGGATGCCGGCCTGCATGCACGCGTCGTGCAGGACGCCGACGATTCCTGTCGGCCCTTCGTAGCGCGACGCCTGAAGGCCGAGCCGCTCGATCAGTTCAGGATCGTTCGCGCTGCCCGTGACCGGCGCTGCGCGGGTATGCGGAACGTCGGCGAGTAGCGACCCAAGCGTGACGACGAGCTCGACGCCGAGATCGGTCGCGAGGCCGCTGACATGCGCCGAGAACGAGCGCCAGCGCAGGTTCGGCTCGACGCCGAGCAGGATGATGGCGTCCCGCCCGCCGCCCGGCAGTGGCGCGTGCAGGAAGGTGTTCTCGGGCCATTCGATCTTGCGCGTGTAGCCGTCGACGAGCGAGACCATCGGCCGCGTCGCCTGAAAGTCGTAGAAGTTCTCGGCGTCGATGCTCGCAAATTCCTGCGCTGCCCATGCACGCGCCAGGTACGCGCCCGCAAGAGACGCTCCCTGCCCACCGTCGTTCCAACCGCGAAATGCGGCGATCAGGACCGGACGCTCGAGCTCCGGGTGGTCGGTGATGCGGAGCTCGTCGGCCATCAAGCAATCCTACGCGGGCGCCAGAGGCCAAAGACGAACGCGACGGCAGTCGCCCAGACGGTCGCGGCCAGTGTCACATGCACGATCACGAGCCACCACGGTAGATGGGTGCGGTACTGCACCTCGCCGATAGTCATCTGCACGGCGAGCACGCCGAGGAGGACGAGGGCACCACGCGCGTGCCGGCTCCCGTTGCGCACGAGCCAGGTGAGGATCACAGCGAATGAGAGACCAAAAACGGCGGTCGCGCGCACGTGCCAGTAGACCGCGGGCTCGAACGACCAGAGCCTGCGCACCACGGTGCTGCCGGGATGCGGCCCCGCGGCGGTGGCGAGCGTCCCGCTGACGACGAGCACGCACGCCGCCGCCGCGACGAGGATGCCGAGCTGCCGCACCCAGAGCGGCAGATCGGGCACGGTTCGCCCGCGCGCCTCGAGCGCGAGGATGACGCCGAACGTGAGCACGACGAGCGAGAGGAGGAAGTGCGAGAGCACGAGCCACGGATTGAGGTGGAAATGGACGGTCAGCGCGCCGAGCGGCGCCTGCAGGAGCGTCCCGAAGAAGATGCCGAACGCGAGCAGACGCAGGCCGCGCCGCGCGGCGAGCCAGGTAAGCAGCGTGACGAGGATCGTGAAGAACGCAAAAACACGATTGCCGAACTCGATGTAGGAGTGGTAGCTCTTGGGCTCGAAGTGATGCTGGGCGCAGCCGGGCCAGTGCTGACAGCCGAGACCCGAGCCGGTCAGACGCACCGTGGCTCCGGTGGCGACGATCAGAATCAACATCACCGCGTTCGCGCTTGCGAGCCGCTGGAACGACCGGGCGGAGAGCGTGAAACCACGCAGACGAGCAAGTGGCTGCGCGCTGGCGTCCATCCGCGCGAACTGTAGCCCCTAGCGTTCCATCGACAACTCAACGCCCGCCCCCGCCTCGACGCTCCCGACGCGGGCCAGAAAGAGCTCGGCACGGGCGAACTCGGCCTCGAGCGCGGGACCCTTGTCCCGCGGAAGCGAGACGAGAAGGCCTCCAGCCGTCTGCGGGTCGAAGGCAAGCTCGACGAGCTCTGGGGCGACCTCCCCCACCTCGGCGGCGCCATAGTCGCGATTCGCACGGGTGCCTGCCGTCGAGATCCCCGCGCGCGCGGACTCGAGCGCACCCTGCATCGCCGGCAGGCGGCTCGCCTCGAGCGTCACGCGCACACCACTGCGCGACGCCAGCTCGTGCGTGTGGCCGAGCAACCCGAACCCCGTCACGTCCGTGACGGCGTTCGGCTGGAGCGCCCGCAGGACGTCGGCGGCATCGCGATTCAGCGTCCGCATCCAGCGGACCGCCACTGCGGCGTCGGCGAGCCCGCGCTTCGCACCGCCGAGCACGAGCGCGGTGCCGAGAGGCTTCGTGAGATAGAGGACGTCGCCCGGCTGCGCGCCGGACTTCGTCCAGATGCCATCAAGCGCCACCGTACCCACGACGGCGAGTCCGTACTTCGGCTCGGCATCGCGAATCGTGTGACCCCCGGCGAGCAACGCGCCGGCCGCTCGGACCTGACGCTCGGCCCCGTCGAACACGCCCCGCACGAGCTCGAGCGGCAGCTCCTCGGGGAAGGCGGCGACCGACAGCGCGAGCAGGGGCGCACCGCCCATCGCGAAGACGTCGTTCAGCGCGTTCGTCGCGGCGATCGTCCCGAAATCGTCGGGGTCGTCGACGATCGGAGGGAAGAAATCGATCGTGAAGACGAGCGCACGTTCGTCGTCCAGCTTGTAGACGGCCGCATCGTCGGCCGGGTCCAGCCCCACGAGGAGGTTCTCAGCCTCCGCCGGCACGAACCCCCGCAGCAACTCCTCGAGCCGCGCCGCCGAATACTTCGCAGCGCACCCGCCCGACGTTGCCAGGTCGGTCAGCTTCATCCGACCACCGTAACGGCAGCGGCGGCCCAGAGAGCCGCCGCTTGCCAGGGGGAGAACGTGGTACGACGCCCGTTTCGTCTCGCGAGGGCGGACTCCTTTAGATTCAAAGGATGCCGAGCGCTCTCGTCACTGGTGGCTCGTCCGGGATCGGGCTTGCCATCGCGCGGATGCTGCGCGACGAGGGCTTCGACCTGACGCTCGCGTCGCGCACGAGGGAGAAGATCGAAGCTGCAGCCACCGAACTCGGTGCGCAGGCGGTCGCGGCAGACATGAGCTCGGAGGAGGACTGCATTCGTGCGGTCGCGCATCACAAGACGCGGTTCGGCGGCCTCGACGTTCTCGTCAACTCCGCCGGCATCGGGATCGCCGGCACCGTCGAGTCGCTGCAGGCAAAGCACATCGACCTGCAACTCGGCGTCAACCTGCGCGGCCTGCTGCTCGTGACGCGGGAGGCGATCCCGCTCCTGAAGGCGTCCCGAGGTTGGATCGTCAACCTCGCCTCGATCGCCGGTACGACGGCGACGCCGGGGCTCACCGTCTACGGCGCAACCAAGGCCGCAGTGATCGCCGTGACACGGTCGCAGAACGCGGAGCTCGAGAGCGACGGCGTACGGTCGATCGCGATCTGCCCCGGCTTCGTAGACACGCCGATGGCCGAGTGGTCCGGCATCCCCGCCAAGGAGATGATCCAGCCCGACGACTGTGCCGAGATCGTCCGCATGTGCCTTCGCCTCACGCCACACGCCCGCATCCCGCAGGTGGTCGTCGAGCGGATGGGCGCCACTCCGGATTCGGGCTAGTTCACCCGTACTAGAGGCCGCCGGGCGTGCGCGCGATCCGCCAGAGCATGTAGAGCCCAAGCGCGGCCGCGCAGCAAAAGCCGACGACGGCGAACGTGTGGTTCACGCGGGCCATGAGTGCAGAGGCGATCAACAAAGCGGCGATGATCATCGCCGCTCCGATGCGGTTCGCCGTCGAGCGGAGAACACGCTCGAACGCGTCGAGCTCGACGGGAGCGATGCCGACCTTCAACGAACCGGTCTCGGCCTTGGAAAGGAGTTGCGCCATCCGTCTCGGCAGGCGCAACAGCGGCTGAAGCTGCGTGAACGTGAACGCGAGCAGCTGGTTCGGCTCGAGCCGCTTCTCCGCCTCCCGCGCCATGACGGTCCAGCCTTCGCCACGGATCATCTCCACCGGATCGAGCGCAGGGTCTAACGTGCGCGCAATGCTCTCTGCCTGCGACAGGGTCTTCCCGACAAGCGCGAACGACGTCGGGAGGGCAATCCCATGCTGCAAGCAGAGACGCTGCAGGTCGGCGAGGCCCTCACCGGTCTTGATGCCCGAGAGAGGACGCCACTGATATCGCGGCAGCTTGCGTCGCAGGTCGTGGATGAAGCCGGCCTCGTCGGATGAGAAAGAGGTCAATGACAGCGAGACGATCACGTCCGCGACATCGTCCGCGCGGTTCTGAGCGATCGCGAGCAGAAGCAGCGCGAGCGATGTGCGCGTGTCATCGTCGAGCCGCCCGATGAGGCCGAAATCGAGCATTGCCAGGCGCCCATCCGGTGTGATGAGCACGTTGCCGCGATGCGGATCGGCGTGGTACAGCCCCTTCACCGTGATCTGGCGGATGTAGGCACGGAAGAACGTCCTCGCGAGCTCGGCTGCACGCTCATTCGTGAGGCCGTGCGTATCCGTCACCTTCTCGCCGATCACCCGCTCCAGCACGAGCACCTCTTCGGTCACGTACGGGTGGATGATCTGAGGAACGAAGAGATCGTCTTTGTAGTCCTCGATCACCGACGAGATGAGCTCTGCGTTGTGCGCCTCCTCGAGGAAGTCGAGCTCGGCGAGGAGGTGCTGCTCGAGCTCCTCGGTGAGCGCGTTCAACTGGAGGAGGCGAGCCGTGCCCGAGCGCTTCTCGGCGATCTGCGCGGTCTTTCGCAGGAGCTCCAGGTCGAGCTCGACCTGGTCGACGATCCCGGGGCGGCGTACCTTCACGACCACCTCGCGCCCGGTCTTCAGCAACGCTGCGTGGATCTGCGCGACCGAGGCGGCGGCAAGCGGCGTCTCGTCGATCGAGGTGAAGTGCTCGAGGCCGATCTCGCGGTCGATCACCTCACGCAACGGGCCGAAATCGAGCGGGGGCGCATCATCGGTGAGCTTGTCGAGCTCCTCGATGTAGACGTCGGGCAGAAGGTCGGGACGCGATGAGAGCAGCTGGCCGAGCTTGAGGAAGGTCGTGCCGAGCTCCTCGAGCGCCTCGCGGAACTCGATTGCACCCTCCCGCGTGGCCGGCTTGCCGCCGACGACGCCAACCTCGCGGAGCACGCGCAGGAGGTGACCGCGCCGCGCCACGCGGGTCACTTCGAGCGCGCGCGACATTTTGCCCTGGTCGGCCACTGGCAGGGCTTGTGCCCCAGTCGTCCGGCGTGCAAACGAGCTGCTGCGATCCGGCCCGCCACCGGCGTGTCCGGATGTTGCAGGTACCGTTCGACTCGTGCGCCCGACCGTGTCGTTGCTCGCCGCGCTCGCGCTGCTTGGGCTTGTCGCTGCCGGTTGCGGCACGTCACAGGCGACGCAGGGCGGCGCCCCTGCCACGGCAACGAAGGCATCGGGGTTCGCGGGCGCCGCGGTTTTGCCGCCGCGCCGCGCGGGAGCGATCGCGCTGCGGGACGCCGACGGACGGCCGGTCACGCTCGCCGGCCAGCGCGGGCGCTTCGTGCTCGTCACGTTCCTCTACACCCACTGCCCGGACGTCTGCCCGCTGATCGCCGCGAATCTCAATGCCGCGCTCCGCGCGCTCGGGCCGGCGCGGAGCAGCGTGCGCGTCCTTGCTGTCAGCGTCGATCCGGTCGGGGACACGCGCGCAGCGGTGCGCGCCTACGCCAATCGCATGCACCTCGAGCCCCAGTTTCGTTATCTGATCGGAGCCCCGTCGGCGTTGCGCCGAGTCTGGGCGGCCTGGCACGTTCTGGCGGTCAGCCGCAAGCCCGACGTGGTCGATCACGTCGCCTACACCGCGCTCATCGACCGCGCAGGCAACGAGCGGGTGCTCTACGACTCACAGGTGCGCTCGCGACAGGTCGTTCATGACCTGCGCCGCCTGATGCGGCCCGCGTAGGCGCTCGTTCGTTTCTCCCCTGTTCGGCCGGCTCCCCGACAGCCGAGAGACGTCGTGCTCGAACTCGTTCCAGCCTACAGAGGGCCGTCCCACATGCCGGGGTTGCCGAAGAACCCGGCGACGACCGACAGCGCCGCGATCGCCAGCGCGACATACCCACGCTTCGCACGGAGCAACGCGAGCTTTCTTGCCACAGTGAACACCTCCCCTCCTAGAATCGGAAGTCCTGGAGCGTTTCGGCCGCCCGGCGGTACAGAACGGCGGCGCGCCGCTCGTCGCTGCGCGCCGTTGCGAGATCGCCCTGGGCGATCCACGCGGCGGCGCGATGTGATGCCGAGGACAGCTGGGCAAATGCGTCGTCGGCCGCGTCGAAGGCGACCTCGGCTTCGTCGAGGCGCTGCTGCTCGAGCAGCGCGCGACCGAGGACGAGCCGTGCGTTCCCGACCTCGTCGATCATGTCGGCGCGCTCGCCGATGATCTCGAGTGCGTGGAGCGCCTGCTCTTCGGCCCGCCGGTGGTCACCGGTGCGCAAATGCACCTGGGCGAGCGACGAGACGGCCTTCGCAGCGTCCTCGTCACGCCCGATCTCGAGAGCCACGGCGAATGAGTGCTTGAGGTGCTCGATCGCCTGCTCCGGCTTTCCGAGCAGGAACTCGAGGCCGCCGAGGTTGTTGAGCAACCGCCCCACGTTCGCGCGATCCGTCAGTTCCTCGTACTGCGCCTTCGCCTTTTCGGCGTAGGTGCGCGCGAGCACCCAGTGCCCGTCGCGCTCGGCAAGGATCGAGGCCTGGAAGTAGGCCTGGCCGACGGCGCGCACGTCGTGCATCGCCTCGGCAAGCTCGAGCGCGCGCTCGACGTCTTCACGGGCCGCCTCGTAGTCGCGCTGGCGGAGGTAACAACGCGCGCGCCACGCGAAGACGTTCTGGCGAAGCCCATCCGAGGGAAGGCCTGAACGCTCGGCGAGCACGAGTGACTCGTTGAAGAGGCCAACCGCCGTCGAGATACTGGAGAACAGGTACCGGCACACGCCGAGCCTGTACAGCACCTCGGCGCGATCGATGTCCGAGAACTCGGATCGCTCGGCGAGCTCGCGCGCGTTCGCGAGCAGCGGCAGGGCGCCCTTGACGTCGCCGCTGTGGGCGCGGGCCATCGCCTCCCCGTTCAGCGCGCGAACATGAAGCTCGACCGCGCCCGTGCCGAGCACGACGGGCAGCGCCCGGGTGTACTCGGAGATCGCATCCTCGAAGAGATGGTCCTCGAGCAGGGCATCTGCGCGCGTGAGGATCGCCTCGGCCTTCGAGCGGTCGTCGGCGGAGACGCCACTCGCGAGGAAACCCGCGTCGACGCCCAGCCGGAGGCTGAGCCAGTCGATCGTCTCGGTCGTCGGGCGCGTCTTGCCGCGCTCGATCTGCGAGATGTATTCCTTCGAGAAGCGGTCGCCCGCGAGGTCGGTCTGCGTGAGGCCGGCGGCGACCCGCAGTTGACGCAGCCGCTCTCCGAGCCGCGGTGACCGCGGCGCAGCTTGGATACTCACTCGGGCGGCGCGAGGAGGCATGAGCCCGGAGCATGCCCAACGCTTCACCAAAAAGCAATCCCCCGAAAAGGACAGTCCCCCAAAAGGGGCATAGACACGAGAATTCTGCGTCAAGCAGGGAGATCACAAATCACTTGACCGAGCTACTTGACAGAAGCCTGTCTGCTTCGTACAGTGAGCGAACCTTGCACCACGCCCCGAGGGGTCGAGTGCAGGGGGAGCGCCAGAGGCGACCAGGACGGAGGATTGGCCGGGCCGCAGAGCCAAGCCTCCGGAGGATGCCCAACCGGCGCTCCACCTGAACGAAGGAGAGAGAGCCCCGGGTGCCGCAGCCGGGGCTTTCTCGCGTTCTGGGCTGGAAGCGGCGTTGAGTCAGACCCTCGAGAACAGGTAGGCGCGCCGCTCGATCTTCCCGATCATGGCGTAGACGTGCCACAGGCAATCGCCGAGCATGAGTTCGTACGCTCCTTCGCCGAACTGCGCGCTGTAGCGCTCCGGGTCGCGGAGGAGGCGCGAGGCGTAGAGCAAGCGGCGGCCGCTCTTGCCAGTCTGCTCCTCGGCCCACTCGCCCCAGTCGCTGCCGATCCTGATGCAGGCATCGATCTCGAGGAGACCAGCCCGCGAGATCGCGTCCTCGGTTCGAACGGGGTCGGCACTCCCCGGCAGAACCCCCATGGTGCGCCACAACCACTCGGCCTCCTTTGGCTCGAGCCGGTCGGTCCCGAACATCTGGTAGGCGAGCCCGCGGCCCCCGGGCCGCAACACCCGCCGAAACTCGCTGTAGGCGCGATCCACGTCGGCGACGTGCACGAGCACATCCCGGCACCAGACAAGATCGACGCCCTCGTTCTCGAGGCGAAGCGCCTCCACCGAGCCGACCTCGAAGCGGATCCGACGGCCGAGGTCGGGCTCGCGGGCGGCAACGACAGAGAGCTCGGCGCTCGCGAGCTCGATGTGTCGCGGAACCGGGTCGAAGCCGATCACGGCGAAGCCAAACCGCTCGGCCAACCGGAACGCGTGGCTCCCCTCGCCACAACCGACGTCGGCGGCAAGCGACCCGGGTTCGAGGCCGAAGCCACGCACGGCGTCGTAGAGCAACTCCGGGCCCCGCGGCTGCAGGCTCTCCTCGAGCGCGGCGTGAAACGCTTCCTCGACCCGCGGGAACAGGTCGTAGGACAGCTCGAGCCACTCCGCGTCTCCCTGCCCCGGGCTCATCGACCGTGACCGCGTCAGCTTTCGGCGAGCATCCAGCGCCGGCGCTCGGTGCGCACGCGCTCGAGATCGCCGCCGAGCAATCCGCCCAGGCGGTTGTCCATCGTCGTCAGGAGGCCGCCGGCGACGAAGAGCCACGCTTCGGCGACCGGGTCGCGGTCGCCGTTCACGACGCCGCGCAGTTGCCCGCCGCGAATCACATCGGCGATGAAATCGTGCACCTCGCGCACCTGCTTGCGGAGCGCCGCTGCGATCACCGCATCCTCCGAGGCCTCGGTGAGCGCCTGGATCCAGAGATCGACCATGCGGACCCGCGTGCGCTTTGCCATATAGACATCGGCGATTGCACCGAGGCACCCGGTGGGATCGTCGGCAACCGCCTGCTCGGCCACCTCCCGGAACGCCCGCCACGCCTCGTCGAGGCACGCAAGGTAGAGATCACGCTTCGAGCCGAAGTGTCGATACAGGATCGGCTCGGAGATCTGCGCCTCGCGCGCGATCTCCGACGTCGTCGCACCGCGGTAGCTCGACTTCGAGAACACCCGGCAGGCCGTGTCGAGCACGGCCTGCCGCCGGGCATCGGCGGAGAGCCGCTGTTTGACGAGCGTCACTACGCCGCTTCCGCCATCGGTTCGACCGCCGGGCGCTTGTGCTCGATCTTGCGAATCGCGAGCACCGCCACCGCGGCGCCGGCGAGGCACAGGAACGCGCCGACGCGCAACGCGTCATGAAACCCGGTCAGATAGCCGGAGCTCGATGCGACGATCGCCCCCATCACGGCGATGCCGAGCGAGCCTCCGACCTGGCGTGCGGAGTTCAGTACCGCGGAGCCCACTCCCGCCTTGTCGACGGCGACGGCGCTCATCGCGGCGGCCGTCACCGGCGTCATCGTCATGCCCATCCCGATCCCACCGAGCAGGAGCCCGGGCAGGATCGCCCAGAAGCTCTCGTTCGCGCCGAGCTGGGTGTAGTAGAAGAGCATCGCGCTGAGCAGGGTCATTCCTCCGCCGACGAGCCAGCGCGAGCCGACGCGATCGGTGAGGGCGCCGGCGCGCGGCGCGATCAGGATGATGAGGATCGTCATCGGCAGGAAGCTCGCCCCGGCCTCGACCGGCGAGTACCCGAGGACGTTCTGCATGTACAGCGAGACGTAGAAGAACGTGCCGAACATGGCGAGGCCCACGAAGAGCATCGAGGCGTTCGCACCACCGAACGTTCGGTTGCGGAAAAGCGACAGGTCGAGCATCGGCGCCCGCTGGTGCCGCTCGAGCAGCACGAAGCCGACGAGCGAGACGGCCGCGATCGCGAACGCGCCGAGGATCCGTGCAGACGTCCAGCCGTAGCTGTTCGCCTCGATGAACGCGTACGTCAGCGAGAACAGGCCGAGCGCAGATGTCGCGAGCCCCGGCACGTCGAGGCGCTGCTCGGCCGAGGTGTCACGCGACTCGTCGATGAAGACCGGGATCGCGAGCAGGCCGATGAGCCCGACGGGGACATTGATGAAGAAGATCCAGTTCCAGTTGACGTGCTCGGTCAGCAGGCCGCCGACAAGCGGGCCGATCGCGAGCGCCATCGCCGACACGCCGGCCCAGATCCCGATCGCGCGGCCACGCTCGCGCGGCGCGAATGTCGCCGCGATGATCGACAGCGTCGCGGGGTTCATCAGCGCGCCGCCCAGCCCCTGCACGATGCGCGCCCCGATCAGGAAGCCGCCGTTCGGTGCGAGCCCGCAGGCGAGAGATGCGCCGGTGAAGACCGCGAGCCCGACCATGAAGATCAGGCGGCGCCCCAGGAAGTCGGCCAGCTTGCCGCCGATCAGCATGAATGCCGCGAACGTCAGCGCATAGCCGGCGACCACCCACTCGAGCTCCGAAAGCGACATGTGCAACGACCGGCGCATCGACGGGAGCGCGACGTTCACCACGGTGTTGTCGAGCATGATCATGAAGAGGCCGACCGAGACCGCGGCGAGCGTCCACCATTTCTTGTTCTCCGGCGTCACGAAACGTTGCATCGTTGTCTCATTCCCTTTCGGCGAAGTTAGCAGCCGCTAAGTTAGCAGACGCTAACCGGGCTGGGGGGAGGCGCTGCGAGTAGATTGCGCGCCGTGACCGACACCGTCTGGGAGCCTGACGAGGCCACGCTCGAGCATGCGAACGCCACCCGCCTCTTGCGCCGGGCCGGCATCGCCTCGTACCCGGAGCTCGTGCGCCGCTCGGCCGAGGATCCGGCCTGGTTCTGGCCGCTCGCGATTCGCGACATGGGCCTCGAGTTCGCCCGTCCATGGGACTCGGTGCTGGACGAGGAACGCGGGCCGGCCTGGGCCACGTGGTTCAACGGCGCCAAGGTCTCGATCCCCCACAACTGCGTGCACCGGTGGGCCGCACGCCGCCCGGACGCCGTCGCGGCCGTCGGGCTCGGTGAGGATGGCTCGCGGCGTGAGGTCACCTTCGCCGAGCTCTCACGGGACGTGACCCGGCTTGCAGAGCTCCTCGTCGCCCGGGGCGTCGGGCGTGGCGACCGCGTCGCGATCTTCCTGCCGATGTCGCCCGAGGTGGCCGTCGCATCGCATGCGATCGCGCACATCGGTGCGATCCAGGTGCCCGTCTTCTCCGGGTTCGCTGCCCCCGCGGTCGCCGGGCGGCTGCGGGCGAGCGAGGCCAAGGTCGTGATCACGAAGCGCGAGTCGTCGCGGCGCGGCAGGCTGCAGCCGATGCTCGAGATCCTCGAGCAGGCGCTCGACGAGTCGCCGTCGGTCGAACACGTCGTGCTCGCGCCGTTCGAGCTCGACGGATTCCCGGGCGAGCTCGAGGCGGCGCAGGTCGACTCCGAGACGCCGTACCTCCTCACCTACACGTCGGGAACGACCGGGAAGCCGAAAGGGGTCGTGCACGTGCAGGGCGGCTTCCTCGTATCGATCGCACGGGAGGTCTGCTACCAGGCGGACGTGCACGAGGGCGACGTCGTGCACTTCGCAACCGACATGGGCTGGATCATGGGGCCGTGGACCGTCGTGGGCGTCGGCGCGCTCGGAGGCACGATCGTCTTTGCCGAAGGTGCTCCCGACTGGCCCTGGCCCGATCGCCTCTGGCGCACGGTCGAGCAGGAACGGGTGACCTCACTCGGGCTCTCGCCCACGCTCGCGCGAGCCCTCCTGCCGCATGGCGACCCGGTGTCCGACCTGTCGTCGCTGCGCACATTCGTGACGACCGGCGAGTCATGGAACCCCGCGCCGTACCGCTGGCTCTTCGAGAACGTCGGCGGCTCGCGTGTGCCGGTGATCAACTGCACCGGCGGCACCGAGGTGGGCGCGTGCTTCCTCTCGCCGACGCCGGTCGGCCCGATCAAGCCGTGCTCGGTTGGCGGTCCGGCGCTCGGCATGGCGATGGACATCGTCGACGACGCCGGAGCGTCGCTCGTCGGCACCGGCAAGGTGGGCGAGCTCGTCTGCCGCCGTCCCTTCCCCGGGATGACGCGCGGCTTCTGGCGAGATCCCGAGAAGTTCATCGAGACGTACTGGTCGCGCTTCCCGGATGTGTGGGTGCACGGCGACTGGGCCTCGGCAGACGCGGCGGGGTTCTGGTTCCTGCACGGCCGCTCCGACGACACGCTGAACATCGCGGGCAAGCGCATCGGGCCGGCCGAGCTCGAGTCGGCCGCGGTCTCGCATGACGCCGTCGTGGAAGCCGCTGCGATCGGGGTGCCACACGAGGTGAAAGGCGAGACCGCCTGGATCTTCTGCTGCCTGCTCCCGGGGTATGAGCCGGGCGAGGAGCTGGCGGCCTCGATCTCTGACGCGGTCAGTAGCGACCTCGGCAAGGCATTCACGCCTGGCAAGATCCTGTTCGTGGACGCACTCCCGAAGACCCGCTCGGCGAAGATCGTGCGCCGCGCCCTCCGGGCGACGGCGCTCGGAGAGGATCCGGGCGACCTCTCGTCGCTCGAGAACCCCGAGTCGCTCGCGGCGATCGAAGCTGCAGTTGGCTAGGGGCATTGCACTCGTCACCGGCGGTGGCCGCGGGATCGGCGCGAATATCGCGCGGTCACTCGCTGGCGACGGCTGGTCGGTCGTCGTCGCGGCACGCTCGCGCGACCAGGTCGAGGCAGTCGCGGCGGAGATCGGCGGACGCGCTCTGGAGCTCGACGTCACCTCGCAGGAGTCGGTCGAGCGCGCGCTCGCCGACGCCGGCAACGTCGAGTTACTGGTCGCGAATGCGGGCGTCGGCACGCACGACGAGACGACCTGGGAGGCCGACCCCCACGACTGGTGGCGAACGTTCGAGGTCAACGTGCTCGGCGTGCACCTCTGCTGCCGCACGGCCATCCCCGGCATGCTCGAGCGTGGGGCCGGACGCATCGTGATCACGGGCAGCGGCGCGTCGTACCTGCCAGGGGCCTCGGCGACCGGGTATCCGGCGTCGAAGGCGGCGGTCGGTCGCTACGCCGAGACGTTGTCGAACGAGCTCGCCGGGCGCATCCCCGTCTTCTTGTTCTCACCAGGGCTGGTGCGAACCGCGATGACCGCCGTGTTCTCCGATGATGCACCGTGGACCCCGCCCGAGCTTGCCCCCGAGCTCGTGCGCAAGCTCGCCTCCGGCCACTACGACGCGCTTGCCGGGCGCTACCTGCACGCCGAGCACGACGACATCGACGACCTCCTCGCACGGATCGACGACGTTCGCGAGCACGACCTCAACGCGATCCGCGTCCAGCGCTAGATCTAGATCTAGAGGCGCGGTTCGACCCACAGCGCCTTCGCGAGCCCGAGCAGTTCACCGGCAGCGGTGAAGAGCGCCGTCCCGGCCCCGTGCTTTCGCCCCTCGCTGTCGAGGGGCCAGCCGACGACGATGCACCGCTCACCCGCCTGTGGCACGCGCTCGACGCGCGCGGTCAGCCGGCCGAGCACGACGACACCGCGGCCGGGGACGCCCGTGGCACAGGCCCCGGGACAGTCGAGCGCCGCCCACACGAACTCCGCACCGACCGTATCGCCGCCGACCGTCCACGTAGCAGCCACGACGTCCCGTCCGGCGACGGCGCCCGCGAAGATGCGCAGGCCGTCGCCCGCCGCGCGTTTCGCGCCGCAGACGAAGCAGTGGGGGAACGGTGAGCCGAGATCGGGCGACTCCGCGGCTTTCGCATCGCCCCACGCGACGAGGTCCGGCGGGGAGAGCCCCACCTCGGCGTGGCGCGCCTCGGCGATCAGTGCGTGATCGTCCCAGACGCGACCGTCGCCATCGAGGCGAAGAGCCTCGTCGAGCGGCGGCGGCAGCCGCAATGTCACCTCCGCTTCGTTGCCGCCGAGCTCCCTCGCGACGAGCCCGCACGTATAACCGCCGTTACCGGAAGCTTCGGGGCCGCGAAAGCGGCTGTCGATGACGATGGCCATACTGCCGTCCAGTATGCGTGCCGACCGCCTGCGCCTGTACCTCGTCGTCGTCCTCGCCGTTGCGGCGGTCCTGAGCGTCGTCGGCAAGAAGGCCGGCTCGCCGCTTGTCGGCCAGGTCAGCATCGCCGTCTTCCTCGGCGCGCTCGCGCTCTATGTCACCTGGCGCCGCACGGCCCTCCGCGAGCGCCGTGGTAGAGTTTTCGACCGAGAGGCGAAAACTACCGATGAGGATCGCACTCGCTCAGATCAATAGCGTCGTCGGCGACGTCGACGGCAACGCGGCCCGCGTGGTCGAGTGGCTCGAGGAGGCGCGGGGCGCCGGCGCCGACCTCGTCCTCTTCCCGGAGCTCGTCGTCACCGGCTACCCGCCCGAGGACCTCCTGCTTCGCCCGGGCTTCGTCCGCGCCGCACGCAGGGCCGTGGCTGACATCGCGCGTGCGACGCGCGGGATCACTGCGCTCGTGGGCGCGCCGCACCTCGACGCCGACCTGTACAACGCCTGCTTCACGCTCGCCCACGGCGAGGTGCAAAACGTCTACCGGAAGCGATACCTGCCGAACTACGGCGTCTTCGATGAGGATCGCTACTTCGCACCGGGGACGGACCTGGTGCTCCTAAGCTTCGGTGATGTCGTCGTCGGGCCGACGATCTGCGAGGACATCTGGCAACCGGGGCCGCCCGCGACCGACCTGGCGCTCCTCGGGGCTCAGCTCGTTGCAAACATCTCGGCGTCGCCGTTTCACGTTGGCAAGGATCGCGAACGCGAGGAGATGCTGAAGGTTCGCGCGACCGACAACTCCTGCTTCATCGCGCTTTGCAACGCCGTCGGGGGCCAGGACGAATTGATCTTCGACGGTCATTCAGTCGTCCTCGACGACGAGGGAGAAGTCCTCGCGCGCGCCGCGGGATTCGAGGAGGAGTTGCTCGTCGTGGACATCGATCCGGTCGCGGCGGTGGGGCGCCGGTTGCGAGACGTGCGCCGTCGTTCGCTCGCCCGCGATCGGGCGCCGGGCGAGCCGACGAGGGTCGAGCTGGCGCCTCCACGCGTTCAAGAGCAGGCGACACAGCCCGCCCTCGCGGTGCAACTCGACGACCTCGAGCAGATGCGGCTCGCGCTCGAGCTCGGCCTCCACGACTACGTCACGAAGAACGGATTCGGCGACGTCGTCATCGGTATCTCGGGCGGCATCGATTCCGCGCTGACGGCGGCGCTCTGCGTCGAGGCGCTCGGCGCCGAGCGCGTGCACGGCGTCTCGATGCCCTCGCGCTATTCCTCGGAGGGAACGCGCGGCGATGCGGAGCGTCTGTGCGAGTCACTCGGCATCGACTTCCGCGAGATCGCGATCGAGCCGATGGTCGAGGCGTACACGGGCGCGCTGCGCGAGCACTTCGCCGGCCGCGACAGCGACCTGACCGAGGAGAACCTCCAGGCGCGCATCCGCGGCACGATGCTGATGGCGCTCTCGAACAAGTTCGGCTGGCTCGTGATCGCGACCGGCAACAAGTCGGAGCTCTCGGTTGGCTACTCGACTCTCTACGGCGACCTTGCAGGCGGCTTCGCACTGATCAAGGACGTCTACAAGACGGACGTCTTCCGGCTGTCGCGGTGGCTGAACGAGCGCGCTGGCAGCGAGCTGATCCCGGCGTCGATCATCGAACGCGCCCCGAGCGCCGAGCTGCGCGACGACCAGCTCGACCAGGACTCGCTGCCGCCGTATCCCGCGCTCGACAAGGTGCTCGAGGCCTACGTGGAGCTCGACCGTTCACGCGAGGAGCTCGGCCAGGACGGCTTCGATCCCGAGGTCGTCGACCGGGCGCTCGCGATGATCGACCGCGCCGAGTACAAGCGCCGCCAGGCGCCGCCCGGGGTGAAGCTACGGCCGAAGGCTTTCGGCCGCGACCGCCGCACCCCGATCACGAACCGCTGGCCGGGTTAGTGCCGCCCCACTTCGAAACTCCGCAACCTGGTTTCACCCCGAACCAGGTTGCGGAGGTCAACCTGGTTCGGTTTGTGAACCAGGTTGCGGAGGTCAACCTGGTCCGGTTTGTGAACCAGGTTGCGGAGGTCAACCTGGTTCGGTTTGTGAACCAGGTTGATGAGCTACGAGCCGCCGAGCCGTGCGAGCGCGACGCCGAGGAGCGGCAGCGAGAGCGTCAGGGAGTAGCTGACCCAGCCGACGACGACGAGCGGCCGCCGCGTCACCTGCTCGAGGTCGTCGCGGATCTCTGCCTGGAGCCGTGGCCCGAGGACGAAGTTGTGCAGGTACGACACGACGACGAGGCAGAGGGCCAGCGCGACCTTCACCCAGAAGACGATCTGGAACGCCGCACTCGACTCCCACTCGCGTGCGGCGAGCGCGACCCCGGTCAGCGCGGCGACGAGCAACGCGCCGTAGCCGAGCGGGCGCCAGCGCAGCCCGAGCTCCTTCATTGCGCGGCCGCGCGGGTCGCCTTCGAGCGTGCGGATCGCCGGGACGCCGACGAAGATGAGCGCCGTCGAGCCGCCGACCCACACGGTGGCCGCGAGCAGATGGACGGCGACGAGGACGGCGGTCACGGGCGAAGCGTACGCACGAGCGCCGCGAGATCGGACGGAACGATCTCCTCGCGCGTCGCGTCGAGCTCATGGAGGCTCCACCAGCGCACCTCGGTAACGCCCTCCGCCGCGACGTCGATCGTCGGCACCGCCTCGTGCCGGTCGACGCGCACGACGTAAAACCGCTCGCACTGGTGGAGGAGGCGCCCGTCCCACGGAAATGTGTGTTCGCGCGTGTAGACGAGCGGGCCGACGTCGAACTCCTCCAGCCCCGCCTCCTCGCGGAGCTCGCGGCGCAACGCCTGTTCGTCGCTCTCTCCCGGGTCGATGCCGCCGCCCGTTGTCGCCCACCAGCTGTCGTGCGTCACCGGATGCTCGAAGCGCACGAGGAGCACATGCTCGGCAGCGTCGAGGACGACCCCACGCACGGCCTGTCGCTCGACCGGCTCGAGCCACGCGGCGAGCGCCCGGAACCAGCGCAACCGCTCGTCGTAGGGCACGGCGGCATTCGCGGGCGAGGTCGAGGGCACCACGTAGAGACCCGCCGACCCGATCGACCGGCGCTGCGCGCCAAGCTCGGGCCGCTCGCCGTACAAGCCGCGATAGGCCTCCTTCCCGACGAACGCGACAGCACGCGGGCGGAACGCGCGAATGCGCACCTCGAAGGCGGCGCGGTCGAAATCGCCGCGTCGCAGGTCGCCCGAGCCGGGGGTCGTGCGGTCCGCGGCGTTCGTGACGCCGATCCCGAGCTCGAGCAGCGAGACCTGCTCCTGCGGGTCGAGGAGCCGTGGCGTGAAGGCCGCATCGTGCAGGAGTCGCCAGAAGTCGTTGCGCGGGTTCGCGAAGTGGGCGGCCGCGGCAGCCGAGACGCGCCCGGGGTTGATCCCGCAGAAGACGCAGGAAAGCCCAGGGGCGAGAATGTCCGGAACCGCGCTAGAGGATGGTGCGCTTGCCACGCGGCTTACAGCGTGGCATGCGCTGCGTCCACGTCGCCGTGCAAACCCACGAGCTCGGCAGCGGCGGCGCCGGACGGCGGCCCGCCGACACCTGCTTCTGCGGGCGACGCGCGGTCCACGTGGAGCACGCCCGCGTCACGCCGCCTCGTCCTCGAGGCCACGCAGATCGAGCCGCTTCTCGAACGACTCGCGCAGGCGCTCGCCCGCCATCGTCGGACGGATGCCCGAGCGGTCCGGACGAAGGACGCTGACCCGGCCCTCCGTGGGCCCGCCGTAGCAACGGGCGTAGCATTCGGCCTCCGAGAGCGTCCTCAGCCTCACTGGCCCGAACCCTAGGACCAGGGTCGGACGGCGCTCGTAACGCGCCGGTAGCGTTCGGCAGCGTGCCAACTCGCGCCAAGGTCTTCGAGTACGCCGCCGCGGTCGACCGTGCGGGCCGTATGACGGTTCCCGGCGGCGCTCAGGTCGATCAGCCCGAGGGCTGGTCGGCAGATCACCTGCTGCTCGCCGCCCTCATCCGCTGCTCGATCGACAGCTTCGCCTACCACGCTCGTCGCGCCGGGCACGAGGTCGCAGCGGAGGGTCAGGCTCGCGGGACGATCACGAAGTCGGCGCCGGACGACCGGTACGCGTTCGTCTCGATCGAGGTGCGCATCGAGGCGCAGTTGACGCCCCGCACGACCGAGCCCGACGCGCTGATCGCCAAAGCGGAGCGCGACTGCTTCGTCGGCGCTTCGCTGAAGCTGAAACCGACCTACGACTGGCAGCTCTCATGAGCGCGACGACCATGACCACCGACCAGGTCCGCGCACGGTTCTCGGCGTTGCAGCGACCGATGGCGTTCTTCGACGGCCCCGGTGGGACGCAGGTCCCTGACTCGGTCATCGACGCGATCGCCCACTACCTGCGCAGCTCCAATGCAAACAGTGGCGGCTCGTACGCGACGTCGAGGGCGACGGACGAGCTCTCGAGGCACGCGCATGAGACGGCGGCCGGGTTCCTGAACGCGACGGAGGCGGAAGTGCTCTTCGGCGCCAACATGACGACCCTGAACTTCTCGCTCTCGAGGGCCGCGTCGCGCAACTGGGTCGCAGGCGACGAGATCGTCTGCACGAAGCTCGACCACGACGCGAACGTGTCACCGTGGCTCGAACTCGCGCAGGACAAGGGCCTCGTCGTTCGCTTCGCGGACGTCGACGACGACTGCCGGATCGACCTCGAAAAGCTCCGCTCGCTCCTCACGGAACGCACACGCGTGGTGGCCTTCCCATGGGCAGCGAACGCCGTCGGCACGATCACGCCGGTTGCCGAGATCGCCGACCTCGCACACGAAGCCGGCGCGCTCGCCTGGGTCGACGCCGTGCACTACGGCCCACACGGCCCGATCGACGTTCAGGCCGCCGGGGCCGACGTGCTCCTCTGCTCGCCGTACAAGTTCTACGGCCCGCATCTCGGGCTCGCGTTCGGCAAGCGAGAGCTGCTCGAGTCGTGGCGGCCCTACAAGGTACGGCCGGCGCCCGAACATCCGGCAGGCGCACGCTACGAGACGGGCACCCTCGCGTTCGAGCTCCTCGCAGGGTTCGTCGCCGCCGTCGAGTACCTCGGTCAGGTCGGCTGGGACTTCATCCGCGAGCACGAGCAGGATCTTGGTGAGCAGTTCCTCCGCGGCCTGCCCGACGGCTGGCGCCTTTACGGCCCGCCGACCATGGCTGACCGCGCCCCGACGTTCGCGATCGGCAGCGACTCCCTGTCACCCCGTGCGGCCGCCGAGGCGCTTGGTGAGCGCGGCTTTGCAGTCTGGGACGGCAACTACTACGCGGTCGAGATCATGAAGCGGCTCGGCCTCGACGACGGCTGTGTGCGAATCGGCATCGTCCACTACAACACCGCCGCCGAGGTGTCGAGCCTCCTCGAGGCGCTCGCGGTGCTCTAGCCGGGGTAGGGCTCGCCGCCGCCTGCGCGCGCCCAGGGTGAGCCCGGAGTGCGCCTGATCGGGTCGGGGTCGATGCCGCGGGCCTCGGCGATCGCGATCGTCAGAAGCTGGAAGCGAATGATGTCGACGACGGGATGGCGCGTCTGAACGAGCGTCGTCTCGCAGCCGAGCGCCTCGAGCGAGGCGACGAGGTCGTGCGCACGCTGTGCGGCCCGCCCCTCGCCCTCGAGCACGTAGGCACGCACGGATTCGTCGACGGCCGCGAGGAACCCATGCATGAGCTGCTCCGTCTCGTACGCCTCGGCGGCAAGCCAGGCACCCTCGCGCAGCTTCAGCACCGCCTCCTGGGCAGTGGGCCAGTCGCGACCGGCACCCGCCACGATGATCCGGTCGTGCGCATCGGCGCGAACCTCTTCCCCCAGCGCCTCCTCGACCGCTCCTGCCAGCCAGCCGACCTCGTGACCGTGGAGAGCCGCCAGGGTTGCGACCGCGGCAGTGAAGCTCGCCGTATGGCACCAGGAGCGCTCGATCTCCGGCGTACAGACGACGACCTCGTCGGCCACGTCCGCGAGCAACGAGGACGGCGTGCCGGTCAGGAGCCAAACCTCTCCCGCGAACGCCTGGGCGGCCTCGAGAGTGAGCTCCGTCTCGCCTTCGTGCGAGACGCAGACGAGCACGTCCGCCTCTGGCGGCGAGAGCACAGCCTCGAGCGCCTGCACCGAAGCGCCACCGGTCTGCGCCGCGTGGAACGACGTTCCGCAGCCGGTATGCACGACCCGCGCGCCGTCGGGAAGCCGCCGTCCGGTCGGAACGGCACGCAACCAGTCGGGTTGGGCGAAGATCGCGCGACGTGTTTCTCCCGGCATATCTGCGTCTATACCATCGCAGCGGTGGTCGGTGCGTTCCCGCCGGCCGGAATCTGAAAGAGGAGACTCGCCGGATGAACGTCTACGAGCGCACGACCCTGTCGAACGGACTGCGCGTGCTGACCGCGCCGCTCCCGCACGCCCAGTCGGTCGCCTGCTACATCATGCTGGCGGCCGGCTCACGCTACGAGGATGAGTCGAACCGCGGGATCGCGCACTTCGCCGAGCACATGTTCTTCAAGGGCACGGAGAAGCGGCCGAGCTCGCGCGACCTGACGACCGTCGTCGACGGGATGGGTGGCGAGTTCAACGCCTTCACGTCCAAGGAGTACACCGGCTACTACATCCGCTGCGCCGGCGCGGAGCGGGACACCGCGCTCGACGTGCTCGTCGACATGCTGCGCAACTCGAAGTTCGACAGCGAGGAGCTCGAGCGAGAGAAGGGCGTGATCCTCGAGGAGATGAACATGTACTTCGACACGCCTCGCGACTACGTGTCGTCGGTCTACGAGGAGCTTCTGTTCGGCGACAACCCGCTCGGCTGGGAAACACTCGGGAAACGCGACACCGTCAAGGCCGCGACGCGCGAGACGTTCATGAGCTACCTCGAGCACTGGTATACGCCCGCGCGCATGGTTGTCGGTCTCTCGGGCATGGTCGGCGACGACCTCGTCCCGCGCCTCGAAGAGCTGCTCGGTGATCTCGGCGGAAACGGCTCCGGCGCGCCGGTGCCGGCTGAGGTCGTCAGTTCGTCCGACCCGCACGTGCGCCTGCACACCAAGGACTCAGATCAGGCGCAGATCTGCATCGGGGTCCCCTCGTACCCGCTCGCCCACCCGGATCGCTACGCGCTGCAGCTCCTCGGCACGGTGCTCGGCACCGGCATGTCCTCTCGCCTCTTCCTCGAGGTGCGCGAACGGCGGGGCCTCGCCTACTACGTCTACGGGTTGAACAGCGCCTACACCGACGCCGGAACGTTGTATGCCCAGGGGGGCGTCGACATCCAGCGCGTCGACGAGGCGATCACCGTGATCACCGAGCAGTTCCGCAACATGGCGACGGAGGCTGTTCCCTCGGATGAGCTCGAAAAGGCGCGTGCGCTCGCAAAGGGACGCTTTGTGCTTCAGACCGAAAGCCCGAACGGCCTGCTGCTCTTCGGCCTGCGGCGCGAGGTGCTCGAGGGCTGCGCCGTCGAGCCGGAGGAGTTGCTCGCGGGCCTTGATGCCGTCACGGCCGAGGACGTGCAACGCGTCGCGCAGGATGTGATCGGGACACAGGGGATGCGCCTCGCGGTGATCGGCCCGTTCGACGATCCGGCGCGGTTCGAGAAGCTGCTGGTCGATCGGTAAAGCAGTCGATCGGCCGCTACGGGCGAAGCCGCAGCGACCACGCGCGGGCGGCCGTGCCGCCGGTATCGGTCTCGACCGCAATGTGGCCGGAGACGCGACTGCCGCGCAAGCGAGCGGGGACCGACCACGAGCACGTCGCGGCGGCGCCGCTGATGACATGCGAGACGAGCTTCAGGCCCGTCGTCGCGCGACACGCGACGCTCGCTTCGCCATGGAGCGGGGCGCGGCTGAGCCTCAAGGTCACCTGCACGCGCTTCCCGATCTGCCGCGGCGCCGTGAGTGCAGTGACGGCGACCGCCTTCAGGTACGAAAGAGTGACAGCCTGGTTCGCGGTCATGGCGACCGTGCACTCGCTGCTCGTGCCCGCACTCGCACAGGCGCCGCCCCACTGGATCCGGGCATAGCCCTTCGCCGGGGTCGCGGCGAGCGTCACCGAGGTGCCCGCGTCCCACGTCGAGACGCAATGGGTCGACCCCGTGCAGTCCACGCCGGGAAGGTCGCTCGTGGTCGACGCGACACCGGCACCGGGAGCGAGGTCGAGCGTGTAGGACGGGGCGTTGAGATGGCGGAGCCAGGGCGAGTCCTGGACGTCCCCCCACGTGTCCGAGGCGGGCATTCCGTAGTAGTCGTCGTTGCCGAAGTCGAGATAGGTCTCGTCGAGCCAGTACGTGACGCCCGCCGGCCGCATGATGTCGAGCTGGTTGTCACCCGGGTCGCACGAATGCGCTGCGTCGCCGGGACACGCGTGGGGCGGGCCAGGGCTCGACGTCGTGTCGAGCGCGCCAAGGCTGTGGAGCAGCTCGTGCATTGCGACGATCGCCGAGTAGCCGCCACGATCGTCAGGCGACTCGATGTTCCCGCAGCCGCTATCCGTAGGCCCGCTCTTCAGGTCCGGCGCGAGGTAGACCTGGGCGTACCCGGCGTCGGCACTGCCGCGGCCGCAGACGTCTCCGGGCAGCGCAACCGGTGAGTCGAAGTAGACGAGGTAGCGCTTGTGCGCGTTCGAGAAGCCGGCCCCGGCGAGGTCGAGGCCAAGCGCACTGAAGAGCGAGTCGGAGCCGGCGTAGTAACTCGAATCGTGGGCCAGTCGAACGTCCGAGATGTCGAGTGCGCCGAGCGAGGGAAGGCACGAGAACGCGCCCAGGTCGAAGCGCGGCACGCGGCTGAAGTCCCGGGCCTGCCACCAGGCTGCGCCAGCGGTCAGATCGGTCGCTATCCCCCCCGAGATGAGCCCGAAGCGATCGGGCGCGTCGCTCAAGACCGCATAGATGACGTGAATTTGCGGCCCCGCGACGACGTCGGGCAGGTCGGTGGCGGACGGTCCGGATCCGCACCACTGCACCGGCGGTGCGGTCGCGGCGCGCGCCACCCCGGCCGTTCCGGCGACCGCAGCCACGAGCACCGTCGCGATCCCCGCCGCGGATCGCAGCTGGCGCGTCAACGTGAAGCGCCGTCGATGATCCCAGAGGTCGAGACGCTCGTCACGTCCGGACTCGTTCTGCCGATCGACGAGAGATCCTTCTCGAGCAAGTCGCGCTCGGCCGCATGTGCGATCTCGACCGCTCGTGCGCGGGCGACCAGGCGCCGTTCGTCGTCCTCATCGCCCGCGAGTCGCGCGGCACGTGCAAGCGCCTCGTAGGCGAACGCGAGATCCCAGTCGGCAAGGCCGTTCTCCTCGCAGATCGCGAGACAGCGCTCCGCATGAGCGCGGGCTTCGGCCGGGTGGCCGACGATCGCGTACACGCGCGAGAGGAGCCATTCGCTCCGCGCGCTGTTCTCGGGCCTGCACTCGGGGGCGACCGACCAGTGATACGCCGAGGCGTGAGCGCAGTTGACCATGCGGGAATCGTCCTCGCGCGACTCGATCAGCCGCCACGTCTCGTTGAAAAGGGCAACGCCGAGTTGACGCTCGCTGCTCGTGAGAGCGCTCATGTGGCGATTCCGCCGACGAAAGCGCGGCGGCGCGCGGGGGTGATCGTCAGAGAAATCGCCGCGCGCCCCGGAAGTCGCTCGTGCGCACCGGCACGACGCGGACTTCGCTCGCCGAGTTCGGGGACTCGATCATCCGGCCGCCGCCGATGTACATCGAGACGTGGCCGACGACCGGGTGCTCGTAGAAGAGAAGGTCGCCGGGCAAGAGCTTCGCCATCGAGACCGTCGTCCCGGCGGCAAACTGCGCATCCGCGTCACGCGGGATCGTGATCCCGTGTGCGCGGTAGACGGCCCACGTGAGCCCCGAGCAGTCGTAGCCCCATGCTGAGAGGCCGCCCCACAGGTAGTGCAGGCCGACGAACTGCTCGGCTGTGCGCACGAGGTCGGCCCGCGTGCGCGGCAGCGGACGCGTCGCCGCTGCGGGAAGCGCGCCGACAGGCACCTGTGTGGCGAAACCGACCTCGCTGCCGTTCGCGAGCCTCGCGGTGCGCGCCGTCACGAGCACGGTCCGGCCGGTGACCGACGGCCCGAGCTGCCAGGAGCGCACCCACCCGGGGTAGCCGCGGGCATCGAGCGGCGAGGGCTGGTCGGGCACGACGATCCGTGTCCATCCGCCCCGCTTCGCGAGCACGCGCACGGTCTCCCCGTAGAGCACCTGCGTCGGCATGTGGCCGACGAGCGCACGCCGCTTCGCAACCGTCACGGCAGGGGTCGGCCAGACGCTCGGATCGAGCGGCAGGTGCCCGGCGTTCGGCGCCTGCCAGACGTTCGCGACGGGGACGCGCACGCTCGCCGTCTGTGCCAGGGCGTGGACCGGGCCGGCACTCGCGAGGATCACCGCGGCCAGCAGGACAACCATCGACTCAGTCTTCGTTCGACTGTTCGGACTGGCCGCGAGCCTGCAGGTCCGAAACGATGCTCGCGTCGGCGAGCGTCGTCGTGTCGCCGAGCGGCCGGTTCTCCGCGACGTCACGCAGCAGGCGCCGCATGATCTTTCCGCTTCTCGTCTTCGGTAGCTCGGGCGTGAAGACGATGTTCGCGGGCTTCGCGATCGGCCCGATCTTCTTCGCGACGTGGTTCCGCAGTTCTTCGAGCTTCGCGACGGATCCCTCTCTGCCGCCCTTCAGCGTCACGAAGGCGACGATTGCCTGGCCGGTCGTCGGGTCGCTGCGCGCCGCCACGGCAGCCTCGGCGACGTCGGGGTGATCGACGAGCGCCGACTCGACCTCGATCGTCGAGATGCGGTGGCCGGACACGTTCATCACGTCGTCGACGCGCCCGAGCAACCAGAAGTCGCCGTCCTCGTCCACGCGCGCGCCGTCGCCCGCGAAGTAGGCGTCCCCGTAGTTCGACCAGTACGTCTCGACGTAGCGGTCGTGCTCCTTGTAGAGGCCACGGAGCATCGCGGGCCACGGTTTGCGCAACACGAGGTAGCCCCCACCCCCGGGGCCAACCTCCTCACCCGCCTCGTTGTAGATCGCCGCGTCGATCCCCGGAAACGGCTTCGTGGCCGAGCCCGGCTTCGTCGTCGTGATCCCGGGCAGCGGCGTGATCAAGATCATCCCCGTCTCCGTCTGCCACCACGTGTCGACGATCGGGCAACGGCCGCCGCCGATCGTCTCGTGGTACCAGACCCACGCCTCCGGATTGATCGGCTCCCCGACCGACCCGAGCAGCCGCAGCGTGGAGAGGTCGTGGCGCCTGGCATGCTCCGGTCCCCATTTCATGTGCGAGCGGATCGCCGTCGGGGCCGTGTAGAGAATCGTCACGCCGTAGCGCTCTATGATCTCCCACCAGCGATCCTTGTCGGGGAAGTCGGGAGTCCCCTCGTACATGACAGAGGTCGCGCCGTTGCAGAGCGGCCCGTAGACGATGTAGCTGTGGCCCGTCACCCAGCCGATGTCGGCGGCGCACCAGTAGACGTCGTGGTCGCGCTTCAGATCGAAGATGTAGTAGTGCGTCGAGGCGACGCCGACGAGATAGCCGGCCGTCGTGTGAGCGATCCCCTTCGGCTTCGCGGTCGTGCCGGAGGTGTAGAGGAGGTACAGCAGATCCTCGGGATCCATCGGCAGAGCGGCGCAGGCCGACTCGTCCGTCGCGAGCTCGTGCCACCAGTGGTCGCGGCCCGCGGTCATCGGCACGTCACTGCCGGTGCGCCGAAGAACGATCACGCTCTCGACAGTTGGCGCCTCGGCAACGGCTTCGTCGGCCGTCGCCTTCAAGGGGACAGTCGTCCCGCGCCGCCACGCCTCGTCCTGCGTGATCAGCACCGTGCACTCCATATCCTGCAGGCGCCCGGCGAGCGAGTCGGCCGAGAACCCTCCGAAGACGACCGTATGAGGCGCGCCGAGCCGCGCGCAGGCGAGCATCGCCACAGCCGCCTCGGGAACCATCCCGAGGTAAATGGCGACGGGTGTCCCCTTGCCGACGCCGAGTGCCTTCAGCGCGTTTGCGAGCTTCGTCACCTCACGAAGCAGCTCGCGGTAGGTCAGCTGCCGGCGGTCGCCTTCCGGCTCGCCTTCCCAGTAGTAGGCGACCGTGTCGCCACGACCCTCCTCGACGTGCTTGTCGAGGCAGTTCCATGCGACGTTGAGCTTCCCGCCGAGGTACCACTTTGCATACGGGCGCTCCCACTCGAGCACCTTCGTGAACGGCTCGAACCACGACACACGCTCGCGGCCCTCGCGCTCCCAGAACGCCTCGAAGTCCTCGTCGTAGATACCGGGCTGGGCGTTCGCCTGCGCCGCGAACTCGGGGGAGGGTGGATACCGCCGCTCCTCCAGCTGCATCGTCTCGATCGTGTCGCTCACGGGGTCAAGGTGCGAGATCGTAGGGGTACTGCGTGAGGTTCTCGGCGCCGCTCGCAGTGACGAGCACGAGGTCTTCGAGCCGCACGCCGCCGTATCCCTGTCGGTAGAGCCCCGGCTCGACGGTGACGACATCGCCCGTCTTCAGTGGCAGCTTCGAAGCGATGCCCATGCCCGGCTCCTCGTGTACCTCGAGCCCGACGCCATGCCCGAGCCCGTGGAAGAACCCGTCGGCAAGCGTCTCGCCGGGTGTCTTCGTGCGCTGTGTCGGTTCGCCGGCGGCTTCGAAGATCTCGCAGGTCCCGTCGAAGATCGAGCGTCCGTCCGCGCCGTCCTTGATCTCCGAGATCGCACGGTCGAGTGCCTCCTTGCAAAGGCGGTGCCAGATGCGGACGTCGTCGGGAACGTCGCCGACGACGAAGGTGCGCGTCATGTCGCAGAACATGAACGACTCGTTGTCACGCGGCCAGATGTCGACGACGATCGGTACGCCCGAGCGGATCGGGCCGGAGCCCATGTCGTGGCCGACGGCGCCCTGCGGCCCCGGGGCAACGATGAAGTCGTCGGCGCTCGCACCGTGCGCTGCGAACGTCTGAGCCATCTCGGTCTTCACGCGCTCGACCGTCAGCGGCTTGCCGTCGAGCGTCAGGCCTTCACCGTTTGCGGTCGCCCGCCGGAGCAGGTCGCGCACGGTATCCATGCCGGCCTCGGCGGCGACTTGCGCGCGACGGACGCCGGCGATCTCCGCCTCGCTCTTCGCGCGGCGGCGGTCGTCGAAGAAATCCGCGTCGACCGTCAGCTCGACGCCCTGGGCGCGAAGGCTGTCGGCGAGCCACAGCGGAAACGTCTCCGGCACGACGGCACTCGTAATGCCGAGGCCCCTCACGGCACGCCGAGCGGTCTCCCGGCGAATCTCGGGGTACGAGAGCCCAGCGCCGATCAGGTCATCAGCACCGTACTCCTCGGCGGGATGCAGCTCATGAAGGCCGAGCGCAGCGAGGCGTGGGATCTCCATCGAGCCGATCGCGATGTGCTTGACGCCGTCTCGCTCCGCATAGAGGAACGGGTCGGGAATGCCGAGCGGAACCTCGTGCCGAAGCTCGGGCGACCGGAACGTGTCGGCGTACATCAGGACGTCTGGCATGCGTCGGACCATATCTAGACTCCGACGAATGAATGCGCAGACAAGGGCCGACGAGCTCCTCGGCCGCTACGACGAGGATCTGCGCAGGCAGCTGCCCGCGGGAGCAGACATCTTCGACGCCCACCTCCACCTCGGGCACGACATCGACGGCATGGTCGGCGACTACGACCAGCTCGAGGCGCTGATGAGCGCCTACGGCATCTCGCGGGCATTCATGTTCTGCCTCGACGAGCCCGACCGGCAGCCGTCGTTCACCGCTGCGAACGACCGGACCCTCGCCTTCGCCGCGCGCAGCGGCGGCCGACTGATCCCGTTCGTGCGCCTCGACCTGAACGAGTCGCCGATCGAGGAGGCGAGACGCTGCCTCGATCTCGGCGCGCGCGGGATCAAGCTGCACCCGCGGGCTCAGAAGTTCACCGCGACGGACGAGCGGCTGGGACCCGTCTTCGAGCTCGCGTCGGAGCGGCGCGTGCCGATCCTGATCCACGGCGGCCGCGGGTTGCCGCCGATCGCCGACGGACTACGCGCCCTCGTTGACCGCTATCCCGGAGCGACCCTGATCATCGCCCACTGTGGGATCGCGGATCTCGCCGAGCTGGCGCGCTGCATGGCCGGGCGCAAGGGTGTCCTCTTCGATACCTCGACGTGGAGCCCGATCGACCTCCTCGACTTCTACCGCCTGATCCCGCCCGAGCAGGTCGTCTACGCGAGCGACTACCCGTACGGGCAGCAGCCTCCATCGCTCCTGATCGCGCTCAGGACCGCGCGGATGGCGGGGTACTCCGACGACCAGCTGCGCGCCATGCTCGCCGGGACGGCGAACGCGCTCGCCGACGGGCGCGAGCTTCCCGAGCCGACGACCCCGCTCGGTAGCGACACGCTCACCCAGCCTCTGCAGCTCGCACGGATCCATCAGTACCTCTCGATGGCGACGCCGCTTCTCTGGTCGCACCAGTCGGACACCGTGGGTGTGCTCGGCCTCGCGATCAACGCCTGCAGCGAGCGAAACGGGCACGTGGACGAGGTCGACCGCATTCGCGAACTGATCGTGGCGGCGCGTGACCTCTGGGCGACCGTGCCGGGCATCGACGACGAAATCGCACAGCGCACGGCCACGCGCGTCACGTTCCGCCTGCTGCACATCGCGGACATCGAAGCGGTGACGGCGGGTGCCTAGGATCAGCGTCAACGGGCACGAGCACGAGGTGCACGCCGAGGTCGGCCAGTCGCTCGCCGACACGTTGCGCGACGACCTCGGCCTCACCGGCACGAAGATCGCATGCAACGAAGGTCATTGTGGCGCGTGCACCGTCCTTGTCGACGGCATCCCGACTCTTTCCTGCATCACACTCGTGCACGCAGCCGATGGCGCGAAGGTGACGACGATCGAAGGCCTGCGCGATCACCCGATGATTCAGGCGTTCGTTTCGGCCGACGCTCTGCAGTGCGGCTTCTGCACGCCTGGACAGATCGTGAGCGCGGTCTCGCTTGTCGCGGAGAACGCGGAGCCGTCGAGTGAGGAGATCCGGCACGCCATGTCGGGCAACCTCTGCCGCTGCGGCGCGTACCCGAAGATCGAGGAGGCGATTCGAACGTGGCGCGGCTGATTCGCACCGAAAAGGAAGTCGAAGGGCGCTACGAGGAGGTCTGGCTCGTCGTCGAGGAAGACGCGCTCGAGCAATGGCCGGCCGGCGCGCGCTCGATCGTCGGCCGGCCGGCGACGCGCATCGATGGGTTGGAGCGGGCGCGCGGCGAAGCCGTCTTCACAGCGGACGTGAAGCTGCCCGGGATGCTGCATGCCGCGGTTCTGCGATCGCCGCACGCGCACGCACGTGTTGCGCGCATCGATCTCGCACGGGCGCTCGCGTCACCCGGCGTGTACGCGGCGATCGGCCCGAGTGACATTCCGCAGCTCGCCGAGGAATGCGGCTTTCAGGGCGAGGCCGTCGCGGCGGTGTGCGCCGACACCTACGCACAGGCAGTTGCCGCGGTCGCCGAGATCGAGGTCGAGTGGGCGCAGCTCGAAGTGCTGCTCGATGCGGACGAAGCGATCAAGCGCGGCGAGCAGCACGGCGAGCCGCGGGTGCAGGCGCGGGGCGACTACGAGCGGGGCCTCGCCGACGCAGACGTTGTCGTCGAGGGCGAGTTCCGAACGCAGGTCGTTCTGCACAACTCGATGGAGACGCACCAGGCGGTCGTCCAATGGATCGGCGAAACGCTCGAGGTCTACATCTCGACGCAGTACATCTGGGGCATTCGAGACGAGGTCGCGAAGGGCATCGGGCTGCCGCCCGACAAGGTTCGCGTCGTCTGCCACTACATGGGTGGCGGCTTCGGCGCAAAGAACGGCGCCGACGACTACACCTTCATCGCGATCGAGCTTGCGAAGCGAACGCACCGTCCCGTCCGGTGCGCGCTGACCCGCCGGGAGGAGAATCTCGCGACGGGTAACCGAAACGCAACGATCCAACGGCTCACGATCGGGGCGAAGAGCGATGGCACCCTTACTGCACTCGGTGGCGAGTACGTCAACGCCGTCGGCTGGAGCGGCTGGACCGCGCCCACGGAGGGCCCGATGCAGCTCCTCTACGCGTGCCCGAACGTGAAGACGACGACCTGGGGCGCGAAGATCAACCAGCCGCCGATGAAGGCATTCCGGGCGCCCGGCTTCGTCGAAGGGACCTTCGGGGTCGAGTCGCTCCTCAACGAGCTCGCTGCAAAGCTGGGCGTCGATCCACTCGAGTTGCGACGCAAGAACTACGCGCACTCGGACCCGGCCGACGAGCGGCCGTTCAGCGGCAAGAGCCTGATGGAGTGCTATCGCCGCGCCGAGCCGCACTGGGAACGTCGTCACGAGGTTCGCGCACGTTCGACGGGTCGCGTGAAGCGCGGGGTCGGGATGGCGTCGCAGATCTGGTACGGAGGCGGCGGGCCCCCGGGCTACGCCTGGATCCGCGTCAGCTCCGACGGGCGCGCGACAGTCGTGACGGCGATGCAGGACATCGGCACGGGGACAAAGACGGCGATGGCACAAATCGCGGCAGAGGAGCTCGGGGTGCCGCTCGAGCACATCACCGTGTCGCTCGGCGATTCGGCGCGCGGTCCGTACGCCGCGATCTCGGCGGGCTCGTCGACGACACCGTCGATGGGCCCCGCCGTTCGCGCGGCGGCGGCGGACGCGAAGCGCCAGATCCTCGAGATCGCGGCGCAGCGGTACCACCTCGAGGAGCGCGTGCTCGACCTGCGCGACGGCAAGGTCGTTTCTGCCGATGGGAACCTCTCGAGCTCGCTCGAGGAGGTCCTCGGACTGCTCGAGGACGCACAGATTCTCGGCAAGGGGGCGCGCGGCCCGAACCCGACGGGAATGCAAGTGCTCACCTTCGGGGTGCAGGTCGCGGAAGTCGCGGTCGACGTCGACACCGGCGAGATCTGGGTCGAGCGTGTGGCGGCAGTCCACGACGTCGGGCGCGTGATCAACCCGCTCGGCGCATCGAGCCAGATCGAGGGCGGCATCATCCAGGGGATCGGCCATACGCTCTCGGAAGAGCGGCTGAGCGATCCCAAGACCGGCCGGATCCTCACGACGAGCCTCGACGCGTACAAGCTGCCGACGTTCGCCGACGTGCCGGAGATCGTCAGCGAGCTCATCGACGAGCCGGATAGCCATCTCACGAACCTCGGCTCCAAGGGCCTCGGTGAGCCACCGATTGTCCCGACGGCTGCCGCGATCGCGAATGCGATCCGCGACGCAACCGGGGCCAATGTGCGGCAGCTCCCGATCTCGCGCGAGGAGATGCTGCGGGCGCTCCGCGAGGCCGAGGCGCGGGCACGCGACAAGGAGAAGCGTGGAGCTCCGGCAGGCGTCTAGCGTCAGCGACCTGAACGGCGGCACACCGCTGCACGGCGGGACCGAAGTCGTGCCGCTCATCAAGGCCGGCATCCTCCGGCCGCACGAGCTCGTCGACATCCGAGCTGTCGTGCCGCGTGGAATCGTCGGCACGCGGATCGGCGCCGGCACATCGCTTGCCGAGCTCGAGGCCTCCGAGCGCGTCCCGGAGGCGCTCCGCGAAGCGTGTCGGCTCGCTGCGAGCCCGCAACTACGCAACATGGGCTCGCTCGGCGGCAATCTCTTGCAGGCCACACGCTGCTGGTACTGGCGGCTCGACTGGCCCTGCCGCCTCCATGGCGGCGACGAGTGCTTCGCGCGAGAGGGCGAGCACAGGGAACACGCGATCTTTGCGAACGGCTTCTGTGCGTCGGCTCATCCCTCTGATCTCGCCGCGTCGCTCCTCGCCCTCGATGCGAGGGTCATAACCTCGAAGCGGGAGCTGTCGCTCGCCGAGCTCTACCGGCTCCCGACCGAAGATGACCGGAGCACGACGACACTCGCGGACGGAGAGTTGATCCTGCACGTCGACGTCCCACAGCCGGAGGCATCGACCTACCTGAAGGCGATGGAGCGAAAGCGGTGGGCGTTCCCGATCGTCGGTGTCGCCGCAGCGCGCACCGGCGGCGCCACGCGCGTCGCCCTGTCGGGGGTGGCGCCGATCCCATGGCTTCTCGACGGGAGCCTCGACGACGCGACCCCGTTGCCGCGGAATGCCTACAAACTCGAGATCGCGCGGGCGCTCGTCGAGCGTGCGACCACTGCACTGGCGCCCGGCTAGCCATGGCACTCGCAGCCCGGCTCGCGCTGACCGCGCTGCTCGCGTTCGCTCTCACCGCCTGCGGCACGAAGCAGAGCGCCGCGACGTCGACCTCGGCGCAGCCGGCGGCGACCGACGCGAACGGCTGCGCGTCTGTCACGCCGCCCAGCCCCAAGCCGAAGAGCGAGCCGAAACCCACGAAGGCGCTCGACCCCTCGAAGACCTACGACGTGAAGATCCAGACGAACTGCGGCGAGTTCACGATTCGACTTGCGGTCAAGCTGTCACCGGCGACGACGGCGTCGTTTGTAAGCCTCGCGCAGAAGAAGTTCTTCGACGGCACGACCTTCCACCGGATCGTGCCGGGCTTCGTGATCCAGGGTGGCGACCCGACGGCGAAGGGAGCGGGCGGCCCCGGCTACAAGACGATCGATCGTCCGCCCGCGTCGACGCGCTACACGACCGGCGTCGTCGCGATGGCGAAAACGCAGTCTGAGGCCGCTGGAACGAGCGGCAGCCAGTTCTTCGTCGTGACGGCGCAGGATGCGCAACTGACGCCCGACTATGCGGTCCTCGGCAAGGTCGTCGGCGGTAGCGACGTCGTCAGCAGGATCGGCAGGCTCGGGGACCCGGCCACCGAGCAGCCCACCGAGACGGTCGAGATCACCCACGCCATCGTCAACGTCCATTAAGGCCTCAGCCGTCGTGCTGGCGGCCGGCGAGGCGATGCGCTACGGGGGCCCGAAGCAAGTCGAGCTCCTACCGTCCGTCCTGGCGGCGCTCGGACGGACGAGCATCGATGAGGTAATCGTCGTCGAGGGTGCATATCCGCTCGACGGACTGCACGATCGAATCGTTCGCTGCGAGGACTGGTTCGTCGGGCCAGGCGCATCGCTTCGCTGCGGCCTTGCCGCGCTCGACACCGGTGCGACGCACGCCCTGGTCGTGCTCGCGGACGGGCCCGAGCTCGACCCTCTTGCCGTCCAGCGGCTGCTCGATCACGCGTCGGACGCGCCGGTGCTTGCGGCGAGCTACGACGGCACCCGAAGCCATCCTGTCCTGCTCGCACGCAGCGCCTGGGCGGCCGTGCCCGATGGCGGTGGTCGTGCGTTGCCGGCGAGCCTCGTCGACTGCTCCGACCTCGTCGCGCCGGGCGATGTCGACGTAAGGCCGCTCCGCGACGAGGATCAGCGGCAGCTCGAGCGTGTTGCCGACCTCGTCCGCGACATCCTCGGCCCGGATGCGATCGGCGCCTACCTGCTCGGTTCCGCCGTGCTCGGCGGGCTGCGACCGGAGAGCGACCTCGACGTGCTGGTCGTCGCGACACGGCAGACGACGCGTGACGAAAAGCGCCGCCTCATCGCCCGGCTGCTCGCGATCTCCGGCCGGCCCGCACCCGAAGGCCGTTGGCGGCGCGTCGAGCTGACGATCGTGGTCGAGTCGGAGGTCAAGCCCTGGCGTTTCCCGCCGCGCTTCGATTTCCAGTACGGAGACTGGCTCCGCGACGAGTTCGAAAGCGGCGATCTGACGCCGTGGCCGACGACCACGAACCCCGATCTCGCATCGCTCATCACGATCGCCCTGCTCGGGAACACCACGCTTCTCGGGCCGCCGCCCGCAACACTGCTCGACCCCGTTCCGCACACCGACCTCGTGAGGGCGGTCACCGGCGGCGTCGACGAGTTGGTCGGTCGCCTCGAGGACGACACGCGAAACGTCGTCCTGACGCTCGCTCGCATCTGGAGCACGGTGGCGACCGGCGCTATCCGCTCCAAGGAGGCCGCCGCAGAGTGGGCTCTCGAGCGGCTACCGGATGAGCATCGGGCTGTCCTCGTGCGTGCCCGCGCGATCTACAACGGCGACACGGAAGAGCGCTGGGACGACCTCGCCGGTCGCGTGCGCCCTCACGCAGGTCACGTCGTCACCCAAATCGCGCGCCTCACCGGAAGCTAGCCAAGGCAACCGTCCTCTTGGCGAGGCCGCATCGAGACATGACCTCTGGTCAGACCAAGTTCGGCGGAAGTGTCACAGACGTTCAACAGTTGGCTCCGCCGCTGGCAACGCGACCGCTGCCGAATCGTGAAAGTGTGGCGGAGGTGTGTCGGGCCGCGGGCAGGAGCGACGCGAATCGGCGCCGGCGGGCCGCCATGCAGCCCGACCGAGACGCCTACATGAGCGGCGTGCGGAGTGCAGCGAGCTTCGACTTCAGCTCGGACGACATCGGCTCACTGACCGCGACCCGCACGTAGCGCCGCAGCCGTTCTTCGAAGTGGTAGCGCTTGGCGCACCAGCTGCAATCCGCGAGGTGCTTCTGCGCCTCGGCTACTTCGTCGTCGGAGAGCGAGCCGTCGAGATACGGCTGCATCATCTCCTCGCACTTGTCGCACCAGTCGATCACGCTTCCACCGTCGAGTCAGCAAGATTCTTCTTGAGGATACGCCTGCCGCGATGCAAACGCGACATCACCGTCCCGATCGGGATGTCGAGGATCTGCGCGGCGTCGGCATAAGAGAACTCGCCAATGTCGACGAGGACGATCACATCGCGAAAATCGTGGGGCACGTCGGCGAGCGCTTCGACGACCGAGTCCTGCGACAGCCGCTCGAGCACGCGCTCCTCGTCGGGGTTCTCCTCCGGGACCTGCGATTCGAGCTTGTTGTAGAGGAAGTAGTCGCCGGCCTCCGTGTCGAGCGATGTCGTCTGCGGCGAGCGCTGCTGGCGGCGACCGCGGTCGATGTTCAGGTTGGTGAGGATGCGCAGGAGCCACGCACGCAGGTTCGTGCCCGGCGTGAACTGGCGCCAGGCCCGAAAGGCACGCTCGTACGTCTGCTGGACGAGATCCTCTGCTTCCTCGCGTGAGCCGACGAGGCGGCGGGCAACGCGGTAGACCTGATCGCTCAACTCGAGCGCCTCCTCCTCGAAACGAACACGAGCCCGCGCTTCCTGCGCGAGCCTGCGGGTGTCGTCGGTCGTCGGAGCGCTCTCGCTCATGCCGGCGGCCACCCTAGCAACTGCTCAAACGCCCTCCTTGCCCCGCCGATTCCCGGTGTTGAAATCCCGCAAAGAAGGGAAAGCAAGGAAGAAGAGCAACCGGGGAGGCCCCATGGAAGCGCTAGAGGTCATCACGACCGACGACTACAAGCTCGGCACCGTGATCGCAGAGCGAGACGACTGCGTGGTCATCGAGACCGGCCACCTGTTCAAGAACAAGCACGCCGTGCCACGGTCGTTCCTCCGTGAGCACGAGGGTGTGCTGCGCGCAACGGTGGCGAAGGACGTGATCACCGGCTCGCCCAAGATCGATCTCGAGAACTGGGACTGCCGGTCGGTCAACCTGCACTACGGGCTCGACGGCCCGTTCGAGGTCGACCCGGATCCCGAGGGGCTCGAGAACGCGGAGACCGCGGGCGCGCGCGCGGGCGTCCAGCCCGCGCCGGCGGAGCGCCTTGCCACGCTCGGCGGTGCGAACGACCCGGCGGGCGTGACCGCCAACCTGAGCGACGAGAACCGCAGCTAGACGAACTGCGACTCGCGGAAGCCGCCGCGCGTCATCTGCCCGACGAGCGCATCCCTGGTGATGCGCTCGTCGTCGTAGGCGAGTTGCACGACACCCATCAGGTTCGCGTTCGCGGACTCGAGGCCCTCGATTCCCTCAAGGGTCTTCGCGAGTCGCATCACGCAGCGCTCGCAACGGATACCCGAAATCTGGAGTGTCTCGTTGACGATCGCCATGTCAAAAGACTAGCGAGCGCGCGGCGATATCCGCCGCAGCGTCTTGCGCGGACTCTTGCGCAAGTTGGACGTCGGCTTCCGACGTCGAAGGGTCGATGCGATCGAGCAGCGTTTCGCCACCGAGCGACCGTGCGGCAGGTCGCACGAGCTCGATCAGCTGCTTGCCGAGCTCCGAAGCCGGCACGAAGCTGTCGGCACCGGGATGCAAGAGCTCTCCACGCGGGCCGAAGCGCGCGGCCGCCCAGCGGTTCTGCGCATAGTCGGCACGACCGCGATCGGCAAGCTCGTTCACACGCCCCGGGAGACCGCCGTCGAGCGCGGTCGCGCAGAGTGCTTGGAGGAGCGCGGCGAACGCCGCCGAGAGATGCACGTCTGTGGGCTGGTCGGGTACACGCACCTCGAGCGTGCCGAGCTTCGGATGGGGCCGCACGTCCCACCAGATGCGCGTGTACTCCTCCGTCACGCCGAGTCTCGCGAGCCGCTCGATCCACGACTCCCACTCGGCGTAGGACGCGAACGCCGGAGGCGCGGCGGCTCGCGGCAGCTCGGCGAGCACCGGTGCCCGGTTCGACGCCATGCCGGTCAGCTCGCCGGCGAACCACGGAGAGTTCGTCGAGAGGGCAAGCACGACCGGGAGCCAGGGCACGATCGCTTCGAGGCAGCGCCAGCAATCCTCGGCGGACGGCATCCCGACGTGCACGTGCAGCCCTTGCACGCCCTGCCGACGCACCGAGATCCCGCCGTAGCCGGCGAAGGTGACATACCGCTCCTCCTTCACGATCGGCTGAGCTTCCGGACGGGCGAACGGATGCGTCGCAGCGGCCCCGATTGCAAGGCCCTCGGCGGCGGCGGCCACCGCTGCGGCACGCCGCAACGCCGGCAACACCGCATCGACCTCCGGGGCCGTTGCACAGACGTTTGTGTTCGTCTCGAAGACCGACGCGAAGAGCTCGGTCTTGATCTGGCCTGGAAGCGTGAGGCCCTCGACACCGCGAAGGATCCGATCGACGGCGGCAACCTGCTCGAACGTAAAAGCGTCGAGGATCATCAGCTCCTCCTCGACCCCGAGCGAGAACGGCGCCGACTCGCCGAAGTGCTGCTCGATCACGCGTGGGCGCGGACGCCGTGCACCGGCCGCCCCGCCGCCACCCATGCGTAGTACGACGCGCTGGGACCATAGTCCGACTGGTATCCGACGACGCGCGGGTTGCGACCGACGTCGCGGGCGCGCGCGGCGTGACGGAGGAGATTCGGATCGTCCATCGTCTCCCACACGAGGATCAGATGTGCGGCCGTCATGAACTCCGCGACGAACGAGCAGCCGTCCGCGGGGCATGGGAACTTCTCGGTCCGCACACAGAACCACCCGTCGTGGTCGGCATTGCTGTCGTCCTCCCACAGCGTTTCGTCCTGCTCGCGGACGAGCGTCTGCTCGAAGGAGATTTCCCCGCGCGCCATCGCGGAACAAGGTAGCCAGATTCGAAGGGAAGAGACCGGCCGCTGCCCGGGCAGGCTGTCGGGCGGCGGCCGGCCTTCTCGTGCACGGCTCTACGATCTGAGCCGAACAGCCGTCATGAGCCCGGACGGGTGCCGAGCTTGACCGTGACGGACTTCTTGGAACCGTGGCGGTACAGCTCGAGCTCGACCTTGTCGCCGGGCTTGTGTCGCGCGACCGCATCGCGCAGCTGATCGAAACTGGAGAGAGCCTGACGATCGATCGACACGATGATGTCGCCGCCGATCGCGTAGCTCTCGCCCTGCACGATCACCTGGGTCTTGCCGGGCACGATCCCTGCCTTGTCGGCATTGCTGCCGGCGTCGACGTCGGTCACGAGCAGCCCCTGCCTGACCGGAAGGTTGAAGAGGCGGGCGAGCTGCGGTGTGATCGCGGCAGTGGTGACGCCGAGGAACGCGTGCTCGGCCTTGCCGGTGGAGATGATCTGGGCCGCAACCTGGCGCACGGTGTTGACCGGGACGGCGAACCCGATGCCGAGGTTCCCCTGCTGACCGGTCGTGCCGGTGGAGATCTGGGATGTGACACCGATGACGCGACCCGCAGCGTCGATCAGCGGCCCGCCCGAATTGCCGTGGTTGATCGCAGCGTCGGTCTGAATGGCGTGATCGATCTTCAATGAGTTCGGCGCTTCGATCTGGCGCTGCACTGCACTGACGACCCCAGTCGTGAGCGTGCGAGTGAAGCCGAACGGGTTGCCGATCGCATAGACGGAGTCGCCGACGGTCACAGCATCGGAGTTCCCGAGCGTCAGCGGTGTCAGTGCACGCGCATGCGCGTCGATCTTCAACACCGCGGTATCGGTCGACGGATCCTTCCCGACGACCGTCGCGTCGATCTCGTCCTGCCCGGAGAACGACACCTGGATCTTCTGCGCACCCTGGATGACGTGATAGTTGGTGACGATATGACCGGCTCTGTCGATGACGAAGCCGGAGCCAAGCGACTGCTGCTTCTGCGGCGTCGCCGGGAAGACGTTGAACGGGTCGGTCTGTGCCTGGGTGACGCTCGTGGCGGTGATCTGGACGACTCCCGGCGCGTCTCGCCGGTAGATCTGCTCGGCGGTGAGGCCGTGCGTCCCCGGTGCCTGGAGCGCGGCGTTTCCCACACCCCCACCGGCGAGTGGCGCGACCTGCTCGATCGTCGTGCGACTGCCGAGCTTGCCGACAAGGGCCGCCCCGCCAAGCGCCGCGGCGGCGCCGAGCGCCGCCACGAGCAGGAGCTCTGCGGCACGAAGCGAGAAGGTGCGCCGGCGATTCACACCCTCGTTATAACTGCTCGATGTTCAACCTCTGCGTCCGCCGATTAAAAGGCAGTTAAGAGCGGTGAAGGATCTCTATCTCCTCGACCCGTCGGTGACCTTTCTCAATCACGGCTCATTCGGCGCGTGCCCACGGGTGGTGTTCGAGGCGTATCAGGGCTTCCAGCGCGAGCTCGAGCGCCAGCCCGTCGAGTTCCTGGCGCTCGAGCGGCGGCTCCCCGAGCTCCTCGACGGTGCGCGGACGCAGCTCGCGGCATACCTTGGTGCGGCCGCCGAGAACATCGCGTTCGCGACGAACACGAGCTCTGCCTTGAACACGGTCATCCGTTCGCTCAACCTGCGTGCGGGCGACGAGATCTTGCTTGGCGACGCGGAGTACGGCGGGATGGAGCGCCTATTCGTGTTCGTGGCGCGGCGCACGGGAGCCGTGATCGTACGCCGCCCGTTCGCCGAGCTCGAACCCGGGCCTCGCACGCGCCTCGTGTTCTGCTCGCATATCGAATGGATCAGTGGCCGCGTCAACGACGTCGCGTCGCTCTGCGGGCGCGCCCGTGACGCGGGCAGCCTGTCGATCGTCGATGGGGCCCATGCGCCCGGGCAGATCGATCTCGACCTGGAGGCGATCGGCGCCGACGTGTACGCCGGCAACTGCCACAAGTGGCTCTGCGCTCCGAAGGGCTCGGCGTTCTTGTACGCGCGCCCCGAGGCGCAGGCTCTGATCGACCCGCTCGTCGTCTCGTGGGACTGGGCCGACGGCGCTGCGTTCCACGAGATGCACCGCTGGCAAGGAACCCGCGACCCGGCGGCATTACTCGCGGTTCCTGCGGCGATCGCCTTCCAGGCCGAGCACGATTGGTCCGCGGTCCGCTCGCGCTGTCACGTGCTCCTCGAACGCATCCGCGACGAGATCGCGCTCGAGCCACTCACCGACGATTTCGTGCAGATGCTCGGCTTCCGTCTGCCGGTGACCGACGGCGCCGCGTTCAAGCGCGACCTCTACGCGCGCCACCGAATCGAGGTGCCCGTCGTCGCAGCCGACGACGGCTGGACGATGCGGGTATCGATCCAGGGCTACAACGACGATGCCGACGCCGACGCGCTGATTGCCGCATTTCTCTAGGCGAGGAGGCCGAGGAGGCCTGGCGGTCCGAATTGACCGCCGTCCCACGTCGCGGTCACGTGGCGATGTGGAAGATGATGGAACTCGAGCTTCCACCAGTCGGGCGACTCGATCGTCGCGTCTTGATGGAACGTGAAGCCATCCGCCTCTGTGGAGACGAACTCGACAGCCGCATCGGGGCGCTCGGTCGATGCATGATCGAAGCCCGAGTCGTCGGACCAGACATAGACGTTTCCACCCTGCTCGGCAATGAACTCCTTCGCCCGGTCGGTCGCGTCGATCGTCATCGAGCCGGAAGCATATTCGCCAGCTCGCGCGCTTCGAGCGTCACCTCACCGTCACTTGTGACGCGGTACGCGGCCGTTCCGGGCCGACAGGTGACGATCTCGGAAACCGAGGTACCCAGATAGTGGACGGCAACGCCGTCGTCGGCGGCGATCCCACCGGGAAGGCCGCCCTCGATGAGCTCGTGGTAGCGAGGCCGGCGCTGAGCTTCGCCGTCGTAGTGTGGGCAGGCGCTTCCGGGCAGAAAGCCGAGGCAGTCCAGCGCCTCGAGCTGCGGGCCGAACGAGTCGGTGATGCCGTGGTCGAACCAGCAGATCATCCCGGCACTCGCCCCCCAGAGGATGACGCCCTGCTCCCACGCCTCGCGCATGAGAACGTCGATGCCGTGCACCTTCCAGATTGCGAGCATGTTGGCGGTGTTGCCGCCACTCACCGAGATCGCGTCCTGCGAGAGGATCAACTCTCGCACCGAGTCGGGCGGCCAGGGGAACGTCTTCAGATGCGACACCTCGCACCGGCCATCGAAGCACTCGTAGAAGCTGACGATGGCGGCGTCGCTGTCGGCGACGGCGGTAGGGACGTAGAGGAGCCTTGGCCGCTCCTTGTGCGTGAGGCCGAGCACGTAGTCGTAGAGAAGCTGCGTCTGCTCGGGCGTGTCTCCGACGCCGCCGAGCCCAACGATATGACGCTCCGCCATCGCCGGCGAGTGTACGGCTCGGGGTCGGCGGTTCGGCGCAGTCACCGCGGAGGGCCGAGCCCGTCTGCTTGAATCGAGGCGTGGCCTCACCCTCGCAGCTGACCGTCGGAGACCGCTCGTACGAGATCTTCCGGTTGGACGCCCTGCAGACCACCCACGACGTCGCGCGGCTCCCGTACACGCTGCGGGTGCTGCTCGAGAACGTGCTCCGGAATGGTGGAGAAGCCGACGTCGACGCAGTCGCGAACTGGGACTCGAAAGCCGAGCCGTCGCGCGAGATCTCGTTCGCACCGTCACGAGTCCTGCTCCAGGACTTCACAGGGGTGCCGGCCGTGGTCGATCTGGCAGCGATGCGAAACGCGATGGCCGACCTCGGCGGCGACCCCGAGCGGATCAACCCGCTGATCCCGGTCGAGCTCGTGATCGACCACTCCGTGCAGGTCGACCTCTTCGGGTCACGGTTCGCGTTCGGCCGTAACGTCGAGCTCGAGTTCGAGCGCAATCGCGAGCGCTACGCCTTCCTGCGCTGGGGCCAGCAGAGCTTCCGCGACTTCAAGGTCGTTCCGCCCGGGACCGGGATCGTGCATCAGGTGAACCTCGAGTACCTCGCCCGCGTTGTCGAGGACCGCAACGGCTGGGCGTACCCGGACACGCTCGTCGGCACCGACTCCCACACGACGATGGTGAACGGCCTTGGCGTGCTTGGCAGGGGAGTTGGCGGCATCGAGGCCGAGGCCGCGAAGCTCGCCGAGCCTCTCTCGATGCTCGTCCCGCAGGTCGTCGGCTTCAAGCTGACGGGGGTCATGCCCGAGGGCGCAACCGCGACCGACCTTGTTCTGACGGTCACCGAGCTGCTGCGGAAGGTCGGCGTCGTCGGCAAATTCGTCGAGTACTTCGGCGGAGGCCTCAACTCACTGCCGCTCGCCGACCGTGCGACCCTCGGCAACATGTCGCCGGAATACGGTGCGACGTGCGGCTTCTTCCCCGTCGACGACCACACGCTCGATTACTTGCGTCTCACCGGCCGAAGCGCGGAACGCATCGCGCTCGTCGAGGCGTACTGCAAGGAGAACCTTCTCTGGCACGATCCGACCGACCGCGCGACGTATACCCAGGTCGTCGAGCTCGACCTCGGCGACGTCGAACCGTCGCTCGCGGGTCCCCGACGGCCCCAGGATCGCGTGCCGCTGCGCATCGCCCGGCAGTCGTTCCTCGACGCGCTCGGCACCTTCGGCGTCGGTTACGCCAACGGCAGCGCGGACAAGGCCATGGCCGATTCGTTTCCGGCTTCCGATCCGACGACCGAGCAGCAGCCTGGCGGCGCGCCCGAGCCGGTCGCCGACATCGCGCCCGTCGCGGTCGCAGAGCCTCCGGGTCACCAGCGCGTGAATGTGTCGCTCGACGGGGACGTGTTCCAGCTCGACCACGGCTCCGTCGTGATCGCTGCGATCACGTCGTGCACGAACACGTCGAACCCGGCCGTGATGATCGCTGCGGGGCTCGTCGCCAAGAAGGCGGTCGAGCGCGGCCTCACGCGCAAGCCGTGGGTGAAATCGTCACTCGCACCGGGATCTCGTGTCGTCACCGAGTACTACGAGCGCTCGGGCCTGCAATCGTTTCTCGACCAGCTCGGCTTTCAGACAGTCGGGTACGGCTGCACGACATGCATCGGAAATTCCGGCCCGCTGCGCGAGGAGATCTCGCAGGCGATCTCGGAAGGCGACCTCGTCGCCTGCTCGGTGCTCTCCGGCAACCGCAACTTCGAGGCGCGCATTCATCCCGAGGTGAAGGCCAACTACCTCGCGTCACCGCCGCTCGTCGTCATCTACGCGCTCGCGGGAAGAATGGACATCGACCTCGACGCCGAGCCGCTGGGTCAGGGATCCGACGGCGAGGACGTCTTCCTGCGCGACCTCTGGCCGAGCTCTCAGGAGGTCGCGGACACGGTGGGCGCCGCGATCGAGGGCAGCATGTTCACGCGCACCTACGCCGACGTGTTCACCGGCGACGACACGTGGCGCGCACTCCCGACATCCGCATCGGAGCTCTTTCCGTGGGAGGCGAACTCGACGTATGTCCGCCGGCCCCCCTACTTCGACGGGATGTCGACCGACGTCGGCACAGTCTCGGACGTGAGCGGCGCACGCTGCCTCGTGCAGCTCGGTGACTCGGTCACGACCGACCACATCTCGCCGGCCGGGTCGATCAAGCTCGAGTCGCCCGCGGGGGCTTACCTCATCGAGCACGGGGTGGAACGCAAGGACTTCAACTCATACGGTGCGCGGCGTGGCAACCACGAGGTGATGGTGCGCGGGACGTTCGCGAACGTGCGCTTGCGCAACCAGCTCGTCCCGGGCTCGGAGGGAACGTGGACGGTGCACGTGCCATCGGGAGATGAACTGACGATCTACGAAGCAGCTGAGCGCTATCTCGCCGAGGGAACGCCAACGATCGTCCTCGCCGGCGAGGAGTACGGCTCTGGCTCGTCGCGCGACTGGGCCGCTAAAGGCCCGAATCTGCTCGGCGTGCGCGCGGTGATCGCCCAGTCCTACGAGCGCATCCATCGGTCGAACCTGCTGATGATGGGGATCCTGCCACTCCAGTTCCTGCCCGGGGAGACTCCGGCCTCGCTCGGGCTCACCGGACGGGAGGAGTTCTCGATCGCGGGCGTCGAGAACGGCGACGCGCGCGAGGTGACGGTGAGCGCTGACGCCGTGACGTTCCGGGCTCGTGTCCGCCTCGACACCCCACGCGAGCGCGACTACCTCCGTCACGGCGGGATCCTGCCGTTCGTCCTCAGACGCCTCCTCTCCTCGTAGTCATTTCGGGGCCGCCGGGCGCGGGCAAGACGACGATCGCGCGCGAGTTGCGCGGTCGACTCGGTCTGCCGCTGATTGCGAAGGACGACCTGAAGGAAACGCTCGCGGAGGCGCTCGTGACGGCGGGACGGGTCGAGTCGCAGCGGCTCGGCGTTGCGGTCTTCGAGTTGCTCGGCCACGTCATGCGCGAGCTCCTGGCGAACGGCACAGCACTGATCGTGGAGGGCAATTTCAACCGCTCCACCCTCTTCGAAGGGCTACCCGACGCGCGCATCGTTCAGATCCACGTCACGGCGGAGCCGGAGACTCTGCGACGACGGATGCTCGAGCGCGACACGCAACGCCACCGGGTGCATTGCGCCCGCGAGGCGGCGGGCGATGTGGCCGAGCGGGCGCGAGCGGGCGGGTGGGAGCCTCTCTCGCTCTCGGGCAAGCTGATCCGAATCGAAACGACCGTCTGGCCGGACCTCGACGCAGTGTTGCCGACGATCTGACGCTTGGGTCGGGCGCGAGGAGCCAGGCCTGAAGAATCGGGAGCGGCAGGACGGTGCCGGCAAACGGTGCCAGGCACCGTTACCGGGACGTTACGGCGCGTCCACAGGACGCGCCGCGGGCTGTACCAGCCCAAAATCAGTGCCGTCGGCGCCTCGACCGCCGGTGCCAGGCACCGTTACCAGGGGGTGACGATCACTCCACAGGGGCCCGATCGGTCAAGTGGCCGCACGCAGGACCCGTCGCGGTAGCCTTCTGCCACCGGGGTGCCCGAATCGGGCTGAGATCACACCCGTCGAACCTGATCCGGGTCATGCCGGCGAAGGGAGCGCTGGATGACAACCAAAGGGACAACGTCGTATGGCATCGAGCCCGTTCCCGAGCGGCTTCGGGTGCTCGGAGTGCTCGACGGATTCCTGCTCTGGGCGAACCTGTCGGTCTCGCTGCTCGTCATCGTTGCCGGCGCGTTCCTCGTGCTCCCGACCAGCAAGTACGGGCTCGCCCTCTCGCTGCCCGAAGCCGTCGCTGCGATCTTCGCCGCTGCGATCGTCGGCAACGTGCTGCTCGGGCTCGGCGGGCTGATCGGCGCCGACGCCCGCGTGCCGACGATGGTGCTGCTGCGGGCGCCGCTCGGACGGCGCGGCTCATACCTCCCCACTGGTCTGAACATCGTCCAGTGCCTCGGCTGGTCCATCTTCGAGCTGATCATCATCGCCACCGGAGCGAGCGCGCTCTCGGAGGAAGTGCTGGGCTTCGGCGAGGTCGCATTCTGGAAGGTCTGCTTCGGGGCCGTTGCGGCAGCGCTCGCCCTCCTCGGGCCGGTCGGCTTCGTTCGGAAATACGTTCGGCGGTTCGCGGTGTGGGTGGTCATCGCGTCCCTGCTCTATCTCTCATGGTGGTCGCTGCACGGCCAGCACCCGATCCGGCTCTGGCACCGCGGCGGTGCGCACGCGTTCTGGCCCGGATTCGACCTCGTGCTGGCGTCGATCATCAGCTGGACGCCGCTCGTCGCCGACTACACGCGCTTCGCGCGCACACGCCGCGCCGGTTTCTGGAGCGCAGGGCTCGGCTACTTCGTCCCGACGATTCCGCTCTTCACACTGGGAGCGGTGATCGCGATGTCGAGGTCGATCAGCGAGGCGCCCGCGCTCCTGACGGCGATCGCCGCGGGCGGGGCGGCAAGCGTGATCGCGCTGCTCGCACTGACGGTCGACGAGAGCGACGAGGCGTTCGCAAACGTCTACTCCGCCGCCGTCAGCCTGCAGAACCTTCTGCCGCGCGTGCCGCAGCGACTCCTCGTGGCTGTCGTCGCCGTGGTCGCAACCGCCGGCGCTCTCGTCGTCGACCTGCGCAACTACCAGCAGTTCCTTTTCCTGCTTGGCTCGTTCTTCGTTCCGCTTTTCGCCGTCTTGCTCGCCGACTGGCTGATCTCCGGGCGGCACTACGACCGCGAGCACATTTTTGGCGCACCGGAATTTCGGGTCGAGATGGTGGGCGCCTGGCTCGCGGGTTTCTGTCTCTACCAGTGGCTGTATCCGCAGGGCCCCGGCTGGTGGACGCGTCTCGTCGCGCATGCGCATCCGCACGCGCTCCCGTGGGGCGGAGCCTCCGTGCCGAGCTTCGCCGCAGCCTTCGGTCTCGCGGCCCTCGCCCATCTGGTCGCAAGGAGGCCTATCCTGGCGCGCGCGTGATCGCGCTGATTGGGAACCTCTCGCGGGATGAACTGCCGGGCCGGCCTCCACAGGTGGGCGGCGGCTCCTACCACGGCGCACGAGCGCTGCACCGGCTGCGTGTCCCAGCGCACATCGTCGCTCGGTGCGCCGTCGCAGATCGCGATGTACTCCTGCCGCCGCTCGTTCGCCTCGGCACGCCAGTGCGCTACGTGCCGGGCTCGTCGACCGCTGCCTTCTCCTTCCACTACGAGGGCGACCGTCGCTTGATGCGGGTGGAATCTCTCGGCGACATCTGGGCTCCCGGTGACCTGCCCCTGCTCCCGACCGTTCGCTGGGCACACCTCGCACCGCTTGCGCGCGGCGAGTTCCCTCTCGAGACGCTGGCCGTACTTGCGCGCCGCTGCCGCGTCTCATTCGACGGGCAGGGACTCGTTCGCCGACCGGAGCTCGGCCCATTGCGGCTCGACGCTGACTTCGATCGCGAGCTACTGCGGCACGTCTGGGTTCTGAAGCTCGCCGAGGAAGAGGCGGAGGTGCTCGGGGACCCCTCGGCGCTCGGCGTGCGCGAGGTCGTCGTCACCCATGGGTCGCGCGGCGCCACGCTCTACCTGCGCGGCCGCTCGGAGCACGTGCCGGCCCGAGCATTTCCGGGCGACCCAACCGGCGCGGGAGATGCATTTGCCACCGCGTATGTCGTCGCGCGCAACAACGGGTTCGCACCGGCCGGCGCCGCGCGCCGCGCAACGGCCGTCGTTGCGTCGCTTCTGCACGGATGATCGCGCTCGTGCAGACCGTGGCGGGCGCATTCGCCGTCGACCTCGAGACGGACGAGGTCGAGCCATGGAGCGGCGCCATCGATGGGCAGCGGGAGCCGGTACTCAACCTGCCGCGGGTCGTCGCCGCAGCGGCTGCAGGCTCGGCGATCTTCGCGGTGGTCGGCGCGAAGCCGCCTCTCGTCGTCTCGCACGATGCCGGCGCGACCTGGCGCGAGTCGGGCCGTGGACTGCCCGCGGGAGTCGCCGTCGCGATCCTTGACCAACACCCCGACATCGCGGTCTTCGCCGCCCGGAACCGCCTCTACCTGACGCGCGACGGCGGCGTCTTCTGGACGGCGCTCGCCCTGGAGCTCCCGGAGATCGTCGCCCTCCGGGTCGTGTCGGGGATATAAGGGCCGTGGCATAATTCGGATGGATTTTGGTTCAATACAAAATTCTTTCAATTTGACTCTTGCGTGAAACCGTCGCTTGATCTATCGTAGGTCGCGGCATACGCCGACCACGACCATGTTGCAGACCACCCAACCCATCAACGTTCTCGCCGAAACGGCTGACGCCCTTTCGGCGCCGTACGACCTGAAGCCCTCCTCCGGCCAGCGCCGGAGCGGTTTCGTCCCAGCCTTCGCTCGGAGGCTTGCGCGCTAGCACCGTAGCCGCATCCAGCACTGAGCGAAGGCGACCCAACGGGTCGCCTTCGTCGTTTTGATGACCAGATCCCATATCGCAGAAGGAGTGATGCCCAGCTTGAGAAAACACAGATCTGACTCGAGGCCCCGCCTAAGAGAGAAAGGTCCCTCTGCGCTTCGCGCAGGCTGAATTCGCTGCTGAATAAGCCGCTGCTTTTGCCTGCGAATTTCCAAAGAGGCAAGAGCGCCGGGCTCCAAATCCCCTCCACGTAGGACGCTGAAACTGGCGATCCAGGGCCGAAGGGTAGGCGAGTGGCATGGAAAACATCGTTCGGCTTCGGTCGAACGTGACATGCGAGCATTCGACATTCCGGGATCGTCTAGCCGGCAAGACGCCACGCTCTGAACGTGGAGACCGAGGTTCGAGCCCTTGTCCCGGATCTTTCGCCGAAGAGCAAACGGGCGAGTAGCTCAGCCTGGCCGAGAGCGCTTGTTCAACACACAAGACGTCGCTGGTTCGAATCCAGCCTCGCCCATTCACCCCGCGTGGTCGTAGCTCAGTGGAGAGCGGTCGTCTGAAACGCGGCGCGTCGCAGGTTCGACTCCTGCCGACCGCATTTCTCGGCTCCGTAGCTCAACGCAGAGCCGCCCACTCTTCATCGGCGTGGTGCCCGTTCAACTCCTGCCGGAGCCATCGAAGAACCCAGTCCGGTGTGGTCGAGCGGAAAGACGCGCGACTGTTACTCGCGAAGCGCAGGTTCGATCCCTGCCGCCGGAGCTTCACCCACGCGCCCTCGTGGTCGAACGGAGATGACGCCCGGCTCTCAACCGGGAGGCAGCGGGTTCGACTCCCGCCGGGGGTATGTGATCAACTTCTGCCTGTAGGGGAGCGTGGCCACCCCGCCGGTTTTGGGAACCGGAGACCGCTGGTTCGACTCCAGCCAGGCAGACCTGCGCGGTAGGGGAGCGGCTGTCCTCGCGAGCCTCATGAGCTCGAGACCGTGTGTTCGAATCCCACCCGCGCTACCTCATCCGGGGACGTAGCTCAGCAGAGAAGAGCAGTCGGTTGTCGACCGACAGGCCGCCGGTTCGAGCCCGGTCGTCCCCGCTTCCTCGTGGTGGCCGTGGTGTAAACGGTCAGCATCCGGGCCTGTGAAGCCCGACGGTGCCGGTTCGAATCCGGCCGACCGCCCTCACGAGCGAACGCTGAGCAAACGGTGAGCTCTCCTGCCTGTAACGCAGTGGCCTCGCGCTGTGGTGGTTCGACTCCACCCGTTCGCATTGTTCAAGACCCCAAGCATCAACGAAAGTGAGCGACATGAGCAATCCGACCATCACGACGTTCGGAGAGATCGACCAGCGATCGCTCGAGCAACTCACCCGGTGCGCCGAGGCCGGCGACGCCGACTTCGCGGTCCTCTGTGCCGACCACCATCCCGGCTATTCGCAGCCGATCGGCGGGGTCGTTGCCTACCGGGACTTCATCTCGCCGTCAGGCGTCGGCTACGACATCGCATGCGGCAACAAGGCCGTCAAGACGAACCTGACGCTCGCCGACGGCGTCCCGGTCGCGGTTGTCATGGACGAGATCGTCAGGACGATCTCCTTCGGAATCGGCCGCTCGAATGCGATACGCGTCGACGACGCTGTGATCGACGAGATCCGCGACGCTGCCTTCGCACCTCAGCGTCAGCTCGCGGATCTCGCGGCCGGGCAACTCGGTACGGTCGGCTCGGGCAACCACTACGTCGACCTCTTCGCAGACGAGGACGGAACGATCTGGATCGGAGTCCACTTCGGCTCACGAGGCTTCGGCCACAAGACGGCGTCGGGCTTTCTGGCGCTTGCCCACGGGCTGGAGTTTGACGAGCACGCGAAGGAGGGGGAGATGGACTCCCCGCCGATCCTGTTCCCGATCGAGTCCGGCCTCGGTCAGGCGTACATCGAGGCGATGACGCTCGCAGGCAAGTACGCGTACGCCGGGCGGAACGCCGTCGCGAACACCGTTCTGCGGATCCTCGGCGCGGATGCCGTGGAGGAGGTTCACAACCACCACAACTTCGCGTGGGCAGAGACGCACAACGACACCGCCTACTGGGTGATTCGCAAGGGCGCCACGCCCGCATTTCCCGGTCAACGCGGATTCGTCGGTGGGTCGATGGGCGACATCTCCGTCATCCTCGAGGGAATCGACGCGGACGAGTCGAGATCGGCTCTCTACTCAACCGTCCACGGCGCCGGACGCGTGATGTCGCGCACGAAGGCGGCAGGACGGTGGACGAAGGTCGACGAGGAGCGCACGGACGCCCAGGGCAAGCCGTACCGGTTCAAGCGGCGAGTCCGTTCGGGCGGTCTGATCGACTGGGACGCAACGCGTGGCGACCTCATCGCCCGTGGGATCGAACTGCGCGGAGCGGGAGCGGACGAAGCACCCGGCGTGTACAAGCGACTGCCCGACGTTCTTGCCCACCATGCGGGATCCGTCCGCGTGCTCCACACCCTGACGCCGCTCGGAGTCGCGATGGCGGGCGACGACGTCTTCGATCCGTACAAGGATTGACGACCGTGGGGATGCCTGTGGCAGGCCGCCTTGTTTGCACCACGGCAGGCGTGGGTTCGATTCCCGCCGTCTCCATCAAGCCTTCGTAGTGTCAACGGCAAGCACGCGCCCTTTGTACGGCCGAGGTGCGGGTTCGAATCCTGCCGAAGGCTCTTTTCTTACAGGCCTGTGGTGTAACCGGCAGCATGGCGAGCTCCAACCTCGTCGGCCCAGGTTCGAACCCTGGTGGGCCTGCTCTCGATGACTGCGACGTTTCACGCTCCCGCGGGCCGCAGCGGAAAGCGCTGCCACGGGCCGGAGGCCGTCGGTTACCTCACACCCACGAGCACCGGGAGGCAGTGAACCTCCGCCCGGCGAACGCCGGGTCTCGATACCGACGGTCGTCACCACGACCGTGGCGCATCCTCGTCCGGCTGCGGGCCGGAGCACGAACGGTTCTCGGCAGAGCGCCCGCTTCGGAGCGGGAGGTTGCGGGGTTCGAGTCCCGCTCGGTCGCGCGAGCGTCCGGTAGCTCAAGCACTTTGCCGTTCGGCACACCCACGACCGCAGCAACCTCGAACCCAAACCGACGAAAGGAGGTGCGAGATGTCGTACCTGAGCAAGCACGGCACGCGTCGCGTGCCGCAGTGGCTGCCACTCGGCGACCAGGTCGCGAACACCGCGGGCGGCCACGTCTGGGCAGTCGGTGTCTGGGCGCGGCTACGCCGCTTCCTCGTTCTCGGCTCCGAGAGCGGTTCGTACTACACGTCCGAGTGGGCGCTGACGCGGGAGAACGCAGCAGCCGTCCAGGCCGCCGTCCGCGAGGACGGTCCGCGCGCGGTCGCCGAGATCGTCGCCGTCAGCCGCGAGAGCCGGGCGCCGAAGAACGACCCCGCCCTGTACGCGCTCGCACTCGCGGCGAGCGTTGGCGATGAGGAGACACGGAAGGCGGCACTCGCAGCGCTGTCGCAGGTCGCGCGCACGGGCACGCACCTGTTCCAGTTCGCAGCCTTTGTCGAGGGCTTCCGCGGCTGGGGCCGGTCGCTCCGTCGGGCGGTCGCCCGCTGGTACGCCGATCAGCCTGTCGAGTCGCTCGCCTACCAGGCGGTCAAGTACCGCCAGCGCGCCGGCATGTCACATCGCGACCTGCTGCGCCTCTCGCACCCGGCGGCTCGCGTCGGCGCCGGCAACCCGGCGGTCGATGTCTCCGACGAGCACGCTCGGCTGTTCGAGTGGATCGTCCGTGGTGGCGAGACAGCGGGTCTGCCGCGGGTCGTCGAGGGCTTCGTTCACGCGCAGTCCGCGACGAGCGCAACCGACGCAGCGGGGTTCGTCCGCGAGTACCGGCTGCCGCGCGAGGCGCTGCAACCGGAGCACCTGACCTCGCCCGAGGTCTGGGACGCACTCCTGGACGACATGCCGATGACGGCGCTGCTGCGGAACCTCGCGACGATGACGCGCGTCGGCGTCATCGCACCGGGCTCCGACGGCTGCGCTCGCGCGGTCGCACAGCTCGGCGACGGCGAGCGACTGGGCCGGGCACGCGTTCACCCGATCGCGATCCTGGCGGCGCTGCGGACGTATGCGAGTGGTCGTGGCGTGCGCGGTCATGGCATGTGGCAGCCGATCCGCGAGGTCATCGACGCGCTGGACGCCGCGTTCTATGCGTCGTTTCGCACTGTCGAGCCGGCCGGCACGCGACTGCTGCTGGCACTCGACGTCTCGGGCTCGATGGGCATGGGCGCAGTCGCAGGCGTTCCCGGTCTCACGCCACGGGAAGCGTCGGCAGCGCTCGCGCTCGTCACGGCGGCGACGGAGAAGCAGTACGAGCTCGTCGGCTTCTTCGCCGGCCGCGGCGGTTATCGCAAGCGGGGCCGTCAGGCGTTCGCCGGTCGCAGCGACGGCCTGACACCACTCGCGATCTCGCCCCGCCAGCGCCTGAACGACGCGGTGGGAGAGGTCTCGGGTCTGCCCTTCGGCGGCACCGACACCGCGCTGCCGATGCTCTACGCGCTGGCAAACGAGCGAGAGATCGACGCGTTCGTGATCTACACCGACTCGGAGACCTGGGCGGGTGACATCCATCCCGTCCAGGCTCTGCGCGACTACCGCCACGCGTCGGGCATCGACGCACGGCTGGTCGTCGTCGGCATGGTCTCGAACGGCTTCTCGATCGCCGACCCGGCCGACCCGGGGATGCTCGACGTCGTCGGTTTCGATACGGCGACGCCGCAGCTGATCTCCGACTTCGCACGCGGTGCCCTCTGAGTTGGGGGGCGCCGCGGGCGCCCTTCACACACAGAGAGGAGACAAGATGCAACGGCATCTGCTCCGGGTGGCTGTCCGTCGCGAGGCGCAGCGCCCGGCAAAGGTGGTCGTGCTCGAGGTGCGCCGGCAGGCGCGCCTGCACGCGACGCCGAGAGAGCCGCGCCCTCCGAAGCACGCGGCCTGAACGAACGACGAGCCGCTCACGCGGCTCTCGTGCGGATGTGGCGGAACCGGCATACGCACCGGTCTCAGAAACCGGCGACCTTCGGTCATGAGGGTTCGACTCCCTCCGTCCGCACCTGCCTCCGTAGCTCAGCGGACAAGAGCACCGGGCTTCGACCCCGGGCGCAGAGGTTCGATTCCTCTCGGGGGCTTCACCTGAAAGGGCCGCGCGCGCGGCCCTTTCGCCGTTCAGGGCAGGCTGAATTCGCCGCGCGCGACGATCACGGCCGACCCGCCGACAGCGATCCGATCGAGCCGCTCGGCGCTTCCGTCAGCCTGCGCGTAGAGGGTCGACGGGCGGTTGATCTCCGCGCCCTGGGTGATCGTGATCTCCTCACCGAACGAGATCCGGCCATGACGGGCGAGATGGACCGCGAGCGGGCCGGCCGCCGAGCCGGTGGCAGCGTCCTCGGCGACGCCGTGGTTCGGCGCGAACATGCGTGTCTTCCAGCAGTCCCCATCGCGGGCGAAGCAGTTCGTTCCGTCATTCGTCGCCCGCGCGAGAGCGACGAGGTCGGGTTTCAAAGCCGCGACCTCGGCCGGCGAGCCGAGCTCGAGGTAGACGTGGCCCGGGCCGAGCTCGTAGCGCTCGACGGGCAGCCCCGAAGCCGAGACACCGACGGCGGCGAGGATCTCGTCTGCATTCGCGACCGACGACCAGACCGGGATCGGCTGCTCCATGCGTCCGAAGACGACCCTCGCGCCCTCGCGCTCGAGCTCGACGGGGATGACACCGGCGGCGGTCTCGAGGCGGATCACGATCTTCTGCAGCGGGCCGCCGAGCACGAACGCGCTGCCGAGCGTCGGATGGCCGGCGAACGGCAACTCGAGCGCAGGCGTGAAGATGCGGATCCGCACGTCGGCGTCCGTTGACGACGGCGGCAGCACGAACACGGTCTCGGCGAAGTTCATCTCACGGGCAAGCGACTGCATCGTCAACGAATCGAGGTCGCGCGCATCGGTGAAGACGGCGAGCTGATTCCCCGCGAGCGGCACATCGGTGAAAACGTCGCAGACCACGTACCGGAAACGGCGCATCGAGCACGAGCCTACCGAGCGAGGTGGGAGTGGCCGAGGGGCGCCTTGCGGCGCCCCTCAGCCCTCCTAGGTGCTGCTGTCAGCAGGCTTCAGGAAGTCGCCACGCCTTCCTTCGAGCTGCTCGATCTCGGCCTCCGTTCCCATCCGAACTGGCCCCTTGAACCAGCGGTTCGCCGAGAGCACCCACCAGCCTCCGAAGAGCAGGAAGGCGCCGCCGATCGTCAGTGGGGCGTAGTTGGCGAGGTTCCAGCTGAACTTCGGCGAGCCGTTCCCCGGAATCCCGCCGGGGCCCGTCGGGAGCATGAAGACGATCGAGATCAGCGTCACCCAGCCGATCGCGATCGGGTTGATCCACTTGTAGTGCTTGCCGAGGCTCCACGCGCCGGTCTCGAACCTGTCGCCTTGCCGGTAGCGCAGGATGACGGGCAGGATGAACGCGATGTACAACGCGGTGGTGCCGACAGAGGTGCCGACGTAGTACCCCGCCAGGTTGTTCCACCACGTCGGCGCCATCAGCAGCAGTCCGACGCTTGCCACCCCGATGACCGACCAGGCCGGCACGCGGTTTCGCGACACCTTCCGCCACATGCCGTGACCGGGTACAGCGCGGTCACGCGAGAAAGCGAAGAGCATCCTCGACCCCGATGTGACACACGCAGTGAGGCAGTAGAACTGCGCCGCGACGACGATGAAGAGCAACGTCTCGGCCCAGTGCCTGCCCATCGACGTCTGCCAGATGTAGGTCGTGATGTAGGTGAACTGCTCCTGCACCTTCGTCTGATCCGGGATGGCGAAGGTGATCGCCACGAGCAGGATGAACCCGGCGACGACGGAGATGACGACGGAGTAGAGCAGCCCGACGGCGGCCGAGCGCGACGCCTGATGCGTCTCCTCCGACATGTGCGCCGACGCGTCGTAGCCGGTCAGGGTGTACTGCGCCATGCCGATCGAGCCGATCGCGAAGACCATCAGGAACGCGACGCTGCCCCAACCATGACCGGAGAACCCGGAGTTGTTCAGCGTCTTGCCGAACACGTATCCGAACGACTGGTGGTGATCGGGAACGAACGCACACGCGCCCACGATGATGAGGACGCCGGCGACATGCCACCACGCAGAGATCGCGTTCACCGTCGAGGTGACGCGCACGTTGAAGATGTTCAGGAGCGCAGCGCCAGCCAGGAACACTACGAGCAGGTAGAAGATGTGGTGGCGGTCGTTCGAGTATCCCCACCAGAGGTTGAAGAGCGAGGTCGCGTAGATCGCGAGGCCGTACCCCACGGCTCCGATGATCCCGATCAACCCGATCAGGTTGAACCAACCCGTGAACCAGCCCCAGGCGGCGCTCCCGAGTTTCGATGACCAGTAATAGAGGCCGCCTGCTGTCGGGTAGGTCGAGGCGATCTCTGCCATCGAGAGAGCGACGAAGGTGGTGAACACGCCGACGATGACCCAGCCCCACGTGACCGCGACCGGACCACCCCACTGGAAGGCGAGATAGAAGGACGTCAGACAACCCGCAAGCACCGAGATGATGGTGAAACTGATCGCGAAGTTCCGGAACGCGCTCATCGCCCTGAAAAGCTCCTGCGCGTAGCCGAGCCGATGCAGGAGTTTCTCGTCGTCTGTGAGTTGCGGGCCGCCGGCGGCGGGCGCTTCACTGCTCATACTGCTGCCTCCCGTGTTGGTCGAATGAGACCCCTTGCACCGTGCACGTCGCCTATTCACGCTCGTTCAGGCTCGCCGTGTCAAGCTGGCACGACCGACGCGGGAGAAAATCGGCTCTATTCCAACGAAGGAGGCCTGGCCGGTGCTGACGCTCGATGAGTTGCGGAACGACGAGTCGCTCGACACGGTGATCATGGCGTTCACTGATATGCAGGGGCGGTTACTCGGCAAGCGCCTCCATCGCGACTTCTTCCTCGAGCAGGTCAAGCATGGTCATGGCACCGAAGGCTGCAACTACCTGCTCGCGCTCGACATGGAGATGGATCCCGTGCCCGGGTACGAGCTTGCGTCGTGGGAACGGGGATACGGCGACTTCGAACTCGCGCCGGACCTCGCCACGTTGCGCCGCATTCCGTGGCTCGAGGCGACGGCGCTCGTACTCTGCGATGTGGCGTGGGGAGATGGCTCGCCGGTGAGGCCGTCGCCGCGGCAAGTGCTGCGCGCGCAGGTCGAGCGTGCGCGTTCGCACGGCTTCGAGGTGATGGTCGGTTCCGAGCTCGAGTTCTACTTGCTTCGCGAGACCTACGAAGAAGCACACGCGAAGAACTACCGCGACCTGACTCCGTCGGTTCCCTACATCCTCGACTACCACATCCTCGCGACGAGCTATGACGAGCCGCTCCTCCGTAAGATCCGTAACGGCATGCAGGGCGCGGGGATTCGCGTCGAGACCTCGAAGGGCGAGGCGTGGCCGGGCCAGCAGGAGATCAACTTTCGCTACGCCGACGCGCTGACCATGGCCGACAACCATGTCGTCTATAAGAACGGCGCGAAGGAGATCGCGTTTCAGAACGGCTGCTCGATCACCTTCATGGCGAAGCCCGACCACACGTGGATCGGCTCGTCGTGTCACATCCACTCGTCGCTCTGGCGAGGAGAAGAGAGCGCGTTCGCCGGCGAGAGCGAGGTGTTCCGGCAGTACCTGGCCGGGCAGATTGCCTGCGGGCGTGAGCTTGCGCTGTTCTTCGCGCCGACGATCAACTCGTACAAGCGGTTCGCCGCGGGCTCCTGGGCGCCCACGACACTCGCATGGGGGCGCGACAACCGCACCTGCGGCTTCCGCATCGTCGGGTCGGGGACGGCCATGCGCGTCGAGTCGAGGGTCCCCGGCGGCGACGTCAATCCGTACCTGGCGTTTGCCGCGAAGATCGCGGCGGGCCTGCACGGGATCGAGAATGCTCTCGAGTTGCCGCCCGCACTCGAGGGGAACGCCTACGAATCGTCGGCGGACCGCTTCCCGTCGTCGCTACGCGAAGCAATTGCATCACTCGATCACGGCTCGATGGCGCGAGAAGCGCTCGGTGACGACGTCGTCGAGCACTACCTCAACTACGCACGGACCGAGCAGGCGCTCTTCGACAAGGTCGTCACCTCGTGGGAACGGGAACGGCTGTACGAGCGTGGCTAAGCCGGTCGTCGGCATCACGACCTACCTGACCCGGGCAGCGTTCGGGGTGTGGGATCTCGATGCCGCCCTCGTGCCCGCGGCCTACGTCAGGTCGACAGTGAGCGCCGGCGGCGTGCCGCTTCTCGTCCCTCCAGGGGCCGCGCCGGAGGAGACCCTGGATGCAGTCGACGGGCTCATCTTCTCCGGTGGCTCCGATCTCGATCCTGCGCTTTACGGCGAGGAGGCGCACGCTGAGACGACCGGCATCGTCCGCGAACGGGACGACTTCGAGTTGGAGCTGATGCGGGGCGCGCTCGCCCGCGACCTGCCGCTGCTCGCAATCTGCCGCGGCTCGCAGGTGCTGAATGTCGCGCTGGGCGGGGATCTCGAGCAGCACGTGCCGGATCGTCTCGCCGCGGATACGCACAAGGAGACGGCGGGCGTCTTCGCCGAGCACGACGTCGAGGTGCTCGGCGGCACGAGGCTCGCGGGGATCGTCGCCGAGCGCAGCGCGGTGAAATCGCATCATCACCAAGGGTACGGAAGGATCGGAACGGGTTTACGCGAGTCCGCGCGCGCCCCAGACGGGACGGTTGAAGCGCTGGAGGATCCATCGCGCCGCTTCACCCTCGGCGTTCTCTGGCACCCCGAAGAAGGCGAAGACCTGGCGCTCTTCAAGGCCCTCGTCGCCGAAGCCGCCAAGTACCGAAGAACGCGCACCACGTAGCCCTCCCGGACACGTCCCTTGGTCAGACCAAGTGTGCCGAGTGTGAAACTCTTACACCGGGGGTGGGAGTCGAACCAGATCGCGGCGTACCGTGGCTTGATCGCACCCCTTCGCATCATCGATCCGGTCGGCCTGTATCACGTGATGTCACGCGGCAACTTCCGCCACACGATCTTCCTCGATGACGATCACTACGCGAAGTACATTCGTCTCACCACGCGCGAAGCGAAAAACCGGGAATGGCGAGTCCTCGACTGGTGCTTGATCCCGAACCACTACCACTTCCTCATTCAACTCACGGACGGTGGTCTCTCCGCAGGGATGCGCGAGTTGAACGGCGGTTTCTCCCGCTGGAGCAACCTCCAAACCGACAGGACAGGAACTGGCCACGTCTTCAAGAATCGATTTACCTCCATTGAGGTGGCCGACGAGGGTCATCTCTTCGAGGTGATCCGCTACATCGCAAACAATCCGGTCAAGGCTGGCCTCGTGCGCGTTCCCGAGGACTGGCCCTGGTCTGGATACCGAGCAACCGTTGGCATTGATCATCGGTATCCGTTCCACAAGCCGGCCGAGCTCCTCACCTACTTCGGGTCGGACGAGGCGATCGCGCTCGAGCGTTATCGCCACTTCGTCCGAGAAGGACGCGTCCGGTCTCGGCGCGTCCTTTGGTCAGACCAAGTGTGACGTGACTGCAACGCTGCGTGGTTAGATCGACGGCATGAGCGTCGTCGTCCGAAACCCCGCCACCGAGGCGACGATCGCGACGCTCGATGAGGCCGGGGTTGAGGAGACGGATGCGGCGGTCGCGCGTGCTCGGGCCGCGTACCCCGCCTGGCGCGCGGTCTCGCCTGCTGACCGAGGGCGTTTGCTTCGCCGGCTCGCCACGCTCGTCGAGGAGCACCACGAGGAGATCGCGCGGATCGAGTCGCGCAACGCCGGTAAGCCGATCTCAGGCGCGCGCGGCGAGATCGGCATGGTCGCCGACGTCTTCCACTTCTACGCGGGCGCGATCGACAAGCACCATGGCGAGACGATTCCCGTGGAAGGCGGCATCGACATGACCTTCCGCGAGCCGCTCGGGGTCGTGGGACTGATCGTCCCGTGGAACTTCCCGCTGAACATCGCCTCCTGGAAGCTCGGGCCTGCGCTCGCCTGCGGCAACACGGTGGTGCTCAAGCCCGCGGAGCTCACGCCCCTCTCGGCGCTCCGGCTCGCAGAGCTTGCACTCGACGCCGGCATTCCTGAAGGCGTCCTCAACGTGCTCGTCGGCAAGGGCTCCGTCGTCGGCCGGCGGCTGGTCGAGCACCCCGACGTCGCGAAGATCGGCTTCACCGGCTCCACCGAGGTCGGCCGCGAGGTGATGCGCGGCGCCGCGGAGACGATCAAGCGCGTGACGCTCGAGCTCGGCGGCAAGTCGGCGAACATCATCTTCGCCGACGCCGACCTCGAGAGAGCGGCGGCGGCCGCGCCGTACGCCGTCTTCGACAACGCGGGACAGGACTGCTGCGCGCGCTCGCGCATCCTCGTCCAGCGAACCGCCTACGACCGCTTCGCGGAACTCCTCGTCGCCGCGACCCGCGGGGTGAAAGTCGGCGACCCCGCCGACGACACCACCGAGATGGGCCCGCTGATCACGGCACAGCACCGGGACACTGTCGCGAGCTTCGTCGAGACCGAGCCCCTCTTTCGCGGCGAGTCCCCCGCCGGCCCCGGCTTCTGGTTCCCCTGCACGCTCATCGAGGCATCGAACGACGACCGCGTCGCGCGCGAGGAAGTCTTCGGCCCCGTCGCGGCGCTCATCCCCTTCGACGACGAGGCAGACGCGATCCGCATCGCCAACGACACGCCGTACGGCCTCTCGGGCTCGATCTGGACCGAGAACGGCGCCCGGGCGCTTCGCGTCGTGCGCGGGCTCGAAAGCGGCGTGCTCAGCATCAACTCGAACAGCTCCGTTCGCGTATCGACACCGTTCGGCGGCTTCAAGCAGTCGGGTTTCGGCCGCGAGCTCGGCCTGCACGCGCTGGCGGGCTATTCGGAAGTGAAGAACGTCTACTACGCGACGGAGGGCTGATGGGACGTCTCGAGGGCAAGGTTTGCGTGATCACCGGCGCCGGCGGCGGCATGGGCCGCGACGCAGCGGCGCTCTTCACCGAGGAGGGCGCGAAAGTCTGCGCCGCGGACGTCAACCTCGAAACCGCCGAGGAGACGGTTGCCCACCTCGGCGACGCCGCGTTCGCGCAGCAGGTCGACGTGGCCGACGAGTCGAGTGTCGCGGCGATGATGGCGGCGACCGCTAAGCGCTTCGGCGGCATCGACGTCCTCTACAACAACGCAGGCATCTCGCCGAGTGACGACGCATCGGTGCTCGAAACCGGAACCGATGCATGGGATCGCGTCCAGGCCGTGAACACGAAGGGCGTCTTCCTGTGCTGCAAGCACGGCATCCCTCACCTGCAGCAACGCGGCGGCGGCTCGGTGATCAACGTTGCAAGCTTCGTCGCCGTCGTCGGTGCTGCGACGAGCCAGATCTCGTATTCGGCATCCAAGGGTGCCGTGCTCTCCATGACCCGTGAGCTTGCCGTGCAGTTCGCGCGGGAGAACATCCGCGTCAACGCACTCTGCCCGGGCCCGGTCGAGACCCCACTGCTGCTCAGGATCTTCGGCGACGACCCCGCCGCGCTCGAGCGCCGGCGCAATCACTGGCCCATGGGCCGCCTCGCGAAGCCGCGCGAGATCGTGAACGGCGCCCTGTTCCTCGCCTCCGACGAATCGTCGTACGTGACCGGCGCGACCTTCCTCGTCGACGGCGGCCTCACCGCCGCCTACGTCACCCCCGAGTGATGCGCATCTCCCTCATGGTGGAGGGCCAGGAGGGCGTCACGTGGGAGCAGTGGCTGGCCCTCGCGCACGCGGCCGAGGACGCGGGCCTCGAAGGGCTCTTCCGCTCGGACCACTACCGGTCGATCGTGCGCGGGGAGCCCGCCGGATCCCTGGACGCGTGGGCGACCCTCGCCGGCCTCGCCGCTGTGACAACGCGGATCCGCCTCGGAACGATGGTCTCGCCGGTGACGTTCCGGCGAGTCCCGGTGCTCGCGAAGATGGTTGCGACCGTCGACCACATCTCCGGTGGGCGCGTCGAGCTCGGGTTGGGTGCAGGCTGGTTCGAGGCCGAGCACGAGGCGTACGGCCTCGCCTTCCCGACGCTTCGGGAGCGCCTCGACGAGCTCGACCGGCAACTCGCCGAGGTGATTCGCCAGTGGACGGAAGCCCCCGAGATTCAGCCGAAGCCGTTGCAGAAGCCGCGTCCCCCGATCATCGTCGGCGGCAGCGCCAAGCCGCGCACGGTCGCCGCGGCCGTCGCGCACGCGGACGAGTACAACACCGTCTGGCCGACGGTCGACGAGGCGCGCAAGCGCAAGGGCATTCTCGACGACGCGGCCGAAGCGGCAGGCCGCGCACCACTGCGCTTCTCGATGATGACGGGCTGCATCGTCGGGCGCGACAAAGCCGACGTGCGTACGCGACTCGATCGATTCACGGCACTCACCGGCAACGACGATGCCCCGGCGATCTACGGGACCGTCGACCAGGTAGTCGACCGGCTCCGCGAGTACGAAGCGGTCGGCGTCGAGCGCGCAATGCTCCAGAACCTCGTGCACGAGGACGTCGAGATGGTCGCCCTCCTGGGCGAAGTCGCCGCCCGACTAGGGTAGCCCCGTGCGTCTGTTCCTCGTGCGACACGCCAAAGCTGCGCCCGGCGAGCCGGACGAGCTGCGTCCGCTCACCGACACGGGTCGCACGACAGCACGCGAGCTCGGCGAACGACTGAAGGCCGAACGCCCGCAGACCGTGCTCTCGAGCCCGCTCCTGCGGGCGCGCGAGACAGCCGAGGCGATCGCGCGGGCGGCCGGCCTCTCGCCCGAGACGGACGAGCGGCTCGCACCCGGTGCAACGGCCGACGAGCTGCGCACGGTCGTCGACGGTCGCGCCGATCCGGTCGTCGTCGTCGGGCACCAGCCCGACTGCAGCGAGATCGTGTTCGCCCTCACCGGTCGCGTCGAGCAGTTCGCGCCAGGTGAGTTGCACATGGTCGAGCTGTGAACGCGGTCACCGTCCGCGGCCTGCGCAAGAGCTACGGCGACCACGAGGCACTCGGGGGAATCGACTTCACGATCGAAGCCGGCGAGGTGTTTGGCCTGCTCGGGCCGAACGGCGCCGGCAAGACGACGACGGTCGAGATCCTGGAGGGCTACCGCCGACCCGACGCCGGGACCGTCGAGGTGCTGGGAAGCGATCCGCAGCGAAGCGGCACTGCGTGGCGCCAACGGATCGGCGTGATGCTCCAGTCGTCGTCGCTCTACCCCGTGCTGACGGTTCGCGAGAGCCTTCGGGTGTTCGCCGGGTATTACGCAACCTCGCGCGATCCCGAGGAGGTGATCGGCATCATCGGGCTCGCCGAGAAGGCGGATGCGCGCGTGCGCACGCTTTCCGGTGGCCAACAGCGTCGGCTCGACCTCGGCCTCGCCCTTATCGGCGATCCCGAGCTGATCTTCCTCGACGAGCCGACCACGGGGTTCGATCCGGGTGCGCGCCGCACGGCGTGGGACACGATCCGCGAGTTGCGCGCACTCGGCAAGACGATTCTCCTGACGACCCACTACCTCGACGAGGCTGAGCAGCTTGCGGATCGCGTTGCCGTGCTTCGCGGTGGCGTGATCGTGCGCGAGGGGTCGCCTGCCGAGCTCACCGGTGGCATTGTCGAGACCGAGATTCGCTACACGCGCGCCGGCGAGGAGATCGTCGAGCGCACGACCGACCCGACGAGCCGTCTGCACGAGCTCACCGCCCAGGCGCTCGCACGCGGCGAGGTGCTGGCTGAGCTCGAGGTGCGGCGGCCGACGCTCGAGGACGTCTACCTGGAGCTGACCGAATGAGGCTCTTCGTGCACGAGGTGCGAACCGAGCAGCTGCTCTTCTGGCGAAACCGCGAGGCGGCGTTCTTCACCTTTTTCCTCCCGGTGATCTTCTTCCTCGTCTTCGGCTCGATCTACGGCGACAGTACGATCACGAAGGAGCACGTGCGAGCCGCACCGTTTCTCGAGGCGGGAATGATCGGCTACGGCGTCGCGTCGACCGCCTTTGCGGGCCTCGCCATCACGATGGTGATCCGCCGGGAGAGCGGCGTGCTGAAGCGAATCCGGGCGACGCCGCTTCCGCCCGCGACCTATCTGCTCGCGGTGCTCACCTCGACCTTCATCGTCTTCCTCGTCGAGACGGCGCTGATCGTCGCGATCGGTCGCCTCCTCTTCTCCGTCGCGGTGCCGGACCGGCCGTTCTCGCTGCTCGCGGCGCTCATCGTCGGCGCGACGGCATTCGCCGCGATGGGCCTCGGCCTAACGAGCGCCGTGCGGTCGGCCGAGGGATCATCCGCGGTCGTGAACTTCGTCTACCTGCCGATGGCGATCATCTCTGGGACGTTCTTCTCGCCCAAGGCGTATCCAAGCTTCCTTCGCGCGCTCGCCGACGTGCTGCCGCTCACCTACTTCACGAAGCTGACGCGAAACGTGATCGTTCGCCATGAGCACATTTGGACGCAAGGCAGCTCGCTCGCGGCAGTCCTTCTCTGGGGCGTGATCGGCCTCCTTGCTGCGATTCGCGGCTTTCGCTGGCAGCCTCGCGACGGGTAAGGCGCAACCAACGCGCGTACCGATACGTTCCACCCGTAATGGAAGAACCGACGATGGCGTTCGCCGTGCACCGGCACGACCTGCCCGCGATCGAGGTTCGCGTGAACTTCGGCGTCTTCGCGGGACGCGCCGCGACAAGCGCGGAGATCGAGCGGCTTGCCGCATTCCTGCTCGACGAAGTGGGCGAGGTCTCGATCATCTCGGAGGAGCGTCACGAGATCGGCTCGCAGGTCGAGGCATCGGTGCATCAGGTGCGAATCGAGGTCGCCGCCGACCGCGCGCCCGGTGACGACGCCGAACGCAAGGCCGTAGAGGAGCGGATCCTCCAGCGCGCCGAGTACTGGGCTCATCTTTGCGTAGCCGAGCGCCACGTCGACATCGCCGAGCTCTAAAGGCTCGCAAGGCTCAGCGGGTGAGCGTCACCTTCGACAGGCCGAGCGGCCGGTCGAGGTCGCGCCCGCGCAGTCGCGCGAGGCGTAGGGCCGCGAGCTGGCCGGGAACGACTGCGACGAGCGGGCTGAGCCACTCCGGCACGCCGGCGAGGAGAGGCAGGCCGATCTCGGCTGCGGCAAGGAGGCTCTCGTCGTCGGAGATGACGATCGTACGCGCCCCACGACCGCCAACGGCCGCAACCGCGTCTCCCATCGCCGCGAGCGCCGGGCCGGAGGGTGCAATCGCGATCACCGGCCACCCGGGGGCGATCGCCGCGACAGGCCCGTGCATCAGGTCGGCGGCAGAGTACGGTTCGAAGAGCAGGCCCGATAGCTCACGGATCTTCAGGGCGATCTCGAACGACGTGCAGTAGTTGATGCCGCGCGCGATGACGGTTCCGCCTTCGATCTGGCCGAGCCCATCCAGGATCGCCATGTCGTTCCACGAGCGATCGAGTTGAGCGGCGAGCTGACCAGGCAACCGCTCGAGCTCGGCGAGTGCCTGCCCGTCGCCCGTCGTCGTCGCGAAGATGAGCGCGACCGCGCCCAGCGAATTGACGTACGTCTTCGTCGCGGCGACGGCCTGCTCGTCGCCCGCCTCGAGCTTCATGACCGCATCGGCAGCCTGCCCGAGCGGCGAGGCGGGACTGTTCGTCAGCGCAACGGTCGGCCGCCCTTGCCGGCGGGCTTCGGCCACCACCTCGACGACGTCGGGTGATTTTCCGGATTGAGAGATCCCGATCACGAGTGCGCCGTCGAGCCGAGGAGGCTGCTCGTAGAGCGTGAAGAGCGACGGCGTCGCGAATGCAACGGGGACGCGATTGGCCCGACCCAGCAGGTACTGCGCATACCGCGCCGCGTTGGACGAGCTTCCGCGCGACGCGATCAGGATGTACTGCACATCGTTGCTGCGGAAGAGATCGCCAATCTGCTCCGCGTAGCCGCGCTGCCGCTCGATCAGGCGGGTCAGCGCGTCGGGCTGCTCGCGCAGCTCCACTTCGAGATGCGAGCTCATGCGGTCACGCGCGCCGCGAGGAACTCGCGCGCCGCCTCATAGGACGCGCGACTGCCACCGTTCGTCGCGATGTATCCGCGGCTTCGACGCGGTCGCCACACCGGGAGGCCGGTCTCGACGACGATGACGCCGGGCACGTCCGCGGCTTCGCGCATCCACGGATGGCGGTGCGCGTCGCGGACGACAAACACATCGGCTGCGGGAATCGCCTCGCCTTCGCGAACGACCGCGCCGCCGAGTGAGTGTTCGGCCTCGCCTGCGGCGATATTCGCGCGCGGACGCAGCTCGACGATATCGGGGGGCTCCGAGAGGTCGAGGTCACCTTCGGCGTGAAGCGCACGCCTCGCTGCGTCTAGGCCAACCGAGCGATCGATGCCCCCGGCGACGGTGGGTCGCGCCCAGGCCGCGAGCCTGTCGACACGCGCGGCGGCCTCTCGCAACCGGGCCTCGGGCACGCGGTCGGCGAGCGCGGCCCGGATCTGGCCGACGGCAGTCTCGCCGAGGTCGTGGCCGACACAGAGTGCGTCGACGCCCGCCCGAATCGCGCGCACAGCTGACTCCTCGACCCCAACGGTCGCGCTGAGTGCTTTCATCTCGAGGGCGTCAGCCAGCACGACGCCGTCGAAGCCGAGCTCGTCGCGCAAGAGGTCCTGGATGATCGCGCGGCTCAATGTCGCCGGGACATGGTCGAGTGCGGGAACGCTCACGTGCGCCGTCATGATCGTGCAAACATCCGCTGCGATCGACGCGCGGAACGGCTCGAGCCCGACCGAGACGTCGCCGGTGATGACAGGAAGCTCGAGATGGGAATCCTGCTCGCTCGCACCATGTCCCGGGAAGTGCTTCGCGCAAGCTGCGACGCGGTGACTCTGCGTTCCGCGGATGAACGCGGCTGCGTGACGGCCGACGAGCGCGGCATCGGATCCGAAAGCTCGCGTCCCGATCACCGGGTTCGCCGGCACGTTCACGTCGGCGACCGGTGCAAGGTTCCAGTTGACGCCTGCCAGCGCGAGCTCCGCGGCGATCGAGCTCGCAACCGCCTCGGTGAGCGCGACATCGTCGACAACGCCGAGCGCAGCCCCGCCCGGATACGAGCTCCCTGTCTCCCACTCGAGCCTCGTCACGTCGCCACCCTCCTCGTCGATCGCGAGCAGCAGGCCGTCTCGCTCTGCGCGCAAGGAAGCAGTCAGTGCGCGAAGTCGATCACGCGATGCGACGTTGTAGGCGAACAGCACGATGCCGCCACCACCGCCGGCGAGGAATCGCCTGACCCAGTCCGGAGGATCGTCGCCCGCGAAACTGGGGAAGATGCAAGCCGACGCGAGCTCTTCGAGCTCGGAGCTCACCCTCGCACCGCGCCCGCGGTCAAGCCGAATGCGATTCGCCGCTGCACGAGCAGGAAGAAGACGACGACGGGGATCGCAGTCAGCGTCGATGCCGCCATCAGCGCGCCCCAGTCGGTGTGCCGGCTGCTACCGAGGAAGTACGAGAGCCAGACGGTGACGGTCTGCTTCGACTGATCGCTCAGCAGCACCCGCGCAAAGATGTATTCGTTCCACGTCGTGATGAAGGCGAAGACGGACGTCGCAACCAGTCCGGGGCCCATCAGCGGCAGCAGGATCTTCATGAAGACCCCGAGGCGCGTCGAGCCATCGACCATCGCCGCCTCCTCGAGCTCCTTGGGAATGCCGATGAGGAAGCCTCGCAGCGTCCACACCGAGAACGGCAGTACGAAGGTCATGTACGTGATGATCAGGCCGGTCAGCGCGTTCACCTGGTGGTAGCGCGCGAGCACGACGTACAGCGGGATGATCAGCCCTGCCTGCGGGAGCATCTGGATGCCGATCACGAGCACGACGAAGAGCTTGCGACCGGCGAAGTTGTAACGCGCGAGTGCGACAGCTGCAAGGAACGCGAGCACGATCGAGATCGCGACCGTGACGGAGACGACAACAAGGCTGTTCTTCACATCGGCCCAGAAGAACGGCTTGTGGATCGCGTCGCCGAAATGCTGCAACGTCGGATGGAGCGGGAACCACGTCGGCTTGAGGCTGACGATCTGGTCGTTCGACTTGAACGCGGTCGAGATCATCCAGAACACCGGAAAGACCATCACCGCGAAGACGGCGAGGCCGACCGTGTTCCAACCGGCCTGGCGGGCGCGCCGGCCACGGTGACGCGCGCTCACTGCGCCTCCCCGATGCGCACCATCTTGCGAACGTAGACGACGCTCAGCGCAGCGACCATCAGCAGCATCAGGATCGAGATCGCCGCGCCCCGGCCGAAGTCACTCTTGAAGTAACCCTCCTCGAACAGATAGATGCTCATCAAGTAGTTGCCCGAGGTGATCTTCGACTGCCCGATCAGGAGGTACGGCTGGGTGAAGACACCGAAGTCCCAGATGATCGAGAGGCTCGTGAGGATGAGCAGGATCGGGCGGAGGATCGGCAAGGTGATGTCGAGGAAGATGCGCCAGGGCCGAGCGCCGTCGACCTCGGCTGCCTCGACGAGGTCGTGCGGCACCTGTGCGAGTCCGGCGTAGAGCGTGATGACGACGAAGGGCAGCGCGCCCCAGACGATCAGCACCGTGACGAGGCCGAGCTGCGAGAAGGTGGTCGCGTACCAGTCGTGCTGGAAGAAGTTCCCGGCGTGAAGCTTCGTCAAGACGTAGTTGACGACGCCGTTCTGGAAGTTCGTCATCCAGTAGAAGATCTGGACGGCGACGACGACGGGCATCGACCACACGAGGACGAGCCCTGAGCTGAGCAGCAAGCGCACGACGGTGCTCACCCGCACGAGCAGGAGAGCGAGCAGTGTCCCGAGCACGATCGTCGCCGTGACATTCACCGCCGTGAAGACGACCGTTCGCACCAGTGTGTGCCAGAAGACCGAGTCGTGGAGAACCGAGCCGTAGTTGTGCAAGCCGACAGACGAGCCGGCATGTCGGATCAACTCGAACAAGCCGTAGCGCTCGGTCGACAGCTTGACGAGCCAGTAGAGCGGATAGCCGAGCACGAGCCCGATCACGACGAGCACGGGCAGGATCAGCGCGTAGGGCGTCGACTGCTGGAGCGCGCGGCCCCGAAAACGCTGCCGCCGGGACGTCTGAAGCAGCGTCCCGGCGGCAGCGATAGGGCTTGACTCGGGCACCGGTTACGGCTGGTTGAGCACCGATGCGATGTTGTCGCCGGCCGATGACGCTGCCTGCCGGATCGACAGCTTGCCGGTGAGGATCTGGGCCAGCATGTTGCGGAGGATGTTCCCGTTTTCCACGTCGACCCAGTGCTTCGCGGTCGGGACGAACCAGCTCCGTGCGGCGGCACGCTCGTTCACGCTTGCGCCGAGAAGGCTCGTCGAGTTCGGAATGTTCCCCTTTGCCTGGAGGGCCTTCTCCGATGCGGCACTGGTGAAGTCCTTGATCCAGTCGGCAGCGAGCGCCTTCGACGAGCTCGTGGCGGGCACGGCGAGGTCGGAGCCGCCCAGGAACCCGGGGATCGCCTGACCCTTGACGTGGCCCGGCATCACGAACTGGGCCGTTGCACCGGTGTACTTCTTGCCGACGCAGCAGCTGAACCAGCTCGGGCCGATCATCGACGCGGCTTCACCCTGTGCGTACACGTCGTACGGATTCGGATGCGTCTCGTCGGTGGTCTTCGATGCGCGAGAGGTCGCGAGGTAGAAGCTCTTGTACGCCGCGAGGCCGGCGAGCGACTTCGGCGAGGAGAGCAGGCCCTTCCACTTGCCGCTCACCTGCTGCGCGATACCGCCGCCGTAGTCGAACACGAAGCCCATCGCCACGTACCAGTCTGTCCCGGCGATGTAGACCGGCGAGAAGCCCTTCTGCTTGTTCTTCGCAAGCAGCTTCTTTGCGTCGGCCATGTACTGGGCCGTGGTCGCCGGCAACTTCGAGATTCCCGCCTTCTTGAACAGGTCGCTGCGGTAGGTGACGACCCGCGAGCCCGCGTAGTACGGCACGCCGTAGGTCTTCCCCCCGAACGCACCGGACGCCGCGAGGCCCTTCAGCCACGTTGACGAGTTCTCGAACGTCGATTTGTCGAGTGCCGAGAACGCGCCTGCGGCCATGTACTTCGTCATCTCGGTATTCCCCATCTCGATCACGTCCGGGCCGCCGCCACCTGCGAGCGTCGCGTCGAACTTCTGCAGGTGGTCGCCCCAGTTCTGATACTGGACGTTCACCGTGGTGCCGGAATGATCGGATTGGAACTTCTGGCTTGCGGCCGCGACCACGTCCGGCCAGCCGGACTGTGCATCGACCTGCAGCCACACGGTGATGGAACTTGCGGTCGCCTTCTTCGTCGCACCCGATGTCGCTGCGGTGACTGCTGCGGCGACGACGGCGACGATCGAGAGAGCGACGATGCTTCGTCTCTTCATCTGGATGCCCCCAGCCTCAGGCGGCCCAGTCGCTCGTGACGAGTGTCGGTGCCGCGCGTTTGGTACAGACCAATTCCCATTCCGGCGCATAGTTTCACAATGTTCACCTAGATGTCAATACCACTTCGGGAGAGCCCCGCCCGACGAGCGCCGAACGTCCGCCGGCTCCGAGCTCCGTGACGAGGCGGTACCGGTCGCCCCGATAGGTCGAGCTCGTGAACTCGACGATGTCGCCCGACGCCGACCGTGTCACCCGCTCGAAGAGCAGGGCCGGAGAGTGCAGCGGCACCCCGAGCGCCGCCGACTCCTCGTCATTGGTCACGGTGGGCTCGATCGTCTGTGAGCCGCCGACAATCGACAAGTCGTAACGGCTTGCAAGCAGGTCGTAGAACGAGTTCTCCTCGAGGTCGCGTGCGCCGAGGCCCGGAACGAGCGACTGGCGGACATGCAGGAGCTCGATCGCCATCGGTTCGCCGTCCGCGAATCGCAGCCGCTTGCAAGCGACGACCGGCTCGGACGGAGAGACGTGCAGGATCCGCCCGAGTCGCGCGCCGGCTGCGATGACGCGCAGGTCGAGCGTGCGGCTAGCCGGCACCATCCCCCGTTCGCGCATGTCGTCGCTGAACGAGTTGATGTTGATCCCCTTCGCGACCTTCGGCTCGGCCACGAACGTGCCTGCGCCTCGGCGCCGCACGAGATAGCCCTCGCGCACGAGCTCGTCGAGGGCGGCCCGCACCGTCAGGCGCGACACACCAAGGTCGATGCCGAGCTGGCGCTCCGAGGGGATCGAATCGCCGACGCCGAGCCCTTCGATCAATTCGAGCACGCTCTCGCGCGTCTCGCGCTGCTTGGTCACCCGACGCCGGCGAGCTCGGGGGCGCTTGAAGCTTGCAGTCGGGCACCGCTTTCCGGATCGAAGAAATGGAATCGAGCGGGGTCGACCGCCAGTTCGAGCTCGTCACCGACCGAGGCGGCAGTCCGGGCGTCGACCCGGGCGGTGAAGAGCGCGCGGGTCGTCGGCAGAAGCCCACCATCGGTCACCGATTCCAGGATCTCAGCGGTAATCGGGGCGGCGTCGACCTCGAAGAAGACGTGGGCGTCCGACCCGAGCTCCTCGAGGACCGCCACGCGAACACGGAGGCGCGGCCGATCGGGGGCGAACGCAGCGTCCTCGAAGCTCTCCGGCCGGATGCCGAGCACGACACGCTCGCCGGCGCCTCGCGGCCGACTGCCGGGCGCGAGCGGAATGCGATAGTGACCGAACGTGACTGCATCGCTCTCGAGCGTCGCGTCGACGAGATTCATTGCCGGGGATCCGATGAACGCGGCGATGAAGAGGTTGTGGGGCCGCTCGTACAGCTGCTGCGGCCGGTCGACCTGGAGGATCCGCCCATCCCGCATCACCGCGACGCGCTGGCCGAGCGTCATCGCCTCGGTCTGGTCGTGGGTGACGTAGACGGTCGTCACACCGAGCCGCTGATGCAACTGGGCGAGCGATGCCCGCATACCGACGCGAAGCTTTGCATCCAGGTTCGAGAGCGGCTCGTCGAGGAGGAAGGCCTGCGGCTGTCGGACGATCGCGCGGCCCATCGCGACACGCTGGCGCTGGCCTCCCGAGAGTTGCGCTGGACGTCTGTGAAGCAACTGCTCGAGGCCGAGTAGCGCCGCCACGTCGTCCACGCGCCGGACGATCTCTGCCTTCGGCGTCCGACGAGCCTTCAAGCCGTAGCCCATGTTCTGGCGCACGGTCATGTGTGGGTAGAGCGCGTAGGTCTGGAAGACCATCGCCACGTCACGCGCCCGCGGAGCGAGATCTGTGACGTCCCGCTCGCCGATGAACACCGTGCCGGCCGTGATCTCCTCGAGCCCGGCGATCATCCGAAGGAGCGTCGACTTGCCGCAGCCCGACGGGCCGACGAGGACGAGGAACTCGCCGTCGGCGATCTCGAGGGACACATCGTCGACCGCGACCACGTCCTGGAAGGTCTTGCCGACATGTTCAAGCCGAATCTCTGCCATCGCGCTTCGAGGCGATGGTATAGACCAGATCGGGCGAAATCAAGCGGCTCTCCAGAAGTGGTATTGACCAGAAGGGTCACTCGGGCCTAGACTGCGCCGATGAAGCTCGGTGGGAGATGAGGCTCAACGTCAAAGCGGCCCTCGTCGACGGGATCCTCGTGCCGGGGGATGTCGAGGTGGTCGCGGGCTCCGTCGTCGGCTACGGCCTCGCAGGCCGGAACCGGCGTGGGATCGCCGCGCCCGGCTTCATCGATCTGCAGGTGAACGGCTTCGGCGGCGTCGACTTCCTCGACGCCGACACCGCCGCCTACGCACGCGCCGGCGAGGCGCTCCTCGAGACTGGCGTGACGGCCTACCTGCCGACCCTGATCACGAGCCCGGAAGACCAGATTCTCGCCGCGATGCGGGAGATCCCGGCCGGAGAGTCACGCCCGCGGATCCTCGGGATGCATCTCGAGGGGCCGTTTCTCTCGCCGAATCGCCTCGGCACCCACGAGGCATCGGCGCGGCGCGACCCCGATCCGGCGCTGCTCGACCGTCTGCTCGACGGCGGGCCCGTGCGCCTGATGACCCTGGCGCCCGAGCTTCCCGGTGCCGGCGGTTTGATCGACCGCCTGCTCGAGCGCGGAGTCGCAGTGTCGGTCGGACACAGCGACGCGACTGCGGGCCAGGCGAATGCCGCCTTCGACCGGGGCGTGCGCAGTGTCACCCACCTGTTCAATGCAATGCGCCCGTTCCTGCACCGCGATCCGGGAATCGTCGGGGCCGCACTCGCGCGCGACGACGTGATCGTCTCGATCATCCTCGATGGAATTCACCTTGCCCCCGAGACGACGATGGTTGCGTGGCGCGCCGCAGCCGGCCGCCTCGCACTCGTCACCGATGCAATCACCGCCGCGGGTGTGGCCGATGGGTCCTACAGCTTCGGGAACCTGGACGTGCACGTGCACGAGGGAACCGTGCGTGGTCCCGACGGTGTGCTCGCCGGCAGCGTGTTGACGATGATCGAAGCAGTGCGCAACCTGCACGCGCTCGGCGTACCGCTCGAGGACGCGCTCGGTGCCGCGTCCTCGACGCCCGCGCGCGTGCTCGACGACCCGTCACTCGGCCGCATCGGCATCGGACTACCGGCCGATCTCATCGTGCTCGACGACCGCTTGGAGATCGAGCGCGTGCTCGTCGGCGGCGAAGTGCGGTTGGCCGTGTAGCAGGCGATGCCGCAGCAGGAGCGAGGCGGCGGCAGCGACCGCCGGCACGAGCAGGAACTGCGCCGAGAAGACCGCGAGGGCGAGCGTCAGGGCGAGCGCCGCCATCGCCGCAAGCCGAACAGGGCCGCCGAGGATCTTCACCGCCGACGCGAGCGCGAGCACGTACACGGAGATGAAGAGCGCGGACGTGGCGCGAACGAGGTCCTCCGTCGTGCCGATGCCCGCGACGAGCCCGCCGAAAATGACGATCGCGACGACCGCAATGAGAGCGAGCGGCCGCCGCGGCACGCTCAGCCGCGCGTCGACGCCGAGCCACCGAGGCAACTCGCCCGCTGTTGCGAGCGAGGCGGCAAGCTTGGCCGAGACGCCGAGGTAGACGTTCATCGTTCCCATCGTGAGCGCAACGGCGAGGACTGCGGTGGCATCTCGACCCGCACGACCGAAGCCCACCGAGACGAGATCCGCGAGCGGCACGCGCGACTCGGTGCCGACGGTCACCCCGATCGTCGCGACCGCGAGCCCGATGTAGAGAACGGTGACGACGCCGAACGCGAGCGCGATCGCGCGCGGCAGCTCGACCTCGGGACGTCGGAACTCGCCGGCGAGCTGCGCTCCTGCCTCCCAGCCGAGGAACAACCAGACGAGGAGGTTCGCGGCCGTGCCGACCGCCCACCAGCCGTGGGGGGCAAACGGCGTCCAGTGGTGAGCCCCGCGCGACGGAAGGGCGACGGAGATCGCCACCGCGATCACGGCGATCAGGACCGACGAGAGCCCGAGCTGAAAGGCCGACGAAACGCGCAGGCCGAAAGCATTCGCGAGGAGCACCGCGAGGAACATCGCGAGCCCGACTCCGGCCGCGACGGTACTGCCTGAGCCGGTCAGGTCGGCGACGTAGTACCCGCCGATCAGTGACACCGCCGGCGCACCGAGCATGACCGCGCCGAGGAACCAGCCGCCGGTGACCGCGGCGGCGGCAGCACCGAAGCCCTCGCGAACGTACTCGGACACGCCCCCCGCGACCGGATTCCGCACGCCGAGCGCTGCGAACGTGACAGCGAGCGGCGCCGACAGCACGAGCAGGCAAGCCCAGGCAACGATCGAGGCGGCCCCCGCCGCCTGGGCGGCAAGCGCGGGCACGAGCAGCAGCCCGGGGCCGATCAGGGCTCCGACGTACAGGGAGCTCCCCCGAATCACCCCGAGTGTGGGCCGCTCCTTCATTTGGGTTCACAACGCGGGTCGAGGGCAGGAACGTCCCGCGATGAATTTCGCGGCCGGCTGTCGTCCATTGGGTATGACTGAGACCTCGACGAGGGAGACGACATGAGCATGGACAACCGGACGCGGTGGCTCGCGCTGATCATCCTTTGCCTGGGCGATCTGATGATCGTCCTGGACACGACGATCGTGAATGTCGCTCTGCCGTCGATCAGATCCGATCTCGGCTTCTCGCAGACGTCGCTTGCGTGGGTCGTGAACGCGTACCTCCTTACCTTCGGCGGCTTCCTGCTGCTCGGCGGGCGGCTCGGCGATATCTTCGGACACCGCAGGCTGTTTCTGATCGGGATCGCCCTGTTCACGACAGCCTCGCTCGCTTGCGGCCTTTCGAACTCGCAGCACCTGCTCGAAGGCGCGCGCGCCGTACAGGGCCTCGGGGGGGCGGTCGTCTCGGCGGTTGCGTTCTCGCTGATCATGGTCATGTTCACCGAGCCCGCCGAGCGCGCGAAGGCGATGGGTGTCTTCGGCTTTGTCCTCGCGGGCGGCGGCAGCATCGGGGTGCTGCTCGGCGGCATCCTCACGAACTCGCTCAACTGGCACTGGATCTTCCTCGTCAATCTCCCGATCGGAGTTGCGGTGTTCGCGCTCTCGCTGCGGCTGCTGCCCGCCGCTCACAGCAAGCCGGCGAACGGCCGCGTGGATATCGCGGGTGCCCTCACCGTGACAAGCGCGCTCATGCTTGCCGTGTACGCGATCGTGAACGGCAACCGGGCGGGCTGGAGCTCGGGCGAGACGCTCGGCCTGCTTGCAGGCGCAGTCGCGCTGCTCGCGCTGTTCCTCGCCATCGAGTCCCGCGTCGCTCGGCCACTCATGCCACTCGGGATCTTCAGGCACCGCAATGTCGCGACAGCGAATGTCGTCGGTGTGCTGTGGGCCGCAGCGATGTTCGCGTGGTTCTTTCTCTCCGCGCTCTATCTGCAGCTCGTGCTCGGCTACAGCCCGCTCAAGGTGGGACTCGCGTTCCTGCCTGCCAACCTGATCATGGGCGCGTTCTCACTCGGCCTCTCCGCAAAGCTGGTCATGCGTTTCGGCTTTCGCAAGCCGCTCGCGGCCGGTCTCGCGCTTGCGGCGGGCGGGCTGCTCCTCTTCGCACGCGCCCCGGTCGGCGGCAGCTTCCTGCGCGACGTCCTGCCCGCGATGATCCTGCTCGGGTTCGGCGCAGGGATCGCGTTCAACCCGATGCTGCTGGCCGCGATGAGCGACGTCGCGCCGGAGGAATCCGGGCTCGCCTCCGGCGTCGTCAACACGGCGTTCATGATGGGCGGTGCGCTCGGTCTTGCCGTGCTCGCGAGCCTCGCCGCATCACGAACGTCGACCCTGCGCGCATCGCACGCGCCACTTGCTGCGCTCAACGGCGGTTACCACGCGGCGTTCATCGCCGGCGCGCTCTTCGCCGTCGCGGCCGCCACCGTGGGCGCCGCGCTCCTGCGCACCCGGACGCCCGAAATGTCGGCGTCTCGGCACGCCGGAGGCAGCCTCGCCGCCGCGGAGGCAGACTGATTACCATGGCCGTGATGTCGGCGACCCGCACCTCCGGAGAGCTCGATCTCCACCTCGAGCAGCATCGCGTCGAGCTGACCGCCTACTGCTACCGGATGCTCGCCTCCTCGTTCGAGGCCGAAGACGCGGTCCAGGAGACCCTCGTGCGCGCGTGGCGCAACTACGGCCGCTTCGAAGGACGAGCCGCGCTGCGCACGTGGCTCTACCGCATCGCGACGAACGTCTGCCTCGACATGCTGACGGGCCGCGAGCGTCGCGCCCGCCCGATGGACTTCGGGCCGGCGTGGGACTCGACCTCACCGCCCGGCCCGACGTTCCCGGAGGTACCGTGGCTCGAGCCGATTCCCGACGCGCGCGTCGTGTCCTCCGATGCCGATCCGGCCGAGCTCGCCGCAACGCGCGAGACGATCAAGCTCGCGTTCGTCGCCGCGCTGCAGCACCTCCCGCCGCGCCAGCGTGCCGTCCTGATCCTGCGCGAGGTGCTGCGTTGGAAGGCAAGCGAGGTCGCCGAGCTGCTGGACACGAGCGTCGCGTCCGTCACGAGCTCGCTGCAGCGCGCCCGCGCGACGCTCGATGCCACGGAGGTTGCGGCCGGTGATACCGCCGCGCCGCTCGACGATGCGCAGCGTGCGCTGCTCGAGCGCTACGTCGACGCGTTCCAGCGCTACGACATGGCCGCGCTCACGTCGCTGCTCCACGAGGATGCGACACAGTCGATGCCGCCGTACAAGCTGTGGCTGCACGGTCGCGAGCAGATTCTCGAATGGTGGTTCGGCTACGGGATCGGGTGCAAGAACTCGCGACTCGTTCCGACCGTCGCGAACGGGTCGCCTGCGTTTGGCCAGTACAAGCCGGGCGGCCCGAACGGCACGTATACGCCCTGGGCATTGCAGGTGCTGGAGCTGGCAGGAGGCGGAATCGCCGAATTCACGTTCTTCCTCGACACCGAGACGCTATTCCCGCTCTTCGGACTGCCTCCCCACCTCGAGGCGTAGCACCTCGGCAAGTCCGACGAAGTCGAGCAATTGCTCAAGCTCGAGGGACTCGCGCCGAAGCCGCAGGTCACAGCCGAGTCGGCGCGCTGTCAGTTGGAGGCGGGCAAGGGCGTCGACAACGCCGGCGTCCGGTTGCACGATCGCGCTCACGTCACACACGACCGACATTGCGCCGGCGCGCACGAGCGCTCGAAGTTGCGCCGTGAGCGCTGACGGATCAATCACCGCGCCGGGCCGGAGGATCGCAGCCATCGTGGAGAGAAGACGGGCCACGCCACGGAAACTCATCCCGATGAGTTTCCCGCGTGGCTCCCGTCGGCACGAAGGACCCACTCGAGAGAAGGAGCGAGAGGATGAGGAAGCTGTTTGTAACGGAGTTCGTGAGTCTCGACGGTGTGATGGAAGATCCCGGCGGCGCGGAAGGCTAAGAGCACGGCGGCTGGAGCTTTCAGTTCTCGACCCCTGACTCGATGAGCTACAAGCTAGACGAGCTCAACGCGACCGGCTCGATCCTGCTCGGACGCGTGACCTATGAGGGCTTCGCGAAGGCGTGGCCGACGATCAAGGACGACGTGGGCTTCGCCGACCGGATGAACAGCCTGCCGAAGTACGTCGTCTCCACGACGCTCCAGGTGGCGGAGTGGAACAACTCGACGATCATCGACGGGAACGTCGCGGCGGAGGTCGCCGAGCTGAAGGCGCAGGACGGTGCCGACGTCATGATCGCGGGCAGCCAGCAGCTCGTCCGGACGCTGCTCGAGCTCGAGCTCGTCGACGAGATCCGCCTCATGGTCTCGCCGGTCGTGCTCGGCACCGGCAAGCGCATCTTCGACGGCGTCACCGGCAAGAAGGTGCTCGACCTCGCCGGCTCGACGGTGTACTCGAATGGCAACCTCGTCCTCACCTACCGCCCTGCGAAGGGATAGTGCGCCGTCCGTACGTTCGGTGCGTGATCCGGGGCAGATCCAGGTCATGTTTCGATCAGGTCGCGTCGGTGTCAGCGCGCCGGCGTTCGGATCGCCGCCGGGTCGGTGTTTAGCCGACGCAACGAATCGGCGGCAAGAGAACCCGGGTGTGCTCCACGCGGGCTGTCATGGCTGTGATCTCCGCGGCCGCCTTTGCTCCCTGAAGCTAGTCACGTCGCTGGGGAACTGCCCGAGGCGGTCGACAAGCCGCTCATGAGGGTGGCGAAGATTCAGTGAGGCGACGCTTGAGCCGGACGAACTCGAGTGCGAGGCCGTCAAGGTCGGGAAGTGCGTGTGCCGGGCTACCACCGCCATGACTCTCATGGTCGGCCCGGCGGCCAATCACTCAAGAGCGGCGTGGCGTGTGATCTTTGGTTTGGGAACGGTCGGACGCTGCGAGAGGACTCGGCCGGCGCACCCGTAGTCGAAGGCGCGCCGGCGTCGAATCCTCACGAACGAAGGCTGCTGGCCGTTAGATGCGGTTTCCCTGGAGGGCTGCGAGGAGTTCCTGGTGACGGCGTTCTTCGTCGCTGGGTCCTTCCTCTTCGGCTGTTCTGTCGGGCCTGCGGGCGAGCAGTGCCTGGACGGGCTTGACGATGAAGAAGAAGACTGCGGCGCCGATTGAGACGAACTGGATCAGGGCGGTGATGAAGGCGCCGTAGAGGAACTTCGAGTTGTGGATTGTGAAGGTGAGGTTGCTGAAGTCGGTCTTGCCGACGATCGCACCGATGATCGGAGTGATGATGTCGGCAACGAACGCGTTGAGGACTGCGGCGAAGGCGATGCCCATCACGAAGGCAACCGCGAGTTCGATCAGGTTGCCCTTGAGTAGGAAGTCTTTGAACTCTTTCAGCATTGGTTGTTCCCCTTGGTCTTGAGTGGGTCTGGCATCGGCGAGGGTGCCGACGAGGCGGGAGCCTCTCACCGTCTAAACCGAACCTCAAGGGGGAAGGGCCGGTCAGGTGGTTGTCATGAGTCTGGGCGTCGCCCGAACCTCGTTGAGGGTAGGCTCCCGCGCGACGCCGTCCATGACAACCGAGGGAGTGGCGATGGCGGGCGTGGAGGAGATCGAAGGGGTTGGCGGCTCCCATGCCGAGAAGCTGTCAGCAGCCGGGTTGAAGACGACGGAGGCGCTCCTTGGTGAAGGGGCGACGTCCGCGGGCCGCAAAGGAATCGCCGAGAAAACGGGGATCAGTGAGAAGCTGATCTTGAAGTGGGTCAATCACGCCGATCTGTTTCGGATCGACGGCGTCGCGGGCCAGTACGCGGAGCTGCTCGAGGCCGCCGGTGTGGACACCGTGGCCGAGCTTGGTCATCGCAACGGCCCGAATCTGGCTGCGAAGATGGCCGAGGTGAACGCGGAGAAGAACCTGACCAACCGTGTCCCGAGCGAGGCAGAGGTTGGTCGTTGGATCGAGGAAGCAAAGGCGCTTCCCCGCCATCTAAGCTACTAACGAAGCGGAGGGCATCTAATGGATTTGAAGAAACTCGGCGATGAAGCGAAGAAGCTGATCGACCAGCGCGGCGGCATGGAATCGGTCAAAGAAGACGCGATGGAACTCGAGAAAATCGCAGGCGAGAAGGGCAGCCTGGCCGACAAGGCAAAAGAGGCGGCCGATGCATTGAAGGATCCCGGCGCCCCTGGCGATCCGACGACATCACCAGCGGCGACACCACCCGGAAGTTGACCTGCCTGATTCCCGACTCAGGGAGGACGTAATGGGCAAAAGCAAAAAATTGCGGATCGGATCGCTCTTCGCCTTGGTCGTCGCGCTCGCGGCGATCAGTGGCACAGCCACCGCGGGCGCCGCGCCGCTGCAAGCACGGACGGCGCAGGCGACTGTCTGCGACACGGGCAAGGTGCATTTCGCGAAGACGAAGTTTGTGTTCCACATGGGGCTCGCCTTCGGTGCCTTTCACCGCTACATCTACAAGCCGCTCGCCGCAGGAGCGTTCAAATCGGGTCAGCCTGGCCGGCTGAAGGCCGGGATCAAGGCTGCTCTTGCGGCGGCGTTCATCTGGCACGAACTGAAGATCGCCTGCAAAGACGCAAACAACAGCAGCGTCCTGAAACCGCTGCTGACACCGATCGCCTTGATGGTCGACCAGTTCACCGCACTCGAACAGAAGCTGAAAGGCGGCAGTTTCGGCATCAGCGACCTGACGGCTGCTGGCGACGCCGTCAACGCACTCGGCCAGAAAAGCAAGTCAGCCGGGTTCCCGATCCACCAACTGTTCGGGGGCTTCACCGGCGGCTGAGCAAACCCGTTCTCAGGGGCGAAACCGCCGGCATCGCCCCCCGAGACCGCGGCAGAACTGATACGCGAACTAGAGGGCTGATGTGAAAGTCGGTCGGGTCGGCAGGGACCTGGCAGATGACGAACAAGGGCTTCCAGACCTGTGTCCTCTCGAGATTGGAGCTCGAGATGACGGATCTGGAAGCCCTTGTTATTGCAGGCTACGTTTTCGCTGACGACTATCGGGTCGCTGCCCGGGCTGGCCGTCCGGCGTTGGTCTCCGACAGC
>JBBQLT010000010.1:0-97471 GCA_038328165.1 Gaiellales bacterium
GCCAACACCTTCCACGACAACTGCGTCTACGGCAACCAAAAAGGCGACATCGAGACAAGCGACGGCGGCTACACCGCAACCAACAACAAAACCCTCGACCCCCTCTACACCGACCGCGCCAACCACAACTACACCCTCAAACCCGGCAGCCCCTGCACCGGCTACGGCGCAGACGGAGTGAGCAACGACGTCTCCGAGCCTCCCGCCTCCGCTGCAGTCATCCAGTCGATCGCCGACGGAACGACCCTGTCGGGCTCGATCGGCTGGGACGCCCAGGTGGCCGCATCGCTCGCCGCAGTCTCGCGGGTCGAGTTCTTCATCGACGGTTCCCCCTACCACACCGAGCTGTCCGCGCCCTACGGCGCTCCATGCGACACGTGCGCGTTCGACACCACACACGTGTCCGATGGCACCCACGTTTTCGGCGCCGAGGCGTTCTTCGCGGACGGCTCCACCGTCCTCAACTCCGTCTCGGCCACTGTCGCGAACGCGCCTGCCCACCAGATGGTGTCTCAGGCGATCGGCGACGGGTCGGGAGCGCCGCTCTCCGGCTTCGTCTCTTGGACGGCGTCGGCATCTGCGCCGGGGCGTATTCTCACCTCGGTCTACTTCTTCCTGGACGGCATGCTCTACCACGCAGAGCGCTCCCCACCCTTCGGAGCCCCGTGTGACACGTGTCTTTTCGACACTGTGAGCGTCACCGACGGTCAGCACAGCTTCGCCGTGCTCGCGATCTGGGCGGACGGCTCGACCGCTCTCGCCTCGACGACGCTCACCGTGTCGAACAGGCCCACCTGACGGCCGATACGATGACCGGCGCACGGTGGCGGTAGCTCAGTTGGTAGAGCCCCGGGTTGTGGTCCCGGTGGTCGCGGGTTCGAGCCCCGTCCGCCACCCTCCGTTTCGCTTGCTCATGCACGGACGCCCGGGCCGTACGCACCGTCCGCCGCTAAGCTCTGCGAGTTCGGCCCCGTAGCTCAGCGGACAGAGCGGGAGCCTTCGAAGCTCCGTGCGGTGGTTCGATTCCACCCGGGGCCATCCTGACCGCATGAGCCATGGGGCTCCACGTGCAGGCGGTTTATGAGAGAGACTAGGCAGTGACCTCGACTCCGAAGGAGAAGCGACAATGGCGAAGCAGATCGACTGCCCGTGTGGCGAGACGGTCACCGGTGCCAACGACGACGAGCTCGTAGCGGCGACCGAGAAGCACATCGGCGAGAAACATCCCGAGATGGTCGGTACCAAGTCGCGGGAAGACATTCTCGCGATGGCGCACGACGTCTAGAGACACCAGCGAGAGCGCCGCTTAACGCGTGCGCAACAACAAACTCACCGGCGCGCGTGTCTCAGCGGTCGATGAGGCGCCTGGCACTTCTTCTGCCGCTCCTGCTCGCGGCGTGCGGTGGTAGCGCCGCGCGCACTCCTCACGCGATCAGTGCCTCCTTCAGCGTCCGGTCGTACGGGCGCGGGGCGGAGCGCACGTGGGTGTTCGCTCCAGCGACGAACCCCAGGCTCGTCGTGCTCTTCGTCCACGGGCTCGGCGACCGGCGCGAAACGACCCCGTACTACCACCGGCCGTGGCTCGAGCATCTTGCGCGAGAGGGATACGAGGCCGTCTACCCGGCCTACGAGGCCTTCCCGCAACAGAACGGTGCGTTGAAGCACCTCGTGCAGGGCCTGGCGGTCGCGTCCGCGCACGTTCCGGCGGGGGTTCCGGTCGCGGCGGTCGGGTATTCGCGCGGCGGTCGGCTCGTGATGGACTATGCGAGCGTCTCGGCCTCGGCCGGCCTGGTGCCGCGACGAATCCTGAGCGTCTTCCCGGCCGGGACGATGGATGAGCCGCTGAATCTGGCGCCGCTCGACGGACGCACGAAGGTGCTGATCCTCGCCGGCGACCAGGATCAGACGGTCGCGAACATCGGCGCGAACCAACTCGTCACGCAACTTGCGATCGCCGGGTTCCCCTACGCCGATGTTCACTTCGAAGTCGTGCACTCACACGGCTTCTTCGTGGCGGATCATCTCTCGGTGCTCCGTGACGACGAGGGCTCGCGGCGTGCGTTCTGGGCCCGGGCCGACCGGTTCTTTGCGCCGCTCGCTGCGGGTTGATCGTCGCGCGGCTCGCCGGTGGCCGGCACCCGGCCGAGTACGCTTAGGCGAGGTCGTTCGCGCGGGTGTGGCGGAACTGGCAGACGCGCCGGGTTTAGGTCCCGGTGGGCTTCGGCTCTTGGAGGTTCGACTCCTCTCGCCCGCACTGGTCTACGGCAGGAGCCGCAAGATCTCGTCGAGCGGCGCTCGCTCCCTCGCCGGCGGCTCGCTGACCTTCCCGCCGAGGTGGATGAGACCGACGACCCGCTCGCCTGCGTCGAGCTCGAGCAGCTCGTGGACGGCGGGCTCACCGAACGCCGTTGGTGTGCGCCAGTAGGAGGCAAGGCCGCGTGACGTCGCCCCGAGCAGCACGGCGTAGACGGCGCAAGCGGTCGCGTGCAGATCCTCCTCGTCGGTGTGCGGGTCGCCGCTCAGGGCTGCCGTCGCGAGTACGAGTGTCGGGGCGCGCGCGAGTTTCGCAGCCTCCTTCTCGCCGACGGCGTGTGCGAGGCGCTCGCGGGTCGCCGGCCCGAGCAGCCGAAAGCGCCAAGGCTGGGTCAGCTTGTGGTTCGGCGCGTACCGGGCCAGCTCGAGCAGATTTCGCAGCATTGCGTCTTCGACCGGCGCCGGCCCGAATTGCTTGTGTGTCCTGCGCGAGCGAATGGCGGTCTCGGCGTCCACGGCCCAGCAACGTACAGGTCTGGTTCAATGGCCCGACCTGATGAATCCCACCGTTGAACAGCTCTCGGACGACAAGGTCAAGCTGACCGTCGACGTCTCGGCCCACGACGTCCATCACGCCGTCGAGCACGCTGCCAATGATCTCGCCGCGACCGTTCGGATCCCCGGCTTTCGCCAGGGGAAGGTACCGATGCCGATTCTGCTCCAGCGGGTCGGGAAGGAGCGGCTCTACTCCGAGGCCGTCGAGAGTCATATCGGCGGCTGGTTCTGGAGCGCCGCCACGCGCGCACGCGTGAATCCGGTCGCGCTGCCGGAGTACGAATACGAGCTGCCCGCCAGCGAGAGCGAGGATTGGCGGTTCTCAGCCACCGTCGTCGTGCAGCCCAAGCCCGACCCCGCCGACTGGACGCAGCTCGAGGTGCCGAGGCACGAAGCCGAGGTGCCCGCCGAGGCCGTGCAGGCCGAGCTCGAGGCGCTCCAGAAGACGGTCGGTGAGCTCGTGCCGGTTGAAGGGCGTCATGCCGAGGACGGCGACACCGCCGTGCTCGACCTGATCGCCGACGACGGCACGGCACAGCGGGATTATGTGGTCGATCTCGGCTCGGACCGCCTCGTCGAGGAGATCGAGTCGGGCATTCGTGGCCTTGGGATCGGAGAGAGCCGGGAGGTGGCGTATGAGCTTGGCGACGGCACACGCCGTACCGCCAACGTGACGCTCAAGGAGCTGAAGCAGCGCGTCCTCCCGCCGCTCGACGACGATCTCGCCAGGGCGGCATCGGAGTTCGACACGCTCGACGAGCTGCGCTCCGAGATCGAGGGGCGGCTACGAGACGAGGTCGAGGAAGAGCTCGACGGTCTCTTCCGTGCAGCTGCAATCGACGAGCTCGTGAAGGCGACGAAGTTCCGCCCGGAGGGCCCGCTTCTCGAAACGCGAACGCGCGATCTCGTGACCGGGCTCGCGCGCAGTCTTCAGGTTCGCGGCATCGACGCGGACACCTATCTGCAGCTGACCGGCCAGTCGCCCGAGGTACTCGAAGCGCGCTTGCGCGGCGAGGCGGCGATGTCGGTTGCGCGCGAGGTCGTGCTCGAGGCTGTTGCCGACAAGCTGGGCATCCAGGTCTCGGACGACGATATCCGCGCAGAGTTGCGCGAGGCCGGTGAGAGTGACGAGGACATCGAGCAGTTCGTCAGCGAGGGCGGCGCCGATCGCGTCAGAGACGACATCCGCTTGAAGAAGGCCCTCGACCGCGTCGCAGCCGAGGTGAAGCCGATCGCGCCCGAGTTGCACGAAGCGCGTGAGGCGATCTGGACGCCGGAGCAGGAGCAGGCGGCCGAGACCCCGAAACTTTGGACCCCCGGCAGCAAGGAGTAAACGAGATGCCTTTGATTCCCATGGTCGTTGAACAGACCTCGCGCGGCGAGCGCGCCTTCGACATCTACTCGCGCCTGCTCGCCGAGCGCATCGTCTTCCTCGGCACGCCCGTCGACGATCAGATCGCGAACCTCATCATCGCCCAGCTCCTGCACCTCGAGTCCGAGGATCCCGACAAGGACATCTTCCTCTACATCAACTCGCCCGGCGGCTCCGTCTACGCAGGGCTCGCGATCTACGACACGATGCAGTTCGTCAAGCCGGACATCCAGACGATCTGTGTCGGCATCGCGATGAGCATGGGCTCGCTGCTGCTCGCCGGGGGCGCGAAAGGGAAGCGCATGTCGCTGCCGAATTCACGGATCCTGATCCATCAAGTGTCCGGCGGGTTCCAGGGCCAGGGCACCGACATCGAGATCCAGGCCCGCGAGGTGATTGGCCTCAAGCGCCGTCTGGAAGAGATCTACGCCACTCACACCGGTAAGACCCAGGAGGACATTTCGCGCGACATGGAACGAGATTTCTTCCTGAGCCCGGCTGAAGCAGTGGACTACGGGATCATCGACACGGTGATCACGAACCGCGACATGACCCGCACCGAGGCCGCTGCTTAATACGGCTCGACCTAGCCGTTTCGGTGAATCCGGGGTAAAAGGAGTAGGGGATGGCGCGCGCGAGCGAAGGAAACGAACAGCTTCTCTGCAGCTTCTGCGGCAAATCGCAGCGGCAGGTCAAGAAGCTCATCGCCGGCCCCGGGGTCTACATCTGCGACGAGTGCATCGATCTCTGCAACGAGATCATCGACGAAGAGCTGACGGCGCCGAGCTCGCTCGACCTCGAGAACCTGCCGCGCCCGACCGAGATCTACGGTGAGCTGAACGAGTACGTCGTCTCGCAGGAAGAGGCCAAACGCAGTCTTGCCGTCGCGGTCTACAACCATTACAAGCGCGTGCAGATGGGTGCGGAGGACGGCGAGGTCGAGCTGCAGAAATCGAACATCATGCTGCTCGGCCCCACCGGCTGCGGCAAGACGCATCTCGCGCAAACACTCGCGCGCATCCTCAACGTTCCCTTCGCGATCGCCGACGCGACCGCGCTGACCGAAGCCGGGTACGTCGGCGAGGACGTCGAGAACATCCTCCTCAAGTTGATCCAGGCCGCCGACTTCGACATCAAGAAGGCGGAGACCGGGATCATCTACATCGACGAGGTCGACAAGATCGCGCGCAAGGCGGACAACCCGTCGATCACGCGCGACGTCTCTGGCGAGGGCGTGCAGCAGGCGCTGCTGAAGATCCTCGAGGGCACGGTTGCCTCGGTTCCTCCGCAGGGCGGGCGCAAGCACCCGCACCAGGAGTTCCTCTCGATCGACACGACGAACATCCTTTTCATCTGCGGCGGTGCGTTCGCCGGCATCGACAAGATCATCGCCAAGCGCATCGGCAAGAACGCCGTCGGCTTCGGCCGCCAGATCTCGTCGAAGCGCGATGCGGAAAGCGCCGAGCTCCTGGGCGAGGTGATGCCGGAGGATCTCCTGAACTTCGGGCTCATCCCCGAGTTCATCGGCCGTCTGCCCGTCCTGTCTGCCGTGCATCAGCTGAAGCGTGAGGACCTCGTGCAGATCCTCACCGAGCCGAAGAACGCGCTCGTGAAGCAGTACCAGCGTTTCTTCAACTACGACAACATCGATCTCGTCTTCACCGATGACGCGCTCTGGTCGATCGCCGACAAGGCATTGCATCGCGAGACCGGCGCGCGTGGCCTGCGGTCGATCATCGAGAACGCGCTGCTCGACGTGATGTTTGAGCTGCCCTCGCGCAAGGACGTCTCCAAGTGCGTGATCACCAAGGAGACGATCGAGAAGGGCCTGAAGCCGACGCTCGTGACGAGCGCGGGTGCAGACATCGAGCCCGAAGAGCTCGCCGAAGAATCCGCCTAGCTAGCTCGGCACCGAAAGCTTGCGCTGCCGCGCTCGGGCTCACGAAGCTTTCGACGTGCCTCGCGTTATACTCGGAGCTCGAAATGCGCGAAGATCAAGCCGTGTACCTCGACGACACGTGCCACATGAGCGGCGTGGATTCGCTGCTCGAACGCGCCGTGCGCGACGTGCGTGTGCCCAACGGCGATGCCGTGCTGCTCCTCTCCGCCGGAACGGGATACACGTGGGCCGCGACCGTCGTTCCATGGGGGGACATCCGGTGAACGTCGGAGACATCTTCGGGCCGTCGAGCTGGATCGAGATCCCGCAGACGCGAATCGATGCGTTCGCCGAGGCGACCGGCGATCACCAGTGGATCCACGTCGATGCCGAGCGTGCGAAGGAAGGGCCGTTCGGCACGACAATCGGTCACGGTTACCTCACCCTCTCGCTCCTCCCGGCTGCCTCGTACGAGGTGGTCCCCCGCCAGGGAGGCATGGGCATCAACTACGGGCTCAACCGCGTGCGGTTCCCGGCGCCCGTGGCGGTCGATTCGCGTGTGCGTGCGACCTTCGAGGTCAAGGAGGTCGAGGAGATCGCGGGCGGCGGCCAGGTGACGATGACGGCGACCGTCGAGCGCGAGGGTGGCGACAAGCCGGTCTGCGTGGCCGACGTCGTCTTCCGCTACTACGAGTAGGGGCGGTGGAATCGGCGCGGTAAGCGTGAGCCGCCTGGAAGCAGACGGCTGGGACGTGCACGGCGTCGACGTCGACGACGCAGATCTGACGCCCCGCGATGGCAACCTCGGCGTCGTCCAGGCGGCGCTCGATCGCTTTGGCCGGCTCGACGCGGTCGTCCCAAGTGCCGGCGTGCTCGAGGACGTGATCCGCGAACGCCAGCCGGTAAAGCGGCTGCGCGAGCCGTCCGAGGTCCCAAACTTCGTCGCGTTCGGATCCAATGTCTGCCGGTGTAAAGGAGATACTGGATCCAAAATAGGAGGTATTGCCGCTTGACAGGCACCAATCGCCAAATCTAGGATCCCAGGACAGTCGTAATCGAGTCAGGAGCCAGCGTGGAGACCAAAACTCGGATCCAAGATCAGACGCGCCACTTGGAAGCGCAGTGGGCGCAGGACGAGCGCTGGGCGGGCATCCGCCGCTCCTACAGCGCCGAGGAAGTCGTGCGGCTACGGGGGTCGGTCGTGCCGGAGTGCACCCTCGGCCGGCTTGGAGCCGAGCGGCTCTGGCGCCTGCTGACCGGCTCGTCAGAGGTTCCGCACGCCTACGTAAACGCGCTCGGGGCAATGACCGGTGGCCAGGCCGTCCAGATGGTGAGGGCAGGTCTGCGGGCGATCTATCTTTCCGGCTGGCAGGTCGCCGCCGACGCAAATCTCGCGGGCGCGACGTACCCAGATCAGAGCCTCTATCCGGCGAACTCGGTGCCACAGGTCGTACGGCGACTGAACAACGCCCTGCTCCGCGCCGATCAGATCGACTGGTCGGAAGGCCACAACGGCACCGACTGGCTCGCGCCGATCGTCGCCGACGCGGAGGCAGGCTTCGGCGGTGCCCTGAACGCCTACGAGTTGATGCGGGCGATGGTTGAGGCAGGCGCCGCCGGCGTTCACTTCGAAGACCAGCTCGCCGCCGAGAAGAAATGCGGCCACTTGGGCGGGAAGGTGCTCGTGCCGACCTCGCAGTTCATCCGCACGCTGACCGCTGCGCGCCTTGCCGCAGACGTCCTCAACGTGCCGACGGTGCTGGTCGCGCGGACGGACGCACTCAGCGCAACGCTCTTGACGAGCGATGTCGACGAGAGCGATCAACAGTTCGTGACGGGCGAGCGCACGGCCGAAGGCTTCTTCCACGTGACGGACGGGCTCGAATCCGCCATCGCACGCTCGCTCGCCTACGCGCCGTACGCGGACGTGCTCTGGTTCGAGACGTCGACGCCCGACCTCGGCCAGGCGCGCGAGTTCGCGCGGGCGATCCACGAGCGGCATCCGCGCAAGCTGCTTGCGTACAACTGCTCGCCGTCGTTCAACTGGCGCAAGGCCCTCTCCGACGAAGAGATCTCGGGGTTCCAGCAGCAGCTCGGCGACTGGGGCTACGCGTTCCAGTTCATCACGCTTGCGGGCTTCCACTCGCTGAACGCCGGCATGTTCGAGCTAGCACGGGGCTACCGCGACCGCGGGATGAGCGCCTACGTCGAATTGCAGGAACTCGAGTTCTCCCTCGAGGATGCCGGTTACACCGCCACGAAGCACCAGCGCGAGGTCGGTGCGGGATACTTCGACCAGGTGATGCAGGCAGTGTCCAAGAACTCGTCCACGCTCGCGCTCCACGGCTCCACGGAGGAAGCGCAATTCGCGTAGCCGAAGATGTCCTCTCGCGTGAGGCGCTCGCCTTCGTCGACCAGCTGCACCGTGAGCTGAATCCCGAACGTGAGCGCCTGCTCGCCGCACGCGACGAGCGGCAAGGGCGTCAGCCGCAGTTCGTGCGTGCGCCGGTCGACTTCAGCGTCGCGCCTTCGCCTGCCGATCTGCAGGACCGGCGCGTCGAGATCACGGGCCCGGTCGACCGCAAGATGATGATCAATGCGCTCAACTCGGGCGCGAAGGTGTTCATGGCCGACTTCGAGGATGCGAACTCGCCGAGCTGGGAGAACGTCGTCGACGGTCAGCAAAACGTGCGCGACGCGGTCCGCCGCACGATCGAACTCGACGCCGGCGAGAAGCGCTACCGCTTGAACGACAGGCCGGCCACGCTTGTGATCCGGCCGCGCGGCTGGCACCTCGTGGAGCGGCACCACGAGGTCGACGGCAGCCCGATCAGCGGCTCGCTCTTCGACTTCGGCCTTGTCGTCTTCCACAACGCACGCGAGCAGCTCGAACGCGGAACGGGGCCGTACTTCTACCTCCCGAAGCTCGAGTCGCACCTCGAGGCGCGGTTGTGGGCCGCGGCGTTCGCACTCGCCGAAGCGGAGCTCGGGCTTCCCGGCGGCTCGATCAAGTGCACGGTGCTGATCGAGACGATCCTCGCGGCGTTCGAGATGGACGCGATCCTCTTCGAGTTGCGCGACCATTCGTGTGCTCTGAACGCCGGCCGCTGGGACTACATCTTCAGCTGCATCAAGAAGATGGGCGCGCTGCTGCCCGATCGGGCGCAGGTGACGATGACCGTGCCGTTCATGCACGCCTACACGGAGCTGCTCGTGCAGACCTGCCACGCGCGCGAGGCGCACGCGATCGGCGGGATGGCGGCGTTCATCCCATCGCGCCGTGACGCTGCGGTGAACGAGATCGCGCTGACGAGGGTGCGCGAGGACAAGGAACGCGAGGCGCGCAACGGCTTCGACGGCACGTGGGTCGCCCACCCCGACCTCGTGCCCGTCGCCCTCGCCGAGTTCGACGCGGTGCTCGGCGAGCGCGCGAACCAGGTCGATCGCAAGCGGGAGGACGTCTCCGTGTCGGAGAAGGATCTCCTGAACTTCGAGATCCCGGGCGGCGAGGTGACGGACGAGGGGCTGCGTGTGAACGTGAGCGTCGGCGTGCGCTATCTCGACGCGTGGCTTCAGGGGGTCGGAGCGGCGGCGATCGACAATCTGATGGAGGACGCCGCGACCGCGGAGATCTCGCGCGCTCAGGTGTGGTCGTGGGTGCAGGCCGGCCGCTTCGACGAGGCGCGAGTGCGCGCCGAGATCGCAAAGGTCGAGGCTGCAGACGCGGCGAAGGAGGTCTTCGCCGAGGTCGCCCTCTCGACGCCGTTCAAGGACTTCCTGACGACAACGGCCTACGCGCGTCTTCCGTGAGTCTCGAGAGCACCAAAGCAGACGACATCGCCGTCCTGATCGAAGAAGCGATCGTCTCGGGCGAGATCGAGCCGGGCGCCGTCCTGCGGCAGGAGCAGTTGTCGGAGCGCTTCGGCGTCTCGCGCACACCGGTGCGTGAAGCACTGCGGCGGCTGGCCGCGCTCGGACTCGTCTCATTCGTGCCGAACCGCGGTGTGCGCGTGCGCGAGGTCTCACGCGACGAGCTGCGCGAAGCGTTTCTCGTGCGCGCGGAGCTGGAGGCGCTCGTGACCGAGCTCGCGGCGCGCAGGCTGACGCCGGAAGCTCTCGTCGAGCTCGAGGAGTGCGAAAAGCGATTCGCGAGGCTGACCAAGGAGGTGCGGTCACGCGAGCCCGGCGGCGACCGGAGGTCGCTGATGGCGAACTGGATGAGTGCGAACCACGCGTTTCACGACGTGCTCTATCGCACCGCCGACGCGCCCTACATCGAGTCGGTCGCGAAGGCGGCGCGGCGTAGCTTTGCGGGCACGACGGTGTGGGCGCCCGTCGACGAGGAGCTCGATCGGCTCTACGAGCGCAATCAGGCGGAGCACCGTGCGATCAGGCAGGCGCTCGCGGCCGGCTCGATCGCCGGGGCGCGCGAGCTTGCGCACGAACACGTGATGCACTCGTTCGAACTGCTCCAGTCGATCCTGGCGCACGTCGCCGCCGATTTCGCGCGCGCAAAGTGACCTTTACGACGCGGCCGGAGCTGCGCGGCAACTTCGGTGCGGTCGCGTCGACACATTGGCTCGCGTCGGCGACGGCGATGTCGGTCCTCGAGCGCGGCGGGAACGCGTTCGATGCCGTCTGCGCAGCGGGTTTCGTCCTGCAGGTCGTCGAGCCTCACCTGAACGGGCCGGGCGGCGATCTGCCTGTCGTGTTCTGGTCGGCGGAGCGGGGCGAGTCGCTCGTCCTCTGCGCACAGGGAGTCGCGCCGGCGACGGCAACGATCGCGTGCTTTCACGATCTCGGGTACGACGCCGTTCCCGGGACCGGTGTGCTCGCTGCGTGCGTCCCCGGCGCGGTCGGCGGCTGGCTTCTTCTGCTCGAGCGGTTCGGCACCTGGCCGCTTGCCGACGTGCTCGCGTACGCGATCGGCTATGCGGAGCGCGGCTACCCGGTCGTGCCGGGGATCACGGCGGTCGTCGAGCGCGACGAGGCGCTGCTGCGCGGGTGGCCCGGGACGGCCGAGCTGTACCTCCCAGCTCCACAGCCCGGCTCGACCTTCCGCAACCCGCAGCTCGCGGCGACCTGGCGGCGGCTGCTCGACGAGTCGGGCGGCGACGTCGAGCGGGCGCGGCACGTCTTCTACGAGGGCTTCGTCGCCGAGGCGATCGATCGCTTCTCGCGCGAACATGGCGGGCTTCTCACGGGCGCCGACCTGGCCGCATGGCGCGCGACGCTCGAAGCGCCCGCGACGATCGACTACCGCGGCTTGACCGTCTGCAAGACGGGGGCCTGGGGTCAGGGGCCTGCGGGCCTCCAGCAGCTCGCGCTGCTCGAGGGCTTCGACGTCGGCAGCATGAGCGAGGCAGAGCTCGTGCATGTGACGACCGAGTGCGCGAAGCTCGCGTTCGCAGACCGCGACGCGAGCTATGGCGACGACCCGGATGTCCCACTCGAGCGGCTGCTCTCCAAGGCGTATGCCGCGGAGCGTCGCGCGCTCGTCGGCGAGGAGGCGAGTGGCGAGCTACGTCCGGGTCTCGGGCGGCTGCCAAAGCTGGCAACCTCCAATGAGGTACATGGGCGCGGCGCGCCCGGGGACACAGTTCACGTAGACGTCGCCGACCGGTTCGGGAACCTGATCTCGGCGACGCCGAGCGGGGGTTGGCTGCAGAGCTCGCCTGTCATCCCGACGCTTGGCTGGCCGCTCGGCACGCGTGCGCAGATGTTCTGGCTCGACGAGGGTCACCCCTCGGCGCTCGTTCCGGGCCGGCGGCCACGCACGACGCTCTCGCCGGGACTTGTCCTACGCGACGGCGAACCGTGGCTTGCCTACGGCACGCCGGGCGACGACCGGCAGGAGCAGTGGGCGCTGCACGCGCTCGTTCGCCACGTCGACCAGGGACTCAACCTGCAGGAGGCGATCGACGCCCCGGAGTGGGAGACCCGTCATCTGATCTCGTCCTTCGTGCCGCGGATCGCAAAGCTCCGCTCACTCGCGGTCGAGTCCCGCTTTGGCGACGACGTCGTCGCGGACCTCCGCCGGCGCGGTCACGACGTGACGGTCGCCGACCCGTGGTCGCTCGGCCGCGTCAGCGCGGTCGCCCGTGAGGGAGCGGAGCTCCGCGCCGCAGCGAACCCGCGCGGCATGCAGGGCTACGCGATCGCGAGATAGACCGCGAACGCAACGATCGTCGCGGCGAGGAGCGGCATAGGATGGCGCTCCGATGAGCGCAGACCTGCAGCCGAGGTACGACCCGCACGGCGTCGAGGAACGCTGGCAGGAGACCTGGGAGGCCGAAGGGCTCTACAACGCCGACCCTGACCCGTCGCGCACGCCGTATGTGGACGCGCATCCGCCGCCGAACGTGACCGGCGAGCTCCACACCGGGCACGCCCTCCAGCTCGCGATCGGCGACACGGTGGTGCGCATGAAGCGGATGCAGGGCTTCAACACGCTCTTCCAGCCCGGCTATGACCATGCCGGTATCTCGACCCAGAACGTCGTCGAGAACGTGCTCGTGAGCGAAGGCACGTCGCGTCAGGAGCTCGGCCGCGAAGCGTTCGAGGCGCGCGTGTGGGAGTGGCTGCACGAATACGGCGGGAAGATCCTCGTCCAGTTCCGCCGCATGGGCGCCTCGCTCGACTACAGGCGCACGCGATTCACGATGGACGACGCATACATCCGCGCCGTCATGCGCTTCTTCGTGCATCTCTATCGCCGTGGCTGGATCTACCGCGCGAACCGCATCATCAACTGGTGCCCTCACCACGAGACCTCGCTCTCGGATCTCGAGCTCGAGCACGTCACCGTCGACGACACGCTTTCGACGATTCGGTATCCGCTCGCGGACGGCGACGGCTTCATCACGATCGCGACCGTCCGGCCTGCGACGATTCCAGCCGACGTTGCAGTTGCTGTTCACCCCGACGACGAGCGGTACAAACATCTGATCGGACGTGAGGTGATCGTCCCGTGGGTCGAGCGCCGCGTGCCCGTGATCGCAGACGACCGGGTCGAGCGCGAGTTCGGGACCGGCGCGCTCAAGATCACGCCCGGCCACGATCCCACCGACTTCGCGATCGGCCGCGACCATGGCTTGCCCGAGCCGAGCTGCATCGCCGCCGACGGTCGCGTCACCGCGGAGGGCCTGGAAGGACTCACGCAGAAGGAAGCCGGCGACCGGATCCTCGCGTGGGTGAAGGAGCGGGGGCAGCTCGAGGGCCGGGAGCACTACCGCCACAGCGTCGCCGTCTGCGAGCGGTGCAAGACGCACATCGAGCCGCGGATCTCACTCCAGTGGTGGTGCGCGATGGACGAGATCAAGCAGCCGGCGCTCGCGGCGTTGCGCGAGCGCAGGATCGTGTTCCATCCCGAGAGCCAGCACCGGTTCGCGATCGACTCGCTCGAGCACGCGCCCGACTGGAACATCTCGCGGCAGATCTGGTGGGGCCATCAAATCCCGGTCTGGACGTGCCCGGACGGCCACCTGACGGTTGAGGAAACCGAGCCGGCCGCGTGCGCCGACTGTGGCTCGCGGGAGCTGACCCAGGAGACCGATGTGCTCGACACATGGTTCAGCTCGGCGCTGTGGCCGTTCGCGACCCTGGGCTGGCCGGAGGAGACCGCGGACCTCGCGTACTTCTATCCCGGTCACTTGCAGACGACCGCGCGCGAGATCATCAGGCTCTGGGAAAACCGGATGATCTTCTGCGGGCTCGAGTTGCTCGGCGAGATTCCCTTCAGCGACGTCGTGATCCACTCGACGGTGCTCGCCCGCGACGGGCGTCGCATGTCGAAGTCGCTGAAGACCGGCATCGACCCGCTCGAGCTGATCGAGAAGCATGGGACCGACGCCACTCGCTACGGCCTGATGAAGAACTCACTCACCCAGGACGTGCGTTTCTCGGACTCGGCTCTCGAGGAAGGCCGCAAGCTCTCGAACAAGCTGTGGAACGCCGCGCGGCTGATCATCACTGCCTGCGACGGCGCCAGTCCCGCCGAACGCCCGTCGTCACTGGAGGAGCGCTGGATCCTCGCGCGCCTTTCACAGGCGCAACGCGCCGAAGAGCGGCTGATCGGCGAATTCGACTTCGCGCATCTGACGGACGAGCTGTACCACCTGACCTTCGACGATTTCTGCGACTGGTATCTCGAGGCGGTCAAGGCGCGGCTGTACGACGGCGACGAGGATGCCCGCGCGACGGCGACCGCCGCGCTCGAACGGCTCGTGAAGCTGCTGCACCCAATGATGCCGCACGTCACGGAAGAGATCTGGTCGCATCTGCCTGATCGCACGACGCGGCTGATCGTCGCACCCTGGCCCGAGGCCGGTGACGAATCGGCTGCCGCCGCTCTCACTCGTGTGCAGGAGTACGCGCAGGTGTTCCGTCGCTCGGGTGTCGTTCCGCAACTCGACGGTGACGAGCAGCGGATCTTCGACGCGGTCGTGAAGCCGGCCCGCGCGCCGCAGCGCGAGAACGGCAACGCCGAAGCCGAGCGCGAGCGGCTGCGCAAGGAGATCGCTCGCGCGGAGAAAGCGCTCGCGAACGAGCGGTTCGTCGCCAGTGCGCCGGCCGAGGTCGTCGCCGCCGAGCGGGACAAGCTCGATCGCTACCGCCGTGAGCTCGATGCAATCGGCGACGCGTAAAGGCTCCGCCGCGGTCGAGTGGGTCGAGTCGCTCAACCCGTGGCCGCCTGACGGCTTCGGGCTCGAGCGGATCACGGCGCTGCTCGAACGCCTTGGGAACCCGCAGCAGGCATTCGCGTCCGTCCACGTCGTCGGCACGAACGGCAAGTCGACGACTGCGCGCACGATCGCCCGGCTGCTCGCGGCGGAAGGGCTTCGCGCCGCGTCGTATCTCTCGCCCCACGTCGCCGGCTGGCACGAGCGGCTCGACACCGACGCCGCCGGGCTCGAACGGGCGCTCGCGCGCATTCGCCCGGCCGCAGAGTCGGTCGGTGCCACCCAGTTCGAGTCGCTGACTGCCGCCGCTTTCGCCGACTTCGCGAACCGCGGAATCCAGGTGGCCGCCGTCGAAGCTGGGCTCGGCGGCCGATACGACGCGACGAACGTCGTTAATGCCCCCGTCGTCGTCCTGACGAACGTCGCGCTCGATCACACGGACGCTCTCGGCGAGACCCGCGAGCTGATCGCGGCCGAGAAGCTGGCCGTCGTCCGGCCGGGCTCGGTGGTCGTGACCGGCGAGCCCGAGTGGGACGGCCTCGCCCGTGCGCAGGGGGCGGCCCGGATCGACCATCCCGGCCGAAGCGCGCTCGCGCTTGCCGGCGCTGCCGCCGAGGCGTACCTCGGTCGACCCCTCGCGCGCATTCCGCAGCACGCGGAGCCGCTGCCGGGGCGGCTCGAACGGGTCCGAGAACGGCCGCTCGAGATCCGCGACGGTGCGCACAACCTCGCGGGCGTCGCGTGGCTCTTGCCCCGCCTTCCCGATCGCACGTTCACGCTCGTCGCCTCGATTCTGGCCGACAAGGAGGTCGATTCCATGCTCAGGGCGCTCGCCCAGCGCGCGGACACGCTCGTCGCGACGCAGTCCTCGAGCCCACGCGCGCTTCCCGTCGATTCGCTCGCGGCTCTCGCGCGACCCCACTTCGCGCACGTCGAATCGGTGGCCGATCCCGTCGCTGCCCACCGCAGGGGACTCGAGCTGGCGGGGCCGGAAGGAGCCTTGCTCGTCGCCGGTTCCCTCTACCTGCTTGCCGACCTCGCTCGCGACGAGTGAAATGCATACGATGGCCCGTCCCGGTGACCGAATCAGCGTCTTCCTCTTCGCACTCTTCCTGCTCGTGTGCTTCGTCGGCCTGGCATTTGCCGCGGGCTACGGGTTAGCGAGCTTCTTCCTGTGATCGCATCCGGTTTCGGCAGCGTGCATGACTTCTTTCACTCCTCGACGTGGTACGTCATCCGCAATCTTGCCCTGCTCCTCGTGCTCGTCTTCTGGGTCGCGACGATCTACTGGGTCTACAAGGACGCACGCCGGCGGATCGCCGATCCACTGCTCGTCTGGGTGTCGACGACACTCGGCATTCTCCCGTTCATCGGGCCGCTGATCTACATGCTGTTCCGGCCACCCGAGTATCTCGAGGATGTCCGAGAGCGCGAGCTCGAGATCAAGGCGATGGAGAAGCGCCTCGGCGCCCGCGACCTGCATTGCCCCGTCTGCCGCGCCGACGTCGACGAGGACTTCCTCGTCTGCCCCGTGTGCACGACGAAGCTGCGTCAGTCGTGCGTGACGTGCCACCGGCCGCTCGAGGCGCTCTGGCAGGTCTGCCCGTATTGCGAGACGCCGATCGAGCCCGATGACGCGAAGGTGAAGGTCGCCGAGCGCAAGCAGCCGCCGCGCCGCGCGCGTTCGCGGTAACCTGCCCGGCCGCATGGCCCTCGAGCAAACACTGATCCTCGCGAAGCCGGACGCCGTCGGGCGGAGCCTTGCAGGTGAGATCCTCGCGCGCTTCGAGCGTCGCGGCCTGAAGTTGCGCGCGGCCCGCCTCCTCACCGCGAGCCGCGAGCTCGGTGAGTCGCACTACGCCGAGCACTCCGAGAAGCCCTTCTTCGGCGAGCTCGTCGACTTCATCACCTCAGGGCCGACGCTCGCATTCGTCCTCGAGGGAGAGGGCGCGATTGCGACCTGTCGCAAGACGATCGGCGCGACGAACCCGGCCGACGCAGACGCCGGCTCGTTGCGCGGGTCCTTCGCGCTCGCGATGCCGGACAATCTCGTCCACGGCTCCGACTCACCGGAGTCGGCCGAGCGTGAGATCGGGCTCTGGTTCCCCGATGGCCTCGCCGGCTGACGAGCTGGCCGCGAGCGACGCTGCGCGGAATGCCGTGCTCTGGACGCAATCGAACGCGGACTACACCGACGAGCATGCGGCCGACAACTGGGCGCTCGACTCGATCCACTGGGGTATCTGGTCGATCGACGAATCCGAGCTGAACGTGCTCGGCGAGGTCTCCGGACTCGACGTGGTCGAGCTCGGATGCGGTACGGCGTACTTCTCCGCGTGGCTCGCGAAGCGCGGGGCGCGGCCGATCGGCGTCGACATCACGACCGCCCAGCTCGACACGGCGCGGCGCCAGATGGCCGAGACGGGCATCGAGTTCCCGCTGGTCGAGGCGGACGCGGCGGTGACGGGCCTACCGGACGCGAGCGCCGATCTCGTCCTCTCGGAGTACGGCGCGTCGATCTGGGTCGACCCGTACCGCTGGATCCCGGAGGCAGCGCGGCTCCTTCGGCCCGGAGGCCGGCTCGTCTTCCTGCGCAACTCGACGCTCGTGATTCTCTGTTCGCCCGATGAGGTGCCTGCTTCCGAGACGCTGCAACGGCCCCAGTTCGGCATGCACCGCTTCGAATGGCCGGATGACGGAGTCGAGTTCCATCTGCCGCATGGAGAGTGGATCGACCTTCTGCGCGCAAACGGCTTCGCGATCGAGCGCCTGATCGAGATTCAGGCGCCGCCGGATGCGGAGACGCATCACCGCTACTCCTACGTGACGGCCGACTGGGCGAAGAAGTGGCCGTGCGAGGAGATCTGGGCGGCACGCAAGCGCGCGTGAGTGCTCAGGCGGCACCGCCGATCCTGCTCGCCTCGACCTCGCCGCAGCGGCGCGCGATCCTGACGCAGCTCGGCGTGCCGTTCGAGGTTGTCGCGCCCGGCTACGTCGAGGTTCCCGGGACGGGGCCGCTCGAGCGCGCCGCAGGCAAAGCGCGCTCCGTCGACGGTGGCGGGCAGCCGGTGCTCGGAGTCGACACCGAGGTGCTGCTCGACGGAGAGCTGCTGGGTAAGCCCGCGAACGCCACCGAGGCGGAGGCGATGCTCGAAGTGCTCGCAGGACGAACGCACGAAGTGGTCTCGGGCCTCTGCCTCTGCACACCTGCCTGGGAGGAGCTGCACTCCGCGACGACGCTCGTCACGTTCCGGTCCCTGACGCCGCGCGACCTCGCACGCTACGTCGCTTTCGGCGAGTGGGACGGGCGCGCCGGCGGCTACGCCATTCAGGGACGTGGCGCGGCGCTCGTCGAGCGCATCGAGGGGGACTTCCTCAACGTGGTGGGCTTGCCGGCGGCGCTCCTCGTCGGCGTGCTCGCTCGCCGGTTTGCAGGCGAGTACGGGTTCGGCTGATGCCCCGGGTCCACGACGATGAGCTCGACATCGATGAGGCGCTCGTGCGCGCGTTGCTCGAGCTGCAATTCGCCCGCTGGGCGAACCTTCCGCTCACGCGGGTCGAACCGGACGGCACCGTCAACGTGATCTTCCGCCTCGGCGACGACCTCGCAGTTCGGCTGCCCCGCCGCGAGGGACCTCAGGTCGAGGAGGACGCAGAGTTTCAGTGGCTGCCGGTGCTCGGCCCGCAGCTGCCCCTTGCCGTTCCGGTTCCCGTCGCGCGGGGCAGGCCGGGCGCCGGGTACCCGTGGTTCTGGTCGGTGCACACCTGGCTCGACGGCGAGCCGCCTGACGGGCCGGTCGAGGCGGACGTGCTCGCCTCGTTCGTTGTGGCGCTGCAGCGCATCGACACGGCGAACGCACCCGAGCCGTCGGGTGGCCGCGGCAAGCCACTCGCTTGGCGCGACCGGTTCGTTCGCGACGCGCTCGAACGCGTCGACGCGCCCGGCGCAATCGTGTTGTGGGAGGAGGCGATGGCGGCCCCCGAGTGGCCCGGCGCGCGCGTGTGGATCCACGCCGACCTCGACGCGCGCAACGTCCTCGTGCGCGACGGGCGCCTGGCCGCGGTGATCGACTGGGGCGGTGCAGGCGTCGGCGACCCTGCCGTCGACGTGATGGCCGCGTGGAAGCTCATCGCCCGCGACGAACGCGAACGATTCCGCTCGGTGCTCGACGTCGACGACGCGACCTGGCTCCGCGCCAGGGGCTGGGCGGTTTCGCAGGCGCTGATCGCGCTCGGCTACTACACGCTCGAGACGAACGCGGTTCTGGTGCGGGAAGCCCGGCGCTGGTTGGCCGAAGCGTTAGCAGGCTAGAGTGGCCCGGATCCCATGGGTATCTTCAACTACCTGACCGGCTTCGGCGGGCGTGACATGGCGGTCGACCTCGGGACGGCAAACACGCTCGTCTACGTGCGTGGGCGCGGCATCGTTCTCTCCGAGCCGTCGGTCGTCGCGATCGACCAGCGCACCGGCGAAGTGCATGCCGTCGGCCTCGAGGCGAAGCGGATGCTTGGCCGCACGCCGGGAACGATCAGTGCCATCCGGCCTCTGAAGGACGGCGTGATCGCGGACTTCGACGTCACCGAGCAGATGCTCCGCCACTTCATCCAGAAGGTGCACCAGCACCGGTTCGCGCACCCGCGCGTCGTCGTCTGCGTTCCGTCAGGCGTCACGGGCGTCGAGAAGCGCGCCGTCGAAGAGGCGACCCTGAGCGCCGGCGCGCGCAAGGCCTATCTCATCGAGGAGCCGATGGCGGCCGCGATCGGGGCCGGGCTGCCGGTCGCCGAGCCGACCGGGAACATGATCGTCGACATCGGCGGCGGCACGACCGAGGTCGCGGTCATCTCGCTCGGCGGCATCGTTGTGTCGCAGTCACTCCGCGTGGGTGGCGACGAGATGGACGAAGCGATCATCAACCACATCAAGCGCGAGTACAAATTGCTGATCGGGCAGCAGACGGCCGAGGAGATCAAGCTCGAGGTCGGGTCTGCGCATGCGATGAAGGAAGAGGTGCAGGCCGAGGTGCGCGGCCGCGACATGCTGAGCGGTCTGCCGAAGACCGTTGTGCTCTCGAGCGAAGAGGTGCGACACGCGCTCGAGGAGCCTGTCAACCAGATCATCGACGCAATCAAGTCGACGCTCGACAAGACGCCGCCCGAGCTGGCCGCCGACATCATGGACCGCGGGATCGTGCTCGCCGGCGGCGGTGCCCTCCTGCAGGGCCTCGACGAGCGCCTGCGGCACGAAACGCACATGCCTGTTCACCTCGCGGAATCGCCGCTCACCTGCGTCGCTGTCGGCTCAGGCCGCAGCCTCGAGGAGTTCGACGCGATCCACCGCAGTTCGCGCGCGCGCGCCCGCTCGCGCAACGGCCGCCGCTACTAGACGCACCCGTGAACGTTCAGGAGCTCGACGCGCGGACGGCTCCCGACGCGCATCTCCGCACGATCCACGAGATCGAGCAGGCGTGCCTCCCTGAGCTCATCCCCGGGGAGCCGGGCCGCAGCGCGGAAGAGGCGATCGCGTTTTTCCGTCACCAGCCGGTGACCCACGAGACGTTCAACTGGCTCGGTGACGGCGGCTTTGCGAGCCTGTACATCCATGGTCCGAGGGCCGCATTCGTGCAGCTCTTCGTGCTCCCAGAGCGGCGGCGCTCGGGGCTCGGCACCGCCTTGCTCGCTGCGGTGCGGGCTCGTGCTGGCGAACGTGGGGTCCACGAACTGCACGGGCATCACGCGACGCCCGCCGGTGCCGCGTTCGCAGTTCGCTTCGGTGCAACGCCAGGGCAGCGCGAGGTCCGCTCGCTTCTTCGCCTGCGCAGGGCAGAGCTCCCGGAGCCGGCGATTCCCGCAGGCTGGGGCGTGCAGACGTGGCTGACACGCGTACCGGACGAGCATCTCGCAGCGTTCGTGCGCGCCCGTGCAGCAATGGACGACGCGCCTGGATCCGAGGAGATCGACTTTCCGACCGCGACCGCGGCACGGGTGCGCGCCTCCGAGGACTCGTTGGTCGAGCGAGGGCGCGAGATGCGCCTGACGATCGCCTTGGACGAGGCGGGCGAGATCGGCGCGTTGACGGAACTGCGCGTCTCGAGCGGCTCGACGGTGGCGTTCACCGACGACACCGGCACGGTGGCGTCACACCGTGGCCAGGGGCTTGCACGTGCGGTCAAGCTCGAGTCGCTCAGGCGCTTGCGTGCCGACCATCCGGAGGTCGAGGTAGTTACAACCATGAACGCCGAGGAGAACGCCGCGATGCGGCACATCAACACGTCGGTGGGCTTTCGCGCGGCCGCGACGCTGACGACTGCGACGCTCGCGCTGTGATCGAGACCGAGCGCCTGCTGCTGCAACGGTTCGCCGAGGACGACCGCGACACGGTTGCGCGCTGGAACGCCGACGCGGAGTTCACGCGGCACCTCGCCGGAGTACAGACGCGGGAGCAGAGCGACGAGGCCTTCGACCGCTGGGAGCGGCATTGGGCCGAGCACGGCTTCGGGCTCCTCGCCGTCGTCTGGAACGAGACGGGGGAGCTGATCGGACGCGTCGGCCCCCAGTTCCACCGGTACTGGCCCGCCGACCCCGAGGTGGGCTGGGCGCTCGACCCTGCGTGGTGTGACCGGGGGATTGCGACCGAAGCCGGGCGCGCAACTGTCGACTGGGGCTTCGGCGAGCTCGGCTATGCACGCCTCGTCTCGATCACAACCGATCCGAACGTGGCGTCGCAGCACGTGATGGCGAAGCTCGGTTTCACGCTGCACGCGCGGATTCCGAGTGAGTGGGGCAGGCTCCGTGTGCACGCGCTCGATCGGTAGCCTCTCGCGACGAGCCGGCGTGTCGGTTCAGGTTTGTCGCTCCTACCTGCCATCGCCGCTACGCTTGTGCGAGTGCCACGCAACCGGACCGTCCGCCTCGCGGTCCTGGGCTCATCTGTCCAGCGCACCGCCGCCTCCGGCTATCCCTCGAGTCGCTCCAGCGCCCTCAAGCGCCGGATCATCGTGGGCGGCCTGGTGCTGGCCTCGCTCGTTCTGATCACGGTCTCGTTCCGCTCGAGCGCCCTCGACGGCGCGCAGGGCACCGTTGCGGGGATCCTACGGCCGTTCGAGGTGGCCGCCGACCGCATTTCGCGCCCCTTCCGCGACGCCGTCGGGTGGACGCACGGCGTCATCAATGCGAAGAGTGAGAACAAGAAGCTTCGCCAGAGAATCGAGATCTTGAGCCAGAAGGTGATCCAGGACGAGTCGGCGGTTCAGGAGAACGTGCAGCTGAAGGCGCAGCTCCGCTACCACGGGCCGTCGTCGATCCGCGATTTCGTCAAGGTCGGCGCCGCGATCCTCACGCACCCGCAGAGCCCGATCGATCAGAGCGTGACCATCGCGACCGGGACGAGTAGCGGGGTTGCGGGGGGAGACGTCGTCGTCGATCCTTCGACCGGTGGCCTTGTCGGAACGGTCGACCGCGCCTGGTCGAGTGTCGCGCGCGTGACCCTGCTGACCGACGGCCAGAGCGCAGTCACGGCAACCGACCTCACGTACCCTTCGGCGATCGGCGTGATCACGCGCGGAGCGGGTGGCAGCGACGTGCTCGTGCTCGACAGCGTCGCGAAGAGTACGTCCGTCGGCATCGACGACACGGTGATCACCGCGGGCACGCTCGGCAAGGGCGCACTTCCGTTCTCGTCGATGTTCCCGCGCGGGATCCCGATCGGCTCCGTCTCGAGCGCGTCGAACAACGACGTGAACCCGTTCAAGAACATCCAGGTCAAGCCGCTGGTTGATTTCTCGTCGCTCCGATCGGTGATCGTCCTGGTTCCCAAGGCCTGATGGACGGCGTCAAGGCTGGGCTCGTTCTCTTCGTCGTGGCGCTCCTGCAGCTCGCTGTCCTCACCCAGTACAGCGCGTTCCGCACATCGAGCATCGTGCTCGTCGCACTGCTCTCGATCGCGTTGCTCCGCGGCTCGGTCTTCGGGGCAGTCGCCGGTTTCGCTATCGGACTGTTGCTCGACAGCGCCACGCTCGGAACCCTCGGCGTCTCGTCACTGCTGCTCACCGTCGGCGGGTTCTGGATCGGCCGGTACGGCGAGACGACCGCCCGGGACCGCTTCCACGCGCCGTTCCTCTCGGTTGCGGTCGTCACCGTGCTGTTCGCGTTCGGGCAGCTCGCGCTGCAGTTTCTGCTCGGTGAGCCCGCCCCGGCGGGCCTCGTCGTGCAGGGGCTGCCACTTGGGCTCTTGCTCAATCTGCTGCTGACACTGCCGGTCTACACGCTCGTGCGCAGGATGTTCCCGCCGCTCGAGCTCGGAGACCGGGTCCGGGAGGTGCGTCTTCTTGGCTAACGCACCGGGGCGGTTCCTGCCGGGCGATCCGCGCACCGCCGAGCCGTACCGCCTGACCCCGCAGCTCGCGCTCCGGGTTGCGATCCTCGCGTTCCTCGCGCTCGGTGTGTTCGCGCTGCTCTTCCTACGGCTCTGGGCGCTTCAGGTTCTCTCCGGCGACCGGTATCTCGCGCAGGCGAACGACAACCGCGTTCGCACGATCCGCGTCGAGGCTCCGCGAGGCCCCGTGCTCGACCGGTACGGCCGGCTGGTCGTGACGAATGTTCCCGGCACACGCGTCGAGCTGTGGCCCGCCGACCTCCCGAAGAGCTGGCCCGTGGAGCGTAAGGAGCTACGCGCTCTCGCCGTCGTCACCGGGGTGAGCGTGCAGGAGATGCTCGCTCAGTTGCGTCGCCACGGCCAGGATCCGCTGACACCGATCGTGGTGCAGAACGGCCTCCATCAGGATCAGATCGACTACCTGAGGGAGCGCGCTCCCGACTTCCCCGGTGTGCAGTTGCAGGAGAGCTACCTCCGTAAGTACCCGTACCGCTCCCTCGCAGCGCAGGTGCTCGGTTACGTCGGGCAGATCTCACCGAGCGAGTACACGAGCCTGAAGACCAAGGGCTACGTGCCGACCGACTCGATCGGCCAGGCGGGCATCGAGTCGACCTACGACACCTACCTGCGTGGGAAGAACGGCAAGGCTCAGCTGACCGTCGACTCGCGGGGCCGGCCGAAGGGGCGCGCGACGCTCGTGACGCAGTTCACGCCCGGTGAGGCGCTGCGGCTGACGATCGACATCAAGCTGCAGCGCGCTGCCGAGCAGGCACTCCGCTACGGCATCCACCTCGCGCGAGTGAGCGGCATCGAAGGGCAGCATGCGAACGGCGGCTCGATCGTCGCGCTCGACCCGCGTGACGGGGCCGTGCTTGCGATGGCGTCGTACCCGACCTATCAGCCGTCGATCTACGTCGGCCGTAAGGACGCGACGAAGCTTGCCCCTGTACTGGATCCGAAAACGGCCGAGCTGGCGAACCATCCGGGCATCAACCGGGCGATCGATGCGGCGTACCCGCCGGGCTCGACGTTCAAGCCCGTGACGGCGCTCGCGGCGATGCAGGAGGGGCTGATGCATCCCTACGAGACGATCCCGTGCATCCCGGTCTACACCGCCTACAGGCAGGCGTTCAACAACTGGACGCCGCTGATCAACATGGGAATGGACCTCCAGCGAGCGCTCGCGCAGTCGTGCGACACGTACTTCTACGAGCTCGGCCGCCGCTTCTACGTCCTCCCATCCGATCGCGGGCACCCGCTGCAGGGGTGGGCGAACCGCTTCGGCCTCGGGGAGAAGACGGGGATCGACGCGGGCCCTGAGGCGGCCGGCCTGATCCCGACGCCCGAATGGCGTCGCGCTGCGTACCCCGCAAGCCAGGGGTACGGGGTGATCGACCGCACGTGGAAGCCGGGCTACTCGATCCAGCTCGCGATCGGCCAGGGACAGGTGCTCGTGACTCCCCTTCAGATGGCGCGGCTCTATGCGGTGATCGCGAACGGCGGCAAGCTCGTAACCCCGCACCTGGCAGCGGACGTCGAGCTGACCGGCAACGACGGGAAGGCCGCACGCATCCTCCGCCGCTTCGGGGCGCAGCCCTCGCAGCCCACGGGTGTCGACCCGACCGCGCTTCGCTATGTCCAGCAGGGGCTGGAAGAGGCGACGCACGCATCGTTCGGCACCTCGTCGGGCGTCTTTGGCAACTTCCCCGTCGACATCGCCGGCAAGACGGGGAGCGCCGAGAAGAACGTCACCCTGCCCGGCTATCCGCAAGCGCCGAAGCTGACCCAGTCGTGGTGGTGCGGCTACGGGCCGTTCGATGCGCCCACGATCGTCGTCTGTGCCGTGATCGAGAACGGCGGTCACGGTGGGACGGCGGCCGCGCCGGCGGCGTTGAAGGTGTTCGAGCAGTACTTCCGCAAGTCCGCGACCCCGACAGCCCACGCGAGTGACTGAGAGAGACCCGGCGTGACGATCGAAGCTGTCAACACACGCGCGCGCGGCCTGCGCGCGCATCGCGAGTCGGAGTCCGCCGGCCTCGCCGGTGTTCTGCGCCGTCTCGACTGGTTGCTTCTGCTTGCGCTCGGCGGGGTCGTCGGCTACGGCCTGTGGGCGATCGACGGGATCACCCGACACGATCCGGGCGGTTCGGCGGTGACGCGCCAGGGGCTCTATGTGTTCGCCGGTGCGTTGCTCTTCGTCGCGGCGCTCGTTGTCGATCCCGACCGTTTTCGAGCCTTCTGGCGACCGATCTACTTCGGCACGCTCGGCCTCATGATGTTCGTGCTCGTCGCGGGCGCGGCAACGCGCGGCTCACGGCGCTGGATCGACGTCGGCTTCTTCACCTTCCAGCCGTCCGAGTTCGGAAAGGTGCTGTTCGTGCTTGCGCTCGCCGGGCTCCTCGCGGAGCGCTCGCGCTCGATCGGGGATCCACGCGCGCCGCTCGCCGCGCTCGGGTATGGGCTGCCGCCGATCGTGCTCGTGTTCGTGCAACCCGACATCGGAACGGCGCTCGTCTACATGGCAGCGCTCGCGGCCGTGCTTTTCATCGCCGGGGTCCGCTGGTCGCACCTTGGCGTCCTGGGTGCGATTACTGTCGCCGGTGCACTTGCCGTCCTCTGGCTGCTGCCCGTGGCCGGCGTCAACGTGTTGAAGCCGTACCAGACCGATCGTCTGGTGGGCTTCACGCATCCCGGCAACGATCCGCGTGGGGCGACGTACAACCTGCGTCAGTCGATCACCGCCGTCGGTGCCGGAGGCCTGCGCGGGCGGGGCGTCCTCGGCGCTACGCAGACGCGGCTCAACTACCTTCCCGAGCACGCGACCGACTTCGCGTTCGCGTCGCTGGCGGAGGAGCGGGGGTTCTTCGGCGCCGCGATCCTGCTCTTGCTGTATTTGCTCGTCGTGTGGCGTGCCCTGAAGATCGTCGCCGGCGCGCGCGACCTCTACTGCGCCGTCGTCGCCGGCGGTATCGCGTTTATGTTCCTCTTCCAGGTGTTCGTGAACAGCGCCATGACGATGGGAGTCGCGCCGATCACCGGCATTCCGTTGCCCTTCGTCTCCGTCGGCGGGTCGTCGATGATCACCAACTTCCTGGCGATCGGCATCCTCCAGTCGATCCATCTCCGGCGCGGGATGCGGAGGCGTGGATGAGGAAGATGAAGCTTGGCCCGCTCGGTGTGCTCTCGGCCGTGCGCGAGTTGCGGCGGGGAGCGGGCGATCTACGTCCGCTGGCGGTCGCCGGCGCCCGCGAGCTCGTGCCGCTCCTCGCACGTGAGCTGCGCGCGGGGGGCGACGCATCGGCTGTCGTCGAGAACCGCCTCGACGGCGTGGCTGCGCTTGTCTGGGTAGGCCCGCCGGATGAAGGCCAGCTCCGCGCCGCGTCGCGCGCCGGCATCCCGATCGTGGCGGTGGGCGAGGAGACGTCCGTGCCCTACGTGCTCAGCTCGGCCGTCGTCCACGTGCCGCCAGGGCAGGGCTTCCCGGTCGCCGAGATCACCCGCGCACTCGCGCATGGCCTCGGCGAGGACGGCACGTCCCTCGCTGCGCGGCTGCCGGCTCTCCGCGGCGCGGTCTGCGACGAGCTGATCGCGTCCTTCGCGAAGCGCAACGCGATCATCTCGGCTGCGATCTTCGTCCCCGGTGTCGACCTGCCGGTGCTGACGCTGAACCAGATCCGCCTCGTCCTGCGGATCGCACTCGCCCACGGCGAGCAGATCGACAACCGACGGGCGGTCGAGCTCGTCGGTGTCGTCGGCGCGGGCTTCGGTCTGCGTGCCGCCGCGCGCGAGCTGCTCGACCTCGTGCCGGTAGCCGGCTGGGCCGTGAAGGGCGCGGTTGCCTACTCGGGCACGAAAGCAATCGGCGAAGCCGCCGTCCGCTACTTCGCCAAGCGTCCCTAACGCGTCCCAAGCAGCCCTGTGCAAGTGCTCCGGGACGCGGTCGGAAAGGCACGAGGACCGCTCCGTCCGGTTCAGGTCCTAGGCTCACCTTCATCGAACTGGAGGTGACGCCCGCATGCCACTGACCGGTGCCCAGGAAGCACATGAGCTCTTGCTGATCGAAGAAGCCGATGCATGGTTCGAGTACCTCGAGGCGACTCGCGGGCAGTCAGCCGTCCGCTACGTCGAGGTCGAGCCATGGGCCTGGGCGCGGCTCAGCCAGCGAATGCGGGCGATCCGCACGCGTCGCTCGAAGCTCCGGCCCGCCGCCGAAGCCGCGTAAGACCCTGCTGATACCCTGCCGGAAGGCCTATGCCAAGGCTTTTCCACCCAAACCGCGACGCGCGCCCGTCACAGACGGCGCGGCTGCGCGCGCGCCCATTCGAGGAGAGATCGTTTGCCACTGCCCTGGTTCCGGCGCAAGAAGCCGGAAGAGATGGCGCCGTCTTCGGCTGCCACAGAAGTCCCGCACGTTGAACCGCTGACCGTCGAGGAGCCCGCCGAGAAGCAGGCGGCCGGCGGACAATCGAGCCCCACCGACCCCAACGCACCGAAGAAGCGTCGTCGCGGCACGCGGGGTGGACGCAACCGCAGTAAGAAGCCGGTCGACGGCGCGCCCGTCGCCGACGGAGCCGCGCCAGCTCCGCGCGACCGCAGCGTCCCGGAGCGCAAGCCTGCCGAGAAGCAGGCCGGCGAGCGCAAACCGCGCGACCGCTCGTCCCAGCCCGCCCGCCGCCGCCAGGCGCCGAAGCGTGCGCCACTCCCGAAGGCGAAACGCGAGCTGCTCGTCTCGGTCGACGCGGGGGAAAAGCGAGTCGCGGTGCTCGAGGACGACAAGGTCGCCGAGGTCTACCTCGAGCGGCCCGAGCGCCGCTCGATCGCAGGGAACATCTACCTCGGCGTTGTCGACAACGTGCTGCCGGGCATGGAAGCCGCGTTCGTCGAGATCGGCCTCGAGAAGAACGGCTTCCTCTTCGTCGATGAGATCGTCGGTCCCGAGCTCGAGGGCCGCAAAGGCGCGCGCAAGATTCAGGATCTGATCCAGCGCGGCCAGAACGTGCTTGTCCAGGCGGTCAAGGACCCGATGAAGACCAAGGGCGCACGGCTCACCACCGAGATCTCGCTGCCCGGCCGCTTCGTCGTCTACGTCCCCCACGGCGAGGGCCTCGGCGTCTCACGGCGGCTGGAAGATGAGGAGCGCAACCGCCTGAAGGCGATCCTGAAGGAGCACGCGCCGAAGAAGGGCGGGGTGATCGTTCGCACGGCGGCCGAAGGCGCCTCGGCCGACGACATCGAGCGCGACCTGGACTTTCTCCAGCGCCTCTGGCGCTCGATCGAGGCGAAGGCAAAGGAGTCGACGGCGCCGTCGCTGATCTACCAGGAGGCCGAGCTGCCGCTGCGCGTCGTGCGCGACCTCTTCACCGGCGACTTCGAGCGGCTGCTCGTCGACCACGACCGGACGTACAAACGCATCGTCGGCTACCTGAAGAAGACCTCGCCGCACATGGCCGAGCGGGTGACGCGCTACAAGGAACGCGAGCCGCTGATGGAGGTCTTTGGTGTGGAGCAGGAGATCCGCTCGACGCTCGGTCGCCGTGTCGACCTCCCGTCTGGTGGCTACCTGATCTTCGACTACGCCGAAGCGTTCACCGTCATCGACGTGAACACCGGCCGCTTCGTCGGCTCACGCTCGAAGAAGTCGGGCGCGCGGCTCGAGGACACGATCACGAAGAACAACCTCGAGGCCGTCAAGGAGGTCGTCCGCCAGCTGCGCCTGCGCGACGTCGGCGGCATCATCGTCATTGACTTCATCGACATGGCAAGCCCGAAGAATCGCGCCGCCGTCGAGGAAGCGCTCGGTGCCGAGCTCGAACGCGACCGTACGAAGACCTATGTCGTCGAGATCTCACCACTCGGGCTCGTCGAGATGACCCGCCAGAACGTGACCGACGGGCCACGCGAGGTCATGACGAAGAAGTGCCCCACCTGCGGCGGCGACGGCATCGTCATCTCCGAGCACACCGCTGCTGTCGACATCGAGCGCAGGTTGCGCATGCTGCCGACTCCGGGCTCGCGCTCGAAGGCGTTCAAGGTCGAGGTGGCGGCGAAAGTCGCGAGCCTCGTTGCCGGCCCTGGCGGTTCGCGGCTGCGCGAATTGGAGGAGACGACGAAGCGCGTCTTCTTCCTCGTCGGCAAGGAGGGCGAGCATCTCGATCACTTCCGCGTGCTCGAGCAGGGCACACTCGAGAAGGTCGCTCCGAAGGTTCCCGTCGAGGTCGGCCAGGAGCTCGAGTTGAAGCTCGGCGAGGTGGGTCTGTACGACGCACGCGCCGGGGTGGCGAAGGTCGAGTCGATCGACGTCGTCGTCGGTGACGCCGCGACCCTCGTCGGCAAGCGGGTCAAGGCGCGCATCACCGCCGTCACCGAAGGCCTCGCCTGGGCAGAGCTGCTCTCACCCGTGACGGCGGGCGACGATCCGTTGACCGCGGAAGCCGAAGCCGAGAAGCCCACGCGGGCGAAGCGCCCCAGCACGAAGAAGGCCTCGGACGCGACGGACGGCCTGGTGGACGAGTTCGAAGACGACGACGAAGCCGAGCTCGCGGCCGACGACGCGGAGCCAGAGGCCGACGATGCCGAGCTCGAGCCCGACGTCGCCGCCGACGGTGCACCGGCCGGTCCCGCGAAGAAGCGCACCCGCCGGGGCACGCGTGGCGGCCGGAACCGCAAGAAGCCCGGTGCTGCAGGGGCAACGACGGCAGCGGGCTCCGCCGCGGAGAACGGTGGCGAGCTCGCCGGCCCGGCTGCCGCGGAGTTCGTGCCCGAGCCCGCGACCGAGCCCACCGGCGCACCGGCGGAGGATCCTGACGACGAGTCGCGCCTGGTTGGCCCGGTGATTCACCTGCCGGGCCGCGAGCTCGACGGCGAGGCTTCCGACGACGCGGTTGGCGAAGCGGCGCCCGCGAAGAAGCGCACGCGGCGCGGCTCGCGCGGTGGCAAGAACCGCCGGAAGAAGCCGGCAGCTGCGGCCGGCGGAGCGGCCTTGGAGGCCTCGAGCGTCGACCCGGCCGACGACGCGGTCTCGATCGATGCTGAGCATGAGGTCGAGCCGGCTCCCGTCCCCGCGGCGGTCGCAGAGCGCGAGCGCGAGCGCGAGCCAGATCCCGAGCCCGAGGAGAGACCCGATCCGGCGTCCGAGCAGACCACGAACAACGTGGACGGCGAGTGGGAGTACACCCCGATGTCTCAGTGGGGCGAATAAACGAATTCGGGTAGGCGAGGGAATCTGCCAGTCGCTACACTTCCGGCGATTCGCAGGCCCCGCCCGCGATCTTCCACGCTTATGGACTACGCAATCATCCGTTTGGGCGGCAAGCAGTACCGCGTCCGTGAGGGCGAGTATCTCGTCGTGGACCGTGTCAAGACCGAGGCCGGAAAGAGCTTCTCGCCCGACGTCCTCCTCGGTGACGACGGTGTGAAGGTAACCGCGACCGTCCTGGCGCACGAGCGCGGCCCCAAGATCCGAATCGGCAAGTACCGCAAGCGGACGGGCTACAAGCGCCACAACGGCTTCCGTGCCGCGACATCGCGTGTCGAGATCTCCCTTGGAGCGGCCAAGAAGGCGACGCCGAAGCCGGCGGCAGCGACACCGACCGAGATTCCGGCGACGAAACCGGATGCGGAGGACCACGTCAAGGGAATGCCTGTCGGGTATGAGGATCTCACCGTCGCGGAGGTGTCCGACGGGTCGAAGACCTGGAACCGGCCGATGCTCGAGGCGGCACTCGAATACGAGCAGGCACACGCGGCGCGCAAGGGCGCGATCTCCGCGATCGAGTCGGCCCTCAAGGCGAAGGAGGAGGAAGCGTAATGGCACACAAGAAGGGCCTCGGCTCCTCCAAGAATGGTCGCGACTCGAATCCCAAGTTCCTCGGCGTGAAGATGTTCGGCGGCCAGGAGGCGGTTGCAGGCAACATCATCGTTCGCCAGCGCGGCACGAAGTTTCGGCCGGGACCCGGCACGATGATCGGCCGCGATCACACGATCTTCGCCAACCGACCGGGCTTGATCGTCTTCCGCACGAGCGGCGAGCGGCGCTTCGTCTCGGTCGAAGAGCCGCCCGGCGACTCGGCCGCCTAAAAAGCACCCGGCTTCTCGTTCCGCTCCGACCGCGCGCTACCGTTCGCGCGATGTCGATGTTCAGCGATCGCGCGACGTTGCACGTCGTAGCCGGCAAGGGCGGTGACGGCGGGCTGAGCTTCCGCCGCGAGAAGTTCGTGCCGAAAGGAGGCCCGGACGGTGGCGACGGCGGTGATGGCGGCGACGTGCTGCTCATCGCGGACGCGTCGCTCCGCGATCTCTCGGCCCTCCAGCGCCGCAGGTGGATCAAAGCGACGCGGGGCCAGAACGGCACGGGCGCGCGCAAGCACGGCGCCGACGGGGAGGACGTCGAGGTGCGCGTTCCCGTGGGCACGCAGGTCCTCTCGGAGGACGGTGGCCTGATCGCCGACCTCGCACATCCTGGCGCGCGAGTCGTGCTTGCCAAGGGCGGCCGTGGTGGCCGAGGCAACGCGCGTTTCGTCTCGTCCACCCGTCAGGTGCCGCGCTTCGCCGAGGTCGGGCCGCCGGGTGACGAGCGCGACGTCGAGCTGCATCTCAAGCTGCTTGCCGACGCTGCGCTTGTCGGGCTACCGAACGCGGGCAAGTCATCGCTGATCTCTCGCATCTCGAACGCACGGCCGAAGGTTGCGAGCTATCCGTTCACGACACTGCAGCCGGTGCTCGGGACCGTCGAGGCGCCGGACGGGCGGCAGATGGTGATCGCCGACGTGCCCGGCCTGATCGAAGGTGCAAGCGAGGGCGTCGGCCTCGGGCATGAGTTCCTCGCCCATCTGGAGCGTGCGCGCACCCTCGTGCACGTGATCGACGCCGCTTCGCCGATCGAAGAGCAGTGGCGGACGATCGACGCCGAGCTCGGGGCCTACGGCGAGGGCATCGATGAGCTGCCGCAGATCGTCGTCCTGAACAAGATCGACCTCGCGCCGGGCCCGGAGTTCACGATCGACGACCCGCGCGTCACCGCGGTGTTCCCGCTGTCCTGCGCAACTGGCGAGGGGCTCGACGAGTTTCGCCGCCGGCTCTTTGCTCTCGTCCCCGAGCTCGAGCCGCGCGAGCGGGGGGAGGATCAGGTTCCCGACTTTCTCGTCTACCGGCCCCAGCCGAAGGCGCGCGGGTGGCGCCTCCTGCGCACCGAGGGCGGCTACAAGGTGCTCGGCACGCCCCCGTCAGAGGCCGAGCTCGAGCGAGCCCTCCGCGCGGCCGGCGCGAAGGACGGCGCGACGGTGGAGCTCGGCGACGAGGAGTTCGAGCTCGCCTGATGGTGGGCCTGTACGGCGGCGCATTCGATCCGCCGCACCGTGGCCACGTCGAGCTCGCCCGACGCGCGAAGGAGGAGCTGGGGCTCGAGCGCCTGATTGTCCTCGTCTCGGGGGATCCCGGCCACAAACGGGTGGACACCCCGGCGGAGACTCGGCTGCGGCTCGCGCAGGCTGCGTTCCCCGGCGATGAGGTCGTTCTCGACGAGCACGCGAGGACAGTCGACACCCTGCGGGCGCACCCGGAGTGGGTCGATCCTGTCTTCCTGATCGGCGCCGACGAGTTCTGCGACTTCCTCTCGTGGAAGGAGCCGAACGAGGTGCTCGAGCGCGCACGACTGGCCGTCGCAACCCGTCCCGGCTTTCCGCAGGAGCGCCTGGAGCGTGTGCTCGACGACCTCGATGCACCCGAGCGTGTCTCCTTCTTCGAGATCGAGCCGACGCCGGTTGCCTCGCGGGAGCTCCGGGAGCGCCTGGCGGCCGGGATGCCTGCCGTCGAAGAACTGCCGCAGGCCGTGGCGGAGCTGATCGGGGCGGAATCGCTGTATCGGCCGTGAATGCCGGTACAATTCCAGTCGCTTGAGCCCCAATGAACAAGCACGCCGGATCGCGGCGCTCGCCCAGGAGAAGCTCGCCCGCGATGTGGTCATCCTCGATATGCGGCCCGTCTGCGCGTACACCGACTTCTTCGTCGTGTGCACCGGCGGCAACCCGCGTCAGGTGAGATCGATCTGGGACGAGGTGCACGTGCGCCTGAAGAACGAGCACGATCTCATCCCGCGCTCCACCGAGGGCGGCACCGAGGCGACCTGGATCGTCGGCGACTACATCGACGTCGTGCTGCACGTCTTCACGCCCGAAGCGCGCGAGTTCTACCGCCTCGAGGACCTCTGGGACGACGTCCCGCACGAGGCCGTCGAAGCAGCCACAGCCTAAACCGCGCCTGTCGCCTGGTTGGGCAACGGCTCATCCGATCGCTTGCGTAAGCTGTTGTCGATGTCCAACTTCCCCTGCAGCCGGGTCGAAGAAACCAGGTGATCGGCGTGCATAGGGCGCGGGATTTTGAGCTCGAAGCTACACTGGCGATGCTTCTGGGCCCATAGCTCAGCTGGGAGAGCGCCGCCGTGGCACGGCGGAGGCCGTCGGTTCGAGCCCGACTGGGTCCATCCACAGAAAGCCCTGCTAAGGCGGGGCTTTCTGTTTCTTTCGCTGATTGAGACTGCCGGCCAGAGGACCGCCGCTTCGGCAGGATGTCAGCGCCTCGGCGCTCCGGCGACCGGGCACGCAGAGCTGAGCCCCGCGCATCTGGAACCGGGTCATAGGCCGAGGACAAGTAGCAATGCCTCGTCAACGGCACGGAGTTCCTGCGCATCGAGTCGACCTGCCGATCGGCCGAGCCGCTCAGGGTCGACGACGGTCGTCTGCTCGACGACGACTCTCGTCTCTTCGCCCTCGAGCCGAATCGCGGGCCGGAAGCTTGCTGCGCGGGCGCCCGCGGAGGTTGGCGAGACGAGCACCGTGCTGAGGCCTAGGAACTCGTCGGCTTGAACGACGACCGCATACCGAGCGCCACGCTGCTCGTGTCCGCGTGCTCCCCGCGGCGCCGGGAGTCGGAATACCTCGCCGCGGACCATGTCAGTCGGTCGCTGGCGGGGCGAGCCCTGCGAGCTGCTCGCGGATGATCCGCATCTCCGCGCGGTCGCTCTCGTCTGCGGCGAGGCTGCGCACCTCGTCTCGGACCGCAGAGCGCAGCCGCCGGCGAGCCGCGGCCTCACGGAGTGCGACACGCACCGCTTCCGAGTCTGAGAGCTGGCCGGCGCGCACGATCTCGAGGGCCGTCGCGGACGCATCGTCGAGGCGCACGTGCAGCGAGCGGGGCATGCAACCAACTGTAGCACGAATCGTGCTACGAGCCATCACGGCTTCAAGTCGACAATGGGAGCCACCAGCTCGACCGGCGGCCGGTTCGCGCAACGCTCGGTTCGGCCCACCTGATCAGCCGCGAGGCCCGCCAGGGCCTCGCGGTTTTTTCTCGGTCTCCGCTCGAGGCGGAGAAGACCGTCCCGATCGGCGGTGCCGCTCGCGTGGCGTGTGTTGCGCGGCCGGCTACAGACCGAGGACGAGCATCACCGCTTCGTCGCCTGAGCGCAGCTCGCGCGCGTGGGCGGGTGTTGTTCACGAATGATGCGTCTGAGGTCCCGATTCTGTTTGTCGTTCAGCCAGGACCGCGAGGTTTGTTCGGAAGCGCCACGACAGAGCGCGGAAACTCTGCAACCTGGTTCAAACCCGGAACCAGGTTGCGGGAGACTCGCCTGGGCCACTGTTTCGCACAGCACCACGAGTGGTCGTCGGTGCAAAGGACGAGCGCCGAGGCGCTGCCACGAGCCGGAAACCGTTCCTGTTCGGGCTTTGGGCGACCACGTTGCCGCCGGCGTCGATGGCGACCCGCCCGTCAGTGGCGCCTGCCGGGCATGCTTGCTCGATGACCCATTGCCCGATCTCGACGATGATTCCCGACGCCTCTGCGGCTGCAGTGAATGCACGCGGTCTGACCACTCCCCGTTCCGGATGGTGCCACCGGATCAGGGCTTTGGCGGTTCCCTTGGGGAATCGGAGGCATTGCTTCTCCGTTGCCGTCTGGTAGAACCGAATTCCCCCACGAAGCTGGTCACGAAGAGGAGTGAGACGATGGCATTGCAGCTTGGCGACACAGCACCGGATTTCGAAGCGGAGACGACCGAAGGGACGATCCACTTCCACGACTGGCTCGGCGACTCCTGGGCCGTGCTTTTCTCGCATCCGCGCGACTTCACTCCGGTCTGCACGACCGAGCTCGGCTACATGGCCCACATCAAGCCCGAGTTCGACACGCGCGGCGTGAAGATCATCGGGCTCTCGGTCGATCCGGTCGAGAACCACGCGAAGTGGGCCGCCGACATCGAGGAGACCCAGGGCACAGCGCCCAACTATCCGATGATCGGCGACGTCGACTTCAACGTGTCCAAGCTCTACGGGATGCTGCCCGGCGACACGTCGGGGGACCCCACCGAGCGGACGCCGGCCGACAACCAGACCGTTCGAAACGTCTTCGTGATCGGGCCCGACAAGAAGGTCAAGTTGATCCTCGTCTACCCCATGACGACCGGGCGCAACTTCGACGAGGTTCTGCGCGTCATCGACTCCCTGCAGTTGACGGCGAACCACAAGGTCGCGACGCCGGCCAACTGGAAGCACGGCGACAAGGTGCTCATCGCGGGCTCCGTCTCCGACGAGGATGCCAAGAAGACGTATCCGGACGGATGGGAATCGCCCCGGCCGTACATCCGGATCGTGCCGCAGCCGAACTGAACGCCATTCGCGTCACGGGACGGGGGCAAGGGGCGCCCGCCCCGTGATGCGCGACGCTCAGTCGCCCGCGGGGCGCACGATGCAGCCCCCGTCCGCGCGCTGCACGATCAGCGGGACCATGCCGTCGGAAAGATATGACTCGATCGCTCGTGTCGACTCGACGACCAGGCGCTCGAGCTCGTCGTCGACGAAGCGGACGCGGAGGGTGCACGCCTCGCGCGTCTCGACGATCTCGGCATGAAGCCCGCGCGCGCCGAGCACCTCGGTGAGGTCGCTGGCGATGCCGCGCCGGGGCACCTCGATCTCAATCGTCACCGTCATTTTCGCTTCCCTACCCGTGTTAAGCAGGTGTTACGCATCCCGATCGACACAACCGAGGAAGCCGGCGCGCGTCCCATCCGGCAATGGCAGCCGAATGGTGGTCCGGGATCGAGCTTCGGCACCTCGCTGCGCTCGATGCGGTCGCGCGTGAGGGCTCGTTCCGCCGTGCCGCCACTCGCCTCGGCTATGTGCAGTCGGCGATCAGCCACCAGATCGCGGCGCTCGAGAACCTCACCGGTAAGCGCCTGATCGAGCGCTCGCGTGGGACGCGGCCGCTCGCGCTCACGGAGGCAGGCGAGATACTCCTCGCGCATGCGGACGCCGTGATCGCGCGTGTGCGCGCAGCCCAGGCCGACCTCGCCGCGCTCGACGGCGGCGGTGCTACAGCGCTCCGGGTGGGGGCGACACCTGACCTGCTTGCTCGGTTCGTGCCCGCGTTGCTCCGCGTCTACGGCGAGCCGGTCTCCCTGCGCGAGACACCGACCTCACGCGCCTTGCTCGCAGCGCTCGTGCGCGGTGAGCTCGATCTGGTGCTCGCGGAGACCCCGCTGCCGAAAGGCCCGCTCGATGCGGTGCCCCTTTGCGTCGACCCGTTTGTCGTCGTGCTCCAGGCCGGCGCCCCGCTCGGACGGCGCAGGCGCCCGGTGACGATCGAAGAGCTGGGACGACTGCCGCTGATCGCGCACGCACCCTCGAGGGCGCACGTCGAGGAGCACTTGCGGCTGCAGGGATTCGACGTTCGCTTCGTGCTCGAGGCGGCGACCGCCACCGCGGTGCAGGGTCTCGTTGCTGCGGGTCTCGGCGCGGCGATCGTCCCGCGCATCGCTGCCGACGAGCGCCGCGCCGAGACGCTGGTGGTGGAGCTCGAGAGCGGGCTCGTCGCGCCTCGCAGCATCGCTGCCGTGTGGAGCCGACTTCAGCCGCAGCGCGCGGACGCGGCTGCGTTCGTCGAGGCCGCTCGTTCGGCGTGCGCCGGCGTTGGCCTACGCGAGCCCCTCCTCGCGGCGACGATGTAGCGGACCTTCGATCGCGAGCATCGACGTCGTCGATCAACCACGACGCTCGGCTCGGCGTCTCAGCGTCCGAACCCTCCCCAGTGGCTCGCCGGGGCCGCACGGGCCCGTACGGCCCCGGCATTCACGGGCGCGCTGCGATCGTGTGAGAAGGTTCGCTGCGATGAGGAGCGCACCAGGCGCGTTGACGAAAAGCACCTTCTCGATCGTTGCCGCCGACCCGCAGGCCGGGGAGGTGGGTTGCGCCGTCCAATCCAAGTACTTCTCCGTAGGCTCGGTGGTGCCGTGGGCCCGCGCCGGGCTCGGCGCCGCGGCGACACAGGCCGCGGGCGTCGCGATCTACGGTGAGCGCGCGCTCGACGAGCTCGCACTCGGTGTGCCTCCCGACGAGGCGATCGCGCACGTGTTGGCTTCAGACCCAGCGCGGGAGACGCGCCAGCTCGGGCTCGTCGCCGCCGACGGCAGGGCGGCGTCGTTCACCGGCGCCGAATGTCCCGACTGGGCCGGCCATCTCATCGGTGCGGGGTTCGCCGTGCAGGGAAACATTCTCGCCGGGGAGTCCGTCGTCACCGAGATGGCGCGGGCCTACGAGGAGATGGTCGGGCCGCTCGTCGAGCGGCTCGTCGCCTCCCTCGAGGCCGGTCAGGCCGCGGGCGGCGACCGGCGAGGCCAGCAGTCGGCGGCGGTCATCGTGGAACGGGTCGGCGCGCGCTTCGAGTCGCGCGAGGGAATCGACCGGGTCTGTGACCTTCGTGTCGAGGACCATCCCGAGCCGATCGTCGAGTTGCGCCGCCTCGTCGGAATCTGGTCCACCTGGGAAGTCCAGAGGCAAGCGCACGCGCTCTCGGCGCGCGGGGACCACGCCGGAGCCGCCGCCGCTCTTCGCTCTGAGCTCGAGCGGGGCGCCGAGGCAACCCTCTTCTACAACCTCGCCTGCTACGAGTCCCTTGCGGGGGATGCTGCCGGGGCCATGGAGCATCTCCGCCGTGCGATCGAGCTCGATCCGTCCCACCGTGCACTCGCCGCGGGGGACCCGGACTTCGACCCGATTCGCCCGCTGCCCGATCTGTAGCTCGAGCGTGTCGCCCTCGCGTGACAGGGCATGTCCAAATCGGGCAATGGCGCCTCGCCGGCCGCTTTGTCACGCTCTTGGCACGAAGATGGAACAGACATGCGACCATTGTCTCCGTATCGTTGCCGTCAAAGGCAACGAAAGGAGACGCACGTGCGCAAGTGGTTTCTCATCTTGAGTGTGCTCGCCGTCCTCGCGGTTCCCGCCGGTGCTTCCGCGGCCGGTGGCGGTGGGCACATCCACGACGTCATCTGCGGTACCGCCTGTGATGGCGGTGGAGGTGGCTGGTCCGGCTGCACGCAGCTTCGAGCGGCGCATTCCGCGAGCGTCTGGCCGATCGCGTCGATCTCGCACTACCTGATCGTCAGCTACTGCAAGCGCTACGGAACCATCACCTCCGTGGCGATCTCAGCTCACGGCTGTGATACCGGCGGGGTGGCTTCGTGCGCCGTTGGCCCGGCCTGGCAGACAGGTGGGGGTGTCGGCTCGGGGTACGCTACGTTCGAGGCGCATGCGAACTGGTTCCTCTACACCTCGCCGTACTACAACAACAGCGACGTGCTGACTCTCACGGTTCCGCTCGGCTGATGCCTCCGAGGTGGCTGACGACCACGGTGCTCGTCTGGTTGATCGCCGGCCTGGCGCTGCTCGTCCTCGTGAAGCTCATCCTGTCGTGAGCGACCGGATGTCGCGGCCGTGGCTTCTCGCCCCACGGTCGCGCGCCGGACAATCCGCCGGGCCGTCCTCTTTCGTACACTTTCTGAGATGTCGAGTGCCGCTTGGGAGTTGATCTTCATGTTGCTGATCCTGAAGATCCCGATTGTCTACCTGTGCTTCGTCGTCTGGTATGCGATTCGCGCCGAGCCCGAGCCCGGGGTCGACCCCACCGACTACTCCGTCTGGCGCCCATGGCGGCGCCCGGACGGCCGCCGGCCGCGCCGCGGGGGCCCGCACGGCACGCGCGAGGCGGCCCGCCCGGCGCGTCCGCGCCGCGATAGAGTCGGCGCGTGATCGCTCCTCGCCGTGAACGGATCCGCCCAGCAGAGGCAGTCGCCGGACTCATGGCAGCCGGCGCCCTCTTCCTCGGTGCGCTCGAGCTCGCGTACCGTCCGTTCCGGCTTGCGCCGGCCGCGCTGATCCTCGTGCTCGTCGCGACGGTGATGAGCCGTGATCAGGAACGGCTGATCACGCTGGCACTTGCGGTGATCGGCATCTGCTTCGTCGTCGGCGCAACGCTGCAGATACTCACGCACCACCCGCTCTATTAGTGGTGTAACTCGCGTCCCGCCGAGAAGAGGACAAGCGGGGTCACCCTGGTACAACACAGGGATGAGCTTGCACGACGTCGACGGCCTGAACGCCGGCTACGCGCGCGCTCTGCTCGACGAGTACCTCGAGAACCCCGAGGCGGTGCCGTCCGAGTGGCGCGCGCTCTTCGAGAGCGGTGGCTCAGAGCTGGTCGCGACGCATCCCGGTCTCGCGCGCCTGCTCGAGGCGCTGCCGCAGGGCCGAAACGGCGAAAGCGGCCATGAGCCCCCGGCGGCGGCCCCGTCGCCCACGGCCGGCGTCGCCGGTGCAATCGACCAGCAGCTGCTTGGCGGCGTTGCCGCGGCGATGGCGCTCGTGAAGGCCCATCGAACGCACGGCCACCTCGCAGCCCGGCTCGATCCCCTCGGTTCCGAGCCGGTGGGCGATCCGTCGCTCGAGCCCATGCGCCTCGAGCCGAAGCTCACACCCGAGCTTCAGGCGCGGATCCCCGCGGCGCTCCTGCGCGTTCATGTCCCCGGCGACTCGCTGGCGGAGGTGCTCCCGAAGCTCTCCGAGACCTACTGCGGCACGATCGCCTACGAGCTCGAGCATCTCTCCGACCACCAGCAGCGCGTGTGGCTCCGACAGGCGATCGAATCCGGCCGGTACCGGCAGGCGCTCAGCGCGGAGGAGAAGCGCATGCTCTTCCGCCGCCTGTGCGAGGTCGACGGCATGGAGCGCTTCCTGCGGAAGCGATTCCTCGGGCAGAAGCAGTTTTCGCTCGAAGGCCTCGATGTGATGATCCCGATGCTCGACGAGACGCTCGAGCTCGCCTCCGACTCCGGTGCGCACGACGTCGTGATGGGCATGGCGCACCGAGGACGCCTGAACGTCCTCGCTCACACGATCGGGATGCCGTACGAGTACATCCTGCGCGAGTTCGAGGGCGAGCGCACCCTTGACGCCGTCGCCGCCGATCCCGAAGGAGGGACGGGCGACGTCAAGTACCACCTTGCGGCTTACGGAACTCGCACGACGTCGAACGGGAAGGTCGGTGTGCGCCTCGTTGCGAACCCGAGCCACCTCGAGGCGGTCGATCCCGTCGTCGAGGGCCGGACGCGCGCCGAGCAGACAGATCGCTCGAGCCGGAACGGCGCGCACGATCCTTCGGTCGCGCTCGCGGTGCTGCTGCACGGCGACGCCGCGTTCGCGGGGCAGGGCGTGGTGGCCGAGACGGTCAACCTCCACGGCCTCGAGGGTTACTCCACGGGCGGCACGCTCCACCTGATCACGAACAACCAGATCGGCTTCACGACCGACCCGAGCGAAGGTCGCTCGACGCGCTATTCGTCCGACCTCGCCAAGGGCTTCGATATCCCGATCGTGCACGTCAACGCCGACGATCCGGAGGCGGCCATCGCCGCCGTGCGCCTGTCGATGGCCTACCGCCGCCGCTTCGGCCAGGACGTCGTCATTGATCTCGTCGGCTATCGGCGATTCGGCCACAACGAGCAGGACGAGGCTGCCTACACGCAGCCGCTGATGGTCGAGCAGATCGACGGCCACCCGAGCGTGCGTGAGCTGTACGAAGCCCGGCTCGTCGAGGAAGGCGTGCTGTCTCAGGCCGAAGCTGACACGTTCGTGCGCCAGGTGGAGTCGATGCTGCGCGACGCACACGAACGCCTGAAGGCCGCGCTCGACACCGAGACGCGCACGGTCGAGCACGACGGCGCGATCCCGCGCTCGACGACGGGTGAGGTGGTGACCGCCGTTGCTGCCGACGTTCTGAAGGCGTTGAACGAAGAGCTCCTTCGAACGCCGGAGGAGTTCACCGTGCATCCGAAGCTCGCCAGGCAACTCGACCGTCGCCGCACCGCCGTCGAGGCAGGCGGCATCGACTGGGGGCAGGCCGAGGCGCTGTCGTTCGCGTCCTTGCTGCTCGACGGCATTCCGGTGCGCCTCAGCGGACAGGACTCGCAGCGCGGTACATTCTCGCAACGGCACCTCGTCCTCCACGACGTGCGCACCGCCGAGACGTTCACGCCGATGCAGTACCTCGACGACGCCACGGCGTCATTCGAAGTCTTCAACTCGCCACTTTCCGAGTTCGCGTGCGTCGGGTTCGAGTACGGATATTCCGCTGCGGCGCCGGAAGCACTCGTCCTCTGGGAGGCGCAGTACGGCGACTTCGCGAACGGCGCGCAGATCGTGATCGACCAGTTCATCTCGTCGGCGCTCTCGAAGTGGCGTGAGACGTCGCGGTTGACGCTGCTCCTGCCGCACGGGTACGAGGGCAACGGGCCCGAGCATTCGAGCGCGCGCCTGGAGCGGTTCCTGCAGTTGGGGGCGCAAGAAAACCTGCGGATCGTGAACTGCACCACCGCTGCGCAGTACTTCCACCTCCTCCGTCGCCAGGCGCTCGACGCCAACGCGCGCCCACTCGTCGTGATGACTCCGAAGGGACTGCTCCGGCTGAAGGAGTCGTCCTCGACGCTCGGCGACCTCTCGACCGGCACGTTCCTGCCGGTGATCGACGATGCCGCTGCCGATAAGGCAGCGGTGCGTAGGCTCGTGCTCTGCTCCGGCAAGGTGTACTACGACCTGCTCGGCCACGAGGCACGCGGCGATGGACGAGGTGTCGCGGTCGCCCGCGTCGAGCAGCTGTATCCGTTCCCTTCCGACGCGGTGCGTGCGCTCGTCTCCGCCTATCCCTCGCTCGACGAGGTGGTGTGGGCGCAGGAGGAGCCGCAGAACATGGGGCCCTGGCGGTCGATCCGCCATCGCTTGGAGGAAGCCTCGGGGAACGTGCGGTTGCGGTACGTCGGCCGGACGTGGCGCGCGAGCCCGTCAGAGGGCTACCCGACGGCACACGGAATCGAGCAGGACCGCATCGCCCGCGCCGCGCTCGAGCTGTAGCGGACTCTTACCGTTTCGGCCGGCGGCGCTGGGTCTCGAGCGCCTGCTTGGCGATCCGCGGGCCGTGCGTCCGTGCTTGCTTTGCGACCCACCGCCGCTGCTTCGGCGGCAGCCGGCGCCAGATGTCCCAGATCGTGAGGGCGGCGCCGATGGGGCCGAGACGGCGGGTGAGTCCGAGCCGGGGCATGCGCGCATTGTGCCCGGCCTGGCTGCCCCGCGGGGCCGGAACTGCACCGCGCCGTCGCCAGGCCGGACTCCGGACCGCGTCAGCCGTGTCGGCCGAATCCGATTCTTCGAAGATGGTCTAGACTTCACTCAGAAATGGCGTCAGAGCAGGAGGATTTCATGACCGTGGACACGTCGATGTTCGCGCAGGTGATCCAGGACCATCTCGAGCTCAAGCGCAGGAACGCGGCGCTCGAGCACGAGTTGCCTCTCGGCAGGTACATGTCTGTGGACCCGTTCGAGAATCACCCGCTCTTCAAGACCGAGGAGCAGGCGCGGCACGAGGACACCATGGACGGTGTTCAGGGCATCGAAGCCGAGGAGACCTCGCTCGACTGGCCGAGCACCGACGACACGTTCATCGACGAGCCGCAAGCGCCGCTGCCTTCCTCCGAGGAGACGCAGGAGGTTGCCGCGACCGCGTCAGACCCGGATCAGCCGTCCGACGAGAACCTCTGGTCGCGCTCGCGCGACTTCGACTGGGGCGACTGACGGGGTTGTCGCTTACGGCTGCGCGAGCCGCAGCCAGAGGTTGTCGAGCACGCGTTTGATCGGCCAGAAGGTCGCTGAGCCGCCGAAGTCGAGCGTGCCTGCGGCGAAGACCTTCGCGCCCGCAGGCGTCTCGTAGTAGCTCATCTGCGCAGTGATCCCTGGCCCGAAGAGGTCGGGAATCTGCGCGAGGACGATCGTGCCCGGCGGCGACTCCGGCGTGGTCGCGTCGATCTCGATGCCGTAGCCGCCAACGAACTGACCGAAGGTCGACCCGTCCGTCAGGCCCGTTCCGTCCCACAGCCATGGTGCCGCGGCCGTCGGTTGCACCGTGAAGAGACCCTGCTTCTGGCCGTTGTCGTTCGCCCGGTACTGCACACCGATAAGGCGCGCTTCGGGCCGGCCCGCGTCGCGCCACTCGCCGATCTTGTGCAGCAGCTGCGCCTGCTTGTCGACCTTCCAGAAGAAGTTGTTCGCGGACAGGAACATCAGGTTCCCGCCGAGGTCACGGAACCTCTCGATGACGTCGTACTCGTGTGACGTCACGTACTCCTCGTGACCCTCGAAGACGATCAGGTCGTAGGAATGCGCAAGGTCGTCGCCGGCGCTGATCGCATCGAAGTCGGAGTCGGAGATGAACTCGGCACTCTTCCCGGACCAGTACAGCCAGTGCAGGAACGGGAGGTCGTACCGGTAGAAGCGCGGCGGCACGCCGCGCGCGATATACGTGCGGCCGAGGTCAACGTTTCGGTTCGGCGGGCCCGCGTACCACGTATCGCCGTAACCGTCACCGTTCACATCCTGGAAGTTGTAGGCCTGCCAGGTATTCGTGGGGAGAACGACGAGGATACGGCTCGTCTGCCCGAGGAACGTCGGCCGGACGACGAACGGCGCGTAGCCGACCCGCCCGTCGGGCCCGGCGAATTGCGCGTAGTAGAGACCGCTCGCGAGCGTCGGGATGTGGAAGCCGATCCGGTGCTGCGTGCTCTGCCACTCTTTCCAGTCGAGCGTGACGGGCGCCTGGTCGACCTCGATTCCCGCGAGTTGGTTGTCGGCGTAGGTGATCACCTGCTCCGGTCCCGCATGAAACACACGCAGCGTCAGTGAGGGCTCGTCGGTCGCGATGTGGATGTAAGCGATGTCGCCGGGCAGGTAGCTGGGCTTCGTGAAGCCGGCGTCGATTCCCTGGAGGCGCACGACGGGGCCACGCGGGGCGCGGCCGACGAACGCGTTCGTTGCGCCGTAGACGACCCGGTTGCCGGCAAGGTCGACCGACGTCAGCCGAACGAGGTACGTGCGCGGGTTGAGATTGGGGCCTGGAACCCACGTCATCGTGTGCTTGCCGCGCGCGAACTGCGCGGTGAGCGTGGAGAGAGGGTGCGGCGCTTTGACCGTGCGCGTGACCTCCATCGTGACCGTGGCCTCCTCGCCGAGGCGGAAGGAGATATCGGCGTGGTCTCGGAAGCCGTCGCCGTTCGGTGAGACGGTTGTCAGGAGCGCCGAGTCCTTCATGAAGGGCGTTGATCCGTTGTCGGCGCGAAGGTCGTGCAGCAGCGGGGGATGCGTGTCGATTCGCAGCGGCGCGGTCGCGAGAACGGACGACCGGTAGACGAGTCGCACGAGGTAGCTCCCGTTCGGCACGCGGCGGCCGCGGATGCGCCCATTCCAGCCGATCGCGAGCGCGGTCCGCCGCGCGGGCGGGACGATCCAGCCGACCGAGCGGCCCCTCCGGGTCGCGAGCCCCACACCGACTTGCCGGGGAACGGAGAGCTTCGCCGAGATCTGCAGCTGCGCACGGAGCGGGGAGTAGTCATGGGGTGCGACCGTCAGCGTTGCGGCGTGCGCCGGCGCCGCAACCGCGAAGGTGGCCACGACGAGGAGACCCAGACGGCGCATCGCTCGGCAGGGTAGCCGCGCGTGAGGATGCTCAGGTTCGCTGCTCGAGCTCGTTCGACTTGTGCGTCAGGGCCGAGAAACCGGCTTGTAGCCAGTCGTTCGCGCCCGCGGCGGCGAGCGACCACGTGAGGATCCTCCCGAATCGTGGAGCGAGGATCTGCGTGCTCCCGAGGCCCGCGGCGACCCAGGTGCCGATGCAGCGCGAGCACGTGACGAGCTCTCCGATTGCCTGGCGAAGGTCGCCGGTCTCCACGGGTTCTTCGGCCCCCTCGCGTGCTGCGCCTTCCACGAACGGCTCGCGAAGGAAGCTCGTCACGTCGTCGCGCGCGATCGTCCGGGCAGCCTTGAACGTCGCCAATCCGAGGACCGTGAGGTCGAGCGCATCGTGGTCGCGCGGGTCGCGGTCGAGCAGGCGCGCGAGTAATCCTGCGACAGCGAGTCCGCCGACGAAGGTTCCCATGATCGTGGCGTACGCGGGAGGGCGGGGAGATCGCTCGCGCGGGGGTCATCTGAGCGGTCATGCCGGATACCCTGTGCCTTGCATGCCGTCACTCAAAACATCGGCGTCGTACGTCCCCACGGGCGACCAGCCCGGAGCGATCGCTGCGCTCGCAGATGGCCTGCGCGCGGGCGAGCAGTACCAGACGCTCCTCGGCGCGACCGGGACCGGCAAGACGGCGACGATGGCGTGGATCATCGAGCAGATTCAGCGGCCGGCCCTCGTGATCGCCCACAACAAGACTCTTGCGGCGCAGCTCTGCAACGAGTTCAGGGAGTTCTTCCCGGGCAACGCCGTCGAGTATTTCGTCTCGTACTATGACTACTACCAACCCGAGGCCTATGTGCCGCAGGCCGATCTGTACATCGAGAAGGACAGCTCGCGGAACGACGACATCGATCGTCTGCGCCACGCTGCGACGGCGAGCCTGCTCTCCCGGCGCGACGCGATCATCGTGGCGTCCGTCTCGTGTATCTACGGTCTCGGCTCGCCGGAGGAGTACGAGAAGCGCGTTGTCTTCCTGACCGTGAACGAGGAGACCGATCGCGACCTCGTCCTGCGCAAGCTTGTCGACATCCAGTACTCGCGCAACGACACGTTGCTCGGACGCGGCCGTTTCCGTGTGAAGGGCGACGTGATCGAGATCCAGCCGGCGCACTCCGAGACGGCTTATCGCGTCTCGTTTTTCGGCGACCTCGTCGAGCAGATCACGCACTTCGACCCGCTCACGGGCGAAGTCCTCTCACAGCTCGAGAACATCACCGTCTTCCCGGCCACGCAGTACGTGACCTCGAAGCCGACGATCGAGCGCGCTGCAGTCGAGATCCGACACGAGCTCGAGGAGCAGGTGAAGGTCTTCGAGGCGAAGGGGATGATGCTCGAGGCGCACCGGATCCGGCAGCGAACCGAGTACGACCTGGAGATGATGCAGGAGCTCGGGTTCTGCAACGGCATCGAGAACTACTCACGGATTCTCGACGGCCGCCCCGCGGGGTCGGCGCCGCACACGCTGCTCGACTACTTCCCGTCCGACTACGTCATCTTCGTCGACGAGTCGCACCAGACGATCCCGCAGATCGGCGGCATGTATGAAGGCGACCGCTCGCGCAAGCAGACGCTCGTCGACTTCGGTTTTCGTCTTCCGAGCGCGCTCGACAATCGTCCGCTGCGCTTCGACGAGTTCCTCGGCAAGGTGCCGCAGATGGTGTTCGTGTCGGCGACCCCCGGCCCGTGGGAGCTGCGCCACTCGACGAAGGTCAGCGAGCAGCTGATCCGCCCGACCTACCTCGTCGACCCCGAGATCGACCTGCGGCCGACGAAGAACCAGATCGACGACCTCCTGAACGAGATTCGCCATCGCGAGGAACGCGGCGAGCGGACCCTCGTGACGACCCTGACGAAGAAAATGTCCGAGGACCTCACCGACTATCTGCTCGAAGCCGGGGTGAAGACGCGGTATCTGCACTCGGAGATCGACACGCTCGAGCGGATCCAGATCATCCGCGAGCTGCGGCTCGGCGAGTACGACGTGCTCGTCGGCGTCAACCTGCTTCGTGAGGGGCTGGACCTGCCGGAGGTGTCGCTGGTCGCGATCCTCGACGCCGACAAGGAAGGTTTCCTGCGTGGCAAGACCGCCTTGATCCAGACGATCGGCCGCGCAGCCCGGCACGTCAACGGTCGCGTGCTGATGTACGCGGACAAGATGACCGAGGCGATCAAGGGTGCGATCGAAGAGACCGAGCGGCGCCGAAGCGTGCAGGTCGCGTACAACGACGAGCATGGAACCTCACCGATCTCGATCACAAAGGGCGTCTCCGACATCGCCGAGTTCCTTGCGCTCGAGCAGCCGAACGTCCCGTCACGGCGGCGTCGCGGCGGCGCGAAGGTCGAGGGAATGTCGCGCGAGGAGCTCGAGAAGCTCGTGATCACCCTCGAGGAAGAGATGTTCCAGGCGGCGGAGGAACTGCGGTTCGAGTACGCAGCGAAGCTGCGCGACGAGATCAAGGCGCTGCGACGTGACCTCGTCGCGGTGGCATCGGGAGCGACCGTATGAGCCTCGGGCTCGTCCTGGCCATCCTCTTTTCGGGATTCTTCACCGGCGCGCTCGCGCGGCTTGCGATCCCGGGCCCGGATCCGATGCCGATCTGGCTGACGATCGCGATCGGGCTTGCCGGATCGATCGTCGGCGCCGTCGTCGGGAAGGAGCTCTCACATGGCAACGGCTACGTCGTGTCGTTCACGTCGTTTGCGGTGGCGATCGCGCTCGTCGCGGCCTACCGCCGCTACGTGCAGAAGCGGCCGATCTTCGGCCCGGGGGCGCGAGCCTTCCCCGATCGCGGCCTGGGCGTCGAGCAGCAGCGGGAGCGACTGCAGAAGCTCGGGGTCAACCCGGACGCGCTCGCACCCGACCCGAAGCACTTCGAACGGGCACGGCTCGACGCAATGCTCGTCGAATTGCACCGCGCCGGTGTGCTCGACGACGATGAGCTTACCGCGAAGCGCGCCGCGCTCGACGCGCGCTAGGAAGGATCGACGGCGAGGGGCTCGCGGCCGCGCGCGAAGGTGCGCACGGCCGTGAGCCCCCAGTCGTCCTCCCGCCAGATGTAGGTCTCCACCCGGAGCGTCCGGTCGCCGGCGACGTAGACCACACAGCCGCGCGCCTCGCCGCGGCGCTGCGGGCGCGGCTGGCCGAGGCCCGGCGCGATCGAGATCACGACGCCGCGCACGTCGCCGGTGATCACTTCGAACTCGTGTCGTTCCGAGACCGTGCCCTGGTGGATATGCCCGCCGACGATCAGCTCCGCTCCCGAATCGACGAGTTGCGAGAGGACGTGGTTACGGCGCGCAACCGGCTTCTTCCTCGACCGCCAGGGCGCGCCGATCATCTGGTGGTGCAGGGTCACGACGCGGAGGGCCTCGGGGGAGCCTTCGCGAAGCTTGGCTGTCGCCCGGGCGAGCTGGGTGCCGCTCACCCCGCCCGACTGATGGCGCCAGGGTCGCACCGAGTTGATCCCGACGACGTGCGCGGTCGGGCTCGAGTAGGTCGGCTCGGTCGTCTTCCACTCTCGCTCGAATTCCGTCCACGTCGAGCTGAAGCGGGCCGGGAATGTGTAGGGGATGTCATGGTTGCCGGGCACTGCGAGCACCGGTAATCCGAACGTCCGCAGGAAATTCGCGGCGAGCTCGTGTTGTGAGCGCCGGCCGCGATGCGTCAGGTCGCCGCTTGCGATTACGAGCTCGGGGGCGACGCGATCGACCAATCCCGTCAGCGCACGCTCGAGAACCGGGTCGTCACGAGCGCCGAAATGGAGATCCGACACGTGCAGGATACGAGTAGCCAAGGCCGCAGCAGGCTATACAGTGACTGTGATGGCCGATGAGCAGTCGACTGAGATCTTCGACGATTTGTACCTCGGGCTCCGAGCCGGCGGGGCGCTGCGCAAGCAGCGCCGCGGCGAGCCGCTCACGGATGAGGAGCGCGAGGCGCTCGGACGCTGGCAGCGGCTGTCGGCGTGGCGCAAGGGCATCGCGATCAGCGGGTTCGCGGTCGGCACCTTCGGGCTGGGCTTCACGCTCGGCGGCCTCGTGTTCGGCCGCTGGCGCAAGGCGTAACGGGTTTCGCTAGGCCTCCGACTCCCGGGTGAAGAGCACCGTCGGGGTGTCTTTCTCCGCCGGGTCGACATCGCGCAGAACGACGTCGAACAAGGTGACGAGGACAGCCGCGAGCGGTACGGCGAAGAGCACCGCCCAGCCGCTGAAGAGGATCCCGACCGTGGTGACGGACACGAGCACGAGCAGGGGCGAAAGCCCCACGGCGTCGCCCAGGATGCGGGGCATGACGAGGTAGTCCTCGAGCAGCCGGATGCCGAGAACGCAGACGGCCGCGAGTACGGCGACGTGCACCGAAGCTGTGAACCCGACGCCGACCGCGAGACCGCCTGCAGCGAGCGGCCCGATCACCGGCACGATCTCGACGAGCCCGGCGAACGCTCCGACGAGGATCCAGTAGGGCTCCCCGACGGCCCAGAACAGGAGAGAGAGCGCCGTGCCGACGAGTGCGATGAGGAGGACCTGTCCTCGGACGAACGCCCCCAGCTTGGCGTCGATCAGATCCCACGTATCGCGCACGAGCTTGCGCTTCGGACGCTCGATCAGCGAGCAGACCACGTCGATCGCCTTGTCGCGCTCGAAGATCCAGTAGGCCGCCGCGGCGAAGGTGAAGAGGATGCCGATGACGACCTCGAAGGCCGTCAGTCCCGCCTGCGCGGCGGGCTTCACGAGCTCGTTGCGCTTCGGCAGATGCTTCAGCTGCTTCTGCAGCGCCGCGAGCACCTGGTGCTTGAAGCCGGTCGAATGGCGCGTGGCCCGGGCGATCTGTGCCTTCCCGGTCGGGCTGAGCGCATGGTTCACCTGATCGAGGGCGCGTGGTGCCGCAAACGCAATCGCGCCAACCAGCAGACCGAGGATGACGAGGTAGTGCAGCGCAAGCCCGGCCGCGCGTGGCACGCGGTGCCGCTTCAACCACTCGATTCCCGGCCGCATGGCGGCCGCGAGGATGAGGGCGAAGAAGAGCAGGGCGAGCACGAGCCGGAGCTTCCAGAGCGCGAGTGCGAGCACGACGATGGCGCCTGCGACCAGGGTGACGACCGCGGTTCTGCGAGCTGTGTCGATCATTCCGCAGGAGTTTCCCTCATCCGGCGGCGTGCAACGCCGGCTGACATCTCCGCCACCGGGAACCGAGTACCGGTTCTCCGAGACGGCAACCTGCAGCTCGAGCCTCAAACGCGCGTTTGCGATTCGTCACACTTGGTCTGACCAGAAATCGGCGCCGAACCGCGCGGGTACTGGCGTTCCGAGAGCCTCGTTGACAGTTCGTCCACATTTGGTCTGACCAAGGGACGTGGCTCGAAGGGCGGTCGGCCCGCGCGGGCACGCCGGCTCGTAAATCCGCTTGCGCGCGTTCTCCGAAGGACCGTCCGAGCGGGCGCGTCCGGCGCCCGGCAGCGAGGAGGGCTCATGAGGAAGATCGCATTGCTGGTGGCGGGGCTGCTGTCGGTCGTCGTCGCGGCCGCGGCGCTCGGCGCAAGCTCCGAGACCTACAAGATCGCGGCCAAGCTGACGACGAAGGCGGAGGTTCCAAAGCCAACCGGCGCACCGGCGTCGGCCGGAGGGTCGTTCATCGGCACGGTGAAGGAGAAGGGCGCCACGAAGACGCTGATCTGGAAACTGACCTACTCCCACCTGAGCGGCGCCGGGTTCGCCGCCCACATCCACAAGGGCAAGCCCGGCGTCTCCGGCGCGGTGCTGGTCTCGCTGTGCGGCCCGTGCCACAGTGGCCAGACGGGCTCGGCGCACGTCACGGAGGCGATCGTGAAGGCGATCGAGGCGGGCTCGACCTACGTCAACGTCCACACGAAGCGAAACCAGGGCGGCGAGATTCGCGGCCAGGTGAAGGTTCGCTAGACGCGGGAAGTTCGTGGGGGCCTGGGCCGGCAGCGGTGCGGGCCCCCCCTGTACGAACACGTGTTCGGTCGATACAATCGCCGGGAATGGCGGCCGACGAGCTCATCGTCCACGGCGCCCGGGAGCACAATCTCAAGGACATCACCGTCCGGCTCCCGCGGAACGCCCTGATCTGTATCACGGGCCTCTCTGGGTCCGGGAAGTCGAGCCTTGCCTTCGACACGATCTACGCCGAGGGCCAGCGCCGCTACGTCGAGTCGCTCTCCGCCTACGCGCGGCAGTTCCTCCAGATGATGGAGAAGCCCGACGTCGACTCGATCGACGGTCTCAGCCCCGCGATCTCGATCGACCAGAAGACGACTTCGCGCAACCCGCGCTCGACCGTAGGCACCGTGACGGAGATCTACGACTACCTGCGCTTGCTCTACGCCCGGGTGGGGCGGCCGCACTGCCCCGTGTGCGGGCGACCTATCTCCGGCCAGTCGATCGATTCGATCGTCGAGCAGATCCTCGCGCTGCCGATGGGAACGCGGTTCACGATCAACGCGCCCATCGTTCGCGACCGGAAGGGTGAGTTCAGGGATCGGTTCGAGGAGCTGCGGAACGAGGGCTTTTCTCGTATCAAGGTGGACGGCGAGCAGCATTCGCTCGACGAGCCGCCGGCGCTCGACAAGAAGTTCAAGCACACGATCGAGGTCGTCGTCGACCGGCTCGTGATGAAGGAGGACATTCGCACGCGCTTGACACAATCGGTCGAGACGGCCCTGCAGCTTGCCGAGGGGCTGCTCGTCGTCGACCTCGTCGACCAGAGCGAGAGCCGTACCTACAGCCAGAACTTTGCGTGCCCCGAGCATGGCGTCTCGCTTCCGGAGCTTCAACCGCGCATCTTCTCCTTCAACTCCCCGCACGGCGCCTGTCCTCGCTGTACCGGTCTCGGTGCGCAGCAGGAGATCGATCCCGACCTGCTCGTTCCCGATGCATCGCTGTCGATCGACGACGGCGCGCTTGTCCCGTGGGCGGTTGGAGGCTCGGGCTTCTACGAGTCGGTGATCGCCGCGATCGCTGACCGGTACGAGATCCCGACCGACACTTCATGGTCCGGGCTCACCGAGCAACAGCAGGACTACTTCCTCTACGGCACGGGCGGCGACAAGGTCTACGTCCAGTACCGCAACCGGATGGGGCGGCGTCGTTCGTACATGGTCGACTTCGAGGGCATCGTCAAGTCGCTCCAGCGCCGGTACCGCGAGACCGACTCCGGCTCGCAGCGCGAGCGCATCGAGGAGTACATGTCGTTCCGGCCGTGCCCGGTGTGCAAGGGCGCGCGCCTGAAGCCCGAAGTGCTTGCGGTGACCGTCGCCGACAGGAACATCCACGAGTTCACGCGCCTCTCGGTCTCCAGGGCGCTCCAATTTCTCGGCGACCTCGGGCTCACCGACACGGAGGAGCTGATCGGTCATCGCATCGTCAAGGAGATCCGCGAGCGGTTGACGTTCCTGCATGACGTCGGCGTCGGCTATCTGAACCTCGACCGCGCGAGCGCGACGCTCTCGGGCGGCGAGGCGCAGCGCCTGCGGCTCGCGACCCAGATCGGTAGCCAGCTCGTCGGCGTGCTCTACATCCTCGATGAGCCGTCGATAGGCCTGCACCAGCGCGACAACAACAAGCTGATCGGCACGCTCGAGCGGCTGCGCAACCTCGGCAACACCGTGGTGGTCGTCGAGCACGACGAGCAGATGATGCGCAGCTCGGACTGGCTCGTCGATATGGGCCCCGGCGCCGGCGAGCACGGTGGACACGTCGTCGCCGAGGGCACGGCGGCCAAGGTGATGCGCAACAAGAAATCGGTCACCGGCCAGTACCTCGCAGGTACGCGCGGTATCGCCGTGCCCGAGCGGCGAAGCTCCGACAACGGATGGTTCTCGATTCGCGGCGCAGCCGAGAACAACCTGAAGGGAATCGATGTCGATTTCCCCGTCGGCAAGTTCGTCGCCGTCACCGGCGTCTCCGGTTCAGGCAAGTCGACACTCGTGAACGAGATCGTCTACAAGGCGCACGCCAACCAACTCTCGCGCGTCCGCGTTCGCCCGGGTGCGCATACAGGGGTGGAAGGGATCGAGGTGTTCGACAAGGTGATCGAGATCGATCAGCGCCCGATCGGTCGCACACCACGGTCGAACCCGGCGACCTACACCGATCTTTTCACCCACATCCGCGAGCTCTATTCGCTCACGCCGGATGCGAAGGTGCGCGGCTACAAGCCGGGTCGCTTCTCGTTCAACGTCAAGGGCGGTCGGTGCGAGACGTGCAAGGGCGACGGTCAGATCAAGATCGAGATGCACTTCCTGCCTGACGTCTACGTCCCGTGCGAGACCTGCAAGGGCAAGCGCTACAACCGCGAGACGCTGGAGGTGCGCTTCAAGGGAAAGACGATCGCCGACGTGCTCGAGATGTCGGTCGAAGAGGCGCTCACGTTCTTCGAGAAGATCCCGAAGGTACGCCGTCGTCTGCAGACACTCCACGATGTCGGGCTCGACTACATGACGCTCGGCCAGCCGGCGACGACGCTCTCGGGCGGTGAGGCGCAGCGCGTGAAACTCGCCTCGGAGCTATGCAAGGTCTCGACCGGGCGCACGCTCTACATCCTCGACGAGCCGACGACCGGGCTTCACTTTGCCGACATCGAGAAGCTGCTGGAAACGCTGCAGCGGCTCGTCGACGGCGGCAACACGATGATCGTGATCGAGCACAACCTCGACGTGATCAAGCAGGCCGACTGGCTCATCGACCTCGGCCCGGAGGGCGGCGAGGAAGGGGGCGAGATCGTCGCGGTCGGCACGCCGGAGGATGTCGCGCAGGTCGATGCGTCGTACACCGGAGCGTTCCTGCGTCCGCTGCTCGAGCCGCGGACGGCAACAAAGCGCAGCGCGGTCGCCGCGTGAGTCAGCGGCCGAGCAAGCGCGCGGTGCTGCTCGCGATCGGCGCCGCGTGCGCGCTCGTCTTCGCTGCCGGCATGGCAGCTGCGTTCGTGAACCGCCATCACACGATCTGCTCCGACGGCAAGCCGCCCGTGCAGCAGCGCGGTGCTCTCCTCGGCCAGGTGGCAGTTCGCTGCTCGAACGGCCAGGTCGTCACACTGAACAACTGATGCGTGACTGGTGGCTTCGCGCCTTCCTCGTCCTCCAGCGACCGCGGCCAGTTTTCGTGGCGCTGCGCGACGACTCGAAGGAGTCGTTCGCCGACCGGGCCGAACCCGTGCTCGCGATCGTGCTCCTCGCGGGGATCGCCACCGTGCTCTCGAGCGCGACTGCCGGGCGACTGATGGACGACTCCTCCTACGACGGCCTGCTCGTCACGGTGTGGGCGTTCATCGCCGGCAGCCTCTACGGGATGTTCGGCTACTTCGCGTTCGGAGCGTTGTTGCACGGCGGCGCGAGAGCGCTCGGATCGCAGGGCTCCTATCGGCGCGCGCGTCACGTGCTCGCATTCGCAGCCGTGCCGATCGCGCTCTCGCTCGCGCTCTGGCCGGTCAAGATCGCGGTGTACGGCGAGTCGCTCTTTCGAAGCGGCGGCAGCGATCATGGCGTGGGTGTCCGCGTCTTTGACGTTCTCGAGCTCGTCTTTCTGCTCTGGGCGGCGGCCCTGCTCGTGATCGGCGTTCGTTCGGTGCACGGCTGGACTTGGTCTCGCGCCGGCGCCGCCTGCGCCGCCGCGATCCTCGTGCCCGCGGTCGTCGGCTTGACGCTCGCCTCGCTGTAGCGCCCGTCGCTACTTGCCGGCGACCGACGAGACGTATGCGGCGACCTGCTTGATCTGGGCGTCGCTGAGCCACCCTTGAAGGAGCTAGCGCGTGCGGACCTCTGCGAGCTCGTCCTCGAAGATCGCAAGCTCGTCGTCGGAGATCGAGTACGTGTGCTTCTCGTCGGGGAACGCGCCGCTCCGAACGTCGCCGGCGTAGAGCTCGATCGCCGCGCCGATCGTCGAGGCGAGGTCGGCGTACTGCTTCACGAAGCGCGGCGCGTGTCCCTCGTAGAGCCCGAGCAGATCGTGCCACACGAGCACCTGGCCATCGCACGCAGCACCTGCGCCGATGCCAATCGTCGGGATGTCGAGCGCCTCCGTGATCCGCGCGGCGACCGGTGACGGCACCGCCTCGAGGACGAGCGAGAAGCAGCCCGCCGCCTGCAACGCGAGCGCGTCCTCGAAGAGCCGGACGGCCTTCTCGGCCGTGCGACCCTGGGCTTTGAAGCCGCCGAGCATCGTGGCCGTCTGCGGTGTGAGGCCGAGGTGACCCATGACGGGGATGCCTGCGCCGGTCAGCGCGCGCACACGCGAGAGCGTCGTGCCGGCACCCTCGAGCTTGACTGCATCGGCGCTCGCCTCCTTCACGAAGCGGATGCCGTTCTCGAGTGCCTGCTCGTCGGAGACCTGGTACGAGCCGAACGGGAGGTCGGCGATCACGAGCGGCCGCCGGGCGCCGCGCGTGGCCGCGCTCGTCAGCATCAGCATCTCGTCCATCGTTGCCGGCACGGTCGAGTCGTGGCCGAGGACGACCATCGCCGCCGAGTCGCCGACGAGGATCAGGTCTACGCCGGCGGCATCGGCGATGCGCGCGGACGGCGCGTCATACGCGGTGATCATCACGATCCGGTCACGGCGGCGCTTCATCTCGACGAGCTCCGGCAAAGCGAGCTTGCCGGGCGCCGGTGTGCCAGGTGCGGGCTTCCGCGGACGGGTGGTCATTCGGATTCTCCTTCGCCGATCAGGACGTTGTCGATCAGGCGCGCCGAGCCGACGCGAGCAGCAATGGCGAGCGTGGGGCCGTCGAGGTCAGCGACTGCCACGTACTCGGGCTCGAGCCCGGCATCGCCGAGCACAGCTCGCGCAGCTTCGAGATCGCGTGTTTCGAGTGCGCGGGGAATCGCGAGCGCACGCGCGCGCTCGCTCGGAGAGAGGCGCGCGTTCCGTGATGAGAGCGCGAGGCCGTCGGAGTCTCGCACCGTTGCCAACACGCGGATCTCGACCGGCACGTTCAGGTCACGCACGAGCTGTTTCACCACGGCGACCTGCTGCGCGTCCTTGCGGCCGAACCAGGCGTACTGCGGCCGCACGATGTTGAGCAGCTTGAGGCAGATCGTCGTGACACCGCGGAAGTGACCTGGCCGGTGGAGCTCCTCGAGCCCCTCGGCTGCGCCTGTCGGCACGACCCAGGTTGCGAAGCGTGGCGGATACATCTCGGCCACGCTCGGCGCGAAAATGACATCGACGCCTGCAGCGTCCGCCATTTGCGCGTCATGGTCGAAGTCGCGCGGATAGGCGTCGAGATCACTGCGGTCGTCGAACTGTGCGGGGTTGACGAAGACGCTTGCAACGAGCACGTCGCATTCCGCGCGCGCCGCCCGGAACAACGCGAGGTGTCCCTCGTGCAGGGCGCCCATCGTGGGCACGAGACCGACGACACCATGGCGAGGCAGGTCGAGCTCGCTGATCGCCCGCGCGACGATCACGCGCGCGTCACTTCCGCAAGCTCCTCGTACGCTCGCTCGAAGCCGGACCCATGAATTGCCGTGCGGTGCCGTTCGACGGTTTCCCAGTCACCTCGGGCAATCGGCCCCGTCAGCTCGAATCCGTTCTCGATCGTGCGTGTCATCAGCGGCACGAGTGCCTCGGGCGGAACGCCGGCTTCCGAGACGAGAGCCGCAGCAGCCCGGTACAACGTGACGAGGAAGTTGGAGGCGATCGACGCTCCCGCGTGGTAGGCGGCGCGCTTACCGTCGGCGAGCTCGAACGGCCGCAGCCCGAGGGTCTCCGCGAGCCAACGCGCCCGGACGCGGCCGGCGTCGCCGTCGGCGGTGATCGCGCCCCACGCGCCGTCGAGTTGCTCCGGCCCGCGCGCGAGTGTGAGCGTCTGCAGGGGATGGAGGGAGAAGCGCGTCGTGTGCGGATCGAGTGCGGCAAGCGGTGTTCCGCCGGAGACGTGGGCGACCCACGGGCCTGGTTCGATCGCGCGCGCGACCTCGGCGATCGAGCGGTCGGGGACGCAAAGCAGGCGAAGCGCCCCGTCTTCGCGCACCGCGACACCGCGCTCGCGCAAGCGCGCTGCGATGGCTGAGCCGGCGCGGCCCGCGCCGATGACGGTGATCGAGTCGAACATGAGGCTCCAGTTCCTCGCAGATACCGGGCAGGTCGTACAGTACGCGTTCCGTCCGGCCCCGGAGTGAAACTGCCTGGTTGGTAGGGTTGATGCGATGCCGATCTACGAATACGTCTGCATGAGCTGCGAGTCCCATTTCGAGGAGCTCGTCGGCATGTCGGATCCCGATCCGGCCTGCCCCGACTGCGGCAAGGCCAAGGTCGCGAAGCAGTTCAGCACGTCGTTCGCAGCGCACGGCATGGCCGGGCAGCCCTCCTTCGGTGGCGGCTGTTGTGGCGGTAGTTGTGGCAGCTGCGGCTGATCTCTCGCTGCTCGCCTACGGCGACGTCGTCGCCGGTTGCACGAAGTGCGCGCTCGCCGCAGGGCGCACGCAGGTCGTCTTCGGCTCGGGCTCGGCGAGCGCGGAGCTGATGTTCGTCGGCGAGGCGCCGGGCTTCCACGAGGACAAGCAGGGCGTGCCGTTCGTCGGCGCCGCGGGCAAGCTGCTCTCGAAGCTGCTCGCGGGTATCGGTATCGAGCGCGACGAGGTCTACGTCGCCAACGTCATCAAGTGCCTGAGGTACAACGCTCAGGTTCAGCTTGGCGACGGTTCGTGGGCACGAATCGGCCGTCTGGTACGTGACCGGTATGACGGCACGGTGATGTCGGTCGATGAGGACGGTTTCCTCACTCCTCGTCGAGTAACCGGTTGGCACGCAAGCCCGTTGGCCGGGCGGAGAGTTTTCCGCGTGACGTTCGAGTCCGCCAAGCCAAACTCGAACGGCGGCGCGAACGTCGAGCTCACCGGAGATCATCCCGTGCTGACCGAGCGCGGTTTCGTTCCGGTCGAAGACATCATTCCCGGAGATCGGGTCGCCACAGGTCACGGGCTTAGCGATGTCGCCCGGGACGTCATCTGCGGCTCACTGCTCGGTGACGCCACGATTACCAGGGCGAGCTCTCACCTGCAGTTCGGCCACTCCCAGCGGCAGCTCGAGTACGCCCTTTGGAAGTCCGACTTGCTCGAGGAGTTGCAAATGTCGTCGTCGCTCCTCGAAGTCGCGGCCGTAGTCGGCGGGACTCGAACCTACGGTGCGGTTCACGTCCGGTCGAAGTCGCATCGGGCACTACGGACGCTGCGAACGGATTTTTACGAGGGCAAGAAGCGCGTCCCGGCGTGGCTCGAGCACGAGCTCAACGATCGAATGCTCGCCGTGTGGTTCATGGACGACGGGTACATCCGGCGTCGTGCGAATGGCCGCTGCCGAGCGGAGATTGCAACGAACGGCTTTGATGCGGCGGATCTCCAAGTGCTGCTGCGCGCGCTCGCCCGCCTTGGGCTGTCCGCCAAAACATCGCGCGGTCGGATCTACTTCGACGCCGACACGAGTCAGGAGATTTCCTGGCGCATCGCCCCATACACGCCGCCGTCAATGCGGTACAAGCTCGATCCCGCGGTAGCGGCTGCGATCCCATTCGACCCGGATCGATTCACGATCGCCGGCACACACGTCATGTTCGACGACATCGTGGTCGAAGACATCACCGATCGTCCCAGAACCGATACGACGTTTTTCTGCATCGATGTTGAGGGCACGCATAACTTCGTCACCGCCGGAGGCGTCGTGCACAACTGCCGTCCTCCGGGAAATCGCAACCCTCTGCCGGAGGAGATCGAGGCGTGCGAGGGACATCTCTTCCACCAGATCGAGTTGATTCAGCCGAAGCTTGTCGCGACGCTCGGTAACTTCGCCACGAAGCTCCTCTCGGGCAAGCCGGCGGGGATCACGCAGGTGCACGGGCGGGAGCAGCGCGTGACGCTCGGCGGTCAGGCCGTGACGCTCTATCCGATCTTCCACCCGGCCGCGGCGCTCTACACGCCGCGCATGCTCGCCGTGCTTGAGGCCGACTTTGGCCGCATCCCGGAGCTCCTCGGCCGCGCCGCAGCGGAACCGCCGCTCGTCGACCGTCTCGTCGCGGCCGCCCCGGCGCAGGAGCCCGCGCCGGCGGCGGAGCAGCAACTCGGCCTTTTCTGACGGCACCGTCCAAGCCCCGTCCCGTTGAGAGGCGTTACCACCGTGAAACAGCGCGCGCTCCGCAAACCGGCATTGCACCATGGCCGTGGTCAGACCAAGTGAAACGGATCGCCCACAGCCGGCTCTTGAGGGCGTGGCCTCTAAGGTCAGCGGCGTGGATCTCGTCACCGGATCGCCCGCGGAGACCGAAGCGCTCGCGGCGCGGCTCGCGGTTCGCCTGCGGGCCGGTGATGTCGTTGCCGTCTCAGGTGAGCTCGGCGCCGGTAAGACCACCTTCGTCCGTGGCGCCGCGCAGGCTCTCGGAGTGACCGAGCCGGTCTCGAGCCCCACGTACACGATCGGTCACCGCTACGAGGCACCGACGCCGGTTGCACATCTCGACCTCTACCGCATCGCCGGGCTCGACGCGGGGCAATGGGGCGACCTCGAGCCCTATTTCGAAGGCACCGTCGCCTTCGTCGAATGGCCGGAGCACGGCGACGACTGGCTCCCGCACGTCCGTGCGACCGTTACTCTCGATCACGTCGACGAGTCGCATCGACGCGTGAGGATCGACAGTGCAGACGATCTTGGCCTTTGACACCGCTACGACCTTTGGGGCCGTTTGCGCAGTCACCCCCGGCACCCGGGGGAGAGCGCTTCGCGCCGGCGATCTGCTCGAGGCCGTGGATTCTCTCGTCCGCGATCCTCGCGAGCTCGACGCGATCGTCGTCGGGCGTGGGCCCGGCAGCTTCACAAGCATCCGCATCGGTCTTGCGATGGCGCGCTCGCTCGCGCTGACGCTCGACATTCCCGTCGCCGGCGCCTCGACCCTCGACGCGTACGAGGGCGGATTGCCCGTGCTCGATGCACGGCGGGGCGAGGTGTTCACAAGAGGCCCGCGCGTACTTGCACCCGAGGAGCTGGACGTGGAAGGCCGCACCCTGCTCGGCGACGGCGCCATCCGCTACCGCGCGCTGTTCGAAACGCACGGCGCAACCATTCCCGGCGACGACGACCCGGCTCATCTCCCCGATCCACTCCTGCTCGTCGCGCGCGCCGGCCCGTTCGGTCCAGCCGGTCTCGTCGATCCGCTCTACGTTCGTGAGCCCGACGCGAAGGCGCGAACGTGACTGCGGTAATGATCGAGATCCGCAGTCTCGACCTCATCGACCTGACCTCGATCGAGGCGATCGAACAGCGCGCCTATCCAACGCCGTGGTCTCGCTCGATGTTCGCATCGGAGCTCGCGAAGCCGACCTCGATCTGCCTCGGTGCGTTCGAGGGCGAAGACCTTGTGGGCTACATCGTCAACTCACGCTACGTCGACGCGTGGCACGTCATGAACGTCGCCGTTGAGCCGGGTCATCAGGGACGCGGCATCGCGACTGCGCTTCTCGAGCGACTCTTTGAGCTGACGCGCGATGACGAGCGGCGCGGCTACACGCTCGAAGTCAGGGTGACGAACGACCAGGCGATCGGACTGTACGAGAAGCTCGGCTTCGAGTCGCGCGGCATCAGGCGCGGCTACTACACCGACAACCGTGAGGATGCGCTGATCATGTGGCGCGATCCGGGCCATTCGGCTGCTCCGAACGGCTAGAGATTGTCGCGGCAAGCATCCCTGATCCTGGGCATCGAGACGAGTTGCGACGAGACCGCCGGAGCGCTCGTCACCCGCGACGGCGAGATCGTCTCGAGCGTCGTCGCCTCGCAGGACGAGCTCCATGCGAGGTACGGCGGGGTCGTTCCGGAGGTGGCGTCTCGCCGGCATCTCGAGCTCGTGATGCCCGTCATCCAGGAGGCGCTCGCGGACGCAGGTGCGACGCTGGACGATGTCGAGACGGTCGCGGTGACCACCTGGCCGGGGCTGATCGGTGCGCTTCTCGTCGGGGTCTCCGCCGCCAAGGCGCTCGCGTGGGCGCGGCGGCTGCCGCTCGTGCCGGTCAACCACCTGCACGGCCACGTCGCATCGCTCTACTTGCGTCCGCTCGAGCTCGAACCGCCGTTCACGTGTCTCCTCGCGAGCGGTGGCCACACGATGGTGCTCGAGGTCACCGACCAAAACGGCTACCGCGTCCTCGGTACGACGCTCGACGACGCGGCGGGCGAGGCGTTCGACAAAGGTGCACGCCTCCTGGGGCTCGGGTATCCCGGCGGGAGGTTGATCGACGAGCTCGCACAGCACGGGGATCCAGCGGCCTATGACTTCCCGGTCGCTCGCGTCCCCGGGCTCGACTTCTCGTTCTCCGGCCTCAAGACCTCGCTCCTCTACACCGTCCGACGACTTTCGCCGGACGAGCTCGCAGCGGGCCGCGCCGACTTGGCCGCGAGCTACCAGCGAGCGATCGTTCGCGCGCTCGTGGGTGGAATCGAAGCAGCCCGAGCCGAGGCGGGCGGCGGACAGATCGCGGTCGTCGGTGGTGTCGCAGCCAATTCAGAGCTGCGCGCCGCGCTCCCCGAGGCCGTGCTCGCTCCGCTCGCGCTCTGCACCGACAACGCGGCGATGATCGCCTCGGCCGGCCGCTATACGCGGCCCGTCCCATACCCCGACTACCTTTCGCTTGATGCACGCGCCGCGGCGGGTTAAGGCTCGCCTCACGATCCTGCTCGGGATCGCCGTCCTCACCGTCTCGTTCGGCCTCACGGTCTCGGCGCGCGGACGCGAGCGCGCGGCGCAGGCCCCCGCGGTCAGCTGGCTCGGTCTCGTCGGTGAGCCGCGCGCCGCCGTGCCGATCGGGCAGCGGATGATCGTGCTCCTGAAGACCCCGTCGCTCGCCCAGCGCCTCGCGAGAGCGCGCTTCGCGACCGAGGCACAGGAGCGCGCCTGGACCTCGTCCGCGTATGCGGCGCAGCAACAGGTGCTGACGACGCTCGCGGCCGAAGGGATCACCGTTCGGCCCGACTTCACCTACGCGCGGGTCATCGACGGGTTCTCGGCGACCCTCGACGGGCGCGCCGTCGCGCTGCTCGACCTGGATCCCGAGGTCGTCGGTGTCTATCCGGTGCGTGCCGCGTATCCCGCCTCGGTTTCGGAGACGCTCCTTGCCTCGAGTGAGTTCGGAGCGACGAGCGGCCGTAGGCCGTCCGCCGATTTGCCCGGCTATGACGGTCGCGGCGTGACGATCGCGCTGCTCGACACGGGCGTCGACGAAGCGCATCCCTTCCTCCGCGGGCGGGTGCTCCCCGGCGTCGACGTCGTCGACAACCGCCAGGACGCGACGGCGCGCGCGAACCCACAGAACCCGAGCCAGGTCGAGCGCCATGCCACGGAGCTCGCAGGCATCCTCGCGGGCGTCGACGGGCCGGGCGGGCTGCACGGTGTCGCTTCGGGCGCCACGGTGCTTCCGATCCGCGTCGCGGGCTGGCAGCCGGCGGCCGACGGGCGCGAGCTCGTCTACGCCCGGTCGGATCAGCTCATCGCCGGTCTCGAGCGCGCTGTCGACCCGAACAACGACGGCGATGCGCATGACGCCGTTCGCGTCGCGCTCATCGGCGTGGTCGAGCCCTATGCCGCCTTTACCGATGGCCCGGAGAGCCAGGCCGTCCAGGGGGCACTCGATCTGAACACCGTGGTCGTCGCTCCCGCCGGAAACGACGGTGGGGCCGGCCCGTCGTTCGGTTCGGTCGCCGGGCCGGCCGGTGCAGCCGGAGCGCTCGCTGTCGCCGCGACCGACTCGCGCGCTCGGCTTCCCCACGTTCGTGTCGTACTGCGCCGCGGTCTTGACGTGATCTTCGACGGAAACCTGCCGCTTCTCGGCTCGGCAATGCCTGCGCACTCGCTGACGCTCGGCGTCGCGACCCCGCGAGCCACCCGTGGGCTTGCAGGGGCGACGAGCGCCGACTTCTTCGACGCTCACGGTTTCAGCCTCGTCGCCGGTCGCGTCGTCGTCGTTCCTGTTGGCTCGAGACCCGAGGCGCGAGCGGTCGCCGCCGCGCGTGCCGGCGCGGCCGCTGTCGTCTTTTACGGCAGTTCGCTGCCACCCGGGGCGCTTCCGATCGACGAGGATGAGGCCGTGCCCGTGGTCGTCGTGCCGACCGCGGCGGCGCTCGAGTTACTCGCTGCGCGCCGCGCGGGCATCGACGTCGGGATCGCGCTCGGCCACGGGCATTCGGACGCAAACGCAGGACGCGGGCTCGTGGCCGGCTTCTCCTCGCAGGGTCTCGCGTTCGACGGCAGCATCAAGCCGGACGTCGCCGCCCCGGGCATCGGGATCGCGACCGCCGAGCCCGGCTCCGCCTCCGACGGCTCGCCGATCTACGGCGCAGTGAACGGCACAAGCGGCGCTGCCGCGACGGTCGCCGGGGCTGCGGCGCTGCTCGCCCAGATGCGGCCCGCGCTCGACGGCCCGGCGCTTCAGAGCCTGCTTGTCGGCTATGCACAACCGGGCGGCGCGCCTGCGACCCAGGTGGGGGCCGGAACCTTCCGGCTCGGCGCGTCGGCAGTTGGTGAGGTTGCCGCGCAGCCTGCGACACTTGGCTTTGGAATCTGGGGCGGCCCGCACTGGCATGCAACGCGCACGATCGTCGTGCGAAACGTCTCGACGCGACGGCTGCAGATCTCGCTGAGCGCGCTCGCGCAGGGCGAGTCCGAGGCGCTGCATTTCCGGGTTCGACCGGATCGATTGTCACTCCGTGTCGGGCGCGCCGCCACGGTGAAGGTGACGGTCACGGCCGCGTCGGCTCCGCACGCGCGGCTTCTCACCGGCGTCATCCAGGTCGCCCCGTCCGGCAGTGAGACGCTTCGAGTGCCGTGGGCGATCTCGTTCCGCCGGTATTCAGCGAACCTCTTGCCGCACGTGTCGTTGAGCGATTCCTCGTTCAAGCCGTCGGACACGAGCCCGGCGGTGTTGACGATGCAGGCCGGCAACCTCGTCCACGATCACGGGCTGCAGATCCTGCCGGTCTCGCGGCTCGACATCCTGCTCTACAGCGCGAGCGGCCGGTTCGCGGGGGTGCTCGGCCGCCTGCGGAACCTGCTCCCCGGCTCGTACAGCTTCGGGATCACCGGCCGCGGGCCGTCGAGTGCCCCGCTTGCTCCGGGACGGTACGAGCTGCGGTTCGTCGCGTGGCCGACGCTGCCACGCAACGCCGAGCCCTCGCGGGAGCAGGTCAGCTTCCAGATCGAGTAGATTCGCGGCCGATGGCCACCGCGGCGCCCGAGTCCCACCTCCGCGAGAACCCGTTCTCCCTCGCGCAGCAACAGCTCTACAAGGTCGCCGAGGCGTTCGGCATCGACGAGCGTCTCGTGAACGTCCTCAAGGAGTGCAAGAAGGCGGTCGAAGTCTCGATTCCGACGTCGATGGACGACGGCTCCGTGCGCGCATTCCGAGGCTACCGCGTCACGCACAACATCGCACGCGGGCCGTCCAAGGGCGGCATTCGCTACCACCCGGATGTCACCGCCGACGAGGTGAAGGCGCTCGCCATGTGGATGACGTGGAAGTGCTCGCTGATGGGCCTGCCGTTCGGCGGGGCGAAGGGTGGCGTCGTCTGCGATCCGAAGGCGATGTCGCGCGGCGAGCTCGAACGCATGACGCGCCGGTTCACCTCGGAGATCATCAACGAGATCGGCCCGGAGAAAGACATTCCTGCGCCTGATGTCGGTACGAATGCGGCGGTCATGGCGTGGATGTTCGACACCTATTCGATGAACAAGGGGCATTCGGTGCTCGGCGTGGTCACCGGGAAGCCGCTCACGATCGGCGGGTCGCTCGGCCGGGTCGAGGCGACGGCCCGCGGTGGCGTCTTCTGCCTCGAGTCGGCCGTACGCAAGCAGGGGCGAACGCTCGAGGGCCTGCGCGTCGCGGTGCAGGGATTCGGCAACGTCGGCTCCTTCTTCGCGAAGCTCGTCGGCGAGCTCGGCGCCACCGTCGTCGCCGTCTCGGACTCCTCGGGCGGCCGCTTCAACGCAAACGGCATCGATGTCGCCGCGGCGTTCGCGCATAAGCAGGGCGGCGGGCCGCTTTCCGAGCTGAAGGGCGGAGACGCGATCTCGAACGAGGAGCTCGTGCTTCTCGACTGCGACGTGCTTGCGCCGTGCGCGCTCGAGCAGGTGATCACGGAGGAGAACGCCGCGAGCGTGAAGGCGAAGCTGATCGTCGAGGGCGCGAACGGGCCGGTCACGCCGGCCGCTGACGAGATCCTCGAGTCGAACGGCGCGCTCGTTCTTCCCGACGTCTTGGCGAACGCCGGCGGCGTCGTCGTTTCCTACTTCGAGTGGGTTCAGGGCTTGCAGGAGTATTTCTGGAAGGAAGACGAGGTCAACGCCCGTCTCAACTCGATCGTGACGCGTGCGTTCGACGAGACCTGGAGGATGTACGAGGAGCGCAAGAGCTCGATGCGGATGGCCGCCTACGGCCTCGCCGTCCAGCGCGTCGCCGAGGCGACGATCACGCGCGGCCTGTACCCCTGAAGAAGGTCGTCGTCTATCACGGTCAGGGCTGCTCGCTCTGCGACCGTGCACGCGAGCAGGTCGTCCGGCTCCAGCGCGAGCTCGGGTTCGTCTACGAGGAGATCGACATCACGGGTCACGCTGACCTCGAAGCGCGATACCGCGAGTGGTTGCCGGTCGTGGAGGTCGACGGCGCGCGTGCGTTCGTCTACTACGTGGACGAGGCTGCGCTGGCGCGAAAAGTGTCACAAACGACGTAGATTGTGACAACCGGACGGTTGTGTTGAAGCCTTCGGGCACAATAGCTCGTGATGTTGCAAGCACAGTCGAACGGAGGGGCTCCCGACCGCTTGACGGTTGGAGTTGCAGCCCGCCTTTCCCGTTACCTTCAGGTCCTCTCGCAGGCGAAGAAGATGGGGAAGGAGCGCATCTCGTCGCAGGAGATCGCCGACTACACGAACATCAACGCGACGCAGATCCGGCGCGACCTCTCCAACTTCGGCAAGTTCGGCAAGCGCGGCGTCGGCTATTCGATCGACTCGCTGCTCGGAGAGATCCGAAAGATCCTCCGCACCCAGGGGCAGCACAACATCGCCCTCGTCGGCGCCGGCCGTCTCGGCCAGGCGATCGCAAGCTCTGCGATCTTCGCCGAGCACGGCATCAACATCGCCGCGGTCTTCGACTCCGACGACGCGCGGATCGGTCATGACATCGGCGGCGCGACAATCGAGGACGAGGGCAGGCTGAAAGACGTCGTTCGCGACAAGAACATCGTCGTCGGCGTGCTCGCCGTCCCCGCAGGTTCCGCGCAGAAGGTGGCGGACGACCTTGTCGACGCCGGCGTTCGCATCATCTTCAACTACTCCGAGGCGCTCCTCGACGTGCCGAGTGATGTGACGGTGCACACCTCGAATCCGGCCGTCGAGTTGCTGCACGCGCTCTACTTCCACCTGGCGTAGTCCCGCCGCCGTGCGGATCCTTCTCTGGCACGGGTATCTCCTCGGCGGCACCGGCTCCAACGTCTACACACGCGCACTCGCACGCGAGTGGACGCGCGCCGGTCACGAGGTCGTCGTCGTCTGCCAGGAACGCGCGCCCGGGCAGTACGACCTCGCGGGTGCCGAGGTCGTCGTTCCCGAGCTACCGGATAGCTTGTTGCCCGTGTTCGTGCTGGATCGCTACGCGGGGCTCGAGGCGAAGCTCCTGCAGGATTTCACGCCCGCGGAGCGGACCGCCTACGTCGAGGCGAATGCGGCTGCGCTGCGCCGGTTGCTGCCTGCCGACCTCGTTTTCACGAACCACGTGCTGATGGGGGCACCCGTCGGTGCCGCAAGCGGCGTGCCGTTTCGCGTCAAGGCACACGGCTCGGAGCTGGAGTATTCGATGCGGGGCCGTCCCGAGCTCTCGGCGTGGGGGCGGGAGACGCTTGGGCACGCTGACGCGACCTTCGTCGGCTCGCGGCACATCCGCGAGGTGCTCGACGAGGTGGTCGGGCATGTCGACCGGGTGCACGAGGTGCCGCCGGGCGTCGACATCGACGAGTTCGTGCTCGAGGACCGGAGCGACGCGCTTGCCGGACTCGTCGAGGAGGCTCGCCGCGATCCGCCGAACCCGCACGGGGTCGAGGAGCGTCTGCCCGACGACGGTAATGCCGAGCGGCTGGCGCACTTCTTCTCGAGCGGCGCGCCGACGGTTCTCTACTTCGGGAAGCTGATCGAGCAGAAAGGCGTGCAGGTGCTGCTCGAGGCGATGCGGCACATCGATGCGCGGCTGCTCGTTGTCGGCTTCGGGCCCGAGCGCGCGCGATTCGAGGCGGCCGCTCCGCCGCGCACGCTCTTCACCGGGCCGCTCGAGCACCGGCACCTCGTGCACCTGCTGCCGCTCGCCGAGGTCACGGTCGTCCCGTCGATCTTCCCGGAGGCGTTCGGCATGGTTGCCGCGGAGGCCGCCGCCGCCGGCTCGCCGCCGCTCGTCGCGCGCCACTCGGGGCTTGCCGAGGTCGCGGCCGGCCTGGAAGCGGAGTACCCGGAGCGTCTGCGCCACCTGGCGTCGTTCGAGACCGGAAACGCCGCGGACCTCACACGCAAGCTGAACGAGATCCTCGGTCTCTCTCGGTCCGATCACGACGAGCTGCGAATCGCCGCGCGCCGCGCAGTCGTCGAGCGCTGGTCGTGGGCGAGTGTCGCCGAGCGGCTGCTCGCACCGGTGTAGCGCGTGGCACCGGGCGCGTGTGTGTCTTCGGGTCAGGCGCGCGCCCGGCATTCGGTCGGTTTTTCCGCTGTCATCACCCGCCGCTCGTCCGAGTGGCGCCGGCATCCCACCGGAGTGGCTTCTTGCGCAAGTGCCTGTCCGTCGCGATGCCTTCCGTAACGGTGCCTGGCACCTGCTTTCCTTCGACCTCGCCCTCGATCATGCCGACACCGTCACGGTTCCGAAAGGGCTGTGCGCGGATCGTCACACCCCCGTAACGGTGCCTGGCACCGATCGCGGGCACCGATCGCCCACCGGCTCGTGAAATCGGCGGCGGTGGTGACGCGGCGGGTGAATTCGGCACCGACCTCTAGGTACGCTGCCGCCGATGGGCGAGGAACAGCGCGTCTCCTGGCAGGAGCTCCTCGCGACGTCCCGCGAAGCGTTCGAGGACGGCACCGACTTCACCGTTGCAGTCGAGGAGGAGTTCGCGCTGCTCGACCCGCACACGCTCGAGCTCACGGACCGCTTCGAGGAGCTGTACGCGGCCGCGATCGAGACCGACCTCGCGCCGAACATCGTCGGCGAGCTGATCGCGTCCGAGGTCGAGGTGCGAACCGGACGCTGCGAGAACTTCGGCGAGGCGGCGGCGACGATGTACGAACGCCGCGGTCAGCTGCACGCGGTCGCACGCGAGCTCCAGCTCGGGTTGGGGGGCACCGGATCCCATCCCTGGAGCCGCTGGCAGGACCAGCGCATCATCGATACACCGCACTACCGCCGCAACGATGAACTGCTGCGCTACGTCGTCTGGCGCAACAACACCTTCGGCCTGCACGTGCACGTCGGCATCGCCGGCGCCGACCGTGCGATCGCAGTGCACGACGCCCTGCGCAACTTCCTGCCGGAGTTGCTCGCCCTGTCGGCGAGCTCGCCCTTCGTCGAGTCGGTCAACAGCGGGCTACATTCTGCGCGCACCCAGATCTTCACCCGCATGTTCCCGCGCTGCGGCATCCCGGATCCGTACGGCAGCTGGCAGGGATGGGAGGACTACGTCGCGTTCCTCTATCGAACCCGCTCGATCGCCGAGCACACCCAGGTCTGGTGGAGCGTCCGGCCGCACCTTGCCTACCCGACGATCGAGATTCGCATCTGCGACGGCCAGCCCGACCTCGCCGAGGCGAGATCGCTCGCCGCCCTGAGCTATGCCCTCGCCGCCCGCTGTGCGCGCGCAGTCGACGAGGGCGAGCCGCTGCCGAGCCTGCCACACCGGCTGCTCGAGGAGAACATGTGGCGGGCAATCCGCTGGGGCCTCTCGGGCGAGCTGCTCGACTTCGAGCACGGAGGCCCCGTCCCCGCCCGAGAGCGAATTGCGCAGCTCATCGACTGGGTCGGTCCGGTCGCCGAGGAGATCGGCGCCGCGCCCTACCTGGCCGTCCCCCAGGCGAACGCCGCCGAGCGGCAAATCGCCCGGTTCGCGCAGGGCGCGTCGCTCGCAGAGGTTTATGCGGACGAAGTGCGGGCGGGGGAGCCGGTCGGTGGCTGAGCAAGGAGAGAGCCCCGAGTTCGACGCGGCGGCGCTCCACGAGCAGCTCGCGTCGTTCGACGTCGACCAGTTCATCCTCTCGGCTGCCTCGACGATCGCAACTCTCGCCTACGCGAAGCTCGACCGCAACGATCTGCCGCAGGCGCGCAAGGCGATTGACGCCCTGGCCGCCCTCACTCCACTCGTCGACGGCGAGCTCGCCGTCGAGCTCCGCGGAGCGCTCGCAACCCTTCAACTCGCCTACGCGGAGGCCGCCTCGGGCACGGTCTGACCGGAGCGACATCCCGAGCTTGTGATACATAATCGCCCGCGCTGAAGCCCTTCGGCGCTTGACTTTGTGAGGGAAGGAAACCGATGGACTGGTTCATGCATCACCCTGTGCTCCTCGGGCTCGTCGGTGCCGGCGTGGCCGTGGGGTGGGGGATCTACCTGACCTTCTGGCTGCTACGGCAGCCGGCGGGCAACGAGAAGATGAGAGAGATCTCCGCGGCCGTCCAGGAGGGTGCTGCGGCTTACCTCAAGAAGCAGTACACCGCGATCGCGATCGTCGCGGTTGTCCCGTTCCTGGCGCTCGGCCTCTACCACAAGCTCGGCTGGGGCACCGCGTTCGGGTTTCTCGTCGGTGCGATCCTCTCGTCGGCTGCCGGGTTTATCGGCATGAACGTCGCCGTGCGGTCGAACGCACGAACCGCAGAGGCGGCTCGTGGTGGCTTGAAGCCGGCGCTGAACGTGGCGTTCCGCGCCGGATCGGTGACGGGCCTACTCGTGGTCGGGCTCGGGCTCCTCGGTGTCACGGGCTACTACTGGTTCCTCACGGCGGGCCTGAACAACTCGCCGACCTCGGCGATCGATGACCTCGTCGGGCTTGCGTTTGGCGGCTCGCTGATCTCGGTCTTCGCGCGGCTCGGCGGCGGCATCTTCACGAAGGCAGCCGATGTCGGCGCCGATCTGGTCGGGAAGATCGAGGCGGGGATCCCGGAGGACGATCCGCGCAACCCCGCAGTGATCGCCGACAACGTCGGAGACAACGTCGGCGACTGCGCCGGCATGGCCGCCGACCTGTTCGAGACCTACGCGGTCACCGCGGTCGCCGTGATGCTGCTCGGCACCGCGTTCCCGGATGCGCGTCTCTATCTCTATCCGCTCGCGCTCGGCGGGGTCTCGGCCGTGTCGTCGGTGATCGGCACGTTCTTCGCGCGCCTCGGCAAGGGCGAGAACGCCGTCATCAACGCGCTCTACAAGGCGGTGCTCGTCGCGACGATCCTCTCCGCGCTCGGATTCATTCCGATCACGATGGCGTTCGACGGCGGCAAGTACGGCTTCACCGACCTCTACGTGTCGGCCGCGGTTGGCCTCGTCGTGACGTTCCTCCTCGTCGCGATCACCGAGTTCTACACTGGCACACGCTGGAATCCGGTGAAGGCGATCGCCAAGGCGTCTCAGACCGGCCACGCGACGAACATCATCGAAGGGCTCGCGGTCGGTATGCAGGCGACGGCGCTCCCGGTGATCGTGCTCGCTGCGGGAATCCTCATCGCGCATCATTTCGCCGGCCTCTTCGGCATCGGTGTCGCGGTGATGGCGCAGCTCTCGATGACCGGCCTGATCGTGGCGCTCGACGCTTACGGTCCGGTCACGGACAACGCGGGCGGGATCGCCGAGATGGCCGACCTGCCAGAAGGCGTCCGCGCGATCACCGATCCGCTCGACGCTGTCGGAAACACGACGAAGGCCGTCACGAAGGGCTACGCGATCGGCTCCGCCGCTCTGGCGGCGCTCGTCCTGTTCGCGTCGTACACGAAGGGACTCACCGACCAGGCACCGGCCGGCAGTTCCTTGTCGCACATCTCGTTCGACCTGTCCGACGCGTGGGTCATCGCCGGCCTCTTCATCGGTGGGCTCATGCCGTTCCTCTTCGCGTCGCTCGCCATGCAGGCGGTCGGCCGCGTCGGCGGCGAAGTCGTGCAGGAGGTGCGCCGCCAGTTCCGCGAGCACCCCGGGATCATGGACTACACCGAACGGCCGGACTACAGCCGCGCGGTCGGGATCGTCACGACCTCGGCGATCCGTTCGATGCTCCTGCCGGCCCTCATCCCGATCGGGTTCCCGATCGTCGTCGGGCTGATCAACGCGCGCATGCTCGGCGGCCTGCTGATCGGCACGATCGTCACCGGCCTCTTCCTCGCGATCTCGATGACCTCGGGCGGCGGGGCGTGGGACAACGCGAAGAAGTCGATCGAGGACGGCGCCTACGGCGGCAAGGGCTCCGAGGCGCACGCAGCCTCGATCACCGGCGACACCGTCGGCGACCCGTACAAGGACACCGCAGGCCCTGCGATCAACCCGATGATCAAGATCGCGAACATCGTTGCGATCCTGATCATTCCGCTGATCGTCTCGGTTCACGGCTGATTAGCGCTCGTGCGGCGCGAGGCTTCGGCTTCGCGCCGCGCGCTACGTTCTTGTGATGCGCAGGCTTGCACCCGTGCTCGGGTCGGTCGCGGCGGTCGCTCTGGCGACCGGGATCGTGTACGCGCTGCGGCCGATTGCCCCGACGCTGAGCCTCGGCGTCGTCTACACGCCGGCAGTGCTTGCGACCTCGGTGTTCTGGGGGTTCGGCTTCGCAATGGCGACGGCGGTCGCCTCGATGCTCGCGTTCAACTTCCTCTTCCTGCCGCCCGTGCACACGCTGACGCTCGCCGACGGGCGCAACTGGACGGCTCTCGCCGTCTACGTGGTCACTGCCGTCGTTGCGAGCGAGCTCGCAGCGCGCGCCCGGCGTCGCGCGTCCGAGGCAGAGCAACGCGAGCGTGAAGCGGCGCTTCTCTCTGACGCGGCGGCGGCACTGCTGCAGGCGGCGCCGCTCGCCGAGATTCGCAGCCGCGCGGACGAGCTGCTCGCTCGCAGCAACCCGATCTCCCGTCTGCGCCTCGAGGCGGCGCTCTCATCTCTGTTCGCCGTCTCCGCCGACCGCGAGCGACTCGAGGCGAAAGCGGTCGACGCCGAGGCGTTGCGCCGCTCGGACACGATTAAGACCGCGGTGCTGCAAACGGTCTCGCACGACTTCCGGACCCCGCTCGCGACGATGGAGGCGGCGATCGGCGGCCTCCAGAGCGCTGCCCTCGAGCTGTCGGCGACCGATCGCGCCGAATTGCTCGACACGATCGGCCTTGAGGTCGGGCGCATGCGCCGCCTCGTCGAGAACCTGCTCGACCTCTCGCGGCTGCAGGCGGGCGCCGCGGTGACGCATGCCGAGCTGTGGCCGGTCGACGAGTTGCTCGCGCGCGCGGCCGCGGAGGCGGCGCCGGCGGGCCGCATTCGCATCGAGGTGCGCCTCGGTCTGCCGGCTGCGAAAGTCGACGCCGTTCAGGTGCAGCGGGCGCTCGTCAATCTGATCGAGAACGCCATGAAGTTCTCCCCAGCCGAGGCGCCGATCGACCTGCTCGGCCGCGAGGAGGATGGCAGGGTTGTGCTCGAGGTGCTCGACCGGGGGCGGGGGATCGACGAGACAGAAGCAGTGGTGCTGCTCGAGCCGTTTGTCCGCGGTAGCGGCGGCAGCACCGGTGGCTCTGGCCTCGGGCTTGCGATCGCAAACGGCTTTGTCGTCGTCAACGGTGGCACGCTGTCGCTCGCTGCGCGCGATGGAGGAGGGACGAGCGCGCGGATGACGCTCCCTGCCGAACGCGTCCCTGCGGCCGTGTCGCCATGAGCACACGCATCCTGGTCGTCGATGACGAGCCGCAGTTCCTGCGCGCGCTCACGACCAACCTGCGCGGCGCGGGGTACAACGTCGAGACCGCGGCGAGCGCCGTCGACGCGCTCGCCGCCGCGGGCCTGTACCCGCCAGACGCGATCATCCTCGACCTCGTGCTCCCCGACCGGTCGGGGATCGAGGTGTGCCGCGAGCTCCGCACGTGGACCGACGCTCCGATCATTCTCGTCTCGGCGGTCGGCGAGGAGGACGAGAAGATCGCCGCCCTCGACGCGGGCGCCGACGATTACGTCACGAAGCCGTTCGCGATCGGTGAGCTGCTCGCTCGGCTGCGTGCTGCGCTGCGCCGGGCTGGCAACCCGGGCGAGCCAGTGCTCACCGTCGGCCCGATCACGGTCGACCTCGAAAAGCATACGGTCAGCGTCGCGGGCAAGGCAGTGCACCTGACGCCCCACGAGTTCCGGCTGCTGAGCCTGCTCGCGCAGAACGAGGGCAAGTTGCTGACCCACCGGTCGATCCTGCGCGAGGTCTGGGGTCCCGCCTACGGCGATGAGTCGAACTATCTGCACGTCTACGTCTCGCAGCTCCGCCACAAGCTTGAACCCGATCCGGCACGTCCGCGGTTTCTGCTCACGGAGCCGGGCGCGGGCTACCGACTCGTCGCGCCGGAGGACTGACCTCTCCTGGCAACGCGACCGTGTGCACAGTTCGTGACGTTTCGGTAACGGTGCCTGGCACCGGTCCCGGCGGGCGGATCGCAGCGCGCATGCGGGGTGTGCACGACGCGTCGGGTTCTCGTAACGGTGCCTGGCACCACAAGTGGCACCACGAGCGGCGCGGCTGGAGGTTTCGGAGCGACGGTTATCCACAGTTCGGCCCGAGCGGTCGCTCGGCGCTCGGTTTGAGATCGTCCTAAGGCCGCCCAGCGAAATCCTGAGCCGCGGTTGAGGCGCACCGGCCTACCGTGACTGCATGGTCGCGAGGCTGAAACGGGTGAGCGCTCCGTTGCACGGCTGGGAGGAGCGACGCGCGCTCCGCGCTGCTCGCCGTTTGGCCGACGCTGAGCTGCTCGTGACGCGACTCCCGCCGCCGCGGCTCGCTTGGCGCTCGCACGAACTGGTCGATGACGCGCATCGCCTCATGCTCGGCCGTGGAGTGACTCACGTCGTCCACGCCTCGGACGAACGCTTCCTGCCAAGCGCCTCGCCGCTCGACCGCGGTGCGGTTCGCGCGTGCCGCTCGCAACTGCTCGAGCTCGCCAGCCGGCTCTGCGACCTCGACCGCCCCGTCATGCCGCGCGGCGTGTTGCTCGTCGAGCGCCTGCTCGCCGACACCAGCGGGCCGCTCTTCGCCCGCACGGGAACGCGGCTCCTCGTGCTGGAGCTGAAGCGGACGCGCGCCGCGCTCGAGCGGGAAGGAAGCAGTGGCACTCAGAACTGAGGCGCCCGCCGAGGCAAGCACATACACAGACGCGGGCCAGCGCACCGTGAAGCGCCTCCTCGTCGGGCGGGCGATGGCGACCGGGCAGCTCGAGGAGACGCTGCTGCCGAAGTGGCTCGCGCTGCCGATCTTCGCCTCTGACCCGCTCTCCTCGGTCGCGTACGCGACGGAGGCCGCGCTCGTCGTGCTGATCGGCGCGTCGGCGGGCTCCGCCTACATGGCGTTCCCGCTCGCGCTCGGGATCTCGGCGCTGCTTGCGATCGTCGTTCTCTCGTACCGACAGACGGTGCTCGCATACGAGAGCTCGGGCGGGGCCTACATCGTTGCGAAGGAAAATCTCGGCAAGCTCCCGAGCCTTGTCGCGGCGGCGGCGCTGCTGACGGACTACATCCTCACCGTGGCCGTCTCGGTCGCGGCCGGCGTGCTCGCGCTGACCTCGGCCATCAGTTCTCTTCGCGGCCACGAGCTCGGGCTTTCACTCTTCTTCGTCGTGCTCATCACCGTCGCCAACCTGCGTGGTGTGAAGGAGGCCGGCATTCTCTTCGCGCTGCCGACCTATGCGTTCGTCAGCTCGATCTTCATCCTCATCGGTGTCGGCCTGGGGCAGTGCGCGACGAGCGGCTGCCCACAAGCGCCCGTCTCCCATCCGCTGACCGCGGGAATCGGCGGTGTCACGCTCTTCGTCGTGCTGCGCGCCTTCGCGTCGGGATCGACTGCGTTGACGGGCGTCGAAGCGATCGCCAACGGCGTCAACGCGTTTCGCCGTCCGCACGGCATCAACGCCGCGAAGACGCTCGCCGTCCTCGGCTTGATTGCGATCGCGATGTTCGTCGGGGTGTCGTGGCTCGCCGTGCACATGCACGCCCATCCGACCGCGACCGGAACGCCGTCGGTGCTCTCCGAGATCGCACGCGGCGTCTTCCCATCGTCGTCGTCGCTTGCCTTCATGTACTGGGTCGTGCAGGTGTTGACGCTCGCGGTGCTCGTGCTCGCGGCGAACACGTCGTTCCAGGGATTCCCGCGCCTCGCAGCGCTGCTCGCGCGCGACAGCTTCTTCGCACGCCAGTTCACGAACCTCGGCGACCGGCTCGTCTTCTCCAACGGCATCATCGTCCTCGCCGGTGTCTCGGCGTTGCTTCTCTGGGCCTACAACGCGAGCGTCGATTCGCTGATCCACCTTTACGTGATCGGCGTCTTCACGGCGTTCACCCTCTCGCAGGCCGGGATGGTGCGCTACTGGCAGCGCTCTCACGATCGCGGCTGGTGGCGCCGCGCCTTTGTGAACGGGCTCGGCGCGACGGCCACCGGCATCGTGACGCTGGTCGTCATCTCGACGAAGTTCGGCCAGGGAGCGTGGCTCGTGCTCGTAGCAATCCCGTTGCTCGTCGTCTGCTTCCTCGGCGTGAACCGGCACTACCGCCGGTTTGCGCGCCGCCTCAGCGCCGGCTCGGATGCGGTCCAGTCCGCACGTGCATCGACGAACCGTGTGCTGCTGTGGGTCGAGTCGATCGACGTCGCAACGGAGGGTGCCCTCTGGTACGCGCGCCGCATCTCCGGCGGTGCGGTACGGGCTCTGCACGCGCCGGGGCGGCACTGTGACCCCGGGATCCGGCCGCGGTGGTTCGACTTCGCGGGCGGAGACCCGCGCCTCGAAGTGCTTGACGTGGACGAGGGCCGCTCGCAGGCCGTCCTGGAGGAGATCTGGCGGCTCCCACGTGGCGAATCCGACTTCGTGACGCTCGTCGTCCCCGAGCAGTTCCGCAAGCGGTCACTCGTCTCGGCTGCGGGCCGCGCATCGTTTCGCCTCAAGCTGCGTGCGCTCTCCGAACCGGGAATCGTCATCGCCGACGTTCCCGCCGTCACTGCACGGAAAGGCCCAGAGGGACACACGCCCGACCGCCTCGCCGTTCGCGTGCTCGTCGCCGGTCTGCACGCCGGGTCGCTACGCGCAATCAACTATGCGCACTCACTCGGTGTCGAGGACACGCGTGCCGTGTCGTTCGCCTTCGACGAGGACGAGGCACGTTCGTTCGAGCGCAACTGGCATCGTTCGGGCACCGCCATTCCACTCGACCTCAGCGAGGCTCCCTACCGCGACATCGGCACTCCGTTGCTCGCCTACCTCCGGTCGCTGACCGCCGACCCGGAAACCGTCGTGAACGTGGTCATGCCGGAGGTGGTGGTCCGTGGATGGGCGCGGGTCCTGCACAACCAGCGCGCGCTCTATGTAAAGCGCTTGCTCCTCTTCGAGCCGCACGTCATCCTCTCGAGCGTGCCGTACCAGGTGATGCGGTAGTACGGTCTCGCGGTGGCCAACCGCGTCCTGATCTATGCCGAGGCGCTCGATGTCGCCGCGGAGGGAGCGGTCTGGTATGCCAAACGGATCGGGAACGGTGAGTTCGCCGCGCTCCACGTGGCGGGCCCGAACACCGACTCCGGCATTCACGCCCGCTGGTTCGACTTCACCGAAGGAGAGTCGAGGCTCGACGTGCGACCGGCCGGCACGGACGCGACGAAGGCAGTGCTCGGCGAGATCGAGCGGCTCCGCGACGATGCGGATGGGATCGTCACCGTCGTGCTGCCGGAGCAGTTCCGGAAGCGGTCGCTGCTCGCGGCCGCCCAGCGCGCGCAGTTTCGCCTGAAGCTCCGCTTGCTCGTCGAACCGCGCGTCGTCGTCGCCGACGTGCCGGCCGTCACCTCGGAGCGTCGCCCCGAGGGCCGCGTGCCGGACCGGCTCGTCGTGCGCGTGATCGCGGGAGAGCCCGACGAGGCGACGCTCAGCGCGGTCAGCTACGCGCGACAGCTACCCGGTGTCGACGATCTGCGCGCCGTTCACTTCGGCGCCCGTAGCTGGGACGAGGCCGAGCTTGGGATCCCGGTCGAGGACGCGCCGGAGGACGGGCGGCTTGGCGATGCGATCCTCGACTACGTCCGCCGTTTGACCGCCGACCCGGCCGCGGCCGTCAACGTCGTGCTGCCAGAGCGGATCCAACCAGGCCCAAAGCGGCTCCCTGGTCGGCGGGCCATTGCGATTAAGCGCTGCCTGCTCTTCGAGCCGCACGTGATCCTCACAAGCGTGCCCCACCGGAACCACGCCTCGACGTAGCATCCCGCCGTGCCACGGCGGCGACAGAGTCACGGCCTCGAGCGCGTCCTGGGCGCACCGGCGCTCTTTGCGACCGCATACGGCAACGTCGGCTCGTCCATCTACTACGCCCTCGGCCTCGTCGCCGGCATCGCACTCGGGCTGACGCCCGTCGTTTTCATCATCAGCGGCCTCATCTTCGCCGCGACGGCCGCGACCTACGCGGAGGGAACGGTGCGCTACCCGGAGGCCGGCGGATCGTCGAGCTTCTCACGGCACGCGTTCAACGAGCTCGTCTCCTTCGGAGCCGCGTGGGCGCAGATGCTCAACTACGTGATCACGATCGCCATCTCGGTGATCTTCGTCCCGCACTACCTGTCGATTTTCTGGGCGCCGTTGAAGACGAATCCCTGGGACATCATCGTCGGGATCGGGCTGACGTGGCTCCTCGTCGGCATCAATATCGTCGGCGTCAAAGAAGCGGCGCGGCTGAACATCGTGCTCGCAGTGATCGACTTCGCAACACAGCTCTTGCTCGTCGCGCTCGGCTTCTTCCTGATCTTCAGCCCGCACATCCTGCGACACAACATCCATCTGGGGGTGGCGCCGACCTGGAGCGCGTTCCTGCTCGCGATCCCGGTCGGGATGATCGCCTACACGGGCATCGAGACCGTCTCGAACCTCGCGGAGGAGGCTCGCGACCCTGTGCGGTCGATCCCGAAGTCGATCTCGTGGGTCGCGATCGCCGTCTTCGCGATCTATTTCACGCTGCCGTGGATCGCGCTCTCGGCGATGCCGGTTGTGCAACATGGCTCGCACTACGTGACGCAGCTCGGCCAGAACCCGCCGCACGGGTTCAAGAACGACCCGGTGCTCGGCCTCGTCGAGAACCTCGGCTTGCACGGGGCGATCCTCGCGATCATCAAGGTCTACGTCGGCATCCTCGCGGCCACGATCCTCTTCATCGCGACCAACGCGGGCGTGATCGGCGCGTCACGGATCACCTACTCGATGGCGAGCTACCGGCAGCTGCCGGCGGCGTTCCGAAGGCTGCACCCGAAGCTGAAGACGCCGTGGCTCGCGCTCGTCGTCTTCGCGGGAGTCGGCTCGTCGCTGTTCGTACTTTCCGGGCAGGTCGACTTCCTCGGCCGGATGTACGCCTTCGGCGCGATGCTCTCGTTCACGATCGCGCACGCATCTGTCATCGCGCTCCGCTACCGCTTCCGCGACGCCGAGCTCGAATGGCGCGCCCGCCCCAATCTCCGCATTCGTGGCGTCGACTGGCCGCTCTTCGCCATCGTCGGCGGCATCGGCACCGGGGCGGCGTGGCTCGTCGTCGTCGTGCAGGACGCTCCGACGCGCTACGCGGGGCTCGCATGGCTCGTGGTGGGCTTCGTCTTCTACCTGCTCTACCGGCGCCGGCTCAATCTGCCGCTGAGCGTTACGTCGCGCTCGCCCGTGCCTCTTGGGCCTGCGATTGCGCTCGAGTACCGAACGATCCTCGTGCCGATCGTCGCGGGAGAGGAGTCACGCGAGGCTGTCGAGGTGGCGGCGCGACTTGCGACGGAGCGTGCTGGGCGGATCGTTCTGCTTCGCGTGATCGTGGTTCCGCTCGAGTTGCCGCTCGACGCGGACCTCCCCGAACAGTTGGAGGACGCGCACACGTTGCTCGATCGTGCGCGTGAGGTCGCCGAGCCATACGGTGTCCGGGTGGTCGAACGCGTGGTGCGCGAGCGCAAAGCGGGCCGCGCTATCGTCGACGAGGCAGAACGGCGCGGCTCTGAGATCGTGGTGCTCGGGGCACCGCGCGGCGCCCATCGCGCGATCTTCGGTCATACCGTCGACTATGTCCTGAAGCACGCGCCGTGCCGTGTGATGGTCGCGGCGGGGAAGAAGGTCGCATGACGATGTACAGGAATCTCGTAGCTGGGATGGCAGTCGTGATGATCCTGCTCGGGCTCGGGATGCTCTCATTCACGCTGCGGCATGGGTTTGGCGTCGGCGTGGTGCTCGGCATTCTCTTCATCGCGGCTGGAGTCGGCCGGCTGCTGATGTTGCGGAGACGGCCATAGCCAGGAAGCTCCCCGGCCTGAAGCGCGAACTCGACACGCGCGCACTCTTCTCGGTCGTCTACGGAGAGGTGGCGTCGTCGATCTACTTCGCGCTCGGCGTGCTCGCGGCGCATGCGCTCGGCTTCACGCCGATCGTGCTGCTCGCGGTCGGCCTGCTGTTCCTGGTCGTTTCCCTGTCCTACGCCGAGGGGACGGCCGCGTTGCCCGAGACCGGCGGCGCGGCGACGTTCGTCCGCCGCGCAGTGAACGATCTCGCCGGCTTCATGACCGGCTGGGCGCTCTTCCTCGACTACCTGATCGTGATCGCGTTGTCTGCGCTCTTCCTGCCGCACTACCTCGCCGGCGCCCTTCAAGTGCCTGCGCTCGACCGAAACCCGTGGGACGTGATCGTTGCGGTCACCGTGATCGCGCTGGTCGCGGTCGTTCGGCTCATTCGCAGGCCTTCGCTCTACGGCTTCGGGATCATCGTCCCGGCGCTCGACCTTCTGACCCAGCTCCTGCTCGTTGCCCTCGGCTTCGCGCTCGTCTTCTCCCCGCATGCGCTGACGCGCGGAATGTCGCTCGGAACTCATCCGAGTTGGCATGCAATCGCGTTTTCGCTTCCGCTCGCGATGCTCGCCTTCACCGGTCTCGAGACGGTCGCGAACTTCGCGGCCGAGACGAGGCGGCCCGGGGTCGACCTGCCTCGCTCGCTGTTCGGCGGCATCGCAACCGTCGTCACCGTCTACGTCGCGATCGCGGTCGTCGCCGTCTCGGCGTTCCCCGGTGCGACCACGCAGCTCGGGACGCGCTGGGTCAGGTCGCCGCTCCTCGGCGTGGCCCAGCGGATCGGCGAGGAACTGCCGTGGGGTCTCGGTGGGGTGCTGCGGTTCTATGTCGGTGTCACCGGGGCGCTCATTCTCTTCGCTGCCGTGACGACGTCGATCTCTGGCTTCTCGCGTCTCGCGTACTCGCTCGGTGAGCACGGTCAGCTACCGCGGAGCTTTGGCCGGCTCAGCCGTCACGCCAACGTGTCACCGCAGGCAATCCTCTCGGCCGCGGTCATCTCGTCGGCGATCGTGATCGGCACCTCGTTCCTCAAGCACGACATCACTTTCCTCGCGAGCCTGTTCTCGTTCGGCGTGCTGCTCGCATTCACGGCCGCGCAGCTCGCCGTGATCAAGCTGCGCATCGACGAGCCCGATCTTTCGCGACCATACCGCGCGCCCTTCAACATGCGAATCGGGCGCGCCGAAATCCCGCTGCCCGCAGTGCTCGGCTCGGTTGCCACGTTTGCGGTCTGGATCCTCGCGCTGGCCACGCATCCGGCGGCTCGATACGCGGGCCCGGCGTGGCTTGCGGTCGGTCTCGTCGTCTTCGCGGCCGTGCGCCATGCCCACGGCGAGGGGCTGATGCAGCGCGTCATCGCACCGGACGAGCGACCTCCGACGGCGCCTGTCGACTTCCACCGCATCCTCGTGCCGATGAAGATCGGGCTCATCGGCGAGGAGATGCTCGCCACCGCCGTCAAGCTTGCGACCGAGCATGGATCGGAGGTGCAAGCGCTGCATGTGATCCGGGTGCCACTCGATCAGCCGCTCGACGCGCCGATGTTCGAAGAGGACGAGCGGGCCGAGGCGTCACTTGCCGAGGCGACGCTCCTCGGCAGCGAGCACGGCATCGTCGTCGAGGGAACGACTGTTCGCGCCCGCGCGATCGGCAGCGCGATCGTCGAGCGGGCGCTCGAGGTGAATGCCGACCTCATCGTGCTCGGCTCGGCCCCCCGGTGGCGCCGCCAGTCGCGATTCTTCTCGCCGACGGTCGACTACGTGCTGCGCCGGGCGCCGTGCGAGGTGCTGATCGTCGCGTTCCCGCAGACGGTCCTCGACGAGGAGCTCGCGGCAACCTAGGTTGTCAGAGTACGCTGCGCCGTCGTGAAAGCAATCGTGATCGGGTGCGGCCGGGTCGGCTCCGCCGTTGCGCTCCAGCTCCAGGGCTCGGGCTGGGACGTTACGGTGATGGATGAGAACGAGGACGCTCTCGGGCGCCTCGGCGAGAGCTGGACCGGCGGCTTCCTCGTGGGCCATGGGATGGACCTGCACCAGTTGCGCGAGGCGGGGATCGAGGAGGCGGATGCCGTCGTCGTCACGACGGACGGCGACAACACGAATCTCGTGATCGCGCAGGTCGCCCAGAAGCAATTCGAGGTGCCGACCGTGGTCGTGCGCGTACTCGATCCCGCGCGGGCGCAGTTCTATGCGACGCGCGGTCTGCGCATCGTGTGCCCGACGTCGGCTGCGATCGAGACGCTCGTCGAAGCGGTGCGTGCTTCCGAAGACAGGCTGCCCGTCTGATGTACGTGCTCGTTGCAGGCGGGGGCAAGGTCGGTGCGAACCTCACGCGCTCGCTGCTGCGGAGCGGCAACGAGGTGACGCTCATCGAGCAGCGCCCGTACCGTTTCGAGAAGCTCGAGGCCGAGTTCGAGCATCAGGTGATTCGCGGTGACGCGACCGAGCTCTTCGTGCTTGAGCGCGCCGGCGTCAAACGGCCGCCCGACCTGCTCGTTGCAGCGACGGGCGACGACGAGGACAACATCGTCATCTGTCAGCTCGCTCGCGAGAAGTACGGCATCGGGAACGTGATCGCCCGCATCAACGACCCGCGCAACCAGGCGTACTTCGACCTGCTTGGAATCTCGCCGACCGTCTCGGCCACCGGCGCGATCATGGGGCTGATCGAGCACGAGGTGCCCGAGCACGGTCTCATCCACCTGCTCGAGCTGCGCAAGGAGAACCTCGAGATCGTCGAGGTGACGGTCGACAAGCTGGCGAACTGCCAGGGCAAGCGCGTCCGCGCGCTGAAGCTGCCGGAGGGTGCGCGGCTGATCTCGATCGTCCGCGACGGTAAGGCGGAGATCCCGGATGACGAGACCCTGCTCGCCGCGGGCGACCAGGTCCTCGCGATCCTGGAGCCCGGCAAGGAGGACGAGCTGCGGCGAATCCTCCTCCACGACTAGGAACGCAGACAATGAGCCCGGAGGGGGCCGCACGAGGCGCTACCCTGCGGCTGTGCGCCGCCCTGCGACGCCCATTCTGCTCGCCTGGTTCGCGATTGCTGCCGGCGTCGTCTCCATCGTCTCGGCGCTGACGCCCGAGGCGGCTGACCGCGTCGACCTCGTGCGCGGCGTGCTGCCGCCGGGCGTGCCGGATGCCGCGCGCACGTTCGCGCTCGCGCTCGGTCTCGGGATGATTTGGCTCTCGCGCGGTCTCGCACGGCGCAAGCGCCGCGCCTGGTACCTCGCGGTCGTCGTCGTCGCCGCCTCGGCGGTCGCCCATCTCGCGAAGGGCCTCGACTTCGAGGAAGCGACGGTGCACCTCGCGCTCCTCGTGGCGCTCTTCCGCGGCCGACGCCGCTTCGTCGCCCCCGGGGACCCCACGACCGTCTTGCCGCTCGTTCAGGTCGGGCTCGCGCTCGCAATCTGCATTCCGCTGCTCGCGATCTACCTCGACGACAACCAGGCGTATTCGGAACGAATCGAGATCGCCCTCCTGATCCTGATCGGAGGTCTCGCGATTCGCGCGCTCTGGCTCTGGTTCAAGCCCTTCCCGGTCGAGCCCCCGGAGGCAGACGAGCGGGAGCGCGCGACCGAGCTCGTGCAGGAGCACGGCAGCGACAGCCTGGCGTACTTTGCGCTTCGCCGCGACAAGAGCTACTTCTTCTCGCCGAGTGGCAAGTCGTTCCTCGCTTACCGGCTCGTCGGCGGCACTGCCCTCGTCGCCGGCGACCCGATCGGCGAGGACGACGAGCGCCGTGACCTCGTCGGCGAGTTCGTACGCGTCGCCCACACGAAGGGCTGGCGTGTCGCCGTCGCCGGAGCCTCGACGGAGGCGCTCGCGGATTACGTCGCGCTCGGCTTCAAGTCGATCTACCTCGGCGACGAGGCGGTGATCCGGCCGTCGCAGTTCTCGCTCGAGGGTCGCGCGATCCGCAAGATCCGTCAGTCCGTTTCGCGCCTCGAGAAGAACGGCTATGCCGTGCGTGTCCTCTCGACTGCCGATGCGGATGAAGCTCTGCGTTGCGAACTGCGTGCCGTCTCCGAGGAGTGGAGAGGCAACTGGCCCGAGCGGGGCTTCACGATGGCGATGGACGCGCTCTTCCTGTATCCGGACACCGTGCTCGCGGTCGCGGTTGGCCCCGAAGGTTCGGTCGGCGGCTTCCTGCAGCTCGTGCCATCACCGGCGAGCGAGGGCTATTCGCTCGCCTCGATGCGCCGCCGCAAGGACACGCCGAACGGGCTGATGGAATACCTGATCACCGAGACGGTCGGCTGGGCGCGCGACCATGCCGTGACGGAGCTCTCGCTGAACTTCGCGGTGTTCGCCGACTTCCTGAAGGCCGACGAGGACGCGCCACCGTGGTCGCGCGCAATCCGCTGGTTGCTGCTGAAGGCGGATCGCCTCTTCCAGGTCGAGCGCCTGCACAGCTTCAACCGCAAGTTCTTCCCCCACTGGCGCCGCCGCTACTTCTGCTTCGAGCGCTGGGGCGACTTCCCGCTCGCGGGCCTGGCCTACCTGCACGCGGAGTCTTTGCTGACCCCGCCGTTGCCCTGGATCAAGACCCGCGACCTGACCGCCCGATGAGGACGCTCCTCGTGCTCGCGGCTGCATGCCTCCTCGTTGCGCTGCCTGCATCGGCCCGCCCGAGCGCGACGGGGGCCGACTGGGCCCGGTTCGGCTACGACACGGCACGGCATGGCAGTGCTCCCGCGAGCGGCATCACTGCGGCCAACGCGTCGAAGCTCGTGCGGCTTCAGGTTCAGCTCGGCGGAACGGTCGACTCCTCGCCGATCTACTTGCACCAGGTGAAGGTGCACGGGGCGGCGCACGACACCTTCTTCGTCACGACGACCTACGGCAAGACCGAGGCGATCGACGCCGTGTCGGGACGGATTCTCTGGCGCTTCACGCCACCGAGCTACTCGCAAATCGTCGGCTCGGCGCGGATCACGAACGCGACTCCCGCCGCGTCCACCGACCGCAGCGCGGTCTACGCCGCGGCACCCGACGGGCGGATTCGCAGCTTGCGCGTGTCGGACGGCAAGGTGTTGTGGACGACGACGATCACGCGCGACCCGTCGCACGAGAAGATCACGTCGTCGCTGAACGTGTCGCGCGGGCTCGTGATCGCGGCGACGGGCGGCTACATCGGCGACGCCCCGCCCTACCAGGGCCACGTGGTCACGCTCGCCGAGCGCACGGGCCGGATCGCGTACGTCTGGAACTCGCTGTGCTCGGACCGGCACGTACTGATCGTGCCGAGGACGTGCACGTCGAGTGACTCCGCGATCTGGTCGCGGAACGGGGCGGCTGTCGATCCGGCGAACGGTACGCTCGTCATCGCAACCGGCAACGCCCCGTGGAATGGCCGCACCGACTGGGGCGACAGTGTTGTCGTGCTCTCGCCCAACGCGTCGAGAATGCTCCGTCATTACACGCCGGCGGACTACCAGCACCTGAGCGACTCCGACACGGACCTCGGCTCGACGAGCCCTGCACTCTTGCCCGCGGGCTACGCGGTGCAGGGCGGCAAGGATGGAATCCTCCGCCTGCTGCAGTTGCATCGGCTGCCGGGTGCGAACACACGCACCGGCGGCGAGGTCCAGACCCTCCCGGCGCCGGGCTCTGCCGGGGTCTTCTCGGAGCCCGCGGTCTGGAAAGGCAGATGGATCTTCGTCTCGACGAGTGCCGGCACGGAGGCGTTGCTCTTCAAGGGCGGCCGGCTGCACCCGGTCTGGTCGAACCACACCGCCGGGACATCGCCGGCGCTCGCAGGAAGCCTGCTCTTCATCGCCGGTGACGGCGCCGTTCACGTCTACGTGCCGACGAGCGGCCGCGAGGTGGCGACGCTCCCGTCGGGTGCAGTGCACTGGCAGAGCCCGATCGTCGCCGACGGCCGCGTCGCCGTCACCGAGGGCAACGCGAACGACCACTCGACGACCGGCGTCCTCGACATCTACCGCCTGCCGTAGCGTGCGCTGATCCCGCCTGATGGCGCGCCTCACCGTGCCCCGTTGGTCGCGGCGGCGCGGTTGGCCGCGGGTTGGCGGCCGGCGCGGTTGGCCGCGGTTGGCGGCAGCCGTCGTGCCGGAAGTGGAAAAGAATCGCAACGAAATTGAGCTCACACGGGGCGGATCGGGACGATCGCCATCACTATGCGTCCGTAAATCCGCTTCGGATAGACGTCCCCGGCGGGCGTGACCTCCTGCTCGCGACCACCGTTGCTGGTTCGACTCCCGCTGCCGGATCGGCGGCAGCCGCCGTGTCGGTTCCGCAACGCGTGTGTGACGCGAGTGTGACGAAGGACAAGCGTTCGGTGAGCGCGGTCAGGTGCCGCGGCGGCGGCGAACCTGCGGGCCCTGCGTGCCGAGGGCGGCGTAGGTGATCGCCTGCAGCGAGTCGTTCAGGTTGCGCAGCTCGTGCACGATCGTCGTCAGCTCCTCGCGGCGATCCTCGCGGGAGTTCATGCGCGCGAGCTCCTCGACGAGCCGGTCGAGCCGGGCGAGAAGCGCTTCGAGCTGGCGGTCGGTTACCTCGGCGTGATCCACGCGCGCAGTTTAGAGCGCCAGGCCCACAAGCCGATCAGCGCACCCACCGCATCGATGCCGACGTCAACGGGAGTGCCGTGGCGCCCACGGACGAACGTTTGGTGGAACTCGTCGGTGGCGGCGTACGCGACCGCGAGCCCGAAGGCCCACCCGTAGGAGCCCAAAGCACGCACGAGCAGACACGCGAGCACCGCGTACTCCGTCATGTGCGCGCCTTTCCGCAGGACGTAGTCCCACGTCCCGAGGCCCGAGTTGAGCGATGGGATCGAGGAGAACGCAAAGATCACGCCCATCCAGACCAACACGGGGAGCCAGCGGGAGACCATCGCGGCCGATGGTAGATTCCCAGGCTCAAAGGGCGAGCGGTGAGGGAACCCGGTGTGAGTCCGGGACGGTCCCGCCGCTGTAAGAGGAGATGCCCTTCACCGGTAGGCCACTGAGCGCAAGCTCGGGAAGGCGGTGGAGGGGGAGCCTCGAGTCAGAAGACCTGCCGGTCGCCCTCCATACCGATCCCCTCGCGGAAGGAGGAATCGTGGCCAAGCGCCTCATTCTCGTTGTCGTTCTCTCGCTTGCGCTGCCGGCAACTGCGCTGGCAGCAACGGTTCATGTGCGCGTCGAAGGCAAGACGAAGACCCTGTTCGGCCCGACGGAGGTGACCGTCACCGCCTCGAACGCGCTCGATGCGATCCAGCAGGCGGCGCTCCTTGGTGAGCTCTACTACCACGTCACGGTCTCGAGCTTCGGCAACTACGTCGACCAGGTCGGCTTCTACGGCGGCAGCGCGTCGAGCGGCTGGGTGTTCAAGGTCGATAACGCCTCGCCGCCCGTCGGCGCAGACCAGGTGAAGCTGAAAGACGGCGACACCGTGCTCTGGTACTACGCCGACTTCGGCCCGACCGGCGGTCCGCCGACCCTCGACGTGCGCGCCGCGAGCAAAGCCGGCTGCTACACCGCAACCGCCTACGACGACAACGGAAAGTTGGCCGCCGTGTCCGGCCTCCAATGGCACGTCGGCTCGAAGACAACTGTCTCAGGCACCACGGGCACAAGCTACTGCCCCGGCAAGCACGTGGGGCTGCTGGTGCGCGCGACCGCGACCGGCGCGGTCCGTTCGAACGCCGTGAAGTGAGACAAGCCGCGCTCCTCCTGCTCGCGCTCGCCGTCGCCGGTTGCGGCGGCGCGCGCGAGCACGGCACGGCGACGCTCTGGGTCACGCGCGACGACGGCGCACACGTCATCTACGCGGCCACCGTCGGCGCGGGCGGAGACGGCATCCGCACGGTCGAGCACAAGCTGAAGGTGTCGACTCGCTACGGCGGCCGCTACCTGCAGTCGGTGAACGGCATCTCCGGCTCGTTCGGCGCGCAACGTGACTGGTTCTACTTCGTCAACGGCGTCGAGGGCGGCGAGAGTGCCGTCGACGTGAAGCTCCGCCCCGGCGACCTGCTCTGGTGGGACTACCGCCACTGGACGGGCGCGACGATGCACATCCCCGTCGTCCTCGGCGCCTACCCGGAGCCGTTCCTGCACGGGTTCGATTGGGTGAGGCCGGGCGCGTCCGTCGTCTCGAGCGACGCTAACCTCGCGAAACAAATCGCCGCGCAGGTTGGCGGCAGCGTGAATGCGAAGACCACCGCCACGAACTTCATCGTGATCGGCGGCAAGCTCGCCCCCGACACGGCGCGCATCCGCAAGTTCCGCAAGGGCGTCCTGCTCGAGCTCGGCACCGCAATCGCGAAGAAACTCGCCGCAGACCCCGCGGCGCTTGCCCGCCGCTACGGGAACGTGCCGTGAGCGCCGCGCCCGCAGCGGCCCTCCTCGCCGCGCTCGCCACCGCGGCGCTCCTTTCCACGAGCCTCTGGTCGGTCGGCGCGATCTGCGTCATCCTCCTCGTCGCCGCGTTCCGCGCGCCCGCGCAGCGGCGCTTGCCCTACCTCGTCGGCACGCTCTCGACCGCCGTCCTCTTCGTTGTGATCACGCCGTTCGTCGAGCAGATCGGCACGCACATTCTCTGGAGCGGCCCGACGATTCCCGTGCTCGGCACGCTCGACGTCAGCACCGAGGAGCTCCGCAACGGCCTTTTCCAGGGGCTGCGCCTGGGCGCGGTCGGGCTCGCGTTCGCCGTCTACGCCCTCTCGATCGACCACGACCGGCTGCTCGCAGCCGCGGGCTGGGCGCGCCGTTCGACCGTCGCCGTCGCGCTCGCGACGCGGCTCGTGCCGCTGCTCGAGCGCGACGCGCGCGACCTGCGCCTCGCGCTCCGCGGACGCGGCGTCGAGCTCGGCCCGATCCGCCAACTCTCACCGCTCCTTGCGGGCTCGCTCGAGCGCGGCCTGAACCTCGCCGAGGCAATGGAGGCCCGCGGCTTCGGCGGCGCGCACCGCACACGCGCGCCGCGCCCGCCGTGGACACACCTCGACCGGGCCGCGCTCGCAACCGCCGCCGCGATCGTCGCTGTAGGAGCGTTGTGGCTCTAGCGACCGTCGACGCGCTCCGCTTCTCCTACACCGGCGGCCCGCCGGTGCTCGACGGCGTCACCCTCGAGCTCACCGCCGGCGAGCACGTCGCGCTCCTCGGCTCCTCGGGCTCCGGCAAGTCGACGCTGCTGCGTGCGCTCGCCGGCCTCGTGCCGCACTTCCACGGCGGGCGCTTCGAGGGTCGCGTCGTCGTCGCGGGCCTCGACACGCGCGAGACGCGGCCGACGCAGCTCGCGGGCACGGTCGCGTCCGTCTTCCAGGATCCGGAGGACCAGGTCGTGATGGCGAAGGTTGCGAACGAGGTCGCGTTCGGTCTCGAGAACACCGCCGTCGAGCCGGGGGAGATCTGGCCGCGCGTCGAGGAGGCGCTCGCGCTCGTCGGCGCCGAGCACCTCGCCGACCGTGCAACGGGCGAGCTGTCGGGCGGCGAGCTGCAGCGCGTCTCGCTCGCGTCCGCGCTCGCGCTGAAGCCGCAGCTGCTCCTGCTCGACGAGCCAACCTCGCAGCTCGACCCCGAGGCCGCCGAAGCGTTCTTCGAACTCGTGGAGCACCTGCCGTGCGCGGTGCTTGTCTCCGAGCAGCGCCCCGCGCGGCCGCTCGCGCACGTCGACCGCGTGCTCTTCATGGACGGCGGCCGCATCGTTCTCGACGCGCCGCGTGAGCAGGCACTCGCCTGGCTCGCGCAGCATCGGCCGCTCTACCTGCCGCACTCACCCGACGTCGTCTGTCGCGTGCGCGACGTGCGCTTCGCCTACGGCGACCGCGTCGTGCTCGACCACGCTGACCTCGAGGTGCGGCGCGGGGAGGTGGTGGCGCTCACCGGGCCGAACGGCGCCGGGAAGACGACGCTCGCGCTGATCGCCGCCGGCCTGCTTGAGCCCGACGCCGGCGAGGCGAGCCGTTCGCGCGCCGCGTACCTGCCGCAGGATCCGGGCCGCCACCTCGTCACCGAGCGCGTGCTCGACGAGGTCGCGCTCGGCTCCGATCCGGAGCGGGCGCGTGCGACGCTCGCGCGCCTCGGCCTGGCGGAGCACCTGGAGCGCCATCCGCGCGACCTCTCCTCGGGCGAGCGCGAGCGGCTCGCGCTCGCAACAGTGCTCGCCACCGAGCCCGAGCTGCTCGTGCTCGACGAGCCGACGCGCGGCGTCGACCCCGAGCGCAAGCAGGAGCTCGCGCGCCTGCTCCGCGCCGACGCGCCCACGCGCGGCACGATCGTCGTCACGCACGACCTGCTGTGGGCGGCCGAGGTCGCCGATCGGGTTGTCGAGCTCGCTGTGCGCGAGGACGTGCGTGTCTAGGTTGTTCGCGATCGCGCTCGGGTTGCTGGCGGCCGCGCTCGTCGTGCAGGACGGCGCGCTCTCGACGGGGCTCGGCGCGTGCGCCCTGGTTGTCGGCGGTGTCGCGTGGTTCGAGTCGGGCACCGACTCGACACGCGAGCTCGCTGTGATCGCGACGCTCGCCGCCGCCGCTGCGGCGGGGCGCGTGCTCTTCGCCGCGGTCCCCGGCGTGCAGCCGGTGACTGTGATCGCGATCATCGCCGGTGCATCGCTCGGTGCGCGCGCGGGCTTCGCAACGGGTGCGCTCGCCGCGTTCGTCTCGAACCTGTTCCTCGGCCAGGGCATCTGGACGCCGCAGCAGATGCTCGGCTGGGGTGCGTGCGGTGCGATCGGCGCGCTGCTCTCGCCCGTGCTGAGAAACCGCTTCATGCTCGCCGCGGTCGCAGCGGTGCTCGGCTTCGCGTTCAGCGCGAGCATGGACGTTTGGCTCTGGTGGGGCTTCTCGCCGCATACATTCCCGGCGCTCGCCGCAGTGCTCGGACGCGGGCTGTGGTTCGACGCGTCGCACGCAATCGGGAACGTGCTGATCGCACTCGCCGCAGGGCCTGAGCTTCGGCGGATGCTCGACCGCTACGGCGCGCGCCTGCGGACGGTGGTCGTGTGGGCCTAGCGCCGCTCCTCGCCGCACTCGTGCTCGCCGCGACGCCGGTCTCGTTCGTGCAGTCGCAAAGCACGAACGGCGCGTTCTCCGAAAGCGGCGGCACAGCCGACGTCTCGCTCACCTCGTGGGCGGTGCTCGGCCTGCACGCAGCCGGCGCCGAAGCGCCCGGGTCGCTCGCCTATCTGCAGGCGCAGGAGCCGAACCTGCAGACCGCGAACGACCTCTCCCTCGACGCGCTCGCGCAGGAGGCGCTCGGCGCGCATCCCGACGCGCTGATCTCGCGCCTGCGGGCGAAGGCGCGTCCGGGCGGCCAGATCGGGGAGACGCTCAACTCGACGTTCTGGGCGGTGCTCGCCCTCGGCCGCTCGAGCGCGGCGACGACGCGCTTCATCCTCGCTCAGCAGTCGAAGGCGGGCGGCTTCGCGTGGTATCTGCACGGCCAGGCCGATTCGAACGACACGGCGGCGGCACTGGAGGCGTTGCGGGTCGCGGGCGTGCACGGCCCACCGGTGATGCGAGCGGTGCGCTTCCTGCTGAGCTTCCAGAACGCCGACGGCGGCTTCGAGCTCTCCCGTGGCCGCGGCAGCGACGCGCAGTCGACGGCGTGGGCGATCCAGGGCCTCGTCGCCGCGGGCCGCACGCCACCGCGCAGTGCCTTCGCCTACCTGGCGCACATGAAGCGTCCCGACGGCAGCTACCGCTACTCGGCGCGCTACGTCACGACGCCGGTGTGGGTCACCTCGCAGGTTCTGGCGGCGCTCGCGAAGAAGCCGTTCCCGCTGTGAAACTCAGCAACCTGGTTAAGCCCGAACCAGGTTGCTGAGTCTCGACCCGCGCGCGTCCTCCGAGAGAAACTCGGCAACCTGGTTTAAGCCCGAACCAGGTTGCACCCCCGGCCCGCAACCTGGTTCCGCTCTTTGAACCAGGTTGCCGAGTTTCTACGGACCTGGCACAGACACGTCACACCGCAGCGGGCACGCTCACGCGATGCGGCCAGACCACGCCGGCATCTTCCACGTCACAGCGCGATCGATTGCGGAAGAGCACATCTTTCGTGACGACCGCGACTATCTCGCAGGCGTCCAGCTGATCGGGGAGCTCAGCCGCGACCGCATCATCGTCTGCCACGCCTTCTGCCTGATGCCGACGTACTACCATCTGCTCGCCTGGTTCGACGAGGGCATGTTGAAGCGGGCAATTCATCGCCTCAACCGGCGCTACGCGGTCGGTTTCAACCGCCGTCACAAGCGTCGCGGACACGTCTCGATTCGCCCTATGCCTCCGTCGAGATCGTCGAGGACGCACATGCCGAGTGGATCGACACCTACATCGCGGAGAACCCGTCGCGGCGCCCGTGGCCCTGGAGTAGCTACGACACGCAGTTCACGTTCGTCCAGCCACCCCCGTGGCGCGAACCACCGCAACCTGGTTTCGCTCTTTGAACCAGGTTGCCGAGTTTCGCCCTACAGCACCTTCACGTAGTCGTACGATCGGCCAGCCGGCTTGTACCCGAGCCGGCGGTTGATCGCGAGCATCGGCGCGTTCTCCGTGTCGTTCGCCGTCGCCATGGTCGTGACGCCGTGCTCCGCCGCCCAGTGAATCGAGGCGAGCTTCACCGCGAGCGCGAGACCCCTTCCGCGATACGCGCGCATAGTGCCTGTGAACATGTTCCCCGCGCGCCCGGTCTCCGGGTCGTGCAGAAGGAACGACAACGCCGCCGCGACTCCGTCCACCATGGCGACGAAGCTTCCCTCCGCGGTGAAGAGCGGATGGGCGAGCACGTGCTGCTCCCACTCGTCGTAGGGGATCGCCTCGATCGTCTCGGTCGCCGGCTGGTCGCGCGTGGCTTCTTCGTCGACCGCGTGCACGAGGCGCGGGTCGACGTCGGCGACACGCCGCAAATCGACTCCCGCCGCCGGCTCCTCGTGAACCGTCCGCGGGTCGAGCACCGCTTCCTGCTGCGACCGTTCTTCGCGGAAGTCCCGCGCCAGCGCGAAGCGCGCACCCTCAGCGCTCTCGTGGACGCCCGTCAGCACGCGCGTGACCCCGAGTGACGCGACGTGGTCGAACGCGGCGTCGTAGAGAGCTGAGCCAATTCCGCGGCCGCGATAGGCGCCCGCCACGGTCGTCATCAACCACCCGAGGTCGGTCGCGTCGGAGAACATGTTCTCCAGCCGACTGAACGAGCGCCCGACCACCCGCCCGTCGACCTCGGCGACGAACCCGCGCTGCAGCGACCGCGCGGGGAGCGTCCGCTCCCGGTGCAACCACGACGCCCGGTTCACGACCGCGGTCGGGAACGCCTCGCGCATGAGCGCGACCGCTGCGTCCGCATCGCGTTCCGGGTCGGGCTCTCTGATGGTCATACTCGCCATGTGCTTGCCGCCATCCTGACGATCGGGAACGAGATTGTCTCCGGTGACACCGAGAACACGAACGCCTCGTGGCTCTCGAGGCGCCTGGAGAAACTCGGCGTGAAGGTCGTCCTCACGGCCGCCGTCCCCGACGAGGAGGACCGGATCGTCGAGGTCATCCGCCGCGAGGCCGCGCGCGTCGACCACCTGCTCGTCACCGGCGGCCTGGGCGGAACCCCCGACGACATCACGCGCGAAGCCGTGGCCGCCGCGTTCGCGGTGCCGCAGGTGGTCTTCCCGGAGCTCGACGCCGACCTCCGCGCCCGCTTCACACGCGACCCCGACTACGCCGCGCGCTGGGCGGCGCTGCCGCAGGGCTCGAGCCCGCTCGTGAACCCGAACGGCGGCGCGCCGGGCTTCCGGATCGAGAACGTCTGGGTGCTACCCGGGTTGCCGAGCGAGATGAAGGCGATGTTCGACCGCTACGCGGACGAGCTCTCGACGGGCGCGCCAATCAACGCGTGGCGCCGCCGCTACTCGACGCGCGAGTCGACGATCAGCCTCGCGCTCGTCGAGGCAACCAATCGCTGGCCGACCGTCTCCGTCGGTTCGTATCCCTCCTTCTACGAGACCGGCCCGCAGGTCGAGGTCGTCCTCAAATCGTCCGACAAAGACATGCTCGCAGCGGCCGTGACCTGGCTGGAGAGTGAGCTCGACGCCCTGACCTGACGGCTACGATCGACTGGGTGTCCGCAACGCAGCCCGAGACCTATCTGGCCGACCTGAACCCCGCCCAGCGGGAGGCTGTGCTGACGACGGAGGGCCCGCTGCTCGTGGTCGCAGGCGCCGGCTCGGGCAAGACGCGGGTGCTGACCCATCGGGTCGCGCACCTGCTGAAGACGCAGGGCGCGAAGCCGAACGAGATCCTCGCGATCACGTTCACAAACAAGGCCGCGAACGAGATGAAGGAGCGCGTAATGCGCGATCTCGGGCCGGTCGCGCGCGCGATCTGGATCATGACGTTCCACTCCGCGTGCGGGCGGATGCTGCGCAGCGAAGCCGAGCGGCTCGGCTACCGCTCGAACTTCACGATCTATGACCAGGCCGACCAGCTCCGCGTCGTCAAGATTTCTCTCGAGGAGCTCGAGCGCGACCCGAAGCGCTTCGTCCCGCGCGGCATCCACTCGCAGATCTCGAACGCGAAGAACCAGCTGATCGGCCCGGACGAGTACGCCTCTCGCGTCGCGAGCTTCTACGACCAGACGGTCGCCGACGTCTACTCGCTCTACCAGCGCAAGCTCTTCGCCTCGAACGCGGTCGACTTCGACGACATGCTGATGCTGACCGTGAACGTGCTGCAGCGCTTCCCGGAGGCGCGCGAGAAGTGGGCGAAGAGCTTCCGCTACGTGATGGTCGACGAGTACCAGGACACGAACCACGCGCAGTACGTGCTGCTGCAGCTGCTCGCCGAGGTGTCCCAAAACATCATGGCTGTCGGCGACCCGGACCAGTCGGTCTACAGCTTCCGCGGCGCCGACATCCGCAACATCCTCGACTTCGAGAAGGACTTCCCCAATACCAAGGTGATCCCGCTCGAGCAGAACTATCGCTCGACGACCTCGATCCTGAACGCGGCGAACGATGTCATCTCGCACAACCGCGAGCGCAAGGAGAAGAACCTCTGGTCGGAGCTCGGCGAGGGCGAGCCGGTGCGCATCGTCGAGACCGAGGACGAGCACGCGGAGGCGCGCTTCGTCGCTGCCGAGATCGCTGCGCTGATGGAGATGGGCTACAGCCTGTCGGAGATCGCGGTCGTCTATCGCACGAACGCGCAAAGCCGTGTGCTCGAGGACGTGCTCGTGCGGCAGGGGATCGCCTACATCGTGATCGGCGGCCCGCGCTTCTACGAGCGCGCCGAGATCAAGGATGCGATCGCCTACCTGCGGGTGCTCGACAACCCGAACGACGCCGTCTCGCTGATGCGGATCGCGAACCGGCCGCGCCGCGGCATCGGCGACACGACGATCTCGCGCCTCGTCGCCTGGGCCGACGGCCACGCAACCTCGCTCTGGGAGGCACTCGCGCATCCAGAGGAGGCGGGCGTCGCGAACAAGTCGGCGCGCGCGGTGACGAGCCTGCGCAACGTGCTCGAGTCGCTGATGGCGACGGCATCAGACGCGAACGTCGCGACGATCCTCGAGGCCGTGCTCGACCGCACGGGCTTCATCGAGTCGCTCGAGGCCGAGCGGACGATCGAGGCGCGCGGCCGCATCGAGAACCTCGAGGAGCTCGTCGGCGTTGCGGGCGAGTACGACAACGCGGCCACCGAGCCGTCGCTATCGGGTTTCCTGCAGGAGATCTCGCTCTACTCCGACCAGGACGCGCTACGTGGCGATGAGGACGGCGACGGCGGGCAGGTGACGCTGATGACGCTGCACAACGCGAAGGGGCTCGAGTTCCGCGCGGTCTTCATGATCGGCGTGGAGGAGGGGATCTTCCCGCACAGCCGCTCGATCGAGGAGAACACCCTCGAGGAGGAGCGTAGGCTCTGTTACGTCGGCATGACGCGGGCGAAGGAGCGGCTGACGCTGACGCACGCGATGCGCCGCAACCTCTACGGGCGAAGCGATGCGAACCTGCCGTCGCGCTTCCTCGACGAGCTGCCGGCGGCGGGGGTCGAGCGCGAGCGGCTGAAGCCGACGTCGTGGTCGAGTTACGGTGCGCGGGTGCCGCAGGAGGTGCGTGAGCGCGAGGACATCCCTCAGCTTTCGACCGGCGACACGGTGCGCCATGCGTCGATGGGCACGGGAATCGTGACACGGATCGAGCCGGGCAACGTCGTTACCGTGCGTTTCGAGGACGGCAACGAGCGACGGCTGATGCTGGAATACGCGCCGCTCGAGCGCATAAGTTAGAGAGATGGATATCGAAGTCAGGCCGTGCGCCTCGGTCGAGGAGTTGCGTGACGCGCTGGGCGCGATCACGCACTACTTCGGCGGCGAGAGCACGCTCGAGAATGCCGAGCGGTTCGCGAATTGGATCGAGCTCGAGCGGATGCATGCGGCGTTCGACGGCGATCGGATCGTCGGCGGCGCAGGCGCCCTCAGCTATGAGATGTCGGTGCCGGGCGGCGCATCGGTGCCGGCGGCGGGAGTCACTGTTGTCGGTGTGCTGCCGACGCATCGCCGGCGCGGGGTGTTGCGCGCAATGATGGAGGCGCAGCTCGCCGACAGCCGGAAGCGGGGCGATGCGGTTGCGTATCTGTGGGCGTCGGAGGGGGCGATCTACGGGCGGTTCGGCTACGGGCTCGCGTCGCGGATGGGCGAGATGCGCTTGTCGCGCGAGCGTACGAGGTTCGCTCAGCCGTTCGAGCCGCGCGGCACGGTGCGCATCGTCGAGGCTGACGAGGCGGCGCGCACGTTCCCGCCGCTCTATGAGCAGGTGCGCAAGCAGCGCCCGGGGATGTTCACGCGCAGCAAGGAGTGGTGGGAGATGCGGCGGCTCGACGACGACCCGTCGCGCCGCCAGGGCGGCGGCCCGAAGAACCTCGTGCTGCTCGAGCTCGATGGTGAGCCGGCGGGCTATGCGATCTACCAGGTGAAGCAAGACTGGGAGTCGGGCTCGAGCGTCGGCACGGTGACGATCATGGAGGCGGTCGCGTCCACGCCGGAGGCGAGCCGCGAGCTGTGGCGGTGGCTGTTGGATTTCGACTGGACGTCGGAGTTCGAAGCGAACCTGCTGCCGCTTGATCACGAGCTCTTCCTGCTGCTCGCGGAGCCGCGTCGCATGCGCTTCGCGCTGAACGACGGCGTCTGGGTGCGGGTGCTCGATGTCGGCGCGGCGCTCTCGGCGCGCAGCTACTGCGGCGACGGCGAGGTGGTGCTCGAGGTCACCGATGAGTTGATCCCGGAGAACGCCGGCCGCTGGCACGCGAGCGCGGCCGGAGTGGAGCGCACGCAAGCAGGAGCCGATCTGCGCCTGGACATCACGGGCGTCGGGACCGTCTACCTGGGCGGTTTCAGCTTCACGGATCTGGTGCGAGCCTCGCGAGCCGAGGAACTGAAGCCGGGAGCAGCAGAGCGAGGCGACGCGCTGTTCCGCACGGCTGTGGCCCCGTGGTGCGCCGAGATCTTCTGATCTCCGCGGCGTAGACGGCTACACTGTCGCCCGACCCGGGCGGTTAGCTCAGTTGGGAGAGCACCAGCTCGACAAGCTGGGGGTCACTGGTTCGAGCCCAGTACCGCCCATGAAAAAAGCCCTGGAGACAGGGCTTTTTCTTTCCAGACTTGACAACGCATCGACGACGGTGCTACCGCGGTGCTACCACCTCAGGCGGCAACGAAAGAGCCTTGAGCCCTCGGGCGGACTCGAACAGTCGACCCCCCTCCTTGCCACGCACTCCGACCGCCGGACGTGCGCCGAGGAGTGGTTGACACTCGCGGCCATCCTTCTCGACGCTAAAGCGTTGACAGCAGTCGGTCGCGCCTATTCACTGAGCCGGTGTCTCTACCTCCTTCTGGCCGAGCGGCTCCCGAGAATGACCGTCCGGCTCTGAGCGTACGATTTGATCCGAATCGCACGGGCGAGCCGTCAGTGGCCGCGAGGAGGCGGTAGTGCCAA
>JBBQLT010000011.1:0-89472 GCA_038328165.1 Gaiellales bacterium
AGCGCATCGGCGCCCGCCACGATCTCCAGAATCTCTTGCGTGATCGCAGCCTGGCGCGCCCGGTTCATTGCGAGTGTGAGCGTGTCGATCAATTCGCCAGCCGCTTTCGAGGCATTCCGCATCGCTGTCATGCGTGCACCCTGCTCGGACGCAGCCGACTCGAGCAGCGCGCGGTAAAGCTCGGTTTCGACGTAAACCGGCAGGAGTCGGGCGAGGATCTCTTCGGGCTCGGGTTCGTAGATGAAGTCCCCCGCGAAGCGCTGCGTCTCACCCTCGTCCTCATCCGATTGGATCGCCTCGAGTGGAATCGGGAGCACCTCGGTGACGGTCACCTTCTGCACGAGAGCCGATACGAATGCGTTGTAAACGACGACGACGCGATCCACCTCGCCTTGTACGAATGCGTCCGCGACAGCGTGCGCCATCGCTTGGGCATCCGAATACTCGGGCCGGTCGCTGAAACCGGTCCACGCGCCGGCCGCGTCGAGGCGGCGGAAGCGAATCGTCGACTGCGCCTTCTTGCCTGCGCTGTACCAGCGCACCGACTGCCCGGCAGCCTCCGCCTCGCGGGCGATCGTCAAGGAGCGACGGATGACCTGCGCGTTGAATGCACCCGCTAGGCCGCGGTCCCCCGTCACCGGGACGATCGCGATTGCTTTCACCTCTCCACGCCGCTCGAGCAGCGGGAGCCGGACGCTTCCCGCCGCGCGCGCTACCCCGCCCATCAGCTCCTGCATCCGGTCGGCGTACGGCCGCATCGCCTCGATGCGGGTTTGGGCGCGCCGCAGGCGCGCGGAGGCGACGAGCTCCATCGCCTTCGTCAGCTTCCGGGTGTTCGTGATCGAGCGGACACGCCGCTTCAGTTCTTGGGCGGAGGCCACGCGCTACGCCGCGGCCTGCTCATCGCTCTGCACGTTGAACATGCCCTTGAAGCGGTCGATCTCGGCGTTCAGCTGCTCGGTCGTCTCGTCGCTGAGGTCATTCGAATCGCGAATCTCGCCGAGCACGCTCTTCTCCGTACGGAGGTGCTCGCGCAGCTCGTCCTGAAACCGGCTCACCTGTTCGGTGGGGATGTCGTCGAGGTAGCCGTTGACGCCGGCGTAGAGCGCGACGACCTGCTCTTCCATCGGCCACGGCGCGTACTGCGGTTGGTTCAGCGTCTGCACCATCTTCTCGCCGCGGTTCAGCGCCGATTGCGTCGCCTGATCGAGCTCCGAGCCGAACTGCGCAAATGCCTCCAGCTCGCGGTACTGGGCGAGGTCGAGCAGCAGGCGGCCGGCGACCTTCTTCATCGCCTTCGTCTGCGAGGACGAGCCGACTCGCGACACCGAGATGCCGACATTGACGGCCGGGCGGACGCCCGAGAAGAAGAGGTCGGCCTGCAAGAAGATCTGCCCGTCGGTGATCGAGATCACGTTCGTCGGGATGTAGGCGGCCACGTCGCCCGCCTGCGTCTCGATGATCGGGAGCGCGGTCAGCGAACCGCCGCCGAGCTCGTCGGAGAGCTTGCACGACCGCTCGAGCAGGCGAGAGTGGAGGTAGAAGACGTCGCCCGGGAACGCTTCGCGGCCCGGCGGCCTCCGTAGGAGCAGGGACAGCTGCCTGTACGCATCGGCCTGTTTGGTCAGGTCGTCGTAGATGATCAGCGCGTGCTCGCCCTTGTAGAGGAAGTACTCCGCCATCGCACAGCCGGCAAACGGGGCGAGCCACTTGATCGGCGCTGCCTCCGACGCCGACGCGGTCACGATTGTCGTGTACTCCATCGCGCCCGCCTCGCGTAGGCGCTCGTACACCTGCGCGACAGTCGACGCCTTCTGGCCAATCGCGACGTAGACGCACTTCACGTCCTGGTCGTGCTGGTTCAGGATCGTGTCGATCGCGATCGCCGTCTTGCCGGTCGAGCGGTCGCCGATGATCAGCTCGCGCTGGCCGCGGCCGACGTTCGTCATCGAGTCGATCGCCTTGATACCGGTCTGGAGCGGCTCCTTCACGGGCTGGCGCTGAATGACGCCCGGGGCCTTCCACTCGACCGGGCGCGTCTCGGTCGACTCCACCGGCCCGAGCCCGTCGATGGGGTTGCCGAGCGGATCGACTACCCGACCGAGCAGGCCTTCGCCTACGGGAACGGACGCGACCTTGCCGGTGCGGCGCACGGGCTCGCCCTCCTTCACCTTCTGCCACTCGCCGAAGAGCGCAGCGCCGACGTTGTCTTCCTCGAGGTTGAACGCGAGGCCGACGACGCCATGCTCGAGCTCGAGCATCTCGAGCGCAAGGCAGTTCTCGAGGCCGTGGATGCGCGCGATTCCGTCCCCGACCTGCAGGACGGCGCCGACCTCGGCAAGGTTCGACTCGGTGTCGAAGTTCTCGATCCGCTCGCGCAGGATCGACGTGATCTCTTCAGGGCGAAGCTTCACTCTCTCAACTCCTTGCTGTTGCGAGTTCGTGGCGGAGGCGTTCGAGGCGGCCGCGCACGCTCGCGTCGAGCCTCATGGAACCGGCTTGGAGGACGAGTCCTCCGATCAGGTCTGGATCGACCTGGCGCGAGGCTTGCACCTTGCGGCCGGACTGCGCTTCGATGCGGCCGAGAATGCGGCCGAATTCTTCGTCTGTGAGCTCGTGCGCGGTCGTCAGCTCGACATCGAGGATCTGCTCCTCTGCGGCGACGAGCGCATCGAGCTCGTCGACGATCTCACCGAGCTCCGCCGCACGGCCCTTCTCGGCGACCAGTCGCACGAAGTTCACTACGAGCTCGTCCGAGCCGTCGGCGACCTGGGCAAGCACCTGCGACTTCACCTGCGTCTCGATCTCGGGGTTCTCCAGCATCGCACCGAGGTCCGAGGCGCCGACGATGGCATCGCGGATCTCCCGGAGCTGGCCGTGCACTACCTCGAGGTGCCCATGCTCCTGCGCAGCCTCGAAGAGGGCCCGCGCATAGATGCGGTGCGCGACTGCTACGACCTGCTCCCCTCGAGTTGGGTGAAGTCGATTTCGGCAAGCGCTTCGTCGATCAGGCGCTTCTGGTCGTCGGAGGTCAATGACTTGCGCGTGATCTTCTCGGCAGCGAGCAGGCTGAGCTTCCCGACCTCGTCGCGGATCTGCCCGAGCGCCTGCTGCGTCGCCTGCTCGATCTGGCGTCGCGTCTCCTCGAGGCGCCGCTGGCGGTCCTCCTCGGTCTCGACCTTGACGCGCTCACGCTGGGCGTCGGCGACGCGGCGTGCCTCGGAGAGAATCTCCTCCGACTCCGACTTCGCCTGGCCGATCAGCTTCTTGTGCTCCTCGAGCAGAGACCGCGCCTCGGCGCGGGAGGCGTCGGCCTCGTCGATCGCGGACTGGATCGAAGCACGCCGCGTATCGATCATCTGCTGCACGGGCCCGAACGCGTAGCGCTTCAGCACGAAGAGGACAACGAGAAAGCAGACGATCGTCCAGATCATCAGCCCAGGCGTGACCTGGATCAGGGGATTCGCAGCGAGCATGTGCTTCGACTCCCGCTTTCCTAGACGAGGACGTAGGCGAGGATCGAACCGAGCAGGCCGTAGAACACGACCGCCTCGGTGAGGGCGAAGCCGAGCCACTGGATTCCCTGTAGCTCGCCCCGCAGCTCGGGCTGGCGGGCGACCGACTGGATCATCGAGCCGAAGATGTTGCCGATACCGACACCGGCTCCGAGAGCGCCGAGGCCGACGCCGAGAGCGAGACCGATCGCCTTGCCGGCATGGGTGATCGGCGAGTCTGATGCGGCACTGGCAATCAGATGGAACATGCGATCTCCTTAATGTTCGGGCTCGATAGCCGAGCCGATGTAGATGGCGGACAGTGCAGCGAAGATGAACGCCTGGATGCCGATCACGATCAAGACCTCGAAGAGATAGAAGAGGATGCCGACCGGGACGACGACGATCGCGAGGAACGCGTTCTGAAGAATGAAGATCAGCCCGATGAACGTGAGGATCAGGATGTGCCCCGCGAGCATGTTCGCGAACAGTCGGACTGACAGCGAGATCAGCCGCATGAACTGACCGAGGATCTCGAGCGGGACGATCAAGCCGAGCAGCGGCTTCGGCGCTTCGGGGATCCAGCTCTTGAAGTAGCGAACCGGGCCGTTCCAGCGGACTCCTTCGAAATGGGTGAAGGCGAAGGTGAGGAGCGCGAGCGCCAGCGTCACCGAGATCGAGCTCGTCGCGGCATAGATCCCCCAGGTCGGAATGCCATGGTAGGTCTCGCCGGTGAGCGGCAACGGGATGAACCCGAGGAAGTTGACCATGAAGATGAAGAGCATCAGGGTCGCGACATACGGGAACCAGCGTCCGATCGCCTTCGTCGGCAACCCCTGCTCGGCCACCTGGGTCTGCGCGATCTCGTAGACCATCTCCCCCAAGGTCTCGCGGCGACCGGGCTTCTTGCCGAGCTTCGCGCGCATGAAGAACAGCCCGAAGAGAATCGTGAGCGCACTGCCGAGCATCAGGTAGGCGACGGCCTTCGTAATCGACAGGTTGAGCGGTCCGAGGTGGATCGGGATCCACTCGTGCTGCTCGAATTCCTTCGTCGGGTCGAACACGCCGCGCGCGAACGCATTCGCCGGCAGCAGCAGCGCCACCGTCGCCAGACCCAAAACGAGACGCTTCACGCGGCCGCACCTGCCTTTGGACCCGTGTAATAGGCGACGAGCGAGAGGCCGAGCGTCGCGGAGTACCCGGCTGCGTAGGTCAACGCGGCTGCCAGCCCGAGCCATTTGTCGGACACTGCGACGGCGAAGACCACCACCATCACGGCAATCGCACGAAAAAGCATTCCAAAAGCGACCACGCCTGCGGCGGCGACGTTACCCGTCCGTTGCTGCAGGCGCGTCAGTACCCATCCGAGCGCTTCCGAGCCGAGCCAGAGCACGGCACCGAGAGCCCACCCCGTCACACGCCACCCCGCAAGGAGGAACAGAGGCAACGCGACTCCGATCACGATCGCCCCCGCCGCGACGGGCAGCAAGCTCGGCGGAGCGACGCGGGGCTGTGTCCAGGCAGGCATGGGTCGGCTAGATATTGCGGTACTTGAGCACGGTGGTCGCGACGCCGACGGGGATCCCGACGACAGCGCCGAAGGCGAGCCCGTAACCGAGGTTTCCCGCCGCCCAGCCGACGAGCGTGCCGACGACGATGCACGCCGTCGTCGAACCAATCAGCACGCTGCCGGCCCCTGCGAGGGAGAACTGCGGTCGCTGGGGCTGCACCGCTCGGGAGCATACCAGCGCTTGTGACACCGGATTTCCTCTCCTGAAGCGGTCATGAAGGGCCGATTGTGACGCCGTAGGCGGGCGTCAGGCGGTTTGTGTCGATGAGCTGCGTTCGGCGAGCTCCTTGAGACGCTCGAGCGAAACCGCATTACGGGCGTGGACCGCTTTGTCGATGCCTGGAACGGACGCTGCGACCCCCTCGACCGGCTCCTCCTTGATCACGAGCGTCGTTCCAGCCGAGCTCGCGTTCAGATCGAGAGCGATCAGGAATATGCCCGCAGCGCGAAGTTGAGCGCGGAGCACGAGCCGCGTCGGGGGGACCGACTCCTCGACGACGGTGTCGTCCTCGATCGCAGCCGGGCCGAGGCCGGTCCGGTGACGCATGCGCGCTCCAACAGCCGGCCAGCTCGCATCGGCCTCCTTGATCTCCTGGGCGCCGAGCACCCATTCGGCATAGAGCCGCGCGTCTGCGAGCACCGCCCAGACGCGCTCTGGACGCGCGTCGATCTCGATCTCGTTCACCGCCACGTCCTGTGGGTACCCATCCGGTTTCCCTCGAAACGAGTTCGGGGACGTGCTGACCATGCATGACGCCGTCGTGATCGGCGCGGGCCACAATGGGCTCGTCGCCGCAAACGTCCTTGCCGATGCCGGGTGGTCGGTGCTCGTGGTCGAGGCCGAGGAAGAGCCGGGTGGCGCCGTACGGTCCGGCGAGCTGATCGAGCCGGGCTTCGTGCACGACCGCTACAGCGCCTTCTACCCGCTCGGCGCGGCGTCGCCCGTCTTCCGGGCACTCGCCCTGGAGATCGAATGGCGGCACGGCCCGCTCGTGCTCGCGCACCCGGCGACCGACGGGTCGGTGGCGGTTCTCGCGCGCACCGCCGAGGCGACCGCGGCCGGTCTCGCCGACGACGGGCCTCGGTGGCTCGAGTTGATGGAGCTCTGGGCGCGCGTCGAGCCGGCGCTTTTGCGGGGCATGGTGACGCCGTTTCCTCAGGTTCGATCGGCACTCCAACTCGCCCTTGAGCCGGCAGCGCTGCGGTTACTCCACCCCGGCCTGCGCACGGAGCTCGCGCACCGGCTGATCATGGGCAACGCACTCCACACGGATGCGCCGCCCGGCTCACCGTCCGGGCAAGCCTTCGGCCTGCTTCTCTCCGCGTTCGGCCAGCGCTACGGCTACCCGTGCGTCGCAGGCGGCGCGGGCAAGATCGCAGAGGCGCTCGTCGCGCGCGCCGAGTCTCGCGGCGTCGAGATCGAGCTCGGCCACCGCCTCGACCGTCTACCGCAGGCACGACACGCGGTGCTCGCCGCGATCGATGTGTGGGAGCTCGGCCGTCTCACCGGGCGCCCTGCCCGCGTCGAGCCCGATCCGGCGACGGTGAAGCTCGACTGGACGCTCGACGCCCCGATCCCCTGGCCGGTCGAGGAGGCGCGCCGCGCACCCGTCGTGCATCTCGGTGATGAGCGCTCGTTCGTTCTCTTCGGCCAGTACTCGATGGCGGATCCAACACGCTCGCCCGCCGGGAAGGAAACGGCGTGGGCCTACTCGCACGCTCTCGCGAGCCCGGACGAGATCGAGGCGCAGATCGAGAAGCACGCGCCCGGGTTCGGCGCGCTCGTCCGCGGTCGCCGCGTCGAGCGGCTGCCGCCCGGACGCATCAACCTCGGCACGGCGAAGCTGAAGAACGAGTTCGTGCTCCGTGGTCGCCTTGGTCGGCCCGAGACGGGAATCCCCGGGGTCTATCTTGCATCGGCATCCGCGCATCCCGGCGGCGGGGTGCACGGATCGGCCGGCTGGATCGCAGCCCACGCCGCCGTGCGGGCAGCGCGACGCCGCAGGTAGTTGCGGCCTGCCGCGGGCTTCACGCGGCGCGGTCGCGGGCGGCGCGCCGGCGGGCGCGCGGGCTCGCGAGCTTCACGATCTCGAGGACATAGACGACATAGAGCGAGAAAGCGAGTGCGACCACGCCTGCTGCAACGTCGATCGACCCATTCGTCGCGCTCCAGTGCCCGTGATGGTGCGGCGGCGCAAAACGCGTCGCCAGGGCGGCGAACGCGAGCGTCGCGCACCACGTCCAGAGATACACGACCGCGCGCCGCTGCGAGAACCCAAGACGCATGAAGCGGTGATGAAGATGACGCGCATCCGCGATGTAAATCGGCTGGCCGCTCTTCAGCCGTTTCGCGACGACGAACGACGTGTCGAGCACCGGCACGGCGAGCACGAGCAACGGCAGGACGAGCGTCGCCAACGCCGCCGTCTTCAAGAGGCCCTGCACGGCGGTCGCCGCAAGCGTGAACCCGAGCAGCAGCGCGCCCGAGTCACCCATGAAGATTCGCGCCGGATAGAAGTTGTGGCGCAGGAAGCCAAGACACGCGCCGCAGACGATGGCAGCCAGGACTGCGGCCCCGACGCGGCCGAGCGAGAGCTCGATCACACAGAACGTCGCGCCCGAGATGGCGCAGACACCGGCAGCGAGGCCGTCGAGCCCGTCCAGGAAGTTGACCATGTTCATCACTGCGACGATCCCGACGACGGTCAGTGGCACGCCGATGTACGACGGCAGGTCGTGGACCCCGATCACCGGGAACGTGAAGCTCTGCACCCAGACGCCGAACCCGGTCGGGATCCCGGCCGCAAGCAGTTGCCCCCCGAGCTTCTGCCACCAGCTGAGGCCGCGGAAGTCGTCGATCGCCCCGATCGTCGTCGCGACCGCGGCGCCGAGAACGACACCGCGCAGGCCGCCGCCGAGCGGCAGGAACGCGAGCGACGGGACGAGCACGCCGAGGAAAAGAGCCAGGCCGCCGAAGCGCGGGATCGTCGGCCGGTCACGCTCTCCCTCCCGCGGGCGCTCGATCAGGCGCAGGTAGCGCGCCGAGCGGCCCACCGCGGGCGTCAGCACAAGGACGATCACCAGGGCGGCAAGTGCGCCCCAGAGAACCTGCAGATGGTCGGTCAGCTGCTCCCAGACCATGATCTCAACTACTTCGTGCCGTAGAGCCGGTCTCCCGCATCGCCGAGGCCCGGGACGATGTACCCCTTCTCGTTCAACTGACGGTCGATGGCGGCAACGACGATACGCACGTCCGGGTACTGCTTCTCGACCGTCGCAATGCCCTCCGGCGCTGCGATGATCGAGATCAACCGCACGCTTGTCGCCCCGGCGTCCTTCACGAGCCTCACGGCGTGGGCGGTCGAGTTACCCGTGGCAAGCATCGGGTCGAGGAGGATGACGTCGCGGTCGGCGACGTCCTGCGGCAGCTTCACGTAGTACTCGACCGGTTGCAGCGTCTCCTCGTCGCGATAGAGGCCGATGAACCCGACGCGCGCGCCCGAGATCAACAGGAGCACCCCGTCGAGCATGCCGAGCCCGGCGCGCAGGATCGGGCAGACCGCGACCTTCTTTCCGGAGATGCGCGCGAACAGCGCGCGCTCGAGGGGCGTCTCGATCTCGACGTCTTCCGTCGGGAGGTCTTTCGTCGCCTCGTAGGTGAGGAGCAGGGTCACTTCCTCGACGAGCTTGCGGAAGTGCACGGTCGGCGTGTCCTTGTCGCGCAGATACGACAGCTTGTGCTGGACGAGCGGGTGCGTGACCTCGGTGACCGGCATCCGTGCGATCGTAACGTCCTTGTGCGCACCATCGGCGTCCTGGGCGGCATGACCTGGCATTCCTCGCTGGAGTACTACCGACTGATCAACACCGGGGTGAACGAGCGTCTCGGCGGCATCCACTCCGCTCGTTGCCTGCTCTTCAGCGTCGACATGGAGCCGATCGGGGCGCTGATGGCCGCCGGCAGCTGGGATGAGGCAGGCCGTCAGCTCTCTGTCGACGCGCGGGCAGTCGAGGCGGCCGGCGCCGACATCTTCCTGCTCGGAACGAACTCGCTGCACAACGCCTGGGCGACGATCGTCGCGGGCCTGACGATCCCGACGATCCACATCGGCGACCCGACCGGCGCCGCGCTTCATCGCGACGGGCACTCGCGTGTCGCGCTCCTCGGGACGCGGTACACGATGGAGCTCCCGTTCCTGCGGGAGTGGCTCGCGGAGCGGTACGGCCTCGAAGTACTCATCCCCGACCCCGCCGAACGCCGGCTCCTCCACCGCGTCGTCTTCGAGGAGCTCGCGCTCGGGCTCGTCACCGACGAGACGCGTTCCGCGTTCCTCGCGGTGATCCGCCGGCTCGCCCTACAAGGTGCGACCGCGGGGATCCTCGGCTGTACCGAGTTCGGTTTGCTCGTTCGACCCGGGGACTCCGAGTTGCCGCTCTATGACACGGGGCTGCTGCACGCGGCCGCCGCCGTCGACGCGGCGCTCGAGTAGGCGTTACGCAACGTAGGTCGTAAACCCCCGGAAGCCTGGATAGAGCGGCCGCGTGTCGCAGAGCGCAAGGGCGCGGGAGCGCAGCCGAGCCACGTCGGCGTGCTCGTCCAGCGAGCCGACGATGATCGACGCCACCTCGCCGAAATCGGACTCATCGAAGCCGCGCATCGTCGCCGCCGGAGTCCCGAACCGGACGCCGGAGGCGACCATCGGGGGCCGCTCGTCGAACGGCACTGTGTTCCGATTGGCGGTCAGCCTGCACTCCTCCATCCGCTCCTGCGCAGCAAGCCCGGTCCAGTCGGTGTTGCGTAAGTCGAGCTGCACGAGGTGCGTGTCGGTCCCGCCGGTGAGGATGTCGAAGCCGCCCTCCATCACACCGGTGGCGAGCGCGTCTGCATTTGCGCGCACCTGGCGCTGGTAGGCCTGGAAGGCATCGGTCATCGCGATCCGGAAGCAGGCAGCCTTCGCGGCGATCGTGTGCATCAACGGCCCGCCTTGCATACCGGGGAAGTTCGCGCGGTCGACCTTCGACGCGTGCTCCTCCCGACAGAGAACGAAGCCTGCGCGCGGCCCCGCGAGTGTCTTGTGCGTCGTCGAGGTCACGAAGTCGGAATGCGGCACCGGACTCGGATGCAGCCCGGCGGCGACGAGGCCGGAGAAGTGCGCCATGTCACACATCAGCAGCGCGCCGACCTCGTCTGCGATCGCGCGGAACCGGTCAGCCTCGACCGTGCGCGGGTAGGCCGAGCCGCCGCACACGATCAATTGCGGACGCACTTCCTTGGCCCGGGCGAGCACCTCGTCGTAGTCGACGAGCATCGTCTCGCGGGAGACCCCGTAGTGGTGGAACTCATAGAGCTTCCCCGAGAAGTTGACCTTCAGGCCGTGTGTGAGGTGCCCCCCGTGATCGAGAGAAAGGGCGAGCACGCGGTCGCCCGGCTTCAGCACCGCGAAGTACACTGCCATGTTCGCCTGCGCGCCCGCGTGCGGCTGGACGTTCGCGTGCTCCGCGCCGAACAGCTCCTTCGCCCGCTCGCGCGCGAGCTCTTCGATCTCGTCGACGACCTCGCACCCGCCGTAGTACCGCTTTCCCGGATAGCCCTCCGCATACTTGTTCGTAGGCACCGAGCCGACGGCTTCGAGAACGCTCGGCCACGTGAAGTTCTCCGAGGCGATCAGCTCGATCTGGCCGCGCTGGCGCTCGAGCTCTCGTCCGAGCAGCCCGGCGACCTCGGGGTCGATCTCGGCAAGCCCCGCGGTCTTCAGCTGCGCAAACGTCTCCTGGGCGATTGCCATCTGCAGGATGGTAGTGCTTCAGGCAGCGAGCGCATGCCGCACCCGCGCGATCGCCTCGGCGGCGGGGGCGCGACCGTCCCTCACCACGCGAGGCTCTGCGCTCGTGAAATCGATCACCGTCGACGGGTAACCGCTCAGCGGGCCTGCGTCGATCTCTGCGGCACACCCCCAGCGAAGACGTTCCGGCACCTCGTCCAGCGTCACCGGGCTCGGGCCGCCCGGCTCGTTCGCACTCGTCGCAACGACGCTCGAGACTTCGGCGACGACGCGCGCCGCAGCAGCCGGCAGATCGGCGACCCGCACGCCGATTGCATCGGGGCGAGCTCCGGTGAGCCACGGGTATCGCCGCGCTGGATTCGGCAGCACGAGGGTGTAAGGCCCCGGAAGCAACTCACGGATGATCACTGCGGCAAGCTCCGCGAGCTCTGGCACGCAGGCGAACAGGTCGTCGACGCTTCCGGCGAGCAACGCAGTCGGCTGCGTCTGCTCGCGGCCTTTGAGCCGGTAGAGTCTCGACGCGAACTCCTCGCGGGCCGACGACGTCACGAGACCGTAGACGGTGTCGGTCGGCAGCAGCACCGGCTGCCCGGCGCGTACTGCTGCTAGCGCCCTTTCGATTTCGCCGTCGGCTCCCAACGCGCCTCCACGACTCGTTCGCGACCCGCAAGGTCCAGGCTGATCGTAGCGGCGGAGTACCCGTGCGTCAGAAGGCGGTCGAGAACGTCGCGCGCCAGCCGCTCGTGCACCTCGAGGACGAGCCATCCGTCGAGGACGCCGCGGGCCATTGCCGCGAGCGCGGTCGTCTGTCCGCGATCGACGAGCGCGAGCTCCGGCTCCCAATCGCGCAGCTCCGGCTCGAGCTCCGGTAGCTCCGAGGGGAGCACGTACGGCGGATTCGAGACGACGAGGTCGAACGGGCCTGCCACGCCGGTCAGCAGGTCGGCCTCGATCAGCTCCACGTCGAGTCCGTTTCGCTCCGCGTTCTCGCGCGCGAGCGCGAGCGCCCCCTCGGAGATGTCGGTTGCGCAAACGCGCGCATCAGGTCGCTCATGTTTCAACGCGAGGGCAATCGCGCCGCTCCCGGTGCCGACGTCGACGACGCGAGGCGCGTCGAGCCCCTCGAGGAGCGCGAGGCATCGGTCGACGACGACTTCGGTCTCGGGCCGCGGCACGAGTGCCCGCGCGTCGGTCGCGAGCGTGATGCGGCGGAAGTCCCAGTCGCCGATGACGTAGGCCAGCGGCTCTCGGCGGCCGCGGCGCCCGACGAGCTCACGGGCTGTGGCGCGCTCGCGTTCCGTCAAGGGACGGTCGTGCTGGGTGTAGAGCTCCATCCGTGTGAGGCCGAGGGCATGTGCGAGCAAGCGTTCGGCGTCGAGTCGTGGGCTCTCGACGCCTCGAGCCGCGAGATAGTCGGTCGCGCCACGCATGACCTCAGCGAGGTTCACACCTCGAGACGCTTGATGTTCAAGCCGGACCCGGGCGAGATGCGCCGTGTCTGAGCCACCATCCGTGAGCGCCAATGATCCACATCAAGCCTCTAACGCGCGACGCTGCTCGTCGGCGGTCAACGCGTCGGTGAACTCGTCGAGCAAGCCGGCGAGTACCTGTTCGAGCGGCACGTTGATCTTCACGCGGTGGTCGGTCACTCGGCTCTGCGGGAAGTTGTAGGTGCGGATCTTTTCCGGCCGCGCCCCCGTGCCCACCTGCGCACTCCGGGCGGCCGCCTGCTCGGCGGCCTGACGCTCACGCTCCGCTTCGAAGACGCGCGCGCGAAGCACGCGCATCGCTTTCTCACGGTTCTGCAGCTGCGAGCGCTCGTCCTGCATCGCAACGACGATTCCGGTCGGCACATGCGTGATCCGAACCGCCGAGTCGGTCGTGTTCACCGATTGGCCGCCCGGGCCTGACGACCGGTAGACGTCGATCTTCAGATCGCTCTCCTCGACTGCCACGTCGACATCTTCAGCCTCCGGCATCACGGCGACCGTCGCGGTCGACGTGTGGATTCGACCCTGTGACTCCGTCTCGGGGACGCGCTGCACCCTGTGCGTGCCGCCCTCGTGCTTGAACACCGAGTAGGCGCCGTCCCCCTTGATCGCGAACACGCCTTCTTTCAGGCCGCCCGAATCACTCGGCGCCACTTCGAGCTCCTCCCACTTGAACCCGCGGCGCTCCGCGTAACGTCGGAGCAGCTTTGCAAGGTCGCCCGCCCAGAGCTTTCCCTCCTCGCCGCCCTCGCCGCCGCGAATCTCGACGATCACGTCCTTGTCGTCCGCCGGGTCGCGCTCGACGAGCGACAGCTTCAGCTCCTGCTCGAAGCGCTCGACGTCGGCGGCGTAGCCGGGTGCCATCTCGGCGAGCTCGGCATCGTTGCGCGCGGCGTCGAGGTCGGCGCGTGCCTGTTTCCACTGCTGGGCGAGCTTGTAGGGGCCTTCGAGCTCCTTCAGCTTGCGACCGGCGTCAGCCGCCTCGCGATGATCGTTGTAGACCGCAGGGTCGGACATACGCGCCTGGGTCTCCAGGTAGGAGCGTTCAACCTCTGAAACGAGATCATCGAGGGCGGCCATCGCCGCACGAGGTTAGCTCGCGAGCTCGACGTCCAGCGTGACCTCGGGAATCCCAGCGAGCGCCTTCGACACAGGGCAGTTCGCTTTCGCGTCAGCGGCGGCCTCCTGGAACCCGCGGGCATCGAGGCCCGCCACCGTGCCGCGCACCGTGAGGGCGCCACGCGTGATCCCCTCGCCGGGCTGGAACGTGACGGTCGCCGAGGTCTCGAGCTTCTCGGGCGGATTGCCCGCTTTGGCGAGGCCGTTTGAGAGCGACATCGAGAAGCACGCAGCCCATGCTGCGGCGATCAGCTCCTCGGGGCTCGTCTTGCCGTTCGGCTCCTCCGCGCGCGCCGCCCACGACACGTCGAGGGGGCCGAATGCGCCGCTTGTGGCGCTCTCGATCGTCCCGCTTCCGTTCATCAGGTCGCCTTGCCAGACGACGCTTGCCTTGCGATCTGTTGCCATAGGTCTAGGCCATCACCTCCACCCGCCGGTCGGTCGGCCGTTCCCCGCCTTCCAGGTCGAGCACCTCCCGGAGCGCCCGGATCGACACCTCGAGCTGATCGAGCGTGGGCTCACGCGTCGTCAGCCGCTGGAGCCAGAGTCCGGGCGCGAGCAGGGTCATCAGCACACGATTGCCGGAGTGCTTGCCGGCGAACCGGATCAGCTCGTAGGCGATCCCCGCGATCACGGGCAGCAAAGCGATGCGGCTAACGATCAACCAGTACCAGGCCGGACGGCCGAAGAGCGCGAAGACGAAGATGCCGACGACCATCACCCAGAGGAGAAAGGCGGTGCCGCACCGGGGATGGATGAGCGAGTAGCGCTGCGCGATCTCCGGCGTCAACTCCTCGCCCGCCTCGTACGCATTGATCGCCTTGTGCTCGGCTGCGTGGTACTGGAAGACGCGGCGGAGCGACGGGATGAACGACAACACCGTGAGGTAGATGACGAAGACGGTCACGCGGATCATGCCCTCGACGATCACGAACCAGCCGCCGCTTTTGATCGGGAGGAGATCCGTGAGTAAGGCTGGGCCGACCTTGAAGAGCATGACGGCAAACCCGATCGCGACGAGGAACGCAAACGCAAGCGCCCAACGACCGATCTCGGCGGGCTCTTCGTCGCCACCCGCTTCCTCGGCGGCGGCGTAGTTCGCAGACACGCTGAGCGCACGAAAGCCGATCGCGAGGCTCTCGCCGAGGGCGACGACGCCGCGCACGACGGGCAGGCGCAATGTCCAATGGCGCGCCATCAGCGGGTCGATCGACCGCGAGACGTGCGCGATGACGCCGTCGGGCTTGCGCACGGCGACCGCCCATTTGCGCGGACCGCGCATCATGACGCCCTCAAGGACGGCCTGTCCTCCGACGTTTTGCGCCATGACGCTAGGAGCGCGCGGCGCGCTCGGCCTTTTCGAGACGCCGCTGGAAGCGCTCGACCCGGCCACCCGTGTCGACGAGCTTCTGCTTGCCCGTGTAGAACGGGTGGCAGTTCGAGCAAATCTCGACGTGCAAGTCGGGCTTCGTGGAACGCGTCGTAAACGTGTTCCCGCAGCTGCAATGCACGGTCGCGAGGACGTAGTCGGGATGAATGTCGGCCTTCATTGCCGGGTCAGAATAGCAGCGGCGGTGTTTCTGGCGACGTTGCCGCCGGACACGATGAGCACGGGTCTCTGCGCGTCGATCTTGCCCGCAAGCCACGCTGCGGCGGCGACCGCGCCGGCAGGCTCGCACGCGAGTTTCGCCCGCTCGTAGAGGACGCGAAAGGCATGCTCGATCTCCTCCTCGGTCACGAGCACGCGCTCGATCGCACTGCAGATCTCGAGTGCCAGGCCGCCTGCGAAGGGTGCGTTCAGCCCGTCGGCAACCGAGGTTGGCGTCACCGGCGTCGGCTCACCGGCGGCGAGGCCCGCGTGCAGCGCTTGGCTCGTCTCCGGCTCGACGGCAATCACGCGCATGCGGCCGGCGAGAGCCGTCTGCACGCCGGAGATCAGGCCACCGCCGCCGACCGGGACAACCACCGCGTCCGCGTCGGTCGCGCTCTCCTCGATCTCGAGGCCGACCGTCCCTGCACCGGCGATCACGAGGGGGTCGTCGAACGGGTGCACGAGGGTGCGGCCGGTCTCGTGCAGCAGGGTGTCGAGGCGCGCGAAGGCCTCCGTCGGGTCCGCCGCCTGGAGATCGACCGTGGCGCCGTAACTCCGCGTCGCGGCGATTTTGAACTCGGAGGCGCCCTGCCACATGACGACGAGGGCGTCCATGTTCTCCTCCGCTGCGGCAAACGCGACGGCCTGTGCGTGGTTGCCGGCGCTGATCGCGATCACGCCCTTTCGCTTCTCGTCGTTGCCGAGGCTGCTCATCTTGTTCAACGCCCCGCGCGACTTGAACGAGCCGGTGCGTTGATAGAGCTCGCACTTCAACTGGGCGCCGATCGTCCGGCTCGAGAAGAGCGGCGTCGGCACAAGACGATCGGCGATCGTCTCGCGCGCGCGGTGGACGTCGTCGCGGGTGGGCAGATCAGCCACGTTGCCGGAGCGTCTCATAGAGAAGGACTGCGGTCGCCGCCGACGCGTTCAGGCTGTCGGCCGTGCGCGCGTGCATCGGCAACCCGACCCGGAGGTCGGCGACATCGCGCCAGTGGACGTCGAGACCCGCATCCTCGGAGCCGATCAGCAGAGCGGTCGGCGGAGTCAGGTCGGCGTCGGTGTGCCGCGTCCTCGCACCGACGACGGCGGCGACCCTCTGCAACGGAAGCGCACGCACGTCACCCAGCGTCGCTTCGATGATCGGCAGGGTGAAGACGGCGCCGGTCGAGGCGCGGATCGCGTTCGGGTTCCAGGGGTCGCTGACGGCGTCAGCGACGAGCAGAGCGTCGGCTCCGGCCGCATCGGCGGTCCGGGCGATTGCGCCGAGGTTGCCTGGCTTCTCGATTCCGACCGCAACCACGACGAGCGTCGCAGTCGGCGGCAACGTGCGCTGCGGCACCTCGAAGACGGCGAGCACCCCTTCAGGGTCGGAGCGGTAGCTCATCCTCGCGAGCACGCGCGCGCTCACCTCCTCCCCACCGTGCTGCCAGTCGGGCAGCAGCTCGGGGGCGACGAAGACCTGCCGCGCGACAAGCCCAGCTGCAAGCGCCCGCCCCACCTCCCGCGTCCCCTCGGCAAGCAAGACGCCGTCGCGCCGCCGCTCCCGCGCCCTGCGCCAGCGGACGACATCCTTGACCCGCGAATTCTCGGTCGACGTGATCACACCGCATTTCTAGCCATGTTCCACGGCAGCCGTCGTCACAGAAGTGCAAGAACACTGCGCCGAAATGAGCCGAACCCGTGCGCTTCGAACCCATTGCGCGCACGATGCACGCATGGCTCCGCTTCGGATCGAAGTCCCCGGCGGCTACTACCACCTGTCGACGCGCGGGAATAACCGGTGCAGCATTTTCGGGAGCGACGACGACCGCTTAACGTTTTTGTTGCAACTGGATCGCGTTGCGACGAAATACGACTGGGCTGTTCTCGCATATTGCCTGATGTCGAATCACTATCACCTCATCATCCAGATGAGCGACCTCGGCATGTCAAGCGCCATGTGCGAGCTCAACGGCGGTTACGCGCTCACCTACAACCAGCGCCACGGACGTTCCAATCACCTCTTTGGCCGGCGGTACTGGGATTCGCTCCTCGCCTCGGACTCACACCTGCTTGAGTGCTGCCGTTACGTCGTGCTGAATCCGGTGCGTGCAAGCATCTGCGACCGCCCCGGGGAATGGAAGTGGAGCAGTTACGCCGCGTCGGTCGGTCGGTCATTCTCACCGACCTTTCTCGCGAGCGACGATCTCCTCCAACTCTTTGGCCGTCGTCCAGACCGTGCGCGAGCGGCATATCGGCGCTTCGTCCAAGCAGGTCGCGACGTGCGGCAGCCGCCGTGGGAAAAGTTGCGCGTGCGGGTTACGTAAGCGTGTACTCGGGGCCGCTGCCGCCTTCTGGCGGGGTCAGGCGGCCGCCTTTGGCGGCGATGGCGCCGCACTGGACGCAGTTCGAGGGGGCGAGCTTGACTTCGACCGTGCCGTCCCCGTCCGCCGCGCCCACCTCGTAGACCTGCGCTGGGCACATGTGCTGCCACAACTCGGCGAGCTCGCGCGGAACCTTCGTCTGCACGCGGATGTGATTCGGCTGATCGTCGCGCGTGCGGTTGCCGGACGCGAATACGCTCGACAGCTTGTCGAACGTGAGCTTTCCGTCGGCAGCGGGATAGGACGTCGCGCGGCCGGAGGCGACGAGCGACTGCTCCGCGTCCGGCTCGGTGCGGGCGTTCCCGGGCGGGAACCGCCCCTTCGTCGCCGTCATCGCGCCTGCCATGGCGCCGCCGAGATAAAAGCCGCGACCGAACGCCTGGCGCATGTTGCGAACCTCGTGCAGATCGCGCCAGATGAACGATTCGCGCAACGACTGGTCGTACGTGGCGAGGGCCGAGCGCATGGACGCACCGCGTGCAAGCGTGCGCCAGGCGGCCTCCGCTGCGAGCCGCCCCGACTCGATCGCATAGTGAACGCCCTTCAGCGCCGGGACGTTGACGAGGCCGACCCCGTCGCCCGTGAGCAGCAATCCCGGCGCGTGGAAGCGATTCGGCAACGCCACGAACCCGCCCTCCGGAATCGTTTTTGCGCCCCACTGCACGCGCTCGCCGCCATGGAGAATTCGCGCGATACGCGGATGCGTCTTCAGCTCCTGCAACAGGTCGTGCACGGAGAGTTCCGGATCGCGGTAGTCGAGCCCGACGACCATCCCGATCGTCAGCATGTCGTCGCCCATCGGGTAGACGAACGACCCGCCGAACTCGCGGAACTTTCGTCCGGCGCGAAGTGGCCAGCCCATCGTGTGCACTACTTCGCGCAACGGCGTCGGCACCTTCCAGATCTCTTTCACGCCGAGCGCCCAAACCTGTGGGTTGTCGCTCGAAAGGCCGAAGTGATCGAGCGCCGCGCCCGTCAAGTGGCCCTGAGTGCCCTCGGAAAGGATCGTCACGCGTGCGGTCACGTCGGAGCCCGCCTCGAAATTGCCGAGCTCTTCTCCTGCGCGGCCACGGCCTCGATCGCCCGTGCGGACGCCGACCACACGGCCGCCGTCAACGAGCAGCCGGTCGGCGGACGTCTCGGGGAGGATGGTCGCACCGAGCGTCTCGGCTTCTTCGGCGAGCCACCGCCCGAGCTGCGACAGCGACGCAACGTGGTTCCGGTGGTTCACCATCGTCGGCGGCGTCGGGATGCGAATCGCGCGACGCTTCGTCATGAAGAGCACCGACTCGCCCTCCACCGGCCCGTGAAAGGGCATTTCGTCGACTCGCTTGCGATCCTTGAAGAGGCGCTGCAGCCCGCGAGGATTCACGACCGCGCCAGAGAGCAGGTGTGAGCCCGGCGCCTTGCCCTTCTCGAGCACGGCAACCGGCACGTCGCCGAGACGCTCGGCAGTCTCGGGATCCTCCTCGACCAGTTGACCGAGCCGGATCGCCGCAGCGAGGCCGGCAGGGCCTGCGCCGACAATGAGGAAGCCGACATCGATGCGCTCGTCGGCCGAGTCGGTCGGAGCGCCGATCGCGTCGGCCGCCGCCCATGGCGCCGGATAGTCGGAGGGGCGGACGCTCATGCTGATCTTCTTCTAGGCCCGCCGGGCGCGGACGAGCTCGGTCAGCCTGGGCACGATCGTGTGCAGGTCGCCGACGACGCCGAAGTCCGAGTACTCGAAGATCGGCGCGTTGGAATCCTTGTTGATCGCGACGATCACATTCGACCCCTGCATGCCGACTTTGTGCTGGATCGCGCCGGAGATCCCAAGTGCGACGTAGAGCTTGGGCGAGACCGACTTGCCGGTCTGCCCGACCTGGGCCGAATACGGATACCACCCGGCGTCGACGACCGCACGCGTCGCCGCGACCGCACCGCCGAGCGCCTTCGCAAGCTCTTCGGCAAGCGCGAACTTCTCGGGGTCGCCGAGACCGCGTCCGCCCGCGACGATCACGTCCGCATCTTCGATCGAGGGACCCTGGTCGACCGCATGCGCCTGCTCCACCATCTCCGCCTGCGTCGAGAAATCCTCGAGGTCGATCGCCACCTCCCTCACCTCGGCGCTGCCGCCCGTGGTGTTCGCGTCGAACGTCCCGGAGCGAAAGATCGCAAGGCGCACGTCACTCGACCAGCCGACGTCGACGTAGACCGAGTCGGCGAGCGCGGGCCGCTTGCCTGCGCCCTCGGCGTTCAAGTCGGTCAGATCCCAGTTGAGACCAGCCTCCAGCCGCACCGCGAGGGCAGCAGCGATGTCGGCCGCAAGTACCGATTGTGCGAAGAGCACCAAGTCATACCCTTCGTTGCGAACGACGGTCGCGAGCACGTCCACGCGTGGCTGCGGCAGAGGCGCCGCGAGCCGCTCATCGTCTGCCACCCAGACGGCTCGAGCACCGTACTCCCCCGCACTCTCAGCGATTGAGCCCACACCCGAGCCGATGAGGATCCCCGCGACTTCGCCGCCGAGCTGCGCGGCCTTGGTGAGCACGCCGAGTGAGCCCTTCTGAATCGCACCGTCGTGATGTTCGAGAAAAACAAGCGTCTTCGACATCAGATGAGCCGTTTCTCGGCCAGGAACTCGACGATCTGCTCGGCGGCGCTGCCGTCGTCGTCGATCTTGCGCGCGTCACCCCGAGGCGGCGGGGCGTTCAAGCCGATGACGGTCGTGCCAGGTTTCGCCGCTCCGCCGACGTCAGCTGCCGTGAGCGAGTCCTGCGGCTTCTTCTTCGCGCCCATGATCCCCTTGAGTGACGGATACCGTGGCGTGTTGATCGCATCGGATACCGCGATGACCGCGGGGAGGGGCGCGCGAATGGTGTCGTACCCGAACTCGGTCTGGCGCTTCCCGGTGACCACCGAATCTGCAATCGCAAGCTCGCTCACCTGAGAGATCACGGGGCGGCGCAGATGCTCCGCGACAGCCGACCAGAGACAGGCGCCGCCGCCGTCCGCCGACTGTTGCCCGAAGAGCACGACATCCGACCCTTCGCGCTCGAGCGCGCCCGCGAGCGCCTTTGCCGTTCCAAGCAGGTCGGAGCCTGCCAGAGACTCGTCGGTCACGAGCACAGCGCGGTCGGCGCCCATGGCGAGTGCCTTGCGGAGGGCGTCCATCGCACGCTCGGGTCCGATCGAAATGACAACCACCTCCCCGTCGCCGGCAGCCTCCTTCAGCTTCAGGCCCTCCTCGACGGCATAGGTGTCGAAATCGGAGATCGTCAAGTCGCCTGAGCGCTCGAGACGCAGCGTCGAGGAATCGATCCGCCGGCCTCCGGCCGCGTCGGGCACTGCTTTCACGCAAACGGCGATCTTCATGCGGGCGTGACTCTATCCGCGGGGCGTGAGTTGGCATCGGGCGAAGGCGCGGGTACCGTGCCCGCGATGCGGCGCCTGATTCCCGTCCTGGTGGCGGCTGCCCTTGCCGTCGCGAGCTCATCGGCGGCAGCGGGCGGCGTGCCGAAACTGCTCTTCCCCGTCGTCGGCGCTACCAACTTCACCGATGACTTCGGCCAGCCTCGCGCAGGCGGAACGCACCAGGGAAACGACCTGCTCGCCGACAAGCGGGCGCCGGCGGTTGCGGTCGAAGCCGGAACGATCGAGTACTGGACGACCTCCGCGGGCGCCGGCTGCATGCTCTACCTGAAAGGCGACAGCGGGACGATGTACGAGTACATCCACCTGAACAACGACCTAACGAAAGAAAACGACAACCAGGGAACCTGCGTCCAGGGGGTTTCATATGCGGTCCCGGACGGAGTGCACGTCGACGCCGGCCAGACGATTGGCTACGTCGGCGACTCCGGCGACGCAAATGGCATCCACCCGCACCTGCACTTCGAGGTGCACCCGCACGGTGGCAAAGCAGTCGACCCGTTTCCGTATCTGAAGACGGCAGCGCACCTCCTCGTCGCCGCTCCCCCCGCCGGCTTGTCGTTCACCCTGAGGCTTACCGGCACAGTCGTCCTCGCCGACGCCTCGAAGCTGAAGATGAACGTCACGGCTCTTGCCGCATGGCCGTCACATCTGAGGCAGACGAAGCTGAACCGTGTGGTGTCACTGACGTTGCCGACGGACGGCACCGGCCTCTGGACGTTCACGCGCGGCGAGAGAATCATCGCGTGGACGTTGCCGTCCCCCGGGACCGTCGAGGCGCTGACGGCCGCGCCCGGGGCGCTCTCGCTCGACCGCGTGCTCGCGCGCTGAGTCTCAGACCGGCACGCGCAACTGCAGGAACTCGACGATCGCGCTCGTCGGCGCGCCGGGTGTGAACACCGCCGCGACTCCCTGCTCCTGCAAGGCGGTCACGTCGTCGTTCGGGATCGTCCCGCCGACCACGACCAGCAGGTCTTCTGCCCCCTCCGCGCGCAACAACGCGAGGATTCGCGGCACGAGCGTCATGTGCGCACCGGAGAGGATCGAAATGCCGACCGCGTCCGCGTCTTCCTGAATCGCGGTCTCGACGATCTGCTCGGGCGTCTGGTGCAACCCGGTGTAAATGACCTCCATGCCAGCGTCGCGAAGTGCGCGAGCGATGATCTTCGCGCCCCGATCATGACCGTCGAGGCCGGGCTTTGCGATCACTACTCTGATCTTCCTTGCCACGGTTGGGCAGTATAGGAACGTGAAGCTGACCGTCGTGGGCTGCTCACCCGCGTGGCCGAACCCCGGCGGCGCTCAATCCGGCTACCTCGTCGAAAGCGAAGGTGGCCGGTTGCTGCTCGACTGCGGCCCGGGCGTGCTGCCGCGCCTACGGTCGGAAGAAGGCTGGCCGATCGTCGATGCGATCGCAATCACGCACTTCCATCTCGACCACTGGGGTGACCTCGTGCCGTGGGTCTGGGGGCTGCAGTTCGGGCCTGCCGTGGATCTCGACCCGCCTGCCCTGTGGCTGCCGCCCGGCGGCCGCGACACGCTCGCGCAACTGGGAGAGCACCTCGGCAAGCGCGACATGTTCGGGGCCGCCTTCCGGATCGAGGAGTACACCGACGGAGTCCCGTTCACCGCAGCCGGCTCGACCGTGACACCGCGGCGGGTCCTCCACTACGAGATGCTCGCGTTCGGATTCCGGGTCTCGCAGAACGGCACGACACTCGCGTACTCCGGCGACAGCGGCCCGAGTGATGCGCTTGCGGAGCTCGCCCGCGATGCAGACCTCTTTCTCTGCGAGGCGACCTTGCTCCGGCCGAACCCGGAGGGAGGCACGCGCGGTCACCTCGCTGCAGCGGAGGCACACGAGGCGTACAACGTCGCCCGAGCAAAGCGCCTGCTTCTGACACATCGACCGGCCGAACGTCCACTCGAGGACGGGTTCGAGCAGGTCTACGACGGGTTCGAGCTCGAGCTGTAACCCAACGCCTTCGCGTACCGGCGGGCGGCGCGGCGGCCGCGAATGGTGCCGCCGACCCCCCAGACGGTCAGGGAAACAATGAGCAGCGCGAAGAAGATGAGCGGCGCCATCAGCCAGCGCGCCGAGAGCTTCGAATGGAACGGTGGAGGCGGGGGGCCTGCAACGCGAGACGGACTGAGCGTGCCGCCTCCGCCGATGCCCTTCGGCACCCACGACGCGACACGCCATTCGCGCGTGAGTCCCGGGTAGCGCTTCAACTCGATTGTGAACGTCTTCGCCGCCCAGCCGTTCCCCTTCCCTGACACGAGCCCGGTATCGACCGCAACATCGTTTCGGTAGGCATAGAGAATGCTGAAGAGCCCGATTCCTTCCGCCTTGAACGGCACGACGTTGTTGAAGCCCGTGTCCCACGAGCGCCGCGTTTGGCCGGCCTTCATCTCAGGCCCGAGCATCTCCCACGCCGAATCGAGATGCTTGCGTCTCACCGCGGTCATCACAAAGCGGCTGGTGACGGCGAAGAGCTCGTTTCGATCCTGCTTGCTGAGGTGCATGCGAGCGGGAACGCGGTAAACAGTTGCGGGCTTGTCGTTCAGCGGCGTTGCGAGCGAACGGCCGGTGTTCGAATACCTGGTGGCCGCGAGTGTGACGAGCCCGGCGACCACAACGACGATCGACAAGCAGCCAAGCCGACGGCGAAAGCGAGGCGACGAGAGACGAGCCCTCATGACGTGATCAGGATCGACCCCGGGTCGAAGGCGTCAGTTGCCCGAGCCGTTGTTGCCCGACCCGTTCGGCACCGCAGGAGACGACCGCGGCACCCATGAGTTCACGAGCCATTTTCCGCCACGCTTCACGATGTCCATGATGAAGAGCTGGCCATGGATCTTCACGCCGGCCTTCGGCAGGAGCGCGACCTCGATCTGGGCTTCGGCGGGATACGAGAAGTCGATCTTCATCGGCGCGTACTTCACGTCGACGACCGGAAACGGAACGACTGCGATGTTCCCCGTCTTCCACGACTGCAGCGACTGTCCCTGGCGGATCTCGTCGGTGACGATCGAGTAGGACGAGCCCAGGTTCTTGCGAGCCACGGCGGACTCGATGAAGCGACGCGCGACCCTGGTCGCACCGGGCGTCAGCTTCACGGTTGCAGGCACCTTCGAGACGTCCAAGGCAGGCCTGTTGGTGAGCGGCGTCGCTGTCGAATGACCGGTGTTGGCGTATTTGACGGCGATGATCGCGATCACGCCGCCGACGACGAGCACAACGAGCACCCAGGGCAGTGCTTTGCGCCAACCCGGCTTGCGGATCGGATCGCGGCGCTCGAAGACCGTGTCGGCGCTCATGTCCACGTCACAGTAGACGGAGTTTCGGGCGGCTCGTTAGGTGCGAAGTGTTGAGCGACTGTTAAAGAGCTCAGAAGACCGGGGTTTCGCGCCACGTGCCCCAGACCTGGCGGAGCGTGTCGCAGATCTCGCCGATCGTTGAGTACGAGCGGGCTGCGTCGATGATCGGTTCGATCAGGTTGCGCTGCTCGTCGGCGGCGTCGGTTTTGAGGCGGGCGAGTGCGGCTTCGACCGCGGCCGAGTCGCGGCGGGCGCGCAGTGCCTGCAACCGGCCGATCTGCTGCGCCTCGAGCTTCGGGTCGATCTTCAAGATCTCCGGCTCGGGCTCGTCGTCGCGCTGGTAGCGGTTGACACCGACGACGACCCGCTGGCCGCCCTCGACCTCAGCCTGATACCGAAATGACGCATCGGCGATCTCCCGCTGGAAGAAGTTCTCCTTGATCGCGGCAACGACGCCACCAAGCTCATCGATCCGCTCGAAATACGCATACGCCTGCCGCTCGAGCTCACCGGTCAGATGTTCCAGATAGTAGGAGCCGCCGAGCGGGTCGATCGTGTTCACAACCCCCGTCTCATGCGCGATCACCTGCTGGGTGCGGAGCGCGATTCGCACCGCATCCTCGGTCGGCAACGCCAACGCCTCGTCAAACGAGTTGGTGTGCAACGACTGCGTCCCCCCCAACACCGCCGCAAGCGCCTCGATCGCCGTCCGCACGATGTTCAGCTCCGGCTGCTGCGCCGTCAACGACACACCTGCCGTCTGCGTATGGAATCGCATCACCCATGACCTCGGGTCCTTCGCCCCATACTTGTCACGCAGCATCCTCGCCCAGATCCGCCGCGCTGCCCGGTACTTCGCGATCTCCTCGAAAAAATCAAGGTGCGCGTTGAAGAAGAACGAGAGCCGCGGCGCGAACGCATCGATATCGAGACCACGCTCGAGCGCCCATTCCACGTAGGTGAACCCATCCGCCAGCGTGAAGGCGAGCTCCTGCGCAGCGGTCGAGCCCGCCTCCCGAATGTGATAACCCGAGATCGAAATCGGATGCCACAGAGGCATCTCCCTCGAGCAAAACTCGACCATGTCGGTCACCAGCCGCATGCTCGGCTCCGGCGGGTAGATGTACTCCTTCTGCGCGATGTACTCCTTCAAGATGTCGGTCTGGATCGTCCCGCGCAATTGCTCACGCCCCACCCCCTGCCCCTCACCCACGCACACGTAATAGGCAAGCAACACCGCAGCCGGCGAATTGATCGTCATCGAGGTCGAGACATCACCGAGCGGAATTCCTGCGAACAGGGTCTCCATATCCTCGAGCGAGTCGATCGCGACGCCCTCGCGCCCGACCTCTCCTTCCGAGCGGCGATGGTCGGAGTCGTAGCCCATCAGCGTCGGCATGTCGAAGGCGGCCGAGAGCCCCGTCTGCCCATGCCCGAGCAAGTAACGGAAGCGCTCGTTCGTCTCGGCCGCCGTCCCGAACCCAGCGAACTGGCGCATCGTCCAAACCCGACCCCGGTACATCGACGCATGAATGCCACGCGTGAACGGGAAGGCGCCGGGATAGCCGAGATCGCGGTCGTAGTCGATGCCCGCCGACTCCGGCGTGTGGAGTGGCTCGTTCTCGACGCCCGAGATCGTCGAGAACAACTCGCCCACCCGCTCCGACGCCGCATCGTACGCGCCGGCGCGCCACGCGGCAGTCTCGTCGGCGTTGCGCGGATCCTCGGTGGTCGCCACTGCCGATGATTCTGCCCGATCCGCCGAGCGATGAACCGAAAGGTCGCAAACCATCGACCTCGCGTCGAGCTTCAGCGTTCTCCACCGGGCTTCCAGAGCGGCTCTGCGCCCCGAGCCCCCGGGCCTGCGTTCGCAGCCCGCGCAAGGATGAAGAGCAGGTCGCTCAGACGATTCAGGTAGACGAGGGCAAGCGGGTTGAGATCGCGCTTCTCCGCTGCCGCGAGGACATCCCGCTCGCACCGCCGGCACTGCGCTCGGGCGATGTGCAGGCGCGCGGCTCCCTCCGACCCGCCCGGGAGGACGAAGCTCCGCAATTCGGGTAGCTGCGCATTTGCGTCGTCGCACTCGGACTCGAGGCGGTCGACCGCGACCTGCTCCATTCGGAGCTTCCCGTCCCCGCCGGTGTATGGGACGGAGAGGTCAGCGCCGAGATCGAAGAGCTCGTTCTGGATCCGTTCGAGGGCTGGAGCCTCGGCGGCAAGCCGCGCCCAGCCGATGACGGAATTCAGCTCGTCGACGGCCCCGCAGGCGCGAACGAGCGGATCGAGCTTCGAGACGCGGGCACCGTCACCGAGCGAGGTCGATCCGGCGTCCCCTCCGCGCGTGTAGATCTTCGTCAAGCGGACGGGCTCGTCGCGCTCGCGCGGGCTCACGGTGCGTCTTTCGTGCGTGTGCCTGACACCGGACGTGTCCGCCGCAAGCCGAGGCCCCGACTGGCTCTCCCGCGCGTCGTCACCCTCTCGTCACACATCCTTGCGCGTATCGTGCGCGCGGCTGGCACCGTGCCCGGGCCTGACACCGGACGTGGCCCGAAGGAGCGAGCGTGCGATCACGAGACGCTGGATCTCGCTTGTTCCCTCGTAGATCTCCGTCACCTTCGCGTCACGGTAGTAGCGCTCCACCGGGAACTCCTTCGTGTAGCCGTAGCCCCCGAGCACCTGGATCGCCTCCGCGGTCTGGCGGCGCGCCATCTCGGACGCGAAGAGCTTTGCCTTCGCCCCCGCCTCCGTATGCGACCGCCCTTCGTCCTTGAGCCAGGCGGCACGATAGGTGAGAAGCCGCGCGGCGTCGATCTCCATCGACATATTGGCGAGCTTGTGTTGGATCGCCTGGAACTCGCTGATCGGCTGACCGAACGCCATGCGCTCCCTGGAGTACGCGAGCGCGACATCGAACGCGGCTTGCGCGATCCCGACGGCCTGCGCGGCGATTCCGATCCGGCCGCCGTCCAGCGTCGCCATCGCGACCCGGAACCCGTGGCCCTCGTCGCCGAGCAACCGGCCCGACTCGACGACCGAGTCGAAGGCGATGTCGTTCGTGACCGATGAGTTGAGCCCGAGCTTCTCTTCCGTGCGCGTGACCTCGATGTCATCGGTGTCGACGATGAACGCGGTCACGCCGCGCGCGGCCTTCGACTCGGCATCGGTGCGCGCAAAGAGCAAGATCGTGCCGCCGAACGATGCGTTGGTGATCCACTGCTTCGCGCCTGAGAGACGCCAGCCGCCATCGACCCGTACTGCGCTCGAGGTCATCGCGCCGGCGTCCGACCCGGAACCGGGCTCCGTCAGCGCGAAGCAGCCGATGCCGTCACCTCGCGCGAGCGGCGGGACGAAGCGCGCGATCTGCTCCTCAGTGCCGAATTGCAGAATCGGCAGCGTGCAGGCCGATGTGTGGACGGCGACCGTCACGCCGACCCCGGCGTCACCTCGCGAGAGCTCCTCGAGCACGAGCACGTAGGAGAGAAAGTCCGCCCCAGCCCCGCCATAGTCCTCGGGAATGCACACGCCGAGCAGCCCAAGCTCGGCCAACCTGCCGAGAAGCTCACGTGGGAATGCGTGGTTGCGATCCCATTCGGCTGCGTTCGGCTCGATCTCACGGCTTGCAAACTCACGCGCCAACGTCTGGATCTCACGCTGCTCAGGGCTCAGCTCGAAGTCCACGACGGGCAGACTACTGAGATGAAGACGGTCTCTCTCCTTTTCGTGGCCCTCGTCTTGAGCGGATGCGGCGGCCACAAGGAAGCTTCCGCGGAGGACGTCGCGCGGAGCTGGAGCGGCGCGCTTGACCGCAACGACAACGAAGCCGCGGCGCGGCTCTTCGCCGACGATGCGCGGATCGTCCAGAACGGCGAGCTCCGGTTTCGTACGCACGGAGACGCCGTTCGCTGGAACGCTGCGCTGCCCTGCGGCGGAAAGATCCTCTCGGTAACGCATCAGGGCGCAACCGACGTGATCGTGGTCTTCACGCTCGTACGCCGGCCACATCACGCCTGTGACGGGCCGGGCCAGCAGGCGGCAGCGCTCTTCCGTGTGCGGGGCGGCAAGATCGTCCTTTGGCATCAGACCAGCGCACCGTCCGCGTCCGGGAACGGTCAACCGATCTAGCGATCCGGCGGCTACTTCGGCTCGGGCTCGAGCTTGTAGCCGACGCCGAACCGCGTCTGGATGAACGAGTGCACGGAGGCCGGCCTGTCGATCTTCTGGCGCAGCCTGCGGACGAACACATCCACGGTGCGGTCGCGATGGGTCTCGCGCCTGCCCCACACCTTCTGCAACAGCTCGTCGCGCGTGACGACGCGGCCACGATCGAGAGCGAGTGTGTAGAGCAGCTTGAACTCGGTGGGCGTCAGCTCCGCGCTCTTCCCGTCGACAAATGCTTGCACCTCGCGCGGGTCGATACGAAGCTCCTCGATCTCGATCGCGTCGCCCCGCTTCTCTTCCGCAGGCCGTACCCCGCGGCGCGCCGCGGCGCCGACGCGAGCGACGAGCTCGCGCATCGAGAACGGCTTCACGAGGTAGTCGTCAGCGCCGATCTCGAGGGCATGCACGCGATCATGCTCGGTCCCGCGAGCGGAGACGACGACGATCGGAGTCCCGATTCCCTCAGCCCGCGCCGTCTCGATCAGCTTCCAGCCATCGAGCTCCGGCAGCATGAGGTCGAGCACGCACACGTCCGGGTTCTCGTAGCGCAGCCGGGTGAGGCCGAGCTCGCCACGGCCGACCACGATTGGATTGAAGCCGGCAGCCAAGAGGTGCTTCGCCATCCCGTCCGCGATCACGGCATCGTCCTCGACGATCAGGATCTTGGACATGTCCCTACGATAGACCGGCGGAAGGTTTTTTCCCGGTTTCGGAGTGGTGACGATCTGGTGTATGACCGCAGCTTCGATGAGCTTCGCACCGGCTTCACGGCTTCGGTCTCGCACGAGCTGAGAACACCACTCGCTCGGATCCTCGCGCTGCTCGACTCCGCCGATCTGCCCGGCGCCGACGTACGGGCGCTAATCGACCAGGCACGCGACGAGGTCGAGAATGCAGGCGCGCTCATCGACGAGATCCTCTTTCTCTCCGAGCTCGAAAGCGGCAAGGAGATCGTGTCGCTCGGGCACACCGCCGCGCGGCCCGTGCTGGACGGCGTCGTTCGCGAGCTCGCGGGCGCGGCGACACGAGCAGGCGTCGAGCTGACAGCGAACGGCGATCCGCACGTCGAGCTTCCGCTGCGTCCGCGCATGCTGCGAGTGGTGGCCGAGAACCTGACGGAGAACGCGATCCGCTACGCGGGTCACGGCGCCCACTTCACGATCTCGGTGCATCGCTCGGGCGAGTTCACGGTGATGACAGCGAGCGACGACGGCGTGGGTGTCGATGAGGTGAACCTCGGCCGACTGTTCGAACGCTTCTACCGCGCCGACGCGGCTCGCACCTCGCGTGGCACCGGCCTGGGGCTCGCGATCGTGAAGCACGTGATCGCGGCGGCGGGCGGCGACATCGAGGCCGACGGCGGGCCGGGTCGGGGCCTACGCATCCGCTGCACCTTCCCGGGGTAGAACCGCGCAGGCGCCCCGGAGGCGCTTGCGCGAGCAAACGGGTTGTCGACGCAGTTAGCTGTGGATCCGCTTCAGCGTCTTCTCGGCTGCGACGAGCACCGCCTTCACCGTCGACAGGGGAGCGAAGGTGAGCTTCGCAGCGAACTGCGCCTTCTGCCCCTGCGTCAGCGCCCAGAAGATCAGCTTGCGGATCTCCGCAGAATGCGCGCTCTGCTTGTGCACGATCACGTAGGTGTAGGTGCTGACCGGGTACGCGAACGTCGCTGATGACGGCGGGTCGACGATGTGCATCTCGTTGGAGGCCGGAACCTTCCGAAACGCCTCGGCGGCCGCAGCGATGCGGCGAAGGCTCGGATAGAGGAACTTGCCGGCCCGGTTGCGCACAGCGGCGAACCGAATGTGGTTCTTGACCGCGTATGCGATGTCGACGTATCCGATCGAACCAGCGGTGCGCGAGACGAGGCCGGCAACGCCGCTCGATCCCTTCGCACCCTGCCCGGCCGGGAACGCGGGCTGAGTCGAGATACCGATCTTCGACTTCCACTCGCCGTTGACCGACGAGAGGTAGTCCGTGAGGGCGTACGAGGATCCCGACCCGTCCGAGCGGAAGACCGGCGTGATCTTCAGGTCGGGCAGGCTCGCGCCCTTGTTCAGCGCCTTGATCGCGGGGTCGTTCCAGTTCGTGATCTGCCCGAGAAAGATCTTCGAGATCGTTGCCCCGTCGAGGTTCACGTGCACCGGTGCGCCCGGCACGTTGTAGTCGATCGCAATCGCAGAGAGCGCCCACGGGATCTGAACACAGTCGCTGCACGCAGCCTGCTGATCGGGTGAGAGCGGCGCGTCAGAGGCGCCGAAGTCGACCTGGTGGTTCGTGATCGCCGCGATGCCGGCACCGGAGCCGACGGCGCTGTACTGCACCGAATAGCCGAACGCACCGCCGAGCGCAGGCGTCCACGCACCGACGAGCGGCGCGACGAAGGTGCTGCCGGCGCCCGTGATCGTCGTGTCGCTGCTCGTCGCGCCGGCAGCGGCGACCGCAAGAAGTGCGGCGACCGAAGCGGCGATGAGGGCCAGCCCTCTTTTCATGTGACGTTCTCCTTTTGTCCATGGGGGCGCGTGTTCATGACAGCGCCAGCGTGCCCCGGATCGCCATCCGCGTGGGCTGACGCCGTGTGACGTACGGGTGACGGAGTGGTGAACGAGCGCTACTGGGTCAGACCCAGCTTGCGCCGCGACCGTTCCAGCAGCAGGCGGGCGAGCAGGCTCGTCACGAGCACGAACACGATCAGGACGAACGCCGCAGCCCAGGCCTGTTGGTGCAGGTTTGGATCGGCCGATTCGGAGTACTGGAAGATCGTCAACGGAATCGACTGCACTGAATGTGACGGGTTCCAGTCGACGATCTGCCCTGCGATCGCGCAGGTGAAAAGGAGCGGCGCAGTCTCTCCCGCCGCCCGGGCGACCGCGAGTGTCGTGCCGGTGAGGATTCCCCCGAAGGAGGTGGGGAGAATCACGCGGAGGACCGTCTGCCACTTCGAGACGCCGAGCGCATAACTGGCCTCGCGGAGATGGTTCGGCACGAGGCGCAAGACCTCCATCGTCGAGCGTGCGACAAGCGGCAGCATGATGATCGCGAGCGCGAACCCGCCGGCGATGGCGCTCTGGTGGTGACCCCACCCGACGAGCGGCAGCTTCACCTTCACGCAAACTGTGAAGACGAAGATCCCGATCACGATTGAGGGGAACCCGTTCAGAACGTCGAGCCAGAGCCGCACCTGCTCGCCGAGCCTCGCCGGGGCGAACTCGCTCACGTAGATCGCCGTGAGGACGCCGAAGGGCAGGGCGATCAGCGTTGCGACAAGAACGAGGAGCAGCGATCCGACGATCGCCGGAGCGATGCCGCCTCCAGCCTCACCGAACAGCGGCGGGCCTTTCGTGAAGAAATCGAAGCTCAGCGCACCGGCCCCCCGGCTCCCGACCGACCAGACGACGATTGCGAGCGCCGCAATCGCGATCGCGGCAGCAAAGAACGCCGAGGTCTCCGCGACACGGTTCACGAACAGTCGCCGCCGCGCACGACCGGTCGCCTTCAGGCTGAGCTCCGGCTCGCTCATCAGTCGCCGCCGATTCGCTGGAAGTCAAAGCGCTTGACGACTCTCTGCGCAGCAAAGTTGGAGAGAAACGTGATCACGAGGAGGATCAGCGCGAGGTAGATCAGTGAAGCGACCTGGGTGTTGCTCACGGCGCCCTGGTACTGGTTGGCAACCCGGCTCGCGATCGTGTCGCCGGGCTGGAAGATCGAGGCTTTCAACGGGATGAAGTTGCCGATCACCTGCGTGACGGCGATCGCCTCGCCGAGCGCGCGGCCCAGGCCGAGAACGACTGCCGCGACGACGCCTCCGCGCACCGACGGGACGATCACCGTCTTCACCATCTCCCATCGTGTCGCCCCGAGGCCGATCGAGCCTTCCTCGAGCTCATTCGGAACTCCGAGGAAGAGCTCACGGCAGATCGACGATGTGATCGGGATGATCATGATCGTCAAGACGATCATCGCCGTGAACACTGTCGATTCGGTCTTGTCCTGGCCTCCTCCGAAGATCGGGATCCAGCCGAGAAAGCTGCTGAGAAACGGCTGCACGTGCTGAGCGTCGAACGGCGCGAGCACGTAGATGCCCCAGAGGCCGATCACGACGCTCGGCACGGCGGCCAGCATGTCGACGAGAGTCCCGATCGGCGCCCGGACGGCCGGCGGCGCGAGCTCACTGAGGAAGAGCCCGATCGCCACCGAAAGGGGCGCGGCGAGCAGCATCGCGCCGAACGACGTCACGACGGTTCCGATGATCAGGTCGCGCGCGCCGTAGTGATTCAGCGGCGCGTTCCATTCGTTGTGCCAGACGAAGCCCAGGTGGAAGAGCTTCACCGCCGGCCACGCTCCGGCGGCGACGCGCCAGACGATCGCGAAGACGACGAGCACGCCGATGAGTGCCGCGAGCGCGGTCAGAGCATTGAGCAGGCTGTCGCCAAGACGGTCGCCCACGCCGCGTGTCCGCGCCAGGCCGGGCTTGTTCTCCAGCACAGCATCCATTGGCATCCGTCAGCATTTCAGTCCGCCAAGTTCGTCGTGCGGGCTGTCACCACTTCGTCACACAACGTTCACAGCGCATGCACCCCTAGACTTTGCTCAGCCCGGGAAACTCCGGCGGTGACAACCATGGATACCCCTCAAGATCAGCAGAGGACACGGGCAATCGGCGTCGCGTCACCGCCCTCTGCCGCGAACGTCAGTCGCGAAGTCGTGTTCGACATCGACGGCCTGAGCGTCCACTACGGGAAGGCTCCGGCCGTCAAGGACGTGTCGCTGAAGATCCACCGCAATGCGATCACGGCGCTGATCGGCCCTTCGGGCTGCGGCAAGTCGACGGTCCTTCGCTGTTTGAACCGAATGAACGACCTAGTCCCGAGCGCCCGCGTCAACGGACGGTTGTTCTACCGTGGTGTGGATCTGTACGGCGACGGCGTTGACCCGATTGAGGTGCGCCGGCGGATCGGCATGGTCTTCCAGCGGCCGAACCCGTTTCCGAAATCGATCTACGACAACGTCGCCTACGGCCTTCGCATCCTCGGCAAGAAGGACAATCTCGACGATCGTGTCGAGCAAGCGCTGCGGAGCGCCGCACTCTGGGACGAGGTCAAGAGCAGGCTCAGGCGCTCGGCGCTCGGGCTTTCCGGCGGCCAGCAGCAGCGGCTCTGTATCGCGCGCGCGATCGCTGTTTCGCCTGACGTGATCCTGCTCGACGAGCCTGCGTCGGCACTCGACCCCATCTCGACATCGGCGATCGAAGATCTCATGCACGAGCTGAAGAGCCAGTACACCCTCGTGATCGTCACCCACAACATGCAACAGGCGGCGCGCGTTGCCGAGATGACCGCATTCTTCAGCCTCGACGTGAAGGACGACGGGTCGCGGCATGGCATTCTGGTCGAGTACGACGCGACCGAGAAGATCTTCACGCAGCCCTCCGACGAGCGGACCGAGGGTTACGTCACCGGCCGGTTCGGTTGAGACCAATGCGCATTTCATTCACGGAAGAGCTCTCGCAACTCGAGGCGTCGCTCCAAGAAGAGGGCGACCTGGTCCTCCGCGCACTGCGCTCCTCGCTGAACGCCCTTGCCCGCGGCGATGCGGAGCTCGCGGACGAGGTGATCAGCTTCGACGACGAGGTCGACCGCAGGTACATCGCGATCGAGGAGGGCGTTCAGTCGCTGCTTGCTCGGCAGACCCCCGTTGCCGCCGACCTCAGGCTCGTGCTCGCCGTCCTTCGGATCAATCTTCATCTCGAGCGGATGGCCGATTACTGCGTGACCGTCGCGAAGCTGACGAAGCTGATGGGCGATCTCAACGTGTCGGACGAGCGAATTGGTCAGTCGATTGAGGACATGGGTCAGCGCGCCGAGCAAATGATCCGCGTCGCTCTCGATTCATTCGCGTCGCGCGACGCCGAGATGGCGCAGACACTTGTCGATCTCGACGAGTTGATCGACCGGGCGAACCGCAACGCGACCGAAGACGTGCTTTCGCTCGGTGATTCGCAGGAAGAGCGTGAGTATGGCCTGCGGATGCTCGTCGTCTCGCGATGCGTCGAGCGGATCGGCGACCACGCGGTCGACATCGGTGAGCAGGTTGCGTATCTCGTGACCGGCGAGTTTCGTGAGTTCAGCGACGCCTCGCATCCGGCCTAGGGTCTCGAGCCCCAAGGCTTGCTGGGCATCCGGGCTCATCATTCCCCGCAACGGGTCGCTTTCCGCAGTCGTTCTCCAGCTCGCACCCAAGTCTTCACCGAAGCATTGCCCGGCGCGGCAGGGCTTCAGCTGACGGCGAACCAGATGGTGCAGGCGAGCCCCGCAGCGAAGCAGTAGACAGCGAACGGCATCAGCGTGCGTGTCTCGAAGAAGCGCATGAGGAACTTCACCGCGAGGAACGCGGTGCCCGCGGAGCAGACCGCGGCGACGAATGCCTGGCCGCGCACGCCGTCGCCTGCGTGGCCGAAGAGGTCCGGCAGCTTCAAGACCGCTGCGGCGCCGATGATCGGTGTGGCAAGCAGGAACGCAAAGCGCGCGGCGTCCTTGTTCGAAAGGCCGGCCAGTAGGCCACCACCCATCGTGGCGCCCGAGCGGGAGAACCCGGGAATGAGCGCGATCGCCTGAGCAGTGCCGATTCCGACGGCGGCGGCCCAAGACACGCCTCGCGCGAGCCGTGCGTCGTCGTCCTCGCCAACCTCGGGGGCTTTACGGCGCAGGAGCTCGGCACCGTAGAGCAGGAGGCCGTTCAGCATCAGGAAAATCGCGGCCGACTGCGCCGAGGCGAAGGCCGAGCGCAGCTTGTGCTCGAGGAGCAGGCCGAGGAGCCCTGCGGGAATTGTGCCCACGACGAGGAGCCAGCCAAGTTTCGCGTCCGCGTCGGCGGGATCGATGCCGCGATCGCGAAGAGAGCGTCCGATGCCCGTCAAGATTCGCTTCCAGTCGCGCCAGAAGAAGATGAAGAGCACGATCGCCGTCGCGAGGTGCGTCGCAACGAGGAACGTGACGAAGTATTTGTCGTTCTGATGGATGTTCCACCCGAAGAGCTTCGGGAGGATCACGCTGTGTCCGAGGCTTGAGACGGGAAAGAGCTCGGAGACGCCTTGTAACAGCCCCAGCACGATCGCGCGAGGGTAGGAAATCAGGGTGGCGAGGATCACGGGGTCGCGGTCGCCGAGCGCTTCGGCCCGGTCCGGAACCAGGCGAACACGAAGGCTCCGAGACCGACGACGAAGGCGGCGATCCCGTGCTTCACATGGTGATGGGACGAGCCTGCCTGGTGGCCCGGGAAGAACCCCGGTAGCGACTTCGCGGGCTCGGCCCAGTAAACGATCGCAACGACGATCAGCGCGACGCCGACGAGCACCGCAAGCGCAACCAGAAGGCGATCGTTTCGCATGCTCGAAAGCATACGGGCCATCCCGGCGGGCCGTAGCAGTAACCAAAACGCAACCCTCTGTTCACCACGACTCCGGGATGCTTGGTCGTCCGTGGCGACGACCCAGCGCTCCCAGTCAGAGACCGCGGCGGCGACACTTCTGAATCGCGAGCTCTCGTGGCTCGACTTGAACGCGCGCGTGCTCGACCTTGCCGGCGACCCGGAGGAGCCGCCGCTGGAACGCGTCAGGTTCTGCTCGATCCTCTCGTCGAACCTCGACGAGTTCTTCACGGTGCGTGTCGGGCTTGCTCGACCAGGTGGCGTCAAGCCTCTCGGTGCGCTCTCCGGACGGCCGCAGCCCACAACAGGCGCTCGTGGAAATCAGATCGCGCACGATCGACTTGATCGACGAGCAGTCGCAGCTCTGGCGGGACGACCTCCGCCCCGCGCTCGCCGCCGAAGGCATCGCCATCGCCGGCATTTCCGAGAGTGGTGAGGCGTGTCGCCGCGACCGGCCAATGGCGGACGAACGTCGCTCTCGGCGCTCGGCGCGAGCCCATCGCACCGCCGCCCGAAGCGGCCGCGATCGCGATCGCGGCCGCAGCGACGATCGGCGTCGACCTCTTGCCCGCGGAGGTTGGGACGTGAGTCGTGCTCGAGGTGAACGGCGCGGTGGACTTCACCAGCGCGTACTCGATCGACGACGATGTCTTCGCCGCCGCAAGCGCCGCATTCGCCGCGTAGCAACCGTCGGTCGCGCACGAGCTGTGCACGGTTCGTAACACACCGGTAACGGTGCCTGGCACCGACCCTCCGGCGCGCTAGCCCCGTTGCAGAAAGGACTGTGCGCGGTTCGTGACACACCGGTAACGGTGCCTGGCACCGACCCTCGGCGCGCCGTCATGCGCTCCCGTACTCGTAGAAGCCGCGGCCTGACTTGCGACCGAGCCGACCCGCCTGCACGTACTGACGTAGCAGTGGGCAGGGCGCGTACTTCGGGTTGCCAAGGCCGCGTTGCAGCACCTCCATGATCGCGACACACGTGTCGAGGCCGATCAGATCGGCGAGCGCAAGCGGCCCCATCGGATGGGCGAAGCCGAGCTTCGCGATCGTGTCGATCGCCTCCGGCTCTGCGACGCCCTCCATCAGCGCGTACGCGGCCTCGTTGATGAACGGCATGAGGATCCGGTTCGAGATGAACCCGGGAAAGTCGCGAGCTTCAGCCGGCTCCTTGCCCAGAGCGCGCGCCAGCTCGACGATCGCGTTGGCCGTCTCGTCAGAGGTCTGCACCGCCCGGACGACCTCGACGAGTCTCAGCACCGGGACGGGGTTGAAGAAGTGCATTCCGATAACCCGATCCGGACGCTGTGTCACCGCGGCGAGCGAGGTAATCGGGATCGAGCTCGTGTTCGACGCCAAGATCGCTTCAGCGGGAAGCAACGCATCGGCGCGCCGGAACACCTCTTCCTTCGCGGTCTGGTTCTCGGTGATCGCCTCGATCATCAGGTCGGCCGGAGCGAGCTCGTCGACCTGCGAGATCCTCGCGACCGTCTCGCCGGGGTCCGGGCCCCCTTTCTCGGCGAGCCTCGCGAGGCTCTTCTGCATCGCCTCGAGCCCATGCTCGACGGCGCCGGGAAGCGGGTCGTAGAGGGACACACGGCGACCCGACCCGGCGACCACCTGCGCGATGCCGCCACCCATCTGGCCCGCTCCGACGATCAACACGTGTTCGAACCTCACGGCGGCCGGGACCCTACCCTGCATGTGTGCAGGTCAGAACGCCAACCCGCAATGACGGCTCCGGGATCGCCCGCGTTCAGGAACGTGCGTGGCAGACGGCCTACCGGCACGTCTTCCCGGTCGACGAGCTCGATCGTGGCGGCTTCATCCGTTCCGAGCTCTGGCGCGAGCGACTTGAGCATCCGCCGCCCGGCTGGGCGACCTTCGTTGCCGACGAGGGCGGCGACGTCATCGGCTTCGTGTCGGTCGGGCCGAGCCGCGACGAGCGCGCACTCGGGGAACTCTACGCAATCTATGTGCACCCGGACTGGTGGGGCACCGGGGCAGGTCGAGCACTGATCGAGCGTGGCGAGCTGGAACTACGCATTCACTACCCCGAAGCGACGCTCTGGGTGCTCGAAGAGAACCCACGTGCTCGCACCTTCTACGAGACCGCGGGGTGGACGGCCGACGGCGCGAGCAAGGCGCACGAACGTTGGGGCGTTCGCGCACCCGAGGTGCGTTACCGAAAGCACTTCGGGACTCACAACTCGGCGGTTTCTCGAGACGCCTGAGCGCCGGGCGGACGCGGTCCCCAACCCGGATCCCACAGGCGAAAGCCGCCCACGAACGCGTGGTCGTTGTCGCCCCGCTTGCAGTTCGGAGGTAAGGCGTCGAGCTTCTCGACCCCGCGGCCACCGAGCACGATGTAGTCGGGCTCCATGGCCGAGGCGACGCTCTGCGTTGAGCTTCCTGCCCGAGACGAAACGACGGCGCGCAGATCGACGTGACGGTGAACCTTCGTGAAACTGCTCAGCTCACCTCGTCGAGCAACGCCCGGTCATGCTCGTAGCTCAGCAACCCCCGAGCGTCGTCGACCGAGAGCCACCGGACTTCGTCGACCTCGTTCTGGGCTCGCGCCTCCCCCTCCGCGTTCATCCGGAAGTAGCGCACCTCCTTGGACTTCTCCTCGACGACGTACTGCGTCCTCCCGACCTCTGTGCCGAGTGTGCAGACGAGGGCGGTCTCCTCCTCCACCTCGCGGAGAGCGGCGTCCTCCCACGTCTCGCCCGGCTCGAGCTTGCCCTTCGGGAACGACCAGTCGTCCTGCCGGACGCGATGCACGAGGAGCACGCAGCCGTCGCGCACGATGAGCCCACCGGCGGCACGAATCATTGATCCGAAAGCTACTCGACGGTCAGCCCCGGCCGCCTGAAGCTAGACCTCGATCAGGAGCGCGTCGCCCTGCCCGCCGCCGCTACAGATCGCGGCGAGGCCGAGGCCGCCGCCCGCGCGGCGCAGCTCGTGCACCATCGTGGCGACGATCCGGCCGCCCGAGGCCCCGATCGGATGGCCGAGCGCAACGGCTCCACCGTTGACGTTGACTCGCCCCTCGTCGGCTCCGAGCAGCTTGGTCGAGTGCGAGGCAACCGATGCGAAGGCCTCGTTGATCTCCACGCGGCTCACATCGCCGATCGTCTTCCCCGCCCGCTCGAGCGCGATGGCGCCCGCGTTCGCCGGCGTGCGGGCGAGATAGGCAAAGTCATCGGCGACGTACCCCTGCGCGAGGATTGTCGCCAGCGGCTCGAGGCCGCGCTTCGCAGCCCACTGTTCCGAGCACACGATCACGCAACTCGCGCCGTCGTTCACACCCGGTGCGTTCCCGGCGGTCGTCGTGCCCTCCGGGTCGAACACGGGGTTCAGCGACGCAAGCTTCTCGACCGTCGTGTCGCGGCGGATGCTCTCGTCGGCCACGACGTCGCCGACCGCCACGATCTCGTCGTCGAATCGTCCGGCGTCCTGCGCGTCCGCCGCGCGCTCGTGCGAGCGGGCGGCCCAGGCGTCCTGTTGCTCGCGGCTGATGCCGAGCTCGCGGGCCACGTTTGAGTTCTGTACCACCATGTGCAGCTGATCGAATGTGGAGGTCAAGCCGTCGTAGACCATCGAGTCGAGGAGCTCGCCGTGGCCGAGGCGGTAGCCGAAGCGCGCCTTCTTCAGGAGATAGGGCGCGTTCGACATCGACTCCATGCCACCCGTGATGACGATATCGAGGTCGCCGGCGCGGATCATCGAGTCGGCAATCTCGATCGCGCGAATGGACGATGCGCAAACCTTGTTGATCGTGTCGGCCGGCAGTTCCTTCGGCAGCCCTGCGCCAATCGCAGCCTGCCGCGCAGGCGCCTGCCCCGCGCCGGCTTGCAGCACCTGTCCCATGATCGCGTACTGCGGCTCGAGCGGCTCGACGCCGATGCGCGCGAGTGCTGCCCTGATCGCAAGGGAACCGAGCTCGGTCGCCTGGTAGGCGGCAAGCCCGCCGCCGAGCTTGCCGAACGGGGTCCGAACGGCACTGACGATGACACTGCGGACGGGCATCAGCGAACGAAGGAACGGTCGGCGTCGAGGCGCCTTGCAAACGCGACGATCAACTGGACGATCGCCTCGACATCGGCCAGGTCGCAGATCTCGGTCGGACTGTGCAGGTAGCGAGTCGGGATCGACAGGAGTCCGGTGGGGATACCCGACCGGGTCAGATGAATCTCGTCGGCGTCGGTCGACGTCAGGCGCGAGTAGACCTCGTAGGCGTGTGCAATGTCCTCGGCCTCCGCGGCCTCGCTGAGGCCCTCGGCAACAAGCTTGTTCAGCGTCGGCCCGCGTGCGATCATCGCGCCCATGCCGAGCTCGATCTTGCCCGCACGTCGGGCATCACCGCCCGGATAATCGGTTGCCGGCGTCACGTCGATGACGATCGCCACCTGCGGGTCGAGCCCGTACGCCGCAGCGCGGGCGCCGTACAAGCCGATCTCCTCCTGAACCGCGGCGACCGCGACGACATCCACCTTGGCATCACCCGATTCCGCAATCCGACGCGCCGCTTCGAGCGCGATGTACGCGCCGAGCCGGTTGTCGAGCGACCGAGAGAGCAGCCGCCCATTCGGAAGCTCGAAGGGAGCGCCGTTCCACACCCCCGCATCTCCCACCTGCACGAGGGTCTCCGCCTCGGCTCGATCCTTGGCGCCGATGTCGAGGTGCAGGTCGGCCAGCTCGGCGCGCGGCCGCTCACGGATCTGCTCCGGCTGGATTCGCTTGCGCGCAACCGCGCCGGTTACCCGTCCGTTACGCGTGAGCAGCTCGAACCGCTGGCCCATCAGCATCTCGGGCAAGATGCCGCCGACTGTCGTGAACGCGAGCAGGCCGTTCTCCTCGATGTTCGTGACGGCGATCCCGATCTCGTCGATGTGCCCGACGAGTGCGAGCGTCGGCGCGCCGGTCTCGGCGGCGCGAACGCGCGCGAAGGACGTTCCGAGCGTGTCGGAGGTGACCTCTGCAAACTCCGAGGCCGCCTCCCGCCAGATGCGTGCCGGCTCTTCCTCGTGACCCGAGGGACCAGGAGCGGTGAGGAGCGCACGGAGAAGCTTGGGAGCAGCCACGGGTTGCGCATTGAAGCAGGCTGGCTTACCCTGCGAGCGGATGAGCCTCCCGAGCCCGATCTCCTCCACCTGGCGCCATGGGCGGGGCGGGAGCGTGCGCTGAGAGCCGGCGCGCGACAATCCCGTACCGCTCGACCCGCGACCCGATGAGGGTCGTTTTCGTTTCCCGATGACTCCCTTGACGCTCACCACGGACCTCCACACCCCGCTCGGGGCGTATTGCCGGTTGCGCGAGAGCGGCAGGGCGTCCTTCCTCCTCGAATCGGTCGACCAGGGACGCCTCGGCCGGCATTCATTCGTCGGCAGCGGCAGCCGGGTCGTCTCGTTCGAGGAAGCCGAGGCTCTCGACGAGCCGGTGGTCGGCTATCTCGGCTACGACCACATCGCGCAACTCGAGCCCACCGTGCCGCTTCCCGCAGAGGGACCCGGCGTCGAGCAGAGCCGCTTCGTGGTCGCGGATGTCTTCTTGCACTTCGACCACGTCTCGGGGACGGCTGAGGTGATTCGCGGCGACGCCGAAGAGGTTGCCGCACTCCTCGCACAACCGCTCGTAGACCTGCCCGACGAGCCCGCGGGCGGCGGTCCAACCGTGCGCTTCCCCGATCGCGCCGAACACGAGCGGCGCGTCGTCGCGGTCCAGGCTCACATTCGCCGGGGCGATGCCTTTCAGGTCGTCCTTTCGCAGCGCGCGGAGCGTCCGACGGGCGCAGCGCCGCTCGCGGTCTACCGTGCGCTTCGCCGGATCAACCCCTCTCCGTACCTCTTCATCCTCGAGCTGGATGACCTCGCGCTCGTCGGCTCGTCTCCCGAGACGCACGTGAAAGTCGAAGGGTCGCGTGCAAGCCTCAACCCCATCGCCGGCACAACCGAGCGCGGTGACGGCGATGCCGAGCGGCTGCTCGCCTCTGAGAAGGACCGGGCCGAGCACGTCATGCTGGTCGACCTCGGTCGCAACGACCTGTCGCGCGTCTGCAAACCTGGCAGCGTGCACGTCGAGCGATTCCTCGAGCCAGAGCGATTCTCGCATGTCACCCATCTCGTCTCGGAGGTGGTAGGCGAACTGAGCGACGGTGTGACGCCGTTCGATGTGCTGCGCGCGACGTTTCCGGCCGGGACGGTCTCGGGTGCGCCGAAGGTGCGGGCGATGCAGATCATCTCCGAGCTCGAGGGCTGGCGGCGCGCGACGTACGGCGGCATCGTCGGCTACCACGTCCCCGGTGTCGGGCTCGACACGTGTATCGCGATCCGTACGGTACGACTGCAGGGAGGCCGTGCCTACCTCCAGGCGGGCGGCGGCGTCGTCGCCGAGTCGGATCCGCGCGCGGAGCACCAGGAGTGCCTGAACAAGCTCGCCGCCCTCGAGGCCGCGCTCCAGCTCGCCGAAGGCGCGACATGATCTTGCTGATCGACAACTATGACTCGTTCACGTACAACCTGGCTCACCTGTTCCAGGAACTCGGCGCCGAGGTTGCCGTCCGACGCAACAACGACATTTCCCCTGACGAGGCGGAGATCCTCTCCCCCTCCCACCTCGTCGTTTCACCGGGGCCCGGACGCCCCGAGGAGGCAGGCGTCACGCTGGAAATGCTGCGGCGACTGTCCGTCCGGGTCCCGATTCTCGGCGTGTGCCTGGGCCACCAGGCAATCGTCCAGCACTTCGGGGGCGAGGTGGGCGAAGCGCTCGAACTCGTACACGGCAAGGCGAGTGCAGTCCGCCACGACGGACGCGGTCTCTTCGCAGGGCTGCCCGAGGACTTCCTCGCCGGCCGTTACCACTCTCTTGCAGCCACGTCCGTGCCGGACTGCTTGGAGATCTCGGCGACCACGGCCGACGGTGAGGTGATGGCCATCCGCCACCGCGAGCTTCCGATCGACGGTGTTCAATTCCACCCGGAGTCGGTCCTCACACCGAACGGGCGTGAGATCGCGAAGAATTTCCTCGAGCGATGATCCAGTCGGCTCTCGCCCAGCTTCTCGACGGCCGCGATCTGACGCGCGACGACGCACGCCGTGTGATGGACTCGATCATGTCGGGCGAGGCGACGCCGGCGCAGATCGGTGGCTTCCTCGTTGCGCTCCGACTGAAAGGCGAGACCGCCGATGAGATCGCGGGCTGCGCGGAGGCGATGCGAGCCCACGTCGTCACGGTGTCGCCGAAGCGTGACGACCTTGTCGACACTGCGGGAACGGGCGGCGACGGCGGGAAGACGTTCAACATCTCGACGGCGGCCGCGCTCCTCGCCGCAGCGGCCGGTGCGGGTGTCGCCAAGCACGGGAACAAGTCGGTATCCGGTCCGGGCTCGGTCGACGTGCTGGAGGCACTCGGATTCGAGGTCGCTCTCTCGCCGGAAAGAATCGCCGACTCGATCGACAAGCTCGGCTTCGGCTTCATGTTCGCGCAGACGCACCACCCGGCCATGCGGTATGCCGCGCCCGTCCGGCGCGAACTTGCAGCACGTACCGTCTTCAACGTGCTTGGCCCACTCACGAACCCCGCCGGGGCGCGCGCGCAGGTTGTCGGCGTCTACTCGCCGGCGCTCGTGCCGGTGATCGCGGACGTGCTCGCCAAGCTCGGTGCACGCCGTGCGTTCGTCGTGCACGGCGCCGGCGGGATCGACGAGCTTTCGCCGACCGGCCCGAATCTCGTCTGCGAGGTGCACGATGGAGACGTGACGCGCCGGGAAGTCGACCCACTCGACCTCGGCGTCGCGCGCTGCGACCCGGCCGAGCTTCGCGGCGGAACCGCCGCCGAGAACGCCCAGCGAATTCGCGGGGTGTTCGAGGGCGGCAACGGCGGTCGCCGCTCGGCGATCCTCCTGAACGCCGCCGGTGCGATTGCCGCCGCCGGTCACGCGGCCGACCTGAAGGAAGGACTCGAGGCCGCGAAAGGAGCGCTCGAGTCCGGCGCTGCGTCGGAGCGCCTCGAGCAGCTGGTGGCGTTCTCGCTGGGGTCGGCGCTCGCATGAGATTCCAGAGCGCCCTCGAGCAGCCTGGCTTCGGCGCGATCGCGGAGTTCAAGCGCCGTTCGCCGTCAGCGGGCGAGATCAATGCCAACGCAAACGTCGCAAACGTCGCGCGCATGTACGAGCACTCGGGTGCGCGGGCGATGTCGGTACTCGTCGACGAACGCTTCGGCGGGTCGTGGAGCGACCTCCGGGCCGCTCGGGAGTCGACAACGCTGCCCCTGCTCGCAAAGGGCTTCTTCTCGACGCCCGAGGATCTCCGCGCGGCGCACGAGGCCGGCGCGGACGCTGTTCTTCTGCTGCTCCGTGATCTGTCCGACACCGACTGCGAGGCGCTCCTTCGTACGGCCCGGACGATGCGCCTCGACACGCTGGTCGAGGCGCACGACGCAGCTGAGATCGATCGTGCGATTGTCCTCGACGCACCGGTGATTGGGGTCAATGCCCGCGACCTCTCGAGCTTTCGCATCGACCGTGGTGCCCAACTGCGACTGCTCGCGCGGGTGCCGCGGGATCGAATCGTGATCGCCGAGAGCGGCATCGCAACGCGCGCGCAGGCTGCCGCGGCCGAGCTGGCAGGTGCGCACGCGATCCTCGTCGGCTCGACGCTGATGCGCGCCACCGATCCAGGCGCCAAGCTCGTGGAGCTGCTTTCGCGCCCACTCGTCAAGGTCTGCGGGCTAACCCGCCAATCAGACGTCGACGCAGCGGTGGCCGCCGGTGCCGACCTGGTCGGCTTCATCCTCGCCGATGAGAGCCCTCGCCGAGCGGGCGCAGTGCTCGACGCGCCCGAAACGGTGCTGCGGGTGGCCGTCTTCGTCGGCGAGGCGGAGGAGACAGAGGCCGACATCGTGCAGCTGTATGAGCGTGACAACGATCATCGTTCCCGCGATGCCATGCTTCTTCGTGACGGCGAACGGGTCGGGACCGTTGTCGACCTCCCGTGGGCCGAGACCGACCCGGAGCACCTCGCTCGCGCGCAACGTACGCCCGGGCGGTTGATGCTCGCCGGCGGGCTCGACGCGACCAACGTCGCGCAGGCCGTCGACGCCGTTCACCCCTGGGCGGTCGATTCGGCACGTTCCACCGAGCGATCGCCCGGCGTGAAGGACCACGACGCCCTCCGCGCATGGGTCGAGGCCGCGCGATGACCTCGACGTTCGGCGTCTACGGCGGCCGATACGTCCCCGAGACTCTCATCCCCGCGCTCGACGAGCTCGAGGGGGCCTGGCGCTCGCTCGCCGGGGACGAGAGCTTCCGGGCCGAGCTCGGCGGGCTGCTCGCGACGTACGCGGGACGGCCGACGCCGCTCACCCGCGTCGAGCGCTTCTCGCCCGACAAGCGGATGTACCTGAAGCGGGAGGATCTCCTCCACACCGGAGCGCACAAGTTGAACAACGCGCTCGGGCAGGCGGTGGTTGCGCAGCGTCTGGGCAAGCGCCGGATCGTTGCGGAGACGGGGGCAGGTCAGCACGGCGTCGCGACGGCGACCGTCTGCGCGCGCTTCGGTCTCGAATGCATCGTCTACATGGGCAGCGAGGACATGCGGCGCCAGGCGCCCAATGTCGAACGGATGAAGCTGCTCGGCGCCGAGGTCCGCCCCGTCGAGTTCGGGACCCGGACGCTCAAGGAGGCGACGAGCGAGGCGATCCGCGACTGGATTGCGAACGTCGAGACCACCTATTATCTGATCGGCTCCTGTGTCGGGCCCGCGCCGTATCCCGAGATGGTGCGCGAGCTCCAGCGCGTGATCGGCAGCGAAGCCCGCGCCCAGATCCTTGCGGCCGAGAGCCGTCTCCCCGACGCGGTTGTTGCCTGTGTCGGCGGTGGATCGAACGCGATCGGCATGTTCTTCGACTTCGTCCCCGACGCGGATGTGCGCCTGATCGGTGTCGAGGCAGCGGGTGCCGCGTCGCTCGGCAGCGGTCGCGCGGGCGTCCTGCACGGGGCACGTTCCTCGCTTCTTGCCGACGAGGACGGGCAGATCCTCGATGCCCACTCCATCTCTGCGGGGCTGGACTACCCGGGCGTCGGGCCGGAGCATGCCTTCCTTCGCGACTCCGGCCGCGCGCACTACGTCACCGCCACCGACGACGATGCGCTGGCCGCATTCCACCGCCTCTGCGAGACGGAGGGCATCGTCCCTGCACTCGAGTCGTCGCACGCGCTGGCGCGCGCGCTCGACGCCGACGCGGAGCTCGTGCTCGTCTGCCTGTCGGGCCGAGGCGACAAGGACCTCGCCGAGGTGCTCGCTCGTTGACCGGCGAGGACGCTCGCGATCGCGTCGAGCGCAGCAACCGCGCAAAGACCCTCGTCATCTACCTGATGGCGATGCCCGAGACGCCGGAACTCGCGCGAGCGGCCGTCGAGGCCGGCGCCGACATCATCGAGTTTGGATTCCCATTCTCCGATCCGCTGGCCGACGGTCCCGTGATCCGGCGGGCGGGCGAACGCGCACTCGCAGCGGGCATGCGGACGAAGCGGTGCCTCGAATGCCTCGCGGAAACACGCGCCATTCTCGATCGGCCGCTGGTTCCGATGACGTACTCCTCACTGCTCGACGCCTACGGCTGGGAGCGGTTCGAGCGCGACGCGCATGCCGCCGGAGCGACGTCGCTGATCATCACCGATCTCCCGTCGGACGTCCGGCCCGAATTGCGGCGGGTACAGCTCGTTGCACCGACCTCGACCGACGAGCGCTTGCAGCTCGCGGCAGGAACGACAGACGGCTGGCTCTACCTCGTCACCGTCACCGGAATCACCGGCGCCCGCAGCGAGCTTGCGCCCACACTCGCGCCTCTCGCCGAACGAGCACGCGCGGTCACGAGCGTGCCGCTGTACGCCGGGTTCGGGATCTCGAAGCCGGAGCACGCGCGCGCCGCCGCCGACGTCGTCGACGGGATCGTGGTCGGCTCGCGCGCCGTCGAGGCCGCCGAGCGAGGTACCCGCGAGCTGTCCGCGCTCGTGACCTCGCTCCGCAACGCCCTGGATGACGCGTGAGCAGCGTGACCGTCGTAGGCGCCGGGGTGTTCGGTGCTGCGACGGCGCGCGAGCTCGCACGGCGGGGCTGGGATGTTGCACTCGTCGAGCAGTACTCGCCCGGCACCGTGCGGTCCGCGTCGGGCGGCGACACGCGCTTGCTCCGAGCGGCCCACGGTCACGTCGACTGGTACGCCGACCTCGCGTGGCGCGCACGAAGCGCGTGGCTCGAGCTGCAGCAGGACACCGGGACGCACATCTGGGAGCCGATCGGGCTCGCGTGGTTCACCCAGCACGCCGACGGGTTCGAAGCAGCGAGCCGCGAGTCCCTGCGCCGTCTCGGCATCCCGTACGAATGGCTTGCTCCGGACGACGCTCGTCATCTCTACCCATCGCTCGCGGTCGACGACCTCCATGCGGTGCTCTTCGAGCCTGAGGCCGGCGTGCTGCACGCCCGCCGCGCAACCCAGTTGCTGGTCGAGGACGGCGAGCGCTCAGGCGTTCGGCTCCGACCAGGACGCGTCACACCTGAGACAGACCCACGCTCCGACGTCGTCGTCTGGGCGTGCGGAGCCTGGCTGCCGGCGATCTTCCCGCACGTCGTCGAGCTGAAGATCGCACGGCGCGACGTCTTCTTTTTCGGCGGCGACGCCGGGTGGCGCGGCACCCCAGGGTTCTGCGAGTACGACGCATCGTTCTACGGCCACGGCGAGATCGGGGGCCTGGGCGTCAAGATCTCGCCCGACTTCGGTGGCACGGAGATTGATCCAGACACGCTCGAGCGGGTTCCCTCGCGCGAGCTCGAGCGAGAGGCGCGGCAGTACGCGGCGCGACGTTTTCCTGAGCTCGCGAAGACACCGGTGATCGGCGCGCGTGTTTGCCAGTACAGCCTGACCGGCGACACTCACTTCATCGTCGACCGTCACCCCGAGCGCGAGTCGTGGTGGCTGATCGGCGGTGGGTCGGGCCACGGGTTCAAGCACGGTCCCGCACTCGGGGTGTATGTCGCCGACTGCGTCGAGGGGAAGCGCGCTCCAGAGGGCTTCCACGCCCTCGGCCCGCGAAGCGGGGACGCCGGCTTGCGCACCGCATCGGTCGACTGACTCCGGCGCGACTTATTTACGCCGGCCAGAAGTCCTCGGCCGATTTCTCCGCGTCCCCGCTCGGGTCGTCGATCTTGATCGAGACGATCACGAGCTCCGCATCCTCAGGCTCCTCGTTCCACACTCCCCGCCATGTCTCCGGCGGGATGCGAATTGCCTCGTGCTTGCCGAGCTCGACGATCTCGTCGTTGAGCTTGAACTGCAGCCGGCCCGCGAGGACGAGGTAGATCTCCTCCTGTGTCTTGTGCCTGTGGCCGTACGAGCCCTTGCTGCCTGTGTGCTGCGGCATTCGTCGATGTGTCAGCGCGGCCTGCTCGGCGCCGATCGCGTAGGTGATACCGCGCATCTCGCCCGGGTAGTCCCCGAGCCAATCGTCTACTTCGTCGAGCTTGACGATCTGGTAATCGCCCATCGTGAGCCTCCTTTGTTCGTCAGCTATCGAACACTGGATCGCCACGGAAATGCAAGTCGGTCACGCGACTCCGCAGGCCCGGCCCGCCCGTTCACTTCGAGCCGATCATGCGATAGATTCGACGCATCACACTGCCAAAGGCTGCGTCCGAAGTGTCGAGCGTACGGAACCTCGTCCTGCGCTCGACACGACGCGCTCCGATGTTGATCGCAGTCGGAGCGGCGGCGGTGGGAAGAGGCAGCGGGCTCGGAGCGTCTCAGGGGAGAGAGAGCCGATGACGACAATGACCGCCACCATCGCGGATGAGATCTTCGCGACCGAGCGCACGGACGAAGTCGACCTCGTGGAAGCGACGCGAACGGACTACGCCGTGAGGCACACCGGCCTGCAACGCTCGCGCGTCGACGACGTCGGCGTGCTGGTGTTGGTGTTCAGCGTGCAATCCATGTGGATCGCGGGGCTCGCGTACTGGCTGTACTGGCTTGCCTCTTAGAGTAGAGACGAGCGGGGCTGCTCAGCGGCGAGACTTTTTCCCGCAATTTGCATCCGGGAGCAACCCCGGTTAGGCTCGTGCGTCCGATGGCGGCGCTCACCCATTCAAAACAGTTGCCCGATAACGGCTTCCTGATCGGGCTCACCGTCGCAATCGCCGCGGGTGCGGTCTTGTGGGCGATCCTGATCACCCTGGACGTGCTCGCCGCGTACGCGCTCGCCCTGCGGTGAGTTAGCGCCCGAGACGTCGCACGGGGGATCGAGGGCGGCCCCCGGATCGCTACTTAGCGGTGTAACCACTAGGAGGGATTGGCGAAACGCGAGTGTTTGCAGCCATGCGGGTTTTAGGGTACCGGGACGGATCTGTTACCCACGAACCCGCAGGTTTTTAACAGAACGACCTGCAAGAGATGAGGCTTGCAGGATCGTTGCCGTGTCGCCGAACGAGGTCAGATCAATGGAGGGGGGCCTGGAAGTTCGGGCCCCCCTCCATGCTTACGCGCTCTTCGTGCGCTTTAGCAGCCGGTTGCCGGCTGGCGGAAGCCCGCGAACGGGTTCAGGTCGCCCATGAAGGTGTAGCGACCGACGTTCGTGCTCGGTGACTGCGTCGGCTCCGAGATCGTGTTCGGTGCCACGCGCAGGAACCAGGGCAGGAGTGCTTCGTCTTCGGGGTGGTAAAACCCGTCGGCGCTTTGCGTGCCGTTCGGGTTCGTCCCTTGCGCGAAGGTATTCGTGCCCATCGCGAAACCGATTCCAACGACGGGGTCGCCGGTCTCAAGTACGCTTGTGCAGCCGTACTGTGGGGCCGTCGGCGTTAGCCACGGCTCGACCGTGTTGTTCACAAACGGGTCGTCGGCCCACTCAGCGATCTCGTGGCTGATCGCGTGAATGTCCTGCAGTGCCCAGTCGGTGCCGCCGTTTGCCCGTGAGTAGAAGCCGGGACGGACGTAGGACGCCCAGGCGAACGTCTGGACAGGTTGGTTACCGTTGCCCGCCCCCGGCCCGTGCCCGTTCCCGGTCGAGTACGTGCCGTGGTAGCCGATCACACAGCAGTTACCAGGGGTGTCGCCCAGGTACAGGAAGATGTTGTCGGTCAGGTAGAGCGGCAGATGCGTCGGGTCGGCCTTCGTCTCGAGGTTCTTGATCTGGCTCGACCACCAGCCGATGTCGACCTGTCCGCCGATCACGCCGCGGCCGCTCACGATCAGCGTGCCCTGGTTTTGCGGCACGTTGATCGTCACCGCCGGCAGCAGGTTCGGCTGCAGCCGGAGGTGGTAGTTGCTGATACCGGTCTTGTTGAACTGCGCCCGCATTGTCGCGTCCTGCAGCTGTAGAAGGTTCCCAGCATCGTTTTGCGACAAGGGCCCGCCAGGACCGCGGATCTCGAGCGGCGTGTTCGGGAAGTTCCCGGCAGCGGTTGCGGCCGGCGTCGAGCCGTAATCGTTGAGCGCGAACTGTGGCGAGGCAAGAGTCGCGCCCACGACATTGTTGCCGTCGAACGTCATCCCGCCGACGTTGACGATGATCGGTGTGATGTCGACCTGAACGGTGACATCGCAGGCGCTTCCCGAGCAGCTGTTCGGGTCAGCGCCAACCATGTTGTAGCCGTAGGTGACACCGTTGTTCTGGTCTCTTGTGCTGCCCCACCAATGCGCGATCGTCCGCGTCGTGGGCAGAACGCTCGCGCCACCCTCGGTCACCGACAACGCCTTCAGATCCGAGTCATTGACGACCTGCCGCTCGGACGAAGTGGAGCCACCAGCCGAAGCGATTGTGGCGAAGACGCCAACAATCAAGATCGCTCCGGTCAGCGTCAGCAAACGGATATTCCGCACGCTACCTCCCCTTTGAATCGATTCACTCTCCCGTGCCCGCCCCGAGGGCGAGTGCAAACGGAATATAAACGGATATCAGACGAGCTGCACATTTGAGGCTGCGTGCTTTTGGCGCCTCGATCCGCGCGCCTCTGCTAGCTAGGAATGCATCGAGGCCGACGCACGTTCTGCCCTCACGTGCCTTCCGCTCGCGGCGCGCCGAATCTGTTAGGTATCGAGCCTCTGACGCCGCCGTCCCGCAATCGCCTCGTTCTTCTCGCCTGCATTCTCGGGTCGGTGATCGTGTTCGTCGACTCGACCGTGGTCAACGTCGCGCTGCCGGCGATTCAGCGCGATCTGGGTGGTGGGTTAGCCCTCCAGCAGTGGGTCGTCGATTCCTACCTGCTGACGCTCGGGTCGCTGCTTCTCGTCGGCGGATCACTCGGCGACCTCTTCGGAGCGAGGCGTCTCTTCTTGCTCGGGATCATCAGCTTCGGGTTGACGTCGGTGCTCTGCGCAGCCGCGCCCGACGGGACGCTCCTGATCCTGGGACGCGGGCTCCAGGGTGTCACGGGGGCGATCCTCACTCCCGCCGGACTGGCTGTCATCGCGACGACGTTCAGCGGCGAGGCCCGCGGCGGCGCGATCGGCGCGTGGACAGCCTGGACGGGCATCGCGTTCGTCATCGGGCCGCTGATGGGCGGTTGGATCGTCACACATGCGTCGTGGCGCTGGGTCTTCATCGTGAACGTCCCGTTCGCGATCGCGACCGCCGCGCTCGTGGCATATGCCGTGCCCAAGCATCCGCATCCGACCGACCGCCCTCGCGTCGATCTCGTCGGGGCCGTTCTGTGCGTGCTCGGGCTCGGCGGACCGGTGTTTGCACTGATCGAAGAGCCGAAGCGTGGCTTCGGCGATCCACCCGTGCTGCTCACCTTCTTCGGGGGCCTCGCGCTCCTCGCGGGGTTCCTCTGGTGGGAGCGCCGGACCGACCATCCGATGCTGCCGCTGCGGCTCTTCTCGCGGCGGAACTTCTCGTTCGCGAACATCGAGACGCTCACGGTTTACGCCGGGCTCTCGACGCTGACCTTCTTCCTCGTGCTCTTCTTGCAGCAACTGGCCGGCTACTCGGCACTGAAGAGCGGCTTCGCGCTCGTCCCGATCACGACCGTCATGTTCGTGCTCTCACCTCGCGTCGGTAGGCTGTCGATGCGCTACGGCCCACGGCTCTTCATGGGCGTCGGGCCGCTCATCGCGGCGGCGGCGCTCGTCGGCCTGATCCGGCTGAAGCCCGGATTCTCGTACTGGATCGAACTGCTGCCGCCGCTCCTCGTCTTCTCGGTCGGGCTTTCGATGATCGTCGCGCCGCTGACGGCGACAGTGCTTGCGGACGCGAGCGAGCGCGACGCAGGGATCGCGAGCGGAGTCAACAACGCCGTCGCGCGCGTCGCCGGCTTGCTCGGGATCGCGGTCGTCGGGGCGCTCGTCGCGGGCAGCTCCAACAAGCTCGACCTCGCCGGCTACCACCTGGCGATGCTCGTCACCGCCGTGCTCGTCGCAGCAGGTGGGCTGGTCGGCCTCGCCGGGATCAGAAACACGACATGAGCGCTGCGGCCGAGATCGTCTTCGATCACGTGACGAAGCGCTACGCCGGCCGCGACGAGGCCGCAGTCGACGACCTCTCGCTCGAGATTCCGGCCGGGACGTTCTGTGTCCTCGTGGGGCCTTCCGGCGGCGGCAAGACGACTGCGCTCAAGATGGTCAATCGCCTGATCCCGTTCGACTCGGGCGAGATCCGCATCGACGGCCGCAGCATCTTCGACCTCCCGCTGATCGAGCTCCGACGTGGCATCGGCTATGTGATCCAGCAGATCGGCCTGTTCCCGCACATGAGCGTCGGCGAGAACATCGGCACGGTGCCACGCCTCCTCGGCTGGCCGAAGGACAAGGTCCGTTCTCGCAGCACTGAGCTCCTCGAGCTCGTCGGGCTCGAGGCGGCGGACGCCGCCCGCTACCCGGCCCAGCTCTCAGGCGGCCAGCGCCAGCGCGTCGGGCTCGCCCGCGCGCTCGCCGCCGACCCGCCATTGCTCCTGATGGACGAGCCGTTCGGCGCACTCGACCCGATCACGCGCTTCCGCCTACAGACCGAGCTACGCCGGCTGCACCGGGAGGTTGGCAAGACCGTGATCTTCGTCACCCACGACATCGACGAGGCGATTCAGATGGGCGACCGGATCGCGATCCTTCGCGAGGGCGGCGTGCTCGCTCAGTACGACACACCCGACGCGATCCTCGCCCATCCCACGGACGACTTCGTGAAGCAGTTCATCGGCGAGGATCGCGCGTTGCGCCGGCTTGCATTGCGCACGCTGGCCACCGTCCCATTGGAGCCCGCTCGACCGACGACGACCGGCGCGCGGATCCCGAAAACAACGTCGGTGCGAAACGCCGTTTCGCAGATGCTCGAGACGAACGAGCGGCAGGTCGTGGTCATCGACGACGACGGCTCCGAACTCGGCATCTTCCGCCTGGCCGATGCCGGGGAGCTTCTCTGAGCGCGCGCGTCGCCTCCGGGCCGGTGATCCCGGACTTCGGCCACGGCGATTCATGCGTGACCGGCGACCACACCTTCTGTTGGGGATGGGTGAAGACTCACTGGGGCGACACGCTGCAACCTGCGCTCGTGCAACACATCGAGCTGACCGCAATCGCGATCGGCATCGGTTTCGTGCTTGCCTTCGCACTCGCGCTCCTCGCGCACCGTTATCGCCGCGCCGAGCAACCGATCGGCGTCGCCTCGGCGCTTCTCTACACGATTCCGAGCCTGGCGCTCTTCCAGATCCTGGTCCCGTTCACCGGCATCACGAGGACGACGGTCGAGATCGCGCTCGTCTCGTACACCCTCGTCATCCTCTTTCCGAATATCGTTGCGGGGTTGCGCGGCGTTCCCGATGAGGTGCTCGAAGCGGCGCGCGGAATGGGTTTGACGCGGCGCCAGGTGCTGACGCGCGTCGAGCTCCCGCTGGCGGTGCCCGCGATCATCGGCGGCCTCCGGGTCGCCGTCGTCTCGACCATTGCAATCGCGACGATCGCCGCGTTTCTCCTGCCGCAGGGGCTTGGCTATCCGATCTTCAACGCCGTCAAGCTCCCGACGCCGTTCAAGACGGAGATCTATTCGGCCGGTGCACTCGCGATCGCGCTCGCGCTTGCGTGCGACGCTCTATTGGTTGCGGCGAGACACGTTCTCGTACCGTGGTCGCGGAGAACCACGTGATGCTCGCCGACGCGGCGAACCTGCACACCTTCGTCGATTCGGTCCGCTTCATCGGCGACCACCCGAGCTTCCTCCTGCAGAAGGCCTGGGAGCAGCTCGTGCTGTCGGGCGCTGCCCTCGGGCTTGCACTGCTCGTCGCGCTGCCGCTCGGGATCGCGCTCGGCCACTTCCATCGAGGCTCGGGCTTTGCGATCGGCGCATCGATCTTCGGCCGTGGCCTGCCGAGCCTCGTGTTGATCGCCGCGTTCCTGACGATCCTCGGCATCGGTTTCGTGAACAACATGGTCGCGCTCGCCGTGCTCGCGACCGGTCCGATTCTCACGAACGCCTACGACAGCGTCGAGGGCGTCGACCAAGACGTGGTCGAGGCGGCTCGTGGGATGGGCATGACGCGAGCGCAGATCCTCAGACGGGTCGAGCTCCCGCTCGCAATTCCGCTGCTCTTCGCGGGTATTCGCGTCGCCACCGTCACCGTCGTCGCCACCGCGCCGATCGCGGCGATCGCGGGTGGCGGTGGGCTCGGGGACATCATCGTGAACCAGGCGAGCTACCGCCTGTCGGGCGTGGTCGGAGCGTCGATCTGCGTCATGGCGCTTTCCGCGGGACTCTTCGTGGCCCTACTCGGGGTCCAGATTGCAGTAACGCCCAGGCCCCTTCGGCGTACTAGTGTCGTGGTCGACATTCCACGAAAGGAGCAGGTGTGATCAGGAAGCACACGCGTCGTGCTGCCAAGGCGGCGTTTGCGATTTCTCTCGGGGTCGCGATTGTCATCGGCCTTCTAGCGGCGGCATTCACGCAACCCGCGCACGCGCGGACCACGATGGGCCCGACGATCATCCTCGGGACGAAGAACTTCCCCGAGGAGTTCATCCTCGGCCAGCTTTACAAGCAGGCGCTCGAGGCCAAGGGCTTCCACGTCTCCTACAAGGAGAACATCGGGTCGACGGAGCTCATGCAGACGTCGCTCTCGAGCGGAAAGCTCAACATGTACCCCGAGTACACGGGCGTGGTCGTGCAGGACGTCTTTCACCACACGTCATCGCCGAAGACGGCGGGCGGGACGTATCTGCTCGCGAAGAAGCTCGAGGCTGGGAAAGGCTTCACGGTGCTGAAGCCGACGCCGTTCTTCGACACTGACGTCGTCGCAGTCACCAACGCCACGGCCAAGAAGTACGGGCTGAAGTCCATCAGCGACCTCAAGAAGGCCGGAAGCTTCAAGCTCGGTGGGTTTCCGGAGTGCAAGACGCGCAACACCTGCTTCGTGGGGTACACGAAGCAGTACGGGCTGTCGAACGCGTCCTTCCTGCCGCTCGCCGGCATCTCTGCCTATGCGGCGCTTGACGCCGGCAAGGTGCTCGCCGCCGACGTTTTCTCGACCGACCCGCCGCTCGGCCCAGGGTCGAAGTACACGCTCCTCTCCGACCCCAAGCACGTCACGGGGTTCCAGAACGTCGCGCCGATCGTGAAGACATCGGTCGCAAAAGCGCTGGGATCGAAGTTCACGACGACGGTGAACGCGGTCTCGGCAACGCTGTCGCAGAACGCGATCGTGGCAATGAACAAGGCCGTGATCGTGAACAAGCAGGATGCTGCGAAGGTCGCAAAGGCCTTCCTCAAGGCGAACCACCTCATCTGATGCACGTCGTCGTGCTCGGTGGAGGGTCGTCCGGCGAGCATTTCGTCGGCGCCCTCCGCCGACTCGACGGTGAGTCGAAGGTGACCGTCGTCGAGCGCCGGCTCGTTGGAGGTGAGTGCTCGTACTGGGCGTGCATGCCGACCAAGGCGATGCTGCGCGCGCCCGAGGTGCTTGCCGCGGGCCGCCATTCCGACGGCGCGATCTCCGGAGGCGAGCTCGACGTGCAGCGAATCTTCGCCTGGCGCGACTGGGTCGCCGAGCGCGACGACTCTTCACAGGTCAAGTGGCTCGACTCACAGGACGCGGAGCTCGTCCGCGGCGATGCCGTGGTGTCACGGCCTGGCGTCCTCAGTGTTGACGGTAGTGACGAGCTCGCATACGACCGGCTCGTCATCGCGACCGGCTCATCACCGGTCATCCCGCCGATCGAAGGGCTCGACGCTGTCGACTACTGGACGAACGTCGACGCGACAGAGACGCTCGAGGTACCCGGGCGGCTCGCTGTCCTCGGGGGCGGACCCGTCGGCTGCGAGCTCGCGCAGTTCTTCCAGCGCGTGGGCTCGCAGGTGACGCTCGTCCAGGGAGACGACCGCCTGCTTTCTCGCGTCGACGCAGACGCCGCCGCGCTCGTGCAGGAGGCGCTGCGCGACGACGGAGTCGACATACGCCTCGCTGTTCGTGCCGACAGCGCGACAGGTGACCGGCTGGTACTCAGCGACGGATCCGACGTCTCGTTCGACCGGCTGCTGCTCGCCACCGGACGTAAGCCGAACGTCGACGGCCTCGAGGCGCTCGGCCTCCAGATCACACGCCGCGGCATCGAGGTCGACGAGCAGATGCGCGCGGCCGAGAACGTGTGGGCACTCGGCGACGTCACCGGGATCGCGCCGTTCACGCACGTCGGCAAGTACCACGCGCGTATCGCTGCCTACGACATGGACGGGCGCGACGTCCGCGCCGACCATCGCGCGGTGCCGGCAACGATCTTCACCGACCCTCAGGTCGCCATGGTCGGCGAGACAACGGGCGGTGTCAGCTCGACTTGGCAGCTCACGTCAGTCCCGCGACTCGCAACCTACGAACGACCGAAGCGCCCGGGCTTCGTCAAGGTCGTCGCCGATCCGAAGCGCCGCGTGCTGACGGGAGCCGTCGCCGTCGGCCCGGAATCGGGCGAATGGCTGCAGCAACTGACTCTCGCGATCCGCGCCGAGACCCCGATCGAGGTGCTTCTCGATGTGATCCAGCCCTACCCCACGTTCAGCGAGGGCGTCTTTCTGGCGCTCCGCGAGTTGAACCTGGATCTGTAAGCGCACGTCTCCGAGGTCTGCAATACTGAACCTAATGGTTCAGTATCAGACGACGGTCGACCGCGCGTTCGCGGCCCTCGCCGACCCAACGCGGCGTGCGGTCCTCGAGCGGCTTGGCGCCGGCAGCGCGACGATCAGCGAGCTCGCCGCGCCGTTTCGCATGTCGCTGACCGGGATGAGAAAGCACATCCGGCTGCTCGAGGAGGCGAACCTCGTCGCCACCGAGAAGATCGGCCGTGCCCGCAGATGCGCACTCGTGCCCTCTGCCTTCGAGGGCATCAGTACGTGGCTGCAGCGGCTCGAGCGCTTCGCGCAGGTTGTCCAACGCACGAAAGGAGCACGATGAGCACCACCACCGTCACCACCCCGAACGAGCTCGAGATCCGCGTCGAGCGGATCTTCGACGCACCGCGCACCCACGTGTACTCCGTCTGGACGGATCCCGAGCTGATCCCCGAATGGTGGGGCGACGGAACCGTCGTCGAGGAGATGGACGTCCGTCCCGGCGGCACCTACCGGTTCCGAACTGCCTTCGGCGTCGTCGAGGGCGAGTTCCGCGAGGTCGAGCCACCCGCACTCCTCGTGCAGACGTTCCAGAATCACCTGCAGACGCTCGAGTTCGAGGATCTCGGTGAACAGACGAAGCTGACCCAGACGATGCGCTTCGAGACGACCGAGCAGCGTGATACCACCATGCAGTACGGCGTCGAGGCGGGCGCGAAGCAGGGCTTCGCGCGCATCGACGCGGTACTGGAGAAGATCGCAGCGTGAGTGTTTGGGTTGTCGCCTACGTGGTGGCCGCGTAGGCGCCAAGTCATGAGGCGCCGCGGGTTCGACTATCGGGCCGATGACCTGTTCAGGGCTGCAGCGGCGCGTATGAGTGTCTTGAAGGCGTCCTCATCTATTTCATCACCTTCGTGGAAATCGATCGCACGCCTGGCGTTGCCTTCAAGGCTCGAGTTGAAGAGTCCTGAAGGGTCCTCGAGCGAAGCGCCCTTGAGGAACGTCAGCTTCACGACGCTCTTGTACGTCTCTCCGGTGCAGATGAGTCCATCGTGAGACCAAACGGGAACGCCTCTCCACTTCCACTCCTCGATCACCTCAGGGTCAGCCTGTTTGATGAAAGCGCGGACCTGGGAGAGCAGCTTGCCTCTCCAGTCGTCCAGTTCCTTGATCCTCGCGTCGATCAGCCGAGAAGGGGATTCGCCCTCGGTCGTTGCGCTCTTTTTCATCGTGTTTGCACCTCATTCAGCTGTGCGTCGATCGTGCGAAGGTACCAATCACCAAGGGGTCATGCCAACGGGGGGAAAAAGGGCGTGTAAGGCGGCCGCGAGCCCGGGCTCAATGCAATCGCGGGCGATCCTTCGTGGAAGCACTCGGCACGGCATCCCCGTGCCGCACACGAACGAACTCGTCAATCTCGCCACAAGCAGGGGCAGTCGCTAGGGCATTGCGGTGGCGTCCCGGAGACGCTCGGCGAGCGCAGCTGCGGCTGTGTCCCAGCGGAAGCTCGCGGAGGCGTGCAGGTGGTTTGTGCGTCCCTCCCTCTCGGCTGTCTCACGATCGGAGAGTAGGGCGATCACGTGACGGGCGAGCTGTCCCGCGTCACCGACCGGAAACGTTCGCACCGAGGATGGCAGCTCGCCGACAAACGTCCTGATCTGGGATGTCACAACGGGAAGGCCAAACGCCATCGCTTCACGAATCGAGTTCGGCACGCACGATTCATACGGTGCAGGATGCACGTAGGCCCGGGACTCGCGAAAGAGCTCGCCGAGCCGAGCGGACTCGACGTTGCGATGCCACTCGATGGACGGTTGAAGCGACTTCGGCGGCGGACTGTGCGTCACGACGTGCAGTCGTGCGGTGGGTACTGCGTCCTCGATCTGCGGCCAGGCTTCGAGCAGCGTTTCGCCACCCTTTCGGCCGTCGAAGCGCGTTCCGACGAAGAGCACTTGATCACGCACTCGATCGTCCCGCGTACTGAACTCGAGGGGCGTCGGCATCGCAGGCGCGGGACCGATATTCACGACCCTCGCGGGCTCGCAGCCGTAGTCCTCCACGGCGGACTCGGCGGCCGAGACCCCTTCGGTGAAGACGGCAAACGCATCGCGAAAGACTCGCTGCTCTCGCGCCTCGGCATCGCGCCAGCCTCGTCGCGTCAGGCCGAGCCATTCGGGGTATTCGCGTCGGGTGACCGCGACCGTCGTATCGGTGTAGAGGATCATCGGCTGAGCGCGTGGCGTCTCGAAGAGCACCGGATACAGGTACAGCAGGACGTCCGGGCGAACGAGCATGCGCCCGAGTTGCGTGTCGACCGACCGGCTGAAGGCGGCGAACGCGGACTGGTTGAAGCTATCTCGCGCGCGCCACACGTTCCGGTCGGGATGAGCGTGCGTTGCGGCGATGACCAGTCGCTCGAGCTTCGGCAATCGCGGCCGGATCACCCCGTCCACGAGCACGGACACGGGCAGATTGTCGAGCAGGCCCTGATGGCGAAGCACCCGCTGGACTGTTACGACGGCAAGCCTGAGTGCGGTGGTCCCCTCCTGATCGGTGCGTGCGGACACGATCCGAGTCTAGGTCGCTGCGCGGTCGGCTCGAGAAGCGCGCGAGGCAGCGCTGTTTGGCGGACGGCGCGCCGGGAGAGACCAGAGCGAGATGCCACACCGAGTCCTAGTCGTCACGACGGCTGCTGCCCCAACAGCCGCTGTCGCGACGGTGGTGCGCGCGCACGCCGGCGACGACGCGGAGATCTACCTCGTCGCACCAGCGTCGAAGATCTCCCGGCTCGATCGGCTGACGAATGCGGAGGACGATGCGCGCGAAGACGCGGCCAGGCGTGCCGAAGCCGCTTCCGACGCAGCGCCAGGAGATCGGGTCGAGGCGCATGTGGGCGACGTCAACCCATTGCTCGCGATCGAGGACGCGCTGCGAACGTTCCGTGCCGATGAGATCGTGGTGCTGACAGCGCCCGACGAGAAGGCATTCTGGCTCGAACTCGGCCTCGGCGGAGACGCAAGCGCGCGGTTCTCCATCCCGGTAACGCACCTCGTGACGAGCTGAGTCTTCCTCTACCGCGCGATCTCCCAGATGTGGCCGCCCGGATCCATGAAGCTGGCGGTTCGGATTCCCCACGGTCGGTCGATCGGGCCGTTCAGCAACTCGACGCCGCGGGCCTCGAGCTGCGCGCACATCGCATCGACATCGTCCACCTGGATCGTGAATTGAACGCGGGCTCCCGACTCGCGACTTGCCACCGGCGCCGGATCGATCAACCCGTGCGCCGCCGTGGTCTTCAGCAGGTTGATGAGCGTGTTGCCGAAGTTGAACACGGCGGAGTCGTCGTCCGTGTACGCCACCTGCAGCCCGAACACCTCACCGTAGAATTTCTTCGCGGCCGGCAGGTCTTCGACGAAGAGCGTGATCGCGCTGATACCGCTCGGCCACGAGTCCGCTGAAGCAGATCCTTGCGATTCGACCGTCAGCTCCACCAGTTCTGCACCATCTCGGCGTCGCGTGGGTCATCACCGGCGCCGAACGCGATGTACTCAACGCCTTCGTCCCCAGCCTCTACCGCCCGCATGGTGTTCTTGTCGAAGCGGATCGCATCCCACTCGCGCACCTCGACGATCTCGTCCTCGACCTTGATCCGTGCAGAGCCTCGCACGACCACGTAGACCTCTTCCTGGTCGGGATGCTTGTGGCCGAAAGGAAGGCGGAATCCCGGTGCGAGCGTCATGAGGCTCAGGCCAAGCGTCTTGCCCCCAATCGGCGTGCGCGCGAAGCGGGCTTGGAGCTCCGACGGCATCCCGAAGTTGGGTGCCTGGTTTTCGACCTCAGTCCTCAGGTTCTTTGTTGTGTAGCTACTCATGTGACGGCTATTACCGCGGCGGCCGGGGCGCAAACGCGCCGGGCGGTTACCGCGAGAACCCGCCCCAGGGCCCGAGGTACGTCGGGCCGAAGCCGTCGAGCATCTCCTTCGCAGCCGCGTTGGGGCTGCCGTACACGGTGAAACGCGTCACGTCGACCGCGTCGAGGAAGCGCGCAGCCCAGTTCGCAAGGAAACCCGAGACATGCGAGATCATCGCGTCGGAGTCGGCATATTTCTCGTAGATGTGAACGGTCTTCTCGTCGTCGCTGATGAACCACTCGTAACCGAGCGACGTCGGCTCGAGGCTCGTGCCTTCGACCATCTCCCCCATGAGCGCCTTGAACGCCTCGAGCTTGCCGGGCTTCAGCGCCAGCTCGATGATCCAGGAAACCTGTCCTTCCATCACACCCTCCATTTCATCGACAGTCCCCGCGACGTTACTCGTCCGGAAGAATCGCCGAGAGATCCCAGACCCGCGGATCTTCCGGCGTGAGCCGGAGAATGACGCCCGGCTTCGACCTGCGCGCGGCCGCAAATCGCGCGCCGTCACTGTCCCCGAGGTAGCGGCCGGCTATGGCTTCTCGGACAGGACCAGCGTCCTCCTCGGCAAGCTCCGCGGTCCCGCGCACCTCGATACCGCGGAACGGTCGAACCGCTTCGAAGACGACGAGTGCGCAACGCGGATCGTGCGCCAGATGGCGGAGCTTGACATCCCCTTCGGCGATCACGACCTCGAACGCTCCGTCGCTCCAGCGAAACCACACGGGGCTGACGAGTGCGCTGCCGTTTCTTCGATACGTCGTCAAGACCGCCGGCGACGGCGAGTCGAGGAGGGAACGCACGCGGTCGATCCAATCGTCCGGCATCGCTCGAGCCTAGCGAGGAGCGAGGGGCTAGGGGCTAAGGTCTTCATGTGTCTGAGCAGATCGAGATTCGGCGCCTTGACGGACGCGAGTTGCAGACGCACGCCGAGGCTCTTGCCGGCGTTCTCGCGGACTGCGTCGCCGGCGGGGCATCCGTCAGCTACATGGCCCCGTTCTCACTCAGGGAGGCGCGGGCAGCCGTCGCAGGCATGGTCGCCGAAGCCGAGCAGGGTAACCGGCTGATCCTGGCTGCCCTTGCCGACGGCGTGCTCGTCGGCACGGTTCAGGTGATCCTGGCGCTGCCGCCGAACCAGCCGCACCGCGCCGAGATCGCGAAGCTCCTCGTCGCACCCTCGGCCAGGAAGCGCGGGATCGCGCGACTGCTGATGGATGCCGCCGAGGCCGAAGCCCGAGCTGAAGGCAAGAGCCTGCTCGTGCTCGATGCGGTCACTGACGGCGACGCCGCGCGGCTGTACGCGCGCCTCGGATGGACGACGGTGGGCGTCATTCCGAACTACGCGCTTTACCCCGATGGCAGGCCGTGCGACACGACCGTCTTCTGGAAGGCCGTCGCGCGCCAGCTGTAACGCATGGAGACGCAGCGCGGTCTACGAAGCATGAACGAGAGAGCCACGTTCGCGGCAGGGTGCTTCTGGGGCGTCGAGGCGGCGTTCCGCCGGCTCGAAGGCGTCACCGCAACTCGCGTCGGCTACACCGGCGGGACCGTCTCGAGCCCGTCCTACAAGCAGGTGTGCAGTGGCCGCACGGGTCACGCCGAGGCGGTCGAGGTGACCTTCGACCCGACGCTCGTCTCGTACGACCGGCTGCTCGATGTGTTCTGGTCGAGCCACAACCCCGCCTCGCGGAACCGCCAGGGACTGAACATCGGCTCGCAGTATCGCTCGGCGATCTTCGTGCACTCTCCCGCCCAGGACGCGGCTGCTCACGCAACGCGCGAAGCGCAGCAGGAGAGGCTGCGGTGGCCCCGGCGCACGATCGCAACCGAGATCGAGCCGGCCGGGTCCTTCTTCGAGGCCGAGGACTACCACCAGCAGTACTTCGAGCGCTCGGGTCGTGCGAGCTGCACGTCAATGCTGCGCGCGGGGTAACGCGCCTACACGAGACCACTGGAGGCTTCGCCAGCCAAAGCACGAAAGAGTGCGGCGTGCAGAGAGTCCTGAGATTCATCGGACACGAGCTGACGCGCAGAGGACCACTATCGCCCGCGCTCGTCAAGCATGAGGAGCAGCGCGCGACGAGCCTCCAGAGTCGCGCCGCGGACGTGATCACCGGCTTCGCCGGGTCGATGAGCTTCGTCTACGTCCACCTGGTGTGGTTTGCATTCTGGATCTCGCTGCCGGTCGAGAAGTACCCGTTTGGACTGCTGACGATGATTGTCAGCCTCGAGGCGATCTTCCTCTCGACCTTCGTGATGATCTCCCAGAACCGCGCCGACGCCCGGCGGCAGGTGTTCGCCGACAACCAGTACGAGCTGATCCGGGAAGAGAAGAAACAGAACCTCGAGCTTCTCGAGCAGGGCAAGCGCATCGAAGCGCTCACCCAGTCGGTGCTGTCACTGACGCAGGACCTGCATGCCGCCGCCAAGCGCTAGGTGCGTCAGCTCATACGGCCCTGCGCCACGGCCAAGCACGCCTGGCAGACAGGGAAGCCCTGATCCCACGGAACGCCGGTCTGGTCGATGCCGCAGAGAGCGGTATCGGCGTCATCGTCGCTGACGATGTGCTCGCATTCCTCGAACCCGAACCCCTCGTTGCCCGACCACGGGTCGCTGCGCTTCGTCGGGGTCGTGAAGGGATAGCTCATCGGCCGGGATCGTAGCGTCAGGAAGCACGGGTCAGGGCAACCGCTCGCCCGTCATGCGGGCCACCCCGAGCGACCCGAGCAGGAGCAACGCGGCGAGGCCGCTGAACCACGATGACACCTCGCGGGTGGCGTGGCGGGTGACGACGCTCGAGCCGAGCTGCTTATAGATCTCGTTCACTTTCTGTGCCGATTCGGCCCGATAGGTCTTGCCGCCCGTTTCGTTCGCGATCGCGGCGAGGGTGACCGGATCCGGCTTCACCGGGAAGCGCCGGGTCGGGCCGCCGCCAAACCCGTAGCCTCCGAACGGGCCGAGGCCGAGCGAGCCGTGGTCGGTCCCGAGTGCGACCGTGTAGACCCGCAGGCCCGCATCACGCGCGCGGTCGGCGCCCTGGAGCGGCGCCAGGGTGCCACGCGTCTGGGCGCCGTCCGAGAGCAGGATGATGGCCGCCGGGCGCATGCCGTCGCGACCACGCGGCGCCGACCCGACCGATGCCTTCGCGACCTGCACCGCCAGAGCGAGCCCGTCGCCGATCGCAGTCCCCGCCTCCGGGGCGAGGAGGTCGATCCCCTCGCCGAGAATCGCGCGGTCGGTGGTCGGGATCACGAGCACGTTCGGACCGCTGCTGAACGACACGAGTCCGACCTTCACGCGGCTCGGAACCCTCGCGACGAATTTCTGCATCGCGCTCTGCGCCGCCCCGAGCCTCGACGGCTTGACGTCGGCCGCACGCATCGAGCCGGACACGTCGACCAGCAGCACCACCGTCGCCTGGTCTGCGGGTTTCGAGATGGTCGCTCTAGGCCGCGCCACCGCAGCCGAGGCAAGGGTGAGCGCGAGCAGGAAAAGTGCCAGCGGCAGCCAGCGCCGAAGCGGCCTGCGTGAGGGCGCGACCGACGCGAGCAGCTCGAGGTTCGTGAACGCGATCGCGTACCGCGAACGACGGCGGTCGAACCAAACAGCGAGCGCTGCGATCGCCGGGACGATCAGCAGCAGGAGCAGGAGATATGGCGAGCCGAAACTCACGGTGCGCATTCCGCTCCGACCTGCACGATCGCGTGCACGTCGATGGAGAGGCCGTCACTCGCCGCGGCGGTGACGACGACCTTCTTGCCCACGACGACGCTCGACGCACGCACGCGCGCTGCATCCGCGAGGTTGGGCGGCTGCTTCGTGCGGAACGCAATCGAATGCCACGAGCCAACGAGCCTTTCGTCCGGGTGGCAGGCGATCTTCGCGAACCGCGCCTCGCCGGGCCCGATCACAACGATGCGCGACCGAAGCTCGAGCGCGGGACCTGCCGGCGTCACCCGCGCGGAGACGGTCGATCGGCCACCGCCCCCCTGGGTCGGCACGCAGCCGATCAACGGGTGGAAGGCCTGAACGCGACGCCCCGTCGAGACTGCGTGGAAGAGCGCGTACCGCGTGGTCGTCACGCCTGGCTGCACCGGTGACCCGAGTCGTCCGTCGAAGCTGACCCGAACCGCGCGTGACGTCGCCTGCGCGTCCAGGCCGCCGACGACGCTGCGGCCAGCCGGGCAGGTGAGCAAGTAGGCCGAATTCCCCCGTGGAGGAACGACGACCCAGGGACCGGGAACGCGAATGCACGCCGTGATGCCTCGGCATTCACCTGTTGCACCGCCAACGGGAACCCGCGCGCCGGCGATCGCAATCACCACGAGGAACGCGACCGCGAGCGGCTTCATGTCAGCCTCCGAAACCACAATCCCGACAGAAGCGCGCCTGCGACCATGAATGCGAACCCGCCGCCGGCCGCAGCAGCGGTCACCTCGACCACCTTCCGCTTGTGGCCGACACGACGCTCGAGATTCGCGTAGGTCGTCTTGACGTCGACCGACTCGGGCCCGGAGATGAACCGGCCCGCGCTCGCACGCGCGATCGTCTGAAGAGCCTCCGGCTTCACAGGCACCTGGAAGCGTTCCGTGAATCCACCCTTCAGCGCCTGCTGGACAACCCCATCGGGGGTGCCGACCGCGACTGCGGTGACGGGCACGTGCGCCTTCGCAGCCTGTGCTCCCGCTTGCTTCGGCGTCGTCCGGCCCGCCGTTTGCCCACCGTCGGAGAACAGAACGATCTGCGCGGGAACGCGCACGCCGTGAGACGTGGAATGCACCGAGATCGCAACGTCGACGGCACGGGAGACCGCCGCCGCGAGCGCCGTGCCCTGCGGGCCTGATCGAACGCGCGCGAGCACACTGTGCAGGTGAGTCTTGTCACGTGTCGGCGCCAGAAGGACGGATGCGTGATCAGAGAACGTGACGATTCCCAGCTCGTAACCGCGCGGTAGCCCGTCGACAAAGCGGGCCGCGGCGGCGCGCGCCGCCGAGAGCCGCGTCGGCTGCGTGTCGCTCGCGGCCATCGAGCCGGATACGTCGAGGACGAGCACGATCGTCGCCTCGTCGCGCTTGACGTCGAAGGCGGCGCTCGGACGCGCGACGCCCACGAGGAGGAGCGTCCCTCCCGCAAGCAGGAGCGCAGTCGGCAGGTGCCGTCGCCACGCCGGCGGCCGTTCGATCATGTTGGGAAGGAGAGCCGGCGGCGCCCACGCCGAGGCGCGAGCCTCATGCCGCCTGTCGAACCAGAGGTAGCCTGCGATCGCGCCAGGCACGAGCAGCAGGCCGAGCAGCAGGAGCGGCGCCTCGAAGCTCATCGGATGCGATGTCCCCGGCGCAGGAACGCTGTGAGCGGATGCAGCCAATCACCTTCGGTCGTGAGCGCGACGTGCCGGACGCCGGCCGAGCTCAGTGAGGCGACGAGCGCACGGCGCTCGTCGCGCGCAACGGACGCGAACCGCTCGCGCAGGCGCCGGTCGCCGGTATCCACCCGCAGCTGGCGGCCGCTTTCGGGGTCGACGAGCCGCAACTCGCCGACATCGGCGAGCTCCTGCTCTCGCGGGTCTCTCACCTCGACGGCGAGCACCGCGTGGCGACCGGCGAGACGCAGCAAGGGCGGCCGCCAGTCCGGCGAGCCGCGGAAGTCAGAGACGACTACGATGAGCGCCCGCTGCCGGGCGACGCGATCGGCGAGTTCCAGCGCATCACCGAGCGTCCCCGTTCCACCCGGCGGTAACTCACGCAAGAGATGCAGCGTGTCGAGCAGGGCGCGACGGCCCTGGCGCGGTCGTTCGATCAAGTGCTCAGCGCCGAACGCGATCGTCCCGAGACGGTTACCACGACGTGTCGCGGCGTAGCCGACAGCAACGGCAACGCCCTCGGCGACATCAGCCTTGCGGCGATCTCCGGTTCCGAACGCCATGGACGCCGACGCGTCGAGGACGAGCCACGTGACGAGAACTCGCTCGGCGAGCTCCACGCGAACGTGGGTGACGCCGGTGCGTGCCGTGACGTTCCATTCGATCCGGCGTACGTCGTCGCCCGGCTCGTACGGCCGCACTTGCCAGAGCTCGCTGCCGACACCCGCGAAGGCCGATCGGTAGTCGCCGGCCAGCAATCCGTCAACCCGGCGCCCGACCGAGAGCTCGAGAGCACGCAGCGACGCCGACGAGAGCGGCCCGGGGCCGGGCGCCGCCGGCGTCCGGGTCGGTGCGAGTGGGTCGGTGGCGGTGGAGCTCACGCCACCGCGTGGGTCCGTCCGAGATCGATCTGCGGGGCAGGCACGCGTGCGAGCACGCTGTCGAGAATCGTGTCCGACGCCACCTCCTCGGCGAGCGCGCGGTATGAGAGCACGAGCCGGTGGCGGAAGGCATCGCGGACGAGCGCCTCCAGGTCCGCAGGCGTCACGTAATCGCGGCCGCGGATCAGCGCAAGGGCCCGCCCCGCGGTCACCAGGCTGATCGGCCCGCGTGGGCTAGCTCCGAAGGCGATGTAGTCGGCAATCTCACCAAGCCCGTGATCCGCGGGCGCGCGCGTCGCTGTCGCGACGTCGACGGTCCAGCTGATCAGCGCGGGATCGACGTAGACCTGCGCGGCGCGCGCTTGGAGCTCCCTCAGCTCGTCGAGTGAGAGCACCTGTTCGAGCGCCGGTGCGTCCTCGAGAGATCGAGAGACGACGGTCAGCTCTTCGTCGTGCGACGGATAGTCGACGAGCACCTTCAACATGAAGCGGTCGACTTGCGCCTCGGGCAGCGGATAGGTCCCCTCGGACTCGATCGGGTTCTGGGTCGCGAGCACGAGGAACGGCTTCGGCACCTCGTAGGTCGAATGGCCGATCGTCACCTGCTGCTCCTGCATCACCTCGAGCAGCGCCGATTGCACCTTGGCCGGCGCCCGGTTGATCTCGTCGGCGAGAAGGAAGTTGCAGAAGACAGGGCCGAGCTCCGTCTCGAACTCCGTGCGGTCGGGCCGGTAGACCCGGGTGCCGACGAGATCCGACGGGACGAGATCGGGGGTGAACTGCACCCGCTTGAACTCCCCACCGAGGACAGCCGCCGTCGTCTTGATCGTCAGCGTTTTCGCGAGGCCGGGAACGCCTTCGATCAGGAGGTGGCCGCCCGAGAGCAAGCACACGAGCACCCGCTCGAGCATCCCTTCCTGGCCGGCGATGACGCGCCGAATCTCGAAGAGCGCCTGCTCGAGCTTCCCACCGACATCTTCCACTCTCACGCCTCCCTCACTCGCGGATTTCTCGAAGAATGCACCCGTTTCCTAAGAGTGCGCTTGGAGTTCTCGTTAAGGACGCAAGACGGTTCTCGCCCGTGCGAGCGCCGCGTGCCAGTCGGAGCGCTGCTCGTCAACCCTGTCTGCCCCGAGGTGCGGATCGTAGACCGCCCCGACGGAGACGCGGGCGCCGTGCCCCGCGGCCAAGGCAGCCGCGCCGAGTGCTGTCGTCTCGCGCTCCGCAGCGACCTCCACCGGGAGCCCGAGAAGGTCGGCCTGAAACTGCATCAGCCAACTATTCGCGCTTGCGCCCCCGTCGGCCCGAAGCACGTCGGGACGCTCCGGAAGCGCGTCGATCACATCGGCCACCTGATGGGCAATTGCCTCGAGCGCGGCGCGGACGAGGTGCGCGCGCGTCGTGCCGCGCGTGAGCCCCGTGACGAGCCCGCGGGCGTCGGCGTCCCACCACGGCGAGCCAAGCCCCGTCAGGGCGGGCACGAAGACGACGCCATCGGTCGACTCGACGCTGCGGGCGAGCGCCTCGCTCTCGGCCGCAGAGCCGAGCACGCCGAGACCGTCCCGGAGCCACTGGAGCGCTGCCCCGCTCACGAGCACCGCGCCCTCGAGCGCGTAGCCGTCCGCGGCGGCGGTCTTCAAGAGCCCGGCCGGAGCCGGGGAGGCGTCGGTGCCCGTGTGGACGAGCACGAAGCTCCCCGTGCCGAAGGTCGCCTTTCCCTCGCCCGCGCGGTGACAGCCCTGACCGAAAAGCGCGGCCTGCTGGTCGCCGGCGATCCCGTGAATCGACACGCGAGCGCCCAGCAGCTCCCCGTCGCCGACGACGTCCGACGAGCCCACGATGCGAGGCAGCAACTCCCGGTCGACACCGAAGAGCTCCAACAGCTCGTCGTCCCAGTCGAGGGTGGCAAGCGAAGCGAGCATCGTGCGCGACGCGTTCGTGACGTCGGTCGCGTGCACGGTGCCGCCCGTCAGCTTCCAGACGAGCCAGGTGTCGACCGTCCCGAACGCGAGCCCGTCTCGGCGATGCTCGCTGAGCAGCCACTCGAGCTTCGTCGCCGAGAAGTACGGATCAGGAACGAGACCGGTGCGCGCGCGGATCAGCTCGGGGTCGAGCTCGCCGCAGCGCTCGGCGGTGCGCCGGTCCTGCCAGACGATCGCGGGTGCAACGGGTACCCCGGTCGAGCGATCCCAGAGAAGCGTCGTCTCGCGCTGGTTCGTGATCGCGACCTGCTCGACGTCGCCCGGTGTCGCCCCTGAAGCAGCCACGGCTTCCTCCGCTGCGGCAAGCACGCTCTGCCAGATCTCCTCCGGGTCGTGCTCGACCCAACCAGGGCGAGGAAAGTGCTGCGGTACCGCGCAGTAGCCGCGACCGAGCACGTGCAGCTCCTCGTCGACGACGAGGCAGGTCGTTCCGGTCGTTCCCTGATCGATCGCGAGGATCAATGCCCGCCGATGAACGCGAGGGTGCGGCGCCACGCGTCAGCGGACGCCTCTGCGAACTCCTCATGCTTGCGATCGAAGAAGCTGTGTGGAGCGCCGCCGTAGATGACGATCTCGTGCTCGACGCCCGCGTTCCTGAGCGCCTGCTCGAACGCTGCGTTGTCCGCCGCGCTGATGCCCTGATCGTCACCCGCCTGCAGCGCGAGAATCGGGCACGCAATCTGGCCTGCTCGCTGGATGACGCTGCCGCCGGGCGCCTCACGCTCCGAAACGCCGGGGCCGACCCGCTCGCGAGTCGGCGATCCGTAGAAGCCGATCGAACCGGCAAGCGCGTGTCCCGACGCTGCCGCCACCCACGATGCGCGACCGCCGAGACAGAAGCCGACCGTGAACACCGACGTGCAGCCGAGCTGGCGCAGCTTCTCGACCGCAGCGCGCGTGTCGGCCTGAACCGCGCCGTCGGTCAACTGCTCGACGTGCGGCATGTACTCGAATTCATCGTCACGCTTCGCGACTCCGGCCGTGCGACCGAAGTAGTCGATCGCGACGGCGGCGATTCCACGCTCGGCGAACCGCAGCGCGATTTCCTCATAGAAGCGATAGAGCCCTCGCACGTCCGGCAGGACGACGACACCGAGGGCGGTCGCCTGCTCGGGGGTCGCAACGAACGCAGAGAAGGTATTGCCGTCGGCCGACTCGAGGACGGCCTCGTCGTGCGACACCGAAGCACCGGCAACTCGAGGGATCGGAGGCGAGCTCTCGAGGTCGAAGCACATGGCCCCATTCAACCTGCTTCCCGGTGAGCATCTCAACCCGAACCGGTGATGCGGTGCGCGCCGCATCGCGCCGATGACTCAGGCAGAAATGCTGTTCCTCAACCCCCAAAAGGGCGAGTCTTTGGCGGTCGCGGAGAACGACGACCACCCCCGTACCCTCGGCTGGGTCGGCACGACGGCCCTTGCGATGGGCGGATCGAACCAGAGCCTGTTCCTGATCGGAGCGCTCGTCCTCAGCCAGGGGAGCGCCGCAGTGCCGCTCCTCGCCGTAGGGCTGATCCTGAGCTGGATGGCCACGCCAGGGTGGATCGAGCTGATCATGATGTGGCCGAACCGCGTTGGCGGCATTGCCGCGACCTGCGCGGAAGCCTTCCGCCCGTACAGCCCGGTGCTCGCGAACCTGACGGGCGTCTGTTACTGGTGGGGCTGGGTCCCGACGTGCGGCCTCACCGCGATCCTCTCGGCCTCCGCTCTCCACGCCTGGTACCTGCCGTGGATGTCGGTGCCGTGGCTCGCGAGCCTGATCGTCGTCGTTTTCACCATCGTCAATCTGTGTGGCGTCAAATGGGTGAGCAGGTTCGCCATTCCGATCGCGACCGTCTCGGCAGCGCTCGCATTGTGCTCGGCGATCATCCCCGTGGTGTCCGGCGAGGTCGACTGGCGGCGCGCGGGCACGTATCACCTGCTGACGCCGTTTGCCGGCGTGTTCGGGAAGTGGACGAGTGCGATGGCCGGTCTCTACCTCATCGGCTTTGCGGCGCCGGCGTTCGAGGCGGCGGCGTGCCATGTCGGCGAGACACGCGATCCGACGAAGAACGTGCCGCGCGCGATGTTCGCGAGTGCACTGATGGCGAGCGTCTACTTCATCGCCTTGCCCGTCGTGTGGCTCGGCGCCCTCGGTGTCGGACCGATCGGCGGCGAGCTCTCGCGAACTCTCGGGCCTACCTTCGCACCGCTCTTCGGTGGTCTCGCCCAGACCGCGGCGATCTGGTTCATGGTCTTCAACATGTTCCACGGCACGCTTCAGCCGCTTGCCGGGGCGTCGCGCACGCTCATGCAACTCGCGGAGGATGGCCTGCTGCCGCGCATCCTCGGGCTGCGGCTACGGCGCACGGATGCGCCGTGGGTCGCCACGCTGCTGACGGCGGGCATGTCGATCGTCTTCCTGCTAAGCGGCGACCCGACGTGGGTGATCGCCGCCGCAAACCTGACCTACCTCATCGGGATCTGCCTCCCCTCGGTCGCGGTGTGGCTGCTCCGGCGCAACGAGCCTTGCGCGAACGGCCCTGGCGCGCACCTCGGTTCACGATCGGCCTCGGCGTCATCGCGGCCGGTGCCTGGGGTGTCTCCACCGGGCTCGGGTTCGAGCAGTTCGGGCTGGCGACCGTGCTGGCCGGCCTCGGCCTTGCGTACTCGGGCTCCGCGCTGTACGCGGTGCGTCTCTGGCGTGACGGTCGCGGCAAGGAACGCCACAGCCCGCTTCGCTCACTGCATGTGAAGCTGACGGGAGCGATGCTCATCGTCCTCGTGCTCGACGGTGCTGGGTACCTCCTCGCCGTGACGCAGGTCGACCGAACTCACAACCAGCTCGTCGTCGCGCTCTCCGACATCTTCGTCACGGTCGCCCTTCTGACGATCAGCGTCGGTCTCGTGCTCCCCGGGCTCATCAGTCACGCGGTCGGTGAGGTCGCGAGCGCCGCAGATCGTCTCGCGCACGGCACGCTCGCCGATCTGAACCGGGCGATCACCGCGCTCGGCGTCGGCGACCTGGCATCGGCGCGAGCGTCGCCGGCGATCACCGAGGTACGCGTCCGCTCACAGGACGAGATCGGTCAAATGGCAGCGAGCTTCAACACGATGCAGCATGAGATTGCCCGGTCGAGCAGATCCCTCGACGACGCGCGACTGCGGATGCTCGACGCGAATGCGCAGCGCGAACAGCTGGAGCTCGAGGTCAGGCAGTCACAGAAGATGGATGCCGTAGGGCAGCTTGCCGGAGGCGTCGCTCACGACTTCAACAACCTCCTCACCGTGATCATCGGGTATGCCGACATCGCCTTGATGCGCAACCCCGACGCGAGTGCCGACGAGATCGGAGAGATTCGCCGGGCCGCCGACCACGCCGCAGAGCTCACGCCGCAGAGCTCACCCAGCAGCTGCTCGCGTTCAGCCGCCGGCAGATCATCCAGCCCGCCGTGGTCGACCTGAACGAGACCGTCAGCCGCACCGCCCGGATGCTCGAGCGCCTGATCGGAGACGACGTCACGCTCGTCCTGGAGCTGTCTGCGGAGCCGGTGCTGACCGAGGTCGATCCCGGTCAGTTCGAGCAGGTGCTCGTCAACCTGGCGCTCAACGGCCGCGACGCGATGTCGTCGGGCGGAGAGCTGCGATTGTCGACATCGCACGCAGGTGACAGCGCCGTCGTCGAAGTCAGCGACTGCGGTAGGGGCATGGACGAGGCGACACGCCTACGGATCTTCGAGCCATTCTTCACCACGAAGGAGCCGGGTCGCGGTACCGGGCTCGGCCTCTCGACCGCCTACGGCATCGTTCACCAGGCCGGTGGGCGGATAGAGGTCGAAACCGAGCTCGGCGTAGGCACGGTCTTCCGCATCGCCCTCCCGCGCACGGATCGCGCCCTCCCCCTGCCCGCACTCGCCGAAGACTCATGGCCCGAGCGCCCGAGCGGCACCGAGACGATCCTCCTCGTCGAGGATCAGGACGTGGTGCGCGAGCTCGTCCAGACGAGCCTCGAGGAGTGGGGCTACCGCGTAGTCTCGGCCGGAACGCCCGGCGCGGCCATCGAACACGCGGGAGACCACGAATTCGACCTCCTCCTGACGGACGTGATGATGCCCGAGATGAACGGTCGCGAACTGGCAAGCCTGCTCGCGACGACTCGGCCCGGCATGCGCGTCCTCTTCATGTCGGGCTACGCGAGCCACGTCCTGCACGAGGACGGCGGACTGCACGAAGACACGAACTTCCTCGAGAAGCCGTTCGCCCTCGCTGCTCTCGCCGAGAAGGTGCGCTCCGTGCTCGATGCCCCTGTGAGAGAGCTCGAGCCGCAGTCGCCCTACCTGGCGGGCCGACCCTCGGGGTAGCGCGGCAGTCCGTCTTCCGGGATGGGCTCCCATGCGGCCGCGTACGCCGTGAACTGCCGCCACTGCGGACGGATGCCGGGGTCGCCGTCGACGGTGCCGAGCCGCACGCTTCTCAGCGCCTCGTCGTGAGGATCGCGACTCCAGAGCGCGCCTCCGCAGGCGGTGCAGAAGCACTTGGGCCAGCCGCCGTCAGGAAGATGCTCTCCGACGAGCTCGGCACCGGAGACGATCCGCAGCGAGCCGGCCGCCGTTCGCGCCTGCGCGGAGGAACTCGTGCCGGTTCGACGCTGGCAGCGGGTGCAGTGACAGTACGACGCGGAGACGAGCGGCTCGACGATCTCGTAGCGAACGCCGCCGCATAGACAGCCGCCGGTCAGCGGAAGCTCCATGTCGAACGGAGCTTAGAGCTGCGCAGGTAAGCTCGCCAGAAGTGTCGTCAAGGGGTCCCTTTCGATGAGCGATTACGAGTACGAACTGCGCCAGGGCGACGCGGTGATCGCGACCGGGCGCATCCAACTCGACGAATCCCCCTCACCCGGTGAGACCTTGTCGCTCGGATCGCAGCGCGTGCTGATCGCGGACGTGCTTCGCCTCGGCGGCACGCCCCGCATCATCCTGTCGCAGCCGTCCTAACAGCCGGAGGCTAGTACGGCAGATCGATGCCGCTCACGTCGATGCCGAGCGACTCGGCGAGGCGGATGCCCTGCTCGAGATCCTCCTTCAGCATCCGCACGTCGGCGTCGTGCATCAGCCCGCCGATGAACTCGCGGGCCTTGGGCCGCCACATCGTGTGCTTCGCGAAGAGCGGCAGCATCCGGTTGGCCGCCTCGACGAGCCGGTTCGTGACCGTCCTCCCCGCCCCCTCGAGGAGCACGCGCTCGTAGGCCATGCCGGCTCCGTGATGGATGCCGTCGTCGATCGTCAAGCGGTTGCAGAGATCCTCGAGGATCGTGCCGCGCGAGGAGCGGGCGATCATTCGGAAGCGCGGAATGATGAGCCGCTCGTAGAACACCTGCATGAGAAAGACCTTCTCCTCGAGTGTCTCGGCGTCGAGGGTCATGTGCGCCAACTGGTCGAGGTAAGGATCGCGCTCGCCCATGCCGCCCGACTGGTGGATGAGCTGCAGCCACGCCTCGGTGTGGCGCGATTCGTCCTGCACCATCGTCGTGTAGTAGAGCTTTGCTTCGTGGTCCGGGGCGATCGCGAAGAGCTGCGTCGCCATTTCGACCGCCAGTTCGTCGGCCTGGAGCTGCTGGGTGATCACCGACCGCCAGATGTCCTGGCGCCGCGCGAGCTTCTGCGGCGAGCCGCGGTACTCGGGCGTCGGCGGCAGTTCGCCCCACGGAAGATCCTTCACCTGCCACTCGGCCCTCTTCGCGAGCTCGTAGTAGCGGTAGACGCCCGCGAGATCACGCGCGGTGTCAGCCGCCGTTCCATGCCCGATCCGCTCCTCGACGCTCATTGCTGAAGCCTAACGCGGATGAAGCGCTGGAGGCTTAGATTCCGCGGCTCGTCTTTTCGGAGGCGCGCTTATCGGCGCGCTTTTCCTTCAGCGTCTTCTGCGGGGCCTTCTTCTGGCCCTTCTTCGGCTTCTGTTGGCCTTTCATGGGGATGACTCTACCGCGGCTGCCGGACCGCGCAAGATGATCTCCTCGTACAGGGGGCGGTAGCCGTGCCGTCTGTTCAGCGCGAGCATTCCCGTGAGGCGCTTTTCGTTGGCGGTTCTCAACCGGAGCAGGCCGTGCTCTTTCGCCCATGCGATCTGGGCGCGCTTGATCGCGCTCGCGACTCCGCGTCCGCGTGCCGCGCGGGCGATCGCGGTAAAACCGTGGTGCCCGGTTGCCCCGTCGATGTCGAGGAATCCGTAGCCCAGTACCCTCTCCCGCTCGAGCGCGACGAGAAAGGCGTCGGGAGGGTGGCCGTCGAGACCCCAGTGCCGCCACGACTCGAAGCCCTCGATGACCTGCTCGGCCCGGCCCGGCTGATCGGCGTACGACTCGAGGGCGATCAGAAAGAGCGCGGGCGCGAGGTCCGGCCGGTCGGCGAACCTGACGATCGCGATCCCGGGGGGCTTGGGATCGGGAGCCGCCGCAACGTCGAGCTCCGAGACGACGTAGCGGCGCACCTCCCCGTAGCCGCGCTCCGAGAGAAAGGTGACGACGTCGGGGCTTTCGGTCGTCGTCCACACCTCGAGCCCATTTTTGCCGAGCGCGCGCGCCGCCGCCGACGCCTGGCGCCACGCCTGCTCGTCGATCGCCGGAACCACACCTCGGCGAACGGGAGGTGCTCGAGACCGGGCATCGGCTTCACGTCGACCCTCACGAACACCTCGATCTTACGAGCCGGCCGCCGATTTGAGCTCGCGATCAGCCGATCAGCGGTGCGAGAAGCGCTGCAGCCCGCACAGCTCCGTTCCGATCGACCGGTAGATAGTCGACGGTGGCCCCGAGCCGAGCGCGCATGAGCTCTGCGAGCTCGCCGGGCGAGGTCTCATCGTACGGCGTGGGCGTCGGCGCCCCGTAGCGGCGAAGGCGATGCGCGACATGACCGTTCTGCTCGAAGTGACGGCGGAGCGGCACGGAGATGAACGGCCGGCGCGCGGCGACGAGCTCCATCGTCGTCGTCAGGCCACCCTGCACCACGGCGAGGTCGCAGGAAGCGAGCACGCGATGAAGGTCGTGGACGTACCCCACAACGTTCATTCCGGGTTGCGGCTCGATGACGCGTGGGTCGATGCGCGGCCCGCAGACGAGCAGCAGCTCCGCCTCCGTCTCCCGGCGCAACTCCGCGAAGGCCGCTGCGATGCGGCGCAGGAGGTGAGCGCCGGCTGTCGACCCGCCGACCGCCGCGACAACGAGGGGTGGACTCCCCTCGCCGCGCTGCGCGGGCGCTGCAGGTGGAGGAAGCACGTAACCCGAGAAGGCGAAGTGTTTCGGAACCCAGTCGGCGATCTTCGGCAACCCCGGACCGAACGAGTCGGGCACCAGATCGTCGGGATCTCCGACAAAGATCGCAGCGTCGCGTAGACGCGGATTGCCTTCGACGTGTGCGATGTTCTCGGCGTTGTAGTCGCTCGTCAGCCACTCCTCCGACTGGTCGACCGGCAGCCAACCCACGAAGTCGGTGAGGAACGCGTACGACGCGGTCTTCAGCTCCGGGTTCTCGTGGAGGAAGTAGTCGACCTCCCACGCCTCATCGCCCACCCAGAGGTCATAGCCGCCGTCGCGCACGACGTCGTTGAAGAGCATGAAGTTCGCGACGAGCACCTCGTCGAGCTCGCGCCACGCGTGAAAGGCGTGCAGCTCGTGCTCTCGCGCATGCGCTTCAAACGCGGTCGATTCGCTCGCGAGCTCCAGCGAGGCCGGATGGATCCGCTCGCCTGCCGCCTCGAGTGCAGCCGTCACCGGATGCTGCGCAAGCCAGTCGACCTCGATCTCGGGCCGGAGCTTCCGCAATTCGCCGACGATGGCCAGGTCGCGCTGAGCGTGGCCGAGCCCGATCGGGCTCGTGACGACGAGGACACGCGGAGCTCGTCCGGCCTTCCCCGCTTTGGGCGGTGCGCCCCGCCGCGGCTCGAGGAACGCGTCGATCAAGAGGTTGACGCCGACAGGGTCGCGCGCGGTGGCAACATGCCCCGATCCGGGGAGGCCGATAAACGTGCCCCCGGTTGCCTCGGCGAGACGCCGGCCGCGCTCCACGGGAATCACCGCATCCTCCTTGCCGTGGATTACGAGCACCGGGCAGTCGACCCTGGCGCAGAGCTCGAGCACCGCCTCCCGGTCGGGAATGCGGGCGCCGGCCTGGGCGGTCACGAGCGTCTCGCCGGTGGTGTCGAGCCCGAAGCGCACGCAGTCCTCGATCTGCTTCGTCGAATGCGGCTCGGTGAAGCAGGCTTCGCCGAAGAACCACTGCAAGAAGTCGGGCCAGTTGCTGCGCCAGTAGTTGGCGTTGTACTTCCCCCAGCCCTCGTAGGTGTCATGGACATCGTCGAACGTGCCCGCAACGTTCACCGGGTCGCTCAGCGGCAGGGTCGGCGCGATGAAGACGAGCGCATCGACGCGCTCCGGATGCTCCGCCGCGAGGAGGAGAGCGCGCTGGGCACCGAGTGAGAGCGACACGGCCGCCGCGCGCTCCGTGCCCGTTGCTTCGAGCACGGCGAGCGCATCGGCCGCGAACTCGCGCTCGTCGTAGGCTGCGGGCTCGGTGGGGCGATCCGTGAGCCCGTTGCCTCTGGGATCGAAGGTGAGGACGCGGTAGTGACGCGCAAAGTGCGGCACCTGAGCCTTCCAACTCCGCGAATGCACGACCGACCACGTCGGGACGAAGAGAACGGTTCGGGCCCCGTCCCCGAACCGTTCCCAGTGCACTCGGACGCCGTCGCGCTCGACGAACCCCTGCTCGTCCGGCTCCCGTGCGCGGATCAGCGCCGTGCCTCCAGCACCATGTTGAACGGCGTCTCCGCGGCCCGGCGGAAGCGCGTGAAACCGCCGGCCGTGACCACATCTCGAAGGCGTGCTTCTCCCGCCTGCGCACCGAGCGCGAGCCCGACCTCCTGCGACAGCGACGCGGGAGTGCAAAGCAGCATCGAGAACGAGTAGTACGCGCGCCCGATCGGGTTGAGGTTGTCCTCGACACGGTCCCCGGCGGCAGGCTCGACGATCATCCACGTCCCGTCTTCCGACAGCGTGTCGCGAACGTGGCGCGCCGCGCCCGTGGGGTCACCCATGTCGTGCAGGCAGTCGAACATCGTGACGAGGTCGTAGCCCGTGCCGCCGTAGCTCGCGGCGGATGCCACCTCGAACCGAACGCGATCGGCGACGCCCGCTTCCTCGGCGCGAGCACGAGCCGTCTCGACGCCGTCCTCGTGATAGTCCGAGCCGACGAAGGTCGACTTCGGAAACGCCTGTGCCATGAGGATCGTAGACGAGCCGTGACCGCAGCCGACGTCCGCAACGGTCGCACCCTGCTCGAGCTTCGCGACGACACCGTCGAGCGACGGCAGCCACGAGCTGACGAGATTCGCGTTGTAGCCCGGCCTGAAGAACCGCTCGCAGCCGTCATGGACGTCATGAACGTGGTCGTGCCAACCGACGCCCTCGCCGCTACGCGCGGCGGCGGTGATCCGCGGCGAGTCGATCACGGACCCAACTGCGATCTGGAAGAAGCCCGGCAGGTAGGCGGGGCTGTCCTCATCGGTGAGCGCGTTCGCCTGCTCGGGCGGCAGAGTGTAGCGCCCGCTCTCGCCGTCATAGTCGACGAAACCGCCCGCGGCCTGCGCGTTCAGCCACTCCCGTACGTACCGCTCCGCAACGCCCGCCCGCTTGGCAACTTCGGCCGGATCGAGCGGACCTGCGCCGGCCATGGCGCGGTAGAGGCCGAGCTTGTCGCCCATGACAACGAGCGCGGCGTTCAACGTCGCCCCTACCTCGTCGACCGCCCGGAACACGAATGCCTCCAGCTTGGCGGGGTCGAGCGGAGTTTCCACGATTGCAGCCACCTGCTCCTCCTTCGATCGAATGTTCCGTCGACCGTAGGGACGGCTCGCCGCGATCGCGTCCGGGGGGCACCTGGTCCTCCATGGAATCTCATCGGGAGGCTCCTACAATCGACCAGGTGCTTCTCGGGCGCAACCGTGAGACCGCCGCTCTCGATGAGCTCCTCATCGAGGCGCGCGAGGGTCGAAGCGCCGTGCTCGCGATCACCGGCGAAGCCGGGATCGGGAAGACGGCGCTGCTCGCCTACGCAGCTGATCACCGCGGGGGCATGCGCGTTCTGCGGGCGCGCGGCATCGAATCGGAGGCGCAGGTGCCGTTCGGCGGCCTCCTCGAGCTGCTGCGGCCGGCACTCGGCGCGCTCGACGCGATCCCGAAGCCGCAATCGGACGCGCTCGCAGGCGCCCTTGCCCTGCGTCCGCCGAGTGCGCAACACCGCTTCGCGGTCGGCGCCGCCACCCTGAGCCTGCTTGCCGCACACGCGGAGGACGAGCCTGTGCTCATCCTCCTCGACGATGTCCATTGGCTTGACGGATCGAGCGCCGAAGCTCTTCTGTTCGCGATCCGGCGACTCGTAGCGGATCCGATCGCGGTGATCCTCACCGCACGCGACTCGGAGCGCTCACTGCTCGACGGCGCCGGCCTCCCGTCGCTCCGCCTGAGCGGTCTCGATGCGGAGAGCGCCGCCGAGCTCGTCGGGACACAGGCAGGCTCGGTCTCGCTCGAGGTCGCAGAGCGTCTCTTTCGCTCCACCGCGGGCAACCCGCTCGCACTCCTCGAGCTGGCACCCGATGCGGCACACCTCGCCGAGCTGCCGTGGAGCGGGCCGGTGCCGGTATCCACGAGCATCAGGCGCGCCTTCACGCGCCAGTCGGCCGGGCTTGCAGAGGACACGCGCCGGCTGCTCGTTCTCGCCGCGGCGAACGACGGAGGTGAGGTCGACGTGCTGTTGCGCGCGGCGGGCACCCTGGGCCTCGATGCAGGCGAGCTCGCCGCCGCCGAGCGAACCGGCCTCCTGCGGACCGACGGTGCGACCGTGGAGTTCCGCCACCCACTGGCGCGTTCGGCGATCTACGGCGACGGCACTCCGGCCGAGCGCCGCCTCGCCCACCGGGCGCTCGCCCAGGCGCTCCCGGACCGCGATGTCGACCGCCGCGCGTGGCACCTCTCCTCGGCAGCCGAGGGCCTCGACGACACCGCATCCTCCGCACTCGAGCAGGCCGGCGCCCGCGCGCGGAACCGAAGCGCCTACGTCGTTGCCGCCGCGGCCTTCGCACGGTCGGCAAGCCTCGCGACGACGGACGAGCCTCGCGGGAGGCTCCTCTACGCCGCCGCCGACTCCGCGTGGCTCGCAGGCGCAGGCGAGCGCGCGATCGCGCTTCTCGGCGACGCTCGCAGGGCATCGCGAGACACCCGGCTCACACTTCGCATCGACCATCTGCGCGCGCACGTCGGCATGCGCAGCGAGCCGGTGATGCAGAGCTACGACCTGCTGACGACGGGCGCTCTGAGCGCCGCGGGTGACGATCCCGCGCTCGCGATCGCAATGCTCGCCGAGGCAGCCGACGCCTGCTTCTATGCGGGCGACGCGGGCCGGTTGCTGGAGACGGCGCAGCGTGCGGCCGCGATCGACGCGGGCAATGACGAACGTTCAGCGTTCTTCACCTCCATCCTCCAGGGAATGGCCGGGATCCTTTCGGGCCGCATCGACGGGAACACCGAACAGCTGCGGCGAGCCGTCGAGATCTTCGAGAGCTCGGAGGAAATGCAGCGGGACCCGCTGCTTCTCGGCTGGGCGGCGACACCACATCTCTGGCTTCGCGAGGCCGATGCCGGGCGGGCGTTGGTTGACCGCGCGATCGAGGCCGCGCGCTCGCGCACCGCCCTCGGGATGCTGCCGCGCCTGCTGTTGCACATCGCCCTGCACGAGGTGTCGACGGGGCGGACAGCGGCGGCGGAGGCCGACTTCCACGAATCCGTCCGGCACGCCCGCGAGACGGGCCAGCGCACCGAGCTCGGGGCATCACTCGCGGGTCTCGCCCGCGTCGAGGCGCGGCTCGGCAAAGCGGCCGAGTGCATCGAGCATGCGACAGAGGCAGTGGAGATCTGCGTGAAGCTCGGGCTCGGCACGCACAACCTCTGGGCGCTCGCCGCGCGGGGTGAGCTCGAGCTCGGACGAGGCGACGCAGCGGCCGCGGCCGGGCACTTCGAGGAGCAGCAGTCTCTCCTCGAGCGACTCGGCGTCGCCGACGTCGATCTCTCTCCCGCGCCGGAGCTCGTCGACGCGTACCTACGTCTCGGCCGTGTCGACGACGCGGTCGCGATCCTCGAACCGTACGCGTGCCGCGCGACCGAGAAGAACCGGCCGTGGGCGCTCGCGCGGCTGCATCGGTCGCGGGGCCTGATCGCCGGTCCCGACGAGCTCGACGCGTGCTTCGAGGAAGCGCTTCGGTTGCATGCCCCGACAAACGACCTGTTCGAGATCGGGCGCACGCGGCTCGCCTACGGTGCGCGGCTCCGCCGGACACGAAAGCGCATACGCGCTCGAGTGGAGTTGCGCGCGGCGATCGAGCTCTTCGATCAGATCGGAGCCGAGCGATGGGCCGAACAGGCACGTACCGAACTCGCTGCGACCGGAGAGACGGCTCGGCGGCGGGACGCGAGCACGCTCGATGCCCTCACACCTCAGGAGCTGCAAATCGGGCTCCTGCTCGCGGGGGGGCGCACGACGCGTGAAGCCGCAGCAACGCTGTTTCTCAGCCCGAAGACCGTCGAATACCATCTGCGGCACATCTACCGCAAGCTCGACATCAACTCACGTGACGCCCTGAGCGCCGCGCTCGAGAAACTCGCCGCGACGGCGGAGCGCTGAAGGGCTCAGCCGAGAGAGACGAGCCGTGTTCCGGTTGCCTTGAACGTCGCGAAGGCGATGCCGCCGCGGTCGAGCTCCAGCTTGTCGGCCGACGCGGGCGTCACCTCCGCGGTCACCGGCCCGACCCGCACCCGCACGCGGTTGCCGACCGAGACGACCGAGCGAATCTCTCCTTCGATGACGTTCAGCGCCGAGTCCTGCTGGTGGAGGCGTCCGACAGAGACCTCCCACGGATAGACGACGACACCAACAGCCCCCTCACCCCACTCGGCCGAGTAGACGAGCTCGCCCGTCTCGAGCTGGACGAGTGTCATGTCGTCGGTGCGGCGCGCAGTCCCGCGCAAGAGATTGGCGCCCGTGAAGGACGCGACATAGGCATCCGTCGGCCGGTCGACGAGGTCGTTCGGGGTCGCGAGCTGACGCAAGCGGCCGTCGACGAGAACGCCGACCTGATCCGCGAGCGCAGCCGCATCCTCGAAGTCGTGCGTGACGAGCACCGTCGGCAGGCCGAGCTCCCGGAGGAGCTCCTGCAGCTCGGCTCGGACCGTTCCCTTCGTATGGGCGTCGAGCGCGGAGAGCGGCTCGTCGAGGAGGATCACGCCGGGCCCCCTTGCGAGCGACCGCGCGAGCGCGACGCGCTGGCGCTCGCCCCCCGAGAGCGTTCCGGGGCGAGCGTCGGCGAGGTGTGAGATCCGAAACCGCTCGAGGTACTCGTCGGCGCGATCCTTGCCTGCGTACGCGACGTTCTGACGGACCGTGAGGTGCGGGAAGAGCGCGTACTCCTGGAACACGAGCCCGACGCGACGCTCGTCGGGCCGACGGTCGACGCCGCGCGCCCGGTCGAGCCAGACCTCGTCGCCGAGCGCGATCCGTCCCTTCCTGGGACGCACGAGACCCGCGATCGCCCGAAGCACCGAAGTCTTGCCGGCCCCCGAGGGGCCGACGAGAGCAACGGTGCCGTCGACCGCGAGCGCTAGCTCCAGCTCAAAAGACCGAAGCGGGAGCGAGAAGTCTGCGCTGAGGGTTGCCATAGGGAGGTGAGCTTGAGCGAGATCAAGATGGCCGCGCTGATGAGCACGAGCAGCGCGCTGATCGCGAGCGTGACGTTGAAGTCGACCTCGAACTGCGCATAGATCGCGAGTGGCAGCGTCTGAGTGACTCGTTGCAGGCTGCCTGCGAACATGATCGTGGCGCCGAACTCACCGAGGCCGCGCGCGAATGCGAGCGCCGCCCCGGCGGCAAGCCCGCCACGGGCGAGCGGGAGAACGACCCGGAAGAAGGTGCGTGCGGGACCGGCGCCAAGCGTGCGTGACGCGGCCACGAGATTCGGATCGACCGCCTCGAACGCGGCGATCGCCTGTCGCACATAGAGCGGGCTCGCGACGAATGCGACCGCGAGAATGACGGCGCTCTGCGTGAACGGAAGCGTGATCCCGGCCCACTGGAGCGTCGAGCCGAGCAATCCGGCGCGACCGAATGCTGCGAGCAACCCGATGCCTGCGACTGCGGGCGGAAGCACGAGCGGAAGCTCGACCAGCGTGATTGCGAGGACGCGGCCTGGAAAGCGGCGGCTTGCTAGCAGATAGGCGGTCGGGGTTCCGAAGACGAGCACCAGCACCTGCGCGATCAACGTGGTCTTGAAGCTCACGACGAGCGCGTCGCTCACGATGGGGTTCGAGAGCTGGTCGAGGAGTCGCGCGAGAGACACGTGGACGAAGATCGCGACGATCGGCAGCACGAGGAACGCGAGCGCGACTGCCGCGGCGAAGAAGTACGCGAGTGCAAGCAGCCCGCGCCGGATGATCAGCGACCCGGAGTCGTCGTCGGAATCGCCAGGAAGCCGGCGGCGAGCAATTTCTTCTGCCCGGCCTTGCTCAGCACCTCTCCGACGAACTTCCGGGCAGCTGCCTTCTTGCTGCTCGACGAGACGACCGCCAACTCGTACGTCACCTTCGGCTGCGCCCAGGCGGGGATCTTGATCACGTTCACCTTGCCGGGCACCGTCTTCGCGTCGGTCGAGTAGACGAAGCCCGCGTCCGCCTCGCCGAGCGCGACCTTCGAGAGCACGCTGCGGACATCCGACTCGCGACTGACCACATTCGCGAGCACACTCGTCAACGCCATCTGCTTGAGGACCTGCAGGGTGTAGCTGCCAACCGGCACGGCCGCAGCTGCGATCACGAGCTTGATCCCGGGTTTCGTCAGGTCGTAGACGCTGTGAAGCCCGGCCGGGTTGGACGCCGGCACGACGAGCACGAGCCGGTTGCGCGTGAAGACGACCGGCTTCTCCACGAGCTCTTTTGCAAAGAGCTGGTCGGGAATCGACGAGTTCGCAGAAGCGAACACGTCCGCAGGCGCTCCCTGTGTGATCTGCGCTGCGAGCGTGCTCGACGCGGCGAAGGAGTACTTCGGTCCCAGATCGATCCGCGGGAAGACATCCGTCAGAGACGATGCGGCGTAGACGGTGATCCCCCCCACCCGCTGGGACCCGAGCCTGCTCGCCTCGGCTGCCGCTCCTCCGGCGATGAGGAGCGACAGGAGAAGTGCGGCGCCCAGGGCTCTCATTGCTCCACCATCACGGACGTCGACTTGATCACCGCGACGAGGTGGTTGCCCGGCTTGATTCCAAGCTCCCTGACGGCGTCCGCAGTGATGATCGCGGTGAGCACGGCGGGCTCGGTGACCACCATCTCGACCTGCGCCATCAGCCCGTCGATCCTCACCTCGCGCACCGTCCCGCCGAAACGGTTGCGCGCGCTCACCTGGTGCTCGGCGGGGGCCCCGCCCCGCAGCCGCTCGATCTCCTTCGCGGCGACGATCCGGCGGTTGCTCTTGTCCCGCCGAGTCTTGATGCGGCCCTGGCTGTCCCAGCGGCGCAGGGTGTCGAGACTGATCCCGAGCGTCCGAGCCGCCTCACCCGCGCTGTAGAACTCGCGCGGCATCACGTACCTCTCTCTGAATGGCACGATTCAGCTGCTGTAGGCATCGAGCACCCCCGAGACTTCGTCGATCGCGAGCGGGCTCGGGAACGAGTTCCCGACGGGATCACGACCCGCAAGCTGGGTGAAGACACCGAGGTGCCCTGCCTCGCAGGCGGCAATCCGGGCGATGGGCTGCTTCAGGGTTTCCGTCCGCAGTGAGGCAACCGCGCCGAGATACGCGCCGAGGAACGTCATCTCGAGCTCGATCGCGAGCTTGACGATCGAGCCCTTCGAGTCGAACGTCGCCGCTGGGTACGCAAATTCGAAATCAGCTGCGGTCGCTGCGGGCTGCCCGGCTCCGGTCAGGATGCCCGAAACGGAGGCGTAGTGCTCCTGCTCGTTGAAGAGGGCCCGCTCCAGGAAGGCGGTCGCGCGCGCCCCGAACTGCTTCGCGGCGATCGCCGCGGTGTAGAAATCGGCCGCGAGAAGCTCAGCGCCGACAAGCAGTCGTGCATAGGCAAGATCGGCGTCGGTGATCGGGTCGGCGAGCCCCGATCCCGCCAGTACGCCTGCGGCCGATCCCGCCAAGAGAAGGGAAGCTCCTCCCCTGGCGCCGCGCGAAAGTGCCTCGCTCCGGGTGAATCGAGCTCTCACTGCTCCAGCCTCGACTACATGTGCATTGCCTATGACGCCCAAAAGCCTACACGATGAGGCGACAGCAGAGGCATTGCGCCCGGCCGGCAACCGGCCGGGCGCAGTGAGTTGTCAGTGGCCCGGGATGAATCCCGTGACCGACCCGCTCCCAACGAAGCTCGAGCCGTCCGGGAACGAGAAACTGATCGAGTACGCGCAGTCCTGGAGCTTCCCGTTGGCAGGCGTCGAGCTCCCCTTTGTGCTTCCCGGATTGACGCTTGTCGTCGTCGCGCCGGATGGGTCGGTGAAGGTACTGGTGAACGGCCCGAAAGCGACCGGGATCAGCACCGCGTTCGAATCGACCGCGTGCGCCGCGGTGAAGTTGCCGTTTCCGTTCACCACCGCGTCGTAGGTGCCGCGGATGCGACGATCGCCGCGGTTGCCAACACACTGGCCGCAGCGAGGATGGCCTTGAGCATGAACTCTCCCCTTTTCCTCGAAGGCTCGACGGATCATCCGCCGACCCCACGGCAACCCTAAATGCCTGAGGGCGCTCCGGTCAGGAGAGGGATCTCCCGACCATACTCTGCAACGTGACGCTACAGCACGTTGTCGATCTGATTCGCGAGCATCACGGGCTGAACCTGGTTCCCGCTGGAACGTTCACCGGGGGCGAGGTGGGCGCGAACGACATGCGTGGCGACGACGGGTCGCGGTACGTCCTGAAGTGGTGGGAAGGCGACGCCGCGTCAGGGCGTCGAGCCGCCGAGCTGGTCGCGCGACTCCGTCAGCGGGGGTATCCGATCCCACGCTTCGTCCTCGCCGCTGACATGGGAGGCGTCACGGTGATGCTCCAGGAGTACGTTGAAGGAGAGACGAGCGATGAGGTCTCGATGGCGGCTGTCAACGAGCTCCTGGCGCTCAACACGCTGCAGGTCGACGGAGCGGCTGAGTCCCGCAACGACTGGACCGACTACGTGGTCGGTTCCCTGGTGCGAGGCTGCGAAGGGTACTGCTTGCACGAGCCGCTGCGCGGCTACGACGCGCGTACAGCTGCGCTCCTACAGACCATCCAGCGCGCGAGCGACGGGGTCGCAGCGCTTCGCTCAGACGACATCGTCCACGTCGATTTTCATCACCGGAATGTCCTTTGGCAGGGAGGGCGGCTTTGCGCCGTGATCGACTGGGAGGGCTGCAGGACGGGAGACGCGGCGTTCGACCTCGTAACGCTCTGGTTCGGGCTCTCGGTCGCACGCGTCCCTCCTGAAGGACGCCGGCAGATCTGGGATGAGGTGCGACGCCGGACGACGCCAGCCGTGCGCCGCGCGTACGCAGCGCACATGGCTCTCCGCCAGGTCGACTGGTCAATACGACATCGCCCGCCCGAGCACGTGGATCACTGGCTCGGCGTCGCATCCCACGCACTCCAAGCCCCCTGAGGGCGAACGACTTACAGCAACTCGACCCGGATGTCGTGTCCTTGAGCCCGCTGCGCGGCCTCCCACGCCCGGACCCGCAGATAGATCGCAAGGTTCATCGCTTCGAGGTTGTACGACCCCATGATGCTGACCTCGATCGTATTCGGGCCGACGATGCCGGCGACGACGTCCGGCCTTTGCCGCAGATCCTCGACGATCGTCTGAAGCAAATGGGGATCGCTGACTCGTACCTGGGTCACTTCCTTGATCTAGGCAGGAAATGCTCGCGAAGGTACGGACCTTGGTCCGGATATTGCAGCCCTGGGGCTAGGTGTGCCGGCGATTTACTTGGTGAAGTTGAATGAACCTCTGATCTGCGGCACGCGCACACTGCGGAGATTTCGATCGCGCTCATCCCGGAGTTGCTCGCGGGCCTCGTCGCCAATTGCCCCGAAAGACTCGACCGGCACGAGAGCCAGTCAGAGTAGAGCTACGGCCGTGGATCAACGGCGGTGGACCGACACGCAGCTCCGTGCCCCTGCGCGACCGTCGACGAGCGGAGTCAAGCAGCTCATGGGGCTCGCCGAACGCGCCGTGGGGATCGTCGCGGACAGAATGAACGTCCCCGGGGCGACGGGGCCGTCGCCGCGCACGATCTGAGACCGGGATCGCAAGAGTCGCCCACCAACGAAGACGTCGTTCCTCAGGCGAACGCCCGACGGCGTGTGGCCGAGCAGCGCGTATTGCGTCCGGACGATTGACGTCGACGCCGTCGCCGAGGTCGCGATCGCTGTCGGCGGGCCGACCGTTCCCACGAGGCTCTGCATACCGTCGATCGCCGAGCCAACGAGCGTCCGGCTGCTCGCGCCGTTCACCCGCACACGCAGCAACGCCGTCTGCTCGCGCCGGTCATCACGGCCGTCGTGGTAGAAGCCGAACCCGGCCGGCATCACGACCAGCAGATTCCCCTTGTACACGAGACTCAGCTCGATTCCGAGGAACTTCGCGTAGTCGGCAGGATGTCCGAACAACGACGGGACCGACCCGAGGTCGTACGCAGACTCGATCACGGCCACCTTCAGACGGTAACCGTTCACGTTCACCAGCCTCACACGCTGAACGAGGTCGAAAGCGGCGGCGCGGTTGGGGCGGCGGGCAGATACACGTCCACACTCACGAGCACGTCACTCGGAGGGTCTCCGTCGGCCGTGCTCGACGACGGGTGCGCCAGCACCACCGCAAGCACCACGCTGAGGACGAGTGACCCGCACCGGGACCGGCCGGGAACGCGACGTGCGGGCACGAGATCGAGGGTAGCGGGAAAGCCTCGGGCAGACGCCGCGATCTCCGCGTATGCCCCGAAAGCGGGGTGTCCGGTACCCGTTTTAGTGACGATGGAGACCCGGTGCGCGGGCACGGTCTCTCTGGTTCGGCCGCGGAAGCCGCAGCGCGTCGCCAGCGTCTGATCAGCCGGGAAACGACTTCCCATTCGAGGAGCACGACCCCGTTCCGGGGCCGTAGGGTTCGCAAACTCAGGCAGCCTCGTATTCATGGATGAGTCCGCCGAGCAAGTCCTGGCGGTGTAGGCGGATCGGCGTGTTGATCGGTGTCGGCTCGCGGCCGTTGGGCGGGAGGAGGTCGAGTGAGCGGTGTGGCCTGTGCTCGTTGTAGTGACGGTGGTAGACGTGGAGGACATGTTCGAGGTGACGGCGGCCGAGGATCAGGATCCGGTCAAGGCAATCGGCGCGGACGGTGCGGACCCAGCGCTCGGCGAAGGCGTTTGCATTTGGTGCCTGGACAGGAGTGCGGATCACCTTGACGCCCTCGGCGCGGAAGGCCTCGTCGAAGGCGTGGCTGAACTTGGTGTCGCGATCGTGGATGAGGAACCGGAACGGCTGCCCGTCCCCGAGCTCCATGATCAGATTGCGCGCCTGCTGGGCGACCCAGCGTCCGTCCGGGTTTGAGCTGGAGGCGATGTACTCGATCCGCCGGGACGCGAGCGAGATGAAGAACAGTACGTAGACCCTCTGAAGGAACACGGTCTCGACGGTGAGGAAGTCACACGCGAGCACGCTCGCCGCCTGCGCTCGCAGAAACGCGCGCCATGAGGAGCGCGTCCGTTCCGGCGCTGGCTGAAGACCTTCTTCGAGCAGCACCTTGCGCACTGAGGTGGCGGAGACTGGGATGCCGAGGCCTTTGAGTTCGCCGGCGATGCGACGGTATCCCCAGTGCGGGTTCTCGCGGGCGAGCCGGAGGATCAGCGTGCGCAGTGACGGCGCGAGCGGCGGGCGCCCTGGTCTCGCATGCGAATACGTCCAGCGGCGCGCGACGAGTTGACGGTGCCAGCGCAGCAATGTGTCCGGCTTCACGGGGAAGCTCGTCCAGGCCGCCCGGGGTAGCGCGCGGCTCAGTGCCGCCAATAGCGCCCGATCAGCCCGGGTCAGCTTCGGCCGGACAGCCTGCCGGCGGAGGATCGCCAGCTCGTGGCGGAGGACGAGAATCTCCAGCTCCTTCGAGCGGCGCGGCCGCCCGAGCAGCCACACGAGCGCGAACAGGTTCCGCACAACGAGATAGACCAACGACCAGAACAAGCAGCCCTCCCTCGACCACGTCCAAGTGCACGGAACCTAGCGAGCCCGACGCCCCCAGACAGTCGGGGACGAGTTTGCGAACCCTACGCGCGACCGACACCGCCGAAGGGGGCAACTACCTCTACGAACGGGATTGAACTAGCGCAGACCAACGGCCCGGGGAGACAGCCCACGCTGTCTCCCCGAGCTTCTGCGCCGTTCAGCCTGCGACGGCGGCGACGCCCTTCAGCGCAATCCGGACGAAAAAGACCGTGTTGCCGAGCGGCCCCGTGCGGC
>JBBQLT010000012.1:0-78684 GCA_038328165.1 Gaiellales bacterium
CTGTGCAGCAGATGATCGACACGCGGCGCGAGAAGATCCAGAACGCGCTCGACGAGGCGGACCGTGCACGTGACGAGGCTCGTGCGCTGCTCGAAGAGCATCGCAAGCTGATCGGGCAGGCGAAGACCGAGTCCGAGGAGATCCTCGCCGAGGCTCGCCGCGTCGGTGACGCCCAGCGGGAGCGCGTCCGCGCCGAGACCGAGGAAGATCGCCAGCGCCGGCTCGAGGAGACCCGCCGGCAGATCGACCAGGCAACCCAGCAGGCGATCGGACAGATCCGCGAGGAGGTCGGCAAGCTCAGCCTCGCCGCCGCCGAGAAGATCACCAAGAAGTCGTTGACCGGCGCAGATCAGCAACGGTTGATCGACGAGGCGCTCGCCGAGATCGACTTCTCGCAGCTCGAAGGGTCACCGTCATAGCGGTCGCACACCGGATCTACGCGAAGGCGATCTTCGAGGCTGCGCAGGAGCACGGCAAGCTCGCAGCAGTGCACGCACAGCTGCAAGAGCTGCGCGATGCGTTCGCGAACGCACCTGACCTTGCTCTGCTGCTCGAGAACCCGGAGGTCGACACACGCGTGAAGGCCGACGTGCTCGGCCGCCTTGCCCAGGGAGCCGATCAGCTCGTCGTCAACTTCCTGAAGCTGATCGCCGAGAAGGGCCGAGCGGGGGAGATCGCCGCGATCGTCGACGAGCTCGATGCGCTCGTCGCAGTCGAGGACCGCGTTCTCGACGTCGAGATCACGACCGCGACCGACCTGTCGGAGGACTACTTCGCCAAGGTGATCTCGCAGATCGAAGGAGCGTCGGGCCGGAAGGTGCAGGCCTCGCGCAAGGTAGACCCAGACTTGATCGGAGGAATCGTCCTCCAGGCCGGATCCATGAGGCTCGACGCGAGCGTGCGCGGCCGGCTCGATCGACTACGCCAAGACCTGACGCACGCCAGGAGCTGAGAATCCAGAAATGAAGCTTCGTCCCGAAGAGATCACGTCGATCCTGCGCGAGCGGATCGAGAACTTCGACACCGAGTCGAACCTCGCGGAGGTCGGTGCCGTCCTGCAGGTCGGCGACGGCATCGCCCGCATCCATGGCCTGGAGAACTGCCTCGCGCTCGAGATGCTCGAGCTCGAGCACGGCGTCGTCGGCCTCGCGTTCAACCTCGAGGAAGACAACGTCGGCGCGGCGCTCTTCGGCGAGTGGGACAAGATCAAGGAGGGCCAGCCCGTGCGCCGCACCGGCACGGTTGCCTCCGTGCCCGTCGGCGAGGGCCTGCTCGGCCGGGTCGTCGACCCGCTCGGCAACCCGCTCGACGGCCTTGGCCCGATCGAGTCCAGCGAGACGCGCCCCGTCGAATGGAAGGCGCCGGGCGTCATTCAGCGCCAGCCGGTCAAGGAGCCGCTCCAGACCGGCATCAAGGCGATCGACTCGATGACGAACGTCGGCCGTGGCCAGCGCGAGCTGATCATCGGCGACCGCTCGACCGGCAAGACGGCGATCGCGATCGACACGATCCTGAACCAGCACGACCAGAACGTGAAGTGCTTCTACGTTGCGATCGGCCAGAAGGCATCGACGGTCGCACAGGTCGTCGAACGCCTCCGCGAAGCGGGGGCGATGGAGTACACGACGGTGATCGTCGCCGGCGCCGCCGAGGCTGCACCTATCAAGTGGATGGCGCCGTTCGCGGGTTGCGCGATGGCCGAGTACTTCCTGTACAAGGGCGAGCACGCGCTGATCATCTACGACGACCTGACCAAGCAAGCGGATGCGTACCGACAGCTTTCGCTCTTGCTCCGCCGTCCACCGGGCCGCGAGGCGTTTCCGGGTGACGTGTTCTATCTCCACTCACGGCTCCTCGAGCGCGCGTGCAAGCTGAGCGAGGAGGAGGGCGGCGGCTCGCTGACCGCGCTTCCGATCATCGAGACGCAGGCGGGCGACATCTCCGCCTACATCCCGACGAACGTGATCTCGATCACGGACGGACAGATCTTCTTGCAGTCCGACCTCTTCTTCTCCGGGGTTCGCCCGGCCGTCAATGTTGGCACCTCCGTCTCGCGCGTCGGCACATCGGCGCAGACGAAGGCGATGAAGAAGGTCGCCGGCCGGCTGCGGCTCGACCTCGCGCAGTACCGCGAGCTCGAGGCATTCGCGCAGTTCGGATCGGAGCTCGACCAGGCGACGCAGTCGGCGCTGAACCGCGGCGAGAAGATGGTGGCGACGCTCAACCAGCCGCAGTACCAGCCCTGGCCGGTCGAGGAGCAGGTCGCGGCCCTCTACGCCGGCGTCAACGGCCTCCTCGACGACATCCCGACGGCGGACATCCCTCGCTTCCAGGAGGAGCTGCGCGAGCACCTGCGCGCGAACGGCGAGATCTACAAGACGGTGCGCGAGTCGGGCGACCTCGGCGACGACGTGACTGAGAAGCTGACGGCGGAGATCGAGAAGGTCAAAAGCCGCTTCGCAGCGACCGAGGAAGCCGCCGCGTAGTGGCCTCGACGCTCGACCTGAAGCGGCGCGTCCGCTCGATCACGAACACACGCAAGGTGACGAAGGCGATGGAGCTCGTCGCCTCGGCACGCCTGCGGCGCTCGCAGATGCGGATCGAGGCGATGAGGCCGTACGCCGACCGGATGCTCGAGCTGATGGCGGGCGTCTCGCAGGCAGCCGGTGCGGTGCGTCTGCCGCTCCTCGAGCGTCGCGAGTCGATCCAGAAGGTCGCGATCATTCCCATCACCGCCGACCGCGGCCTTGCGGGCGGCTTCAACGCGCAGGTCATCCGCCGGTCGTTCGCGCTCATGCGCGAGGTGCAGGCAGACGGGCAGGAGGCGGTGTGGTTCAGCACCGGACGCAAGGCTGCCTCGACGCTGCGCTTTCGGCGGATGAACGTCGCCCAATCTTGGGTCGGCTTCAGCGAGCGGCCGGCCTACGGCGATGCACAGGCGATTGCGCACGCCGTTTCGGAGGCATACGTGAACGGCGACGTCGACCGCGTGGTGATCGTCTACAACGCCTTCGCCTCGGCGCTCGTGCAGAGAGTGACCGTGCGCGACGTGCTGCCGATCCCGCAGGAGGTGCTCGAAGGAACGGGTGACGACGCCGACCGCACCGGGACGCCGGACTTCATCTACGAGCCCGAGCCCGAGGAGATACTCGCGCGGCTCCTGCCGGTGTACCTCGAGACCGAGCTCTACCGGGCGCTGCTCGAGTCGGCTGCCTCCGAGCAGGGCGCGCGGATGACGGCGATGCGCAACGCCTCGAAGGCGGCGGGCGAGTTGATCGACAGCTTGACCCTTGCGATGAACCGCGCCAGGCAGGCGGAGATCACCCAGGAGATCCTGGAAGTGGTCGCCGGTGCGGACGCGCTCAGCGGCTGAGCGGCCTTCAGTCGCCGAATCGCGGTTAATCCCGGCTTAACGCATCGATCGGCGGTCTCGATCACTGCCACGCAATCGAACGGGTAACCTCTCGCGCATGCCGCAGAAAAAGGAGATTCTCGGAGGCGGAGCGGGTCTCGCCGGCGCGATCGCGATCGAGTCGGGCACGGAGCTCGGAGAGATCGAGATCAAGGCGCGGGGATACTGGGAGCAGGTCTGGACGCGCTTCAAGCGCGACAAGCTCGCGGTCTTCGGCGGGATCACCATCATTCTCCTGCTGCTCGTCGCGTTCGTCGGCGCGCCAATCGCTCAGTATCTGCTCGGCCACAGCCCGAACGATCCGTTCTTCACCGGCGGCATCGGCTCGAACGGGCAGCCGATCGGGCCGCTCGCGCACATCGACGACCCGTTCCATCCCGGCCACAAGACGTGGCTCTTCCTCGGCGCCGACTCGACGCTCGGCCGCGACGAGTTCCTACGCTTGCTCTACGGCGCGCAGGTCTCGTTCGAGGTGGCGCTGCTCGCGACCGTCGGCTCGATCGGGATCGGGGTCTTCCTCGGCTCGATCGCCGGCTACTACCGCGGCTGGGTCGACACGATCGTCTCGCGGGTGACGGAGATCACGATGGCGTTCCCGTCGCTGCTCTTCATCATCGCGCTTGCCTCGACGGTCGGGGACAGCCTGAACAACATCACCTTCGGGATCTTCGGGCGCGGCGTCTTCACGCTCTTCCTGATCCTCTCCGTCTTCGGCTGGTTCTACCCTGCGCGCATCATTCGCGCCGTCGTGCTGAGCTTGCGCGAGAAGGAGTTCGTCGAGGCGGCACGCATGGTCGGCTCGAGCGACTCACGGATCATCCGGTCGCACATCCTCCCGCACCTCGTCGCTCCGATCATCGTCTACTCGACACTTTCGGTCGCCACGTTCATCCTGGCCGAAGCAGGGCTCTCCTACCTCGGAGTCGGCATCAAGCTGCCCACGTCGAGCTGGGGAAACCTCCTGCAGCAGGCCTCCGAGTACTACACGACCCAGCCGTGGCTGATGGTCTGGCCGGGACTCGCCGTGCTGGTCACGACGCTTGCGTTCAACCTGCTCGGCGACGGCTTGCGGGACGCGTTCGACCCGCGCGCAACGCACTGACGGCGAGCCGCCTCCATGCAGGGAATTAGCCATTACGAGTGGCTTGATTCGGCCTTCCGATCAAAGACCCCCAGGAGGCCGCTTGCGGTTAACGGAGAACTAACTAAACTGCCGCCGCCTCGTCACACAACGCCGAGGATGCGTTCTGCGCCTGAGCCGACGGGCAGCGACTGCCGCCGGTTCAACCCCGAGAAAGGAGTACGTGTTGAGTAGAAAGCTTTGGCTTTCGACCGCCACGGTCATGATTGCCCTGCTCGCGAGCTTTGCAGGCAGTGCCGTGGCCAAATCGGGCCATACGGCGAAAGCCGGCGCCCAGGGCGGCACCCTGACCGTCGACATTTCGACGGATACCGATTACACCGATCCGGCTCTCGACTATCTGTCGACGGGTTGGGAAATCGAGTACGCCACCTGCCTGAAGCTGATGAACTACCCGGACGCCAACGGTCCGAAGGGCTCACAGCTCGTCCCCGAGGCAGCGGCAGGCTTCCCGAAGGTCAGTAACAGCGGGAAGACCTACGACTTCACGGTCAATGCGGGCTTCACGAAGTTCAGTAACGGCGCTCCGGTGACCGCTGCGAACTTCAAGGCTGCCTTTGATCGCGATGCCGATCCGAAGATGCAGTCGCCGGCAGTTCCGTTCTTCTCGGACATCGCCGGCTCCTCGACGTCCCCGGTGTCGGGCGTCAAGGTCAAGGGCTCGCACCTGATCTTCACCCTGACGCACGCTGCGCCGGACTTCCTTGCCCGGACGGCGATGCCGTTCTTCTGCGCGGTTCCGACGAACCTCGTTCACGACCCGAATGGTGTGCTCGCGCCTGCCTCGGCCGGCCCGTACTACATCTCCGATCGTGTGCCGAACAAGTCGATCACGATCAAGAAGAACCCGTTCTACAAGGGCAAGCGCCCCCACAACGTGAACCTGATCAACTACGTGATCGGAAACTCGCTCGACGCGACGTACTTGCGCGTTCAGCAGGGCGCAACGGACTACGCCGCCGGCGGCATTCCGCCCGCGTCGTACGCCGAGGCCGCTCAGAAGTACGGCGTCAACAAGGGCCAGTTCTGGGTCAAGCCGCAGCTCGGCGTGTCCTACCTGGCGATGAACCACGACCGCCCGCTCTTCAAGGGCGCGGCCGGTACGAGCCTTGCGAAGGCGATCAACTACGCGATCGACCGCAAGGCGCTCCTTGCCCAGGGCGGCTATCTCGCCGGTAAGCGGACGGATCAGGTGCTGCCTCCGGGCATGGCCGGTTTCCGCGATGCGAACCTGTACCCGCTCAAGGGGCCGGACCTCACCACCGCCAAGAAGTGGGCGGCCAAGGCCGGCATCAAGGACGGCACCGGAGTCGAGCTCTACACGTCGAACAGGGGCGCCGCTCCGCTTCAGGCTCAGATCTACCAGTTCAACCTGAAGCAGATCGGGCTGAACGTGAACACGCACCTGTTCGCTCGTGCCGTCCAGATCGACAAGGAAGGTACGCGCGGCGAGCCGTTCGACGTCACGACTGAAGGCTGGATCGCGGACTACGCAGACCCGTACGACTTCATCAACGTGCTGCTCTGCGGCTGCTCGCTCCATGACTCCAACAACAACAACGTGGCGTACTTCAACGACCCGACCTACAACAAGGCAATGAACGCCGCCTCGTTGACGTCGGGCTCGGCGCGCTACAGCGCTTACGGCGCACTCGATGTCAAGATGATGAACACGAACCCGCCGTGGGCCGCCCGCTCGAACTTCAACGACCGGATCCTCGTGTCGTCGAAGGTGGGCTGCTTCACGTACAACTCGATCTACAGCATGGATCTGGCGGCCGCCTGCCTGAAGTAGGCGGACGCTCGCACTGACGTTGATCGGGGTGCCCTCCGGGGCACCCCGATCTCGTTCACCTCTCCTCCGCTTCTCAACACCCGCTCAACACAGACTTCGTTAACATCTCGCGCCTGTGCTCCGGTATCTAATCCGTCGCCTCATGTGGGCCTTCGTGCTGTTCGTCGCAGTCACGATCGTGACCTACATCATCTTCTACGCGATTCCCGCTGATCCGGCCCGGCTTGCCTGCGGCCAGCGCGCCACTGCCGAGTGCATCAAGCGCGCGGCGCATTACCTCGGCACCGACCGTCCGCTGTACGTGCAATACGGAAAGTTCTTCGGTCGCCTGATGCCGGCCAGCTTCCGCGGCGGGCCGCACCTGAAGGAACCGAGCCTCGGCCGTTCTTTCACGAACCGCCTGAGCGTCAACTACGTCGTCGGCCAGGCCGCGCCCGTCACTGCATCGCTCGTCTTCGGCGGCGCCGTTTTCTGGATGCTGATCGCGTTACCTGTCGGGATCCTCTCGGCGCTGCGACCTCGATCGCTCCTCGACCGAATATCCATGGTCTTCGTCCTCATCGGGATCAGTGCGCATCCGGTGTGGATCGGGCTCCTGTTCGCGTACTTCTTCGGATTCAAGCTGGGAGCATTCCCGATCACGGGTTACTGCGACTTCCTTCACCCATCGGGGACCTGTGGCGGACCAGTGCAATGGGCCTACCACCTCTTCCTGCCCTGGTGCACGTTTGCGATTCTCTTCGCCGCTCTGTACGTGCGGATGATCCGGGCGAACGTCATGGAGGCGTTGAACGAGGATTACGTCCGCACAGCCCGCGCAAAGGGCGCGCCGGAATGGCTCGTCATGCGCTCCCACGTCCTCCGGAATGCGCTGCTGCCGATCGTCACGATGCTCGGGATGGACATCGGCCTTGCGCTCGGTGGCGCGATCTTCACGGAGTCCGTGTACGGGCTCCCGGGCCTCGGCAAGACCGCCATCAATGCGATCGAGAATTTCGACCTGCCCGTGACACAGGGGATCGTCGTCTTCGCGACTCTCTGCATCATCGTGTTCAATTTGATGGTCGATCTCCTGTACGCGGTCATAGACCCACGCATTAGGCTCTCCTAACATGCCTCTCCTCGAAGTCAACGACCTGAAGACGCACTTCAGGACGGACGATGGTGTCGTTCGAGCGGTCGACGGCGTGTCGTTCGCCGTCGACAAGGGGCAGACACTCGGGATCGTCGGCGAGTCAGGCTCGGGGAAGAGCGTGACGTGCCTCACGATCATGGGGCTCAACCCGCGCCGCTCGGCGATGTCATCCGGGCAGGCGCTGTGGAAGGGCGAGGATCTGCTGACGGCCAGTCCACGTCGACTGCGGGAGATCCGTGGCAGCGAGATCGCGATGATCTTCCAGGACCCGATGACGAGCCTCAACCCGGTGCACAAGATCGGTGACCAGCTCGCCGAGGCGATGCGCCTGCACGAAGACGTCTCGAAGAAGCAGGCTCGCGCTCGCGCGCTCGAGCTCCTGAAGGCGGTCGGCATCCCGCGCCCCGAGCGGCGCCTCGACGACTATCCCCACCAGTTCTCGGGTGGGATGCGCCAGCGCGTGATGATCGCGATGGCGCTCATCAACAATCCTGACCTGCTGATCGCGGACGAGCCTACGACCGCGCTCGACGTGACGACGCAGGCCCAGATCTTGACGTTGATCGAGAAGCTGCAGGAAGAATTCGGCAGCGCCGTCATCATGATCACGCACGACCTTGGCGTCGTGGCCGAGATCGCCGACGACGTCGTCGTCATGTACGCGGCCGAGGTTGCAGAGAAGGGCGGCGTCGAGCAGATCTTCAAGAAGCCGCACCATCCCTACACCTGGGGCCTGATGGGCTCGCTGCCGCGGCTCGACGCGGACGTCGAGCGGCTCGTGCAGATTCAGGGACAGCCGCCGTCGCTCCTCCGGCCACCAGCGGGCTGCCGGTTCCACCCGCGCTGCCCGTACGTGATGCCGATCTGCAAGGAAGTCGATCCGGTGCTTGCTGCCGTCTCCGACGACCCCGGGCACCTGCAGGCGTGCCATCTGGACGAGGAGACGAAGGACCGTGAGGCGGCGAAGCTCCTCGCCGGAATGATGGCGGAAGCTTCATAGTGCGCCAGGACGAGCCCGCGACCTCCGGAACGGCGCACTAGCTTGTCGTTCCGGCAGGACACGACCGACCAGGCGCCGATGCAGCAGACGGCGCTCGACCTCACCGGTGACGAGCTCCTCGTCGTCCAGGACTTGAAGAAGCACTTCCCCGTCACGCGCGGAATCGTCTTCCAGAAGGAAGTCGCCTCGGTCAAAGCCGTCGACGGCGTCTCGTTCGCGCTGCACGAGGGCGAGACGCTTGGCGTCGTCGGCGAGTCCGGCTGCGGCAAGTCGACAATGGCCCGCTGCGTGATGAAGCTGCTCGAGCCGACGAGCGGCGCGATCAAGTTCCGGGGCCACGACATCTCGCGCCTTTCGCGTGCCGAGATGCGCCCGTTCCGCCGCGAGATGATGATGATCTTCCAGGATCCGTACGCGTCGCTGAATCCACGCAAGCGAGTCGGGTTCATCGTTGCCGAGGCACTCCAGGTGCACAAGCTCGGCACCGAGGCGGAGATCAAGCGGCGCGTGCAGGAGTTGCTCGAGGTCGTCGGGCTGAACCCGGAGCACTACAACCGCTTTCCGCATGAGTTCTCGGGCGGCCAGCGGCAGCGCATCGGTGTCGCCCGGGCTCTTGCCGTCAACCCCAAGCTGATCGTCTGCGACGAGCCCGTTTCTGCGCTCGACGTGTCCGTGCAGGCGCAGATCCTGAACCTGCTCAAAGACCTGCAGCGTGACTTCGGGCTCACGTACGTCTTCATCGCGCACGACCTGAACGTCGTCCGGCACATCTCGGATCGCGTGATGGTCATGTATCTCGGGCAGGTCTCCGAGACGGCGACGCGGCAGGATCTCTACGCCCACCCGATGCACCCGTACACGGGCGCGCTGCTCTCGGCCGTGCCCGTCCCGGATCCATCCGTCGGACGGAACCGCAAGCGAATCATCCTCGAGGGGGACGTTCCGAGCCCGATCAACCCGCCGAGCGCCTGCCGGTTCCACCCGCGCTGCCCGCGCTTCGTCGAGGGGCACTGCGACGTCGAGGAGCCCGCCCTGATTCCTCGTGGCACGTCGTCCTCGCACGTGACGAAATGCCACTACCCGCTCGAGCGCTGGCCGATGTCCGAGGAAGAGATGCGCGTCCCCGGCTCAGTCGCTCCCGTCTCGGCGCCCGCTGAGACGGGCGTTTGACCCGGCATGGGCGCGGCGGCCCGCCGCTTCGGCACACTCTTCGCCATTCTCGCCGGCGGCACGGCGGTGTTCGCGCTCCTGCTCGGGCTCGCGTTCGGCGCGGGGGTCGGCCGCTCGCTCTCGCTCGGCTGGTACATCGTCGGCTCGACGCTCCTCATCAGCGGGTTCTTCATCGGGAACCGCGGCCCGTCGCGCCCGCAAGGCGAGGGCTGGAGCCCGTTCTCGCTCCAGCGCTGGACGCGCTGGGCGACCCCCGACGAGCAGCGAGAGACGATCTCGCTCTCGGCCGTGCTCGTGATCCTCGGGTTCGTCATCATCGCCATGGGCGTCGTCGCCGACACCCGCTACTCATTGTTCTGACACGCCTATCTGGAACGCGAATCAACCGGTGATGGACGACCGCGTCTGCAGTAGCGAATGGCCGCAGACTCTCAATCGTGCGAGCGTGCGCGGGAGTGGGCGTCGCTGCAGACCGACGGCGAGCTCTCGGAGCTCGAGTCGGCGCGGCTTCGCACTCACCTCGGCTGCTGCCTTTCATGCCGGACGTTCGCCGCGGAGACCAACGAGATCACTGCTGCGCTCCGTGCAACCGTGAAGCCAACCGCTCGGTTGGGGCCGCGTAACGGACGGCTCCCGTTTCGAGTCCGGATAGAACGATGATGCCGTCCTCGATCAGCTCGTACGTCTGAGGCCTCGATCACGCCGACCGTGTGTCGGCAGGCCTCCAGCGATCCGAGCTCCGTAGGGCCCGCGGGCTCGAACCGCAGTCCGGTAGTCTGCGGCTGCCCAACCCGGCGCGTCTCGTACGCGCTTTGCGGAGGCATCGCCCCGAACCCACGCACCTTCAGGAGCTTTGACACGTGTCAGCCAATGGCAGAGAGAGCACTGGCAACGAGAAGTCCACCGGCAAGCTGCTCGAGATCAAAGGCGTCGTTGTCGACGCGGTCTTTTCGGGCCGGCTCCCCGATATCTATTCAGCTCTCCGGATCGAGCGGCCGGACGGCACGCACCTGATCGCAGAGGTGCAGCAGCACCTCGGCGACGATCGCGTACGCGCGGTCGCGATGGACGCCACCGACGGCATCGCGCGCGGCACCGACGTCGTTGACACGGGTGCGCCGATCTCGGTGCCGGTCGGCGACGTGACGCTCGGCCGCGTCTGGAACGTGCTCGGCGAGCCGGTCGACGACAAGCCGGCGCCGCCCGCGGGTACCGAACGCTGGTCGATCCACCGCGACCCGCCCGCGTTCGACGAGCTCGTTCCGAAGGTCGAGATCTTCGAAACCGGCATCAAGGTGATCGACCTGATCGCCCCGTACGTGCGCGGCGGCAAGATTGGCCTCTTCGGCGGCGCAGGTGTCGGCAAGACGGTGCTCATCCAGGAGCTGATCCACAACATCGCACGGCAGCACGCGGGCGTCTCGGTGTTCTCCGGCGTCGGCGAGCGTACGCGCGAAGGAAACGATCTGCTGCTCGAAATGGAGGAGTCGGGCGTGCTCGACAAGGTCGCCCTCTGCTACGGCCAGATGAACGAGCCGCCCGGAGCGCGCCTCCGCGTCGGTCTCTCCGGCCTGACGATGGCGGAGTACTTCCGCGACCAGGGTCAGGACGTCCTGCTCTTCATCGACAACATCTTCCGCTTCGTGCAGGCGGGCTCCGAGGTCTCGGCCTTGCTCGGCCGCATGCCGAGTGCCGTCGGGTATCAGCCGACCCTCGCCACGGAGATGGGGCAGCTGCAGGAGCGCATCACCTCGACCAACAAGGGTGCAGTGACGTCGGTGCAGGCGATCTACGTCCCCGCTGACGACCTGACCGACCCGGCGCCGGCGCAGACCTTCGCGCATCTCGACGCGACGACGACGCTTTCGCGCGCGATTGTCGAGCAGGGCATCTATCCCGCGGTCGATCCGCTCGACTCGACCTCGCGCGCGCTGCAGCCCGGCATCGTCTCGCCGGAGCACTACGCGACGGCGACCGAGGTGCAGGAGGTGCTCCAGCGCTACAAGGACCTCCAGGACATCATCGCGATCCTCGGCATCGAGGAGCTCTCCGACGAGGACCGCCTGACCGTTTCACGCGCGCGCAAGATCCAGCGGTTCCTCTCGCAGCCGAACTTCGTCGCCGAGCAGTTCACCGGCACGCCCGGGCAGTACGTCAAGCTCGAAGACACGATTCGCGGCTTCCAGGAGATCCTCCAGGGCGCACACGACGAGCTGCCCGAGCAGGCCTTCTACATGGTCGGCCCGATCGAGGGCGCCGTCGAGCGCGCGCAGCAGATGTCCGGCGCCACTGCATAGTGGCCGACCGCAAGTTGTTCTCGGTCTCGCTCGTGACGCCCGACGGCCCGGCGTTCGAGGGTGACGCCGAGATGATCATCGTTCCCGGTGCCGCCGGTGAGATCGGCGTGCTCGCCCGGCATGCCCCGCTGATCGCGACGCTGAAGGCCGGTTCGACCCGCATTCATCCGGGTGGGGGCGATGTCCTGACCTTCGCCACCGGCCCCGGCTTCTTCCAGGTGCTGGAAGACCGGGCGATCGCGCTTGTCGACGACGCAGTCGACGCGCAGAAGATCGACGACGCCCGAGCGCGAGCGCAGCTCGACGAGGCGCAGGCGGAGCTTCAGGCGATCGAGAGCGGGGAGTCGACCGCCGACCGCTGGCAGGTAACCGAGCGCATCCGGCACGCCGAGAACCAACTTGCCGTCGCCGGTCGCTCGTAGCTAGGATCCTCCCTCCCGGAGAGCTTTGAACGGCAGCTTGGCGACCGGGTTACCAAACGCCTAAAGAGCCCGCGCGAGCGCCGCTCCGCACCCTCTTTGGGCACGTCCGGAGGTTGACATGGCACGCGACGTCGCAGACGAGATCAGAAAGCTTGCAGAGGAGCGCATTCTCGTGCTCGACGGCGCCTGGGGCGTTCTCTTGCAGGGCCGCGGGCTGTCCGAAACCGACTTCCGCGGGGAGCGCTTCGCGGATCATCCGCGTGACGTCCTCAACGATCCAGACCTGCTGAACCTGACGCAGCCCGAGATCGTGCGCGAGGTGCACGACGCGTACTTCGCTGCGGGTGCGGACTTCGCGACGACGAACACCTTCACCGCAACGTCGATCGGGCAGGCGGACTACGGCCTCGAGGACGCGGTCTACGACATGAACGTCGCGGGCGCGCGCATCGCCCGCGAGTCGGCGGGTGAGCGCTTCGTCGCTGGCTCGGTCGGGCCGCTGAACGTCGCGCTCTCATTGTCGCCCCGCGTCGACGACCCCGGGTTCCGCACGCACACCTTCGGCGAGGTGAAGGCGACGTATGCCGAGCAGATCCGAGGGCTCGCCGACGGCGGCGTCGACCTGCTGCTGATCGAGACGATCTTCGACACCTTGAACGCAAAGGCCGCGATCCTCGCCGCGCGCGAGACCGCACCCGAGTTGCCGCTCTGGATCAGCGTCACGATTGTCGACCTCTCCGGCCGCACGTTGACGGGTCAGACGACCGAGGCGTTCTGGACGTCGATCGAGCACGCCCGGCCGATGATCGTCGGCGTCAACTGCTCGCTCGGAGCAAAGGAGATGCGCCCGTACGTCGCCGAGCTCTCACGGGTCGCTCCGTGTCTCGTGTCGTGCCACCCGAACGCCGGGCTGCCGAATGCATTCGGCGGTTACGACGAGACACCCGACGTGACATCCACGCTCCTGCGGGAATTCGCGGTCGACGGCTTTCTGAACGTCGTCGGCTCGTGCTGCGGCTCGCATCCCGAGCATACGAAGGCAATCGTCGACACCGTACGAGGGCTCGAGCCGCGCCGTCTTCCGGCTCCGCGGCACGTGCCGCGCTTCAGCGGGCTCGAGACCTTCGAGATCGGCGATGACACCGGGTTCGTGGTCATCGGCGAGCGCACGAACGTCACAGGCTCGGCCCGTTTCCGCCGGCTCGTCGAGGGCGGGGACTTCTCGGGGGCGATCGACGTGGCGCTGGAGCAGGTCCGCGGCGGAGCGAACATCCTCGACGTCAACATGGACGCCGACCTCCTCGAGGGCGAAGAGGCGATGCGGACGTTCTTGAACGTAGTCGCGACCGAGCCCGAGGTCGCGCGTCTGCCGATCATGATCGACAGCTCGAAGTGGACCGTGCTCGAGTCCGGGCTCCAGTGCGTCCAGGGCAAGGGCATCGTCAACTCGATCTCGCTGAAGGAAGGCGAGGCCGAGTTCCTTCGCCAGGCGCGGCTGGCGCGCGACTACGGCGCCGGGGTAATCGTGATGGCGTTCGACGAGGAGGGCCAGGCCACGACGCCCGGACGGCGGGTCGAGATCTGCGGGCGCGCCTACGACCTGCTCGTCGGTGACGTCGGCTTCCCGCCGGAAGACATCATCTTCGACCCGAACGTCCTTGCGGTCGCAACCGGCATCGAGGAGCACGATGACTACGCAAACGCGTTCATCCAGAGCCTGCCGCTGATCAAGGAGCGGTGCCCAGGTGTGCACACCTCCGGCGGGATCTCGAACCTCAGCTTCTCGTTTCGCGGCAACGACGCCGTGCGGGAAGCAATGCACGCGGCATTCCTCTACCACGCGATCCGCGCCGGGCTCGACATGGGAATCGTGAACGCGGGTCAGCTCGCGGTGTACGAGGACATCGAACCTGAGCTGAAGGAGCGCGTCGAGGACGTGATCTTCAACCGGCGCGCAGACGCGACCGAACGTCTCGTCGAGCTGGCCGAGAACGTGCGCGGCACCGGTACGGCGCGTGAAGTCGACCTCGCGTGGCGCGATGCGCCGGTCGGCGAGCGCCTCGAGCACGCGCTCGTCCGCGGGCTCGTCGACTTCATCGAGGCGGACACCGAGGAAGCGCGGCAGCAGGCCGACCGTCCGCTCGCGGTGATCGAGGGGCCGCTCATGGACGGCATGCGCGTCGTCGGTGACCTCTTCGGATCGGGGAAGATGTTCCTGCCGCAGGTGGTCAAGTCGGCACGCGTGATGAAGCGGGCTGTTGCCTACCTGCAACCCTTCATGGAGGCCGAGAAAGACGGCTCGCACGGCGCGCAAGGGAAGGTCCTCCTCGCGACCGTGAAGGGCGACGTGCACGACATCGGAAAGAACATCGTCGGCGTCGTCCTCGGATGCAACGACTACGACGTGATCGACCTGGGGGTGATGGTCCCTCCGGAGACCATCCTGGACACCGCCGAGCGCGAGAACGTCGACATCGTCGGGCTCTCGGGCCTCATCACGCCGTCACTCGATCAGATGGTCGACGTCGCACGCGAGATGAAGAGACGGCGGATCGAGCTGCCGCTGATGATCGGTGGCGCCACGACCTCGCGTCAGCACACCGCCGTGAAGATCGCGCCCGAATACGAGAACGAGACGGTGCACGTCCTCGATGCGAGTCGTGTCGTCGATGTCGTATCGGCGCTGCTCGATCCGAAGCGTCGCGCCGCGCTCGACCTCGACAACCGCGAGCTGCAGGAGCGACTGCGCGTCCAGCACGCCGAGAAGGTACGCAAGCCGCTCCTGTCACTCGAACGCGCCCGGGCAAACCGGGCAGCGACGCGGTTCGACGACCTCCCGGCGCCGCCGTTCCTCGGAGCGCGGGAGGTGAGCCCGGCGCTCGCGGAGCTCGCTTCCTACATCGACTGGCAGTTCTTCTTCCACGCCTGGGACCTCAAGGGGAAGTTCCCGGCGATCCTCGAAAATCCCGCGGCTCGCGAGTTGTACGACGACGCCCAGAAGACACTCGCGCAGATCGTGGACGAAGGAGCTCTGCAGGCACAGGGCATTCGCGGCTACTGGCCGGCTCACTCTGACGGCGACGACATCATTGTCGGCGACACTCAGTTCAACCTGCTCCGCCAGCAGGCAGACCACGGCGACGAGCGCCCGAACCGCTCGCTCGCCGACTACGTCGCGCCGCGCGGTGACCACGTTGGGGCGTTTGCCGTCGCGATTCACGGCGCAGACGAGCTCTCGGGGCGCTACGCAGCCGAGCTCGACGACTACACGTCGATCATCGTGAAGGCGCTCGCCGACCGGCTTGCCGAGGCGTTCGCCGAGTGGCTTCATCTGTGCACCCGCCGCGAGTGGTACGCACCCGAGGAGCATCTGGCGCCGGACGAGCTGATGCGCGAGACCTTCCGCGGGATCCGGCCGGCCTTCGGGTACCCCGCCTGCCCCGACCATACCGAGAAGCGGAAGCTCTTCGACCTGCTCGGCGCCGAACGCGTCGGGCTCGGGCTGACCGAGAGCTTCGCGATGACGCCCGCGGCGGCGGTCAGCGGCATCTATTTGGCCCACCCGCAGGCGAAATACTTCGCGGTCGGGCGGATCGGGCGCGACCAGCTCGCCGACTACGCGCGCCGGAAAGGCATGCCGGTAGTCGAGCTCGAGCGCTGGCTCTCACCCAACCTGGGCTGACCAGGCGGTCGGGTATCCTTCGAGGCGCGGGCGCCTCGAGGGGCGCCGCCACTCGTTTATGCGGACGACCATGAAGAGAGGCATCGGGCGGAGTTCCGGTGCGAACGGGAACGGCAGTGCCGTGTTCCCTCCCGGGACCGTCAGTGCGGTGACCCGTTACCGGCAGCCTCCCCCGCCGCCGAAGACCGGGCTCGGCCTGCTCGGGAAGATCCTGCTCTTCACCGTTCTCGCCGTCACGTCGCTTGCGCTCGCCCTGGCGGGCGGCGCATATCTCTACTTCCATCAATCCGTCGCGGCCGTTCGAGCGCACACGGTTGGCGTGAAGAAGGCGGCTGCTGCACTCGACATCCCGGTGGCTCACCACGCCGCGATCGCGCTCGTGATCGGCTACGACCATCGCGCGGGAGTCGAGGCGAGTCACCCGTCGCTCTCCGACACGTTGATGTTGATTCGCGCCGATCCGGCGACGAAGTCGATCTCGCTGCTTTCCTTCCCGCGTGACCTCGATGTGCCGATCTACTGTGGCTCATCAGCGTCGGACAAGGTCGGTCATGTGGTCACGACCGACCGCATCAACTCGGCCTACTCGCGCTGCAACGCCAAGGGCACCGTGCTGACGGTGCGTCACCTCACTGGCCTGCCGATTAACTACCTGATCACGGTCAACTTCCACGGCTTCAAGGAGGTGGTCGACAAGCTGGGCGGAGTCTGGATGGATGTCGACCGCCGCTACTACAACAAGAACACCGGGTCGTACCTGAACAACTTTGCGAACATCAACCTGCAGCCCGGCTACCAGAGACTTACGGGAGGGCAGGCGCTCGACTTCGTGCGCTTCCGGCACACCGACTCCGACCTGTACCGGCTTGCGCGTCAGCAGGAGTTCGTGCGTGCGTTTCGCGAGCAGGTCGCACACAACTTCTCGTTCGAGAAGCTGCCGAGCCTCGTCAGCACGATCACGAGGAACATCGAAGTCGGGGAGGGCGGACGCAGCCTCGGCGGAAACCAGGTGATCTCGTACGCGCTCTTCGCCCAGTCGATCCCCGGCGGCCATCTCTTCCAGGACAAGATCGAGAACGTGCAGTGCTCACTCGGTTGCCAGGCCTCGACCTCCGACGTCCAGGCGGCCGTCGACGCCTTCCAGAATCCCGACGTTTCCTCGTCGAAGGTCGCGAACACGGTCGCGCTCGGCCGCAAGGTGAAGCAGAAGGCGCCCCCGCCGGCGTCGACGACGGTCACGGTGCTCAACGGCAGCGGCGTCACGGGAGCGGCTGCGAACGCTGCCTACCTGCTCGCCCAGCGCGGCTACCAGACTCTGACGCCGCCGCACGGCGCGCAGGCGGACACCCCGGTGCAGAACTACTTCCACTCGGTCATCTACTACGACGGCGCGCAACGCCGGTCGAAGGCCGCCGCGCAGGCGCTGCAGAGCCTGATGCAGCCCGCCGACATCAGGAAGCTACCGGCGCGGGCACCGAAACTGCTCGCGCTCGATCCGGGCTCCATGTTGCTCGTCGCCCTCGGCTCTGCCTTCCACGGGACGATGGAGCCCCTGCCGGCGACCAAGGTGCCGCAACACGTGGCGGCGGTCGTTCGCGCCGATGCAGGTCCCGGCAAGGGGTTGCTGGCCGGTGTGCAGTCGAAGCTGAAGTTCCCGCTCTTCGTGCCCACGATTCTCGAACGCAACTCGTTCCCGGACACGGCGCCCGGCGACAACGCCGAGCGCACCTACTGGATCGACGGCCGGGGCAAGCACAAGGCGGTACGCCTCGTCTTTCGAAGCGGCTTCGGCGGCAGTTACGAGTACTGGGGCATCCAGGAGACCGACTGGGGCGGCGCGCCTGCCCTGGCGGACAAGAGCTTCCGCCACGATCTCGGCGGCCGCGAGTTCGATCTCTATTACACGGGCTCACACCTCCACATGGTCGTGCTGCACGCACACGGAGCAAGCTATTGGGTCGTCAATACGCTGCTCGACTCCCTTTCCAACGAGACCATGCTCGCGATCGCCAAGGGTCTCAAACCTCTAACAAGCGTTCGTTAATCTCCGGCGCGCGATGAGCAGAGTCGGCATCTTCGGAGCAGGTTGGGTTGGCCTCGTCACGGGCGCGTGCTTCGCGGAGCTTGGTCACGAGGTCGTGATCCGTGACGTGGTGTCCGAGAAGATCGAGGCACTTCGCCGCGGCGAGGTGCCGTTTCACGAGGAGAGCGTTCCGGAGCTGCTCGCGCGAAACGTCGAGCGGCTGACCTACACGCTCGACGTCGGTGACGTCGCGGATTGCGACTTCCTCTTCGTCTGCGTCGACACACCGCCCACCTACTCGGGCGACGCCGACCTGTCCCGCGTCTGGACGGTCGTCGATGAGCTTCCTGAGCTCAGCGGGCGGCCGATCCTCGTGATGAAGTCGACGGTGCCGGTCGGCACAGGCGAGAAGGTGCGGGCGGGCCTCGACCAGCGCGGGCTCGAGCACGTCGGGTACGTCTCGAACCCGGAGTTCCTCGCCGAGGGTCGCGCGGTGCGCGATTTCATGAACCCCGACCGGATCGCGATCGGCGCGTTCGACGACGAGGACGGCAACGCGGTCGCGGGGCTCTACGCATCGATCGAGGCGACTGTGGTTCGCTCCGATGTCAACTCGGCCGAAATGATCAAGCTCGCGGCGAACGCATTTCTGATGACGCGCATCTCCTTCATCAACGAGATCGCAAACGTCTGCGAGGCGACCGGGGCGGATGTCGTCAAGGTCGCCGAAGGAATCGGCCTCGATCATCGGCTCGGCCCGCACTTCCTGAATGCGGGCATCGGGTACGGCGGGTCGTGTTTCCCGAAGGACTCGCTCGCGTTGAAGCAGCTCGCCTCCAACTCTGGTTACCACTTCCAGCTCCTCTCGGCCGTGATCGAGGTCAACGAGCTGCAGAAGCGGCGGGTGATCGGCAAGCTGAAGCGTCATCTTGGCTCGCTGCGCGGCCAGAACGTCGCGCTGCTTGGTCTGGCGTTCAAGCCGAACACCGACGACATGCGCGAGGCGCCGTCGATCGTGCTCGCCTCACGGCTGCTGGCCGAGGGCGCCGAGGTCCGCGCATGGGATCCCATCGCCGACGGTTCGAAGCTACCGAAGGGCGTTGAGATCGTCGGCTCGATCCTCGATGCCGTTCGCGGCGCCGACGCGGCCGTGATCGTCACCGAGTGGGCTGAATTGCGCGAGCTCGCGTCCGACGAGGTGCGCATGGCCATGGCGCGGCCGCTCATCATCGACGGTCGCAACCTCCTCGACCCCGACGCCACGCGGCGCGCCGGCTTCGCGTACGAGGGAATCGGCCGGCCGACTGCTCCGGGCGACGTGCTGCCGCAGACTCCCGAGCTCTCGCCCAGCGAAGCCTAGGGTCGGAGGCCGCTGTGGAGGCGATCATCCTCGCCGGGGGCAAGGCCGAGCGGCTCGGTGACGCTGCGGCCGGACGGCCGAAGGCGCTCGTCGATGTTGCCGGCAAGCCGCTCGCCGCGTATCAAATCTCGCGGCTTGCGAATGCAGGGGTGACCCGCGTGATCGTGGCCTGCGCCGCTGGACAGGGAGCTCTGTTCCTCGACGAGCTCGCGCAGCTCGGCCCGGAGATCGTTGCGGCCGAGGAGCCCGAGCGCCTCGGGCGTGGCGGGGGCATCAAGTTCGCTGCACGCCTGCGCACGGAGACCGGTGACGTGTATGCGCTGAACGGCGACGAGCTCGTCGACGTGGACTTTGCCGGGGTGCTGGCAGAGCATCGCCGGACCGGTGCGCTCGCGACGATCGCCGTGGCGCAGCCGAAGTCGGCATTCGGCGTCGTCGAGCTCGACGACGAGGACGTCGTTCGCGGGTTTCGCGAAGGTGGTCAGGTTCCCTACTGGGTGAACTGCGGGAACTACGTCCTCTCGGAGGCGGCGCTCGCCCGCTTTCCGGTCAAGGGCGACCACGAGTCGACGGTCTTCCCGGAGCTCGCCCGGGAAGGACGGCTGCGCGCCTATCGGCACGCGGGCCTCTGGCTGACGGTGAACACCCCGAAGGAGCTCCGCGCCGCGGCCGAGCACGTGGCCGCCCACCCCGAGTGGCTCGCGTGAGAGGATCGAGGCATGTCGGTCGACTCGCCGAACATCGACACCGTCGATCCCTGGTCGTTCGAAGTCAGGAAGGTCGAGAAGCCGTGGGGTCACGAGCTGATCTGGGCGCTCACTGACGCATATTGCGGCAAGGTGCTCTTCGTCCGGGCGGGCCACGCACTGTCGTTGCAGTTCCACCGGGAGAAGGATGAGTCGTGGCTGGTGCAAGCCGGGCGCGCGAAGCTCGAGCTCGGGAACGCGGGGGAGAGGTCGCTGAAAGAAGAGGTGATCGGCCCCGGCGCAGCCTTCCATTACGCACCGGGGACGGTGCATCGCATCACGGCGATCGAGGACACGACGATCCTCGAGGTCTCGACGCCGCACCTCGATGACGTCGTGCGCCTCGAAGACGCCTACGGCCGCGAAGGCACCTCCGCGCCCTGAGCCTTCAGGCCCCGCGCCGAACAGGCCCCCGCGTCCTCCATTCGTTTGCACGCAGTCGCGCCGTCGCGTGCGAAGAATTTCGCCTTCCGACGCGAAGTTGTGACCCGCGAGTGACAGGCATTCTGCAACGCTTCGAAAGGGGCCTGCGTTCCCCCCAAGGGGGATCTCGTGCGCAACCCTCACACACCTGTGGTAAGGTTTGACCGTGGCCCGCGAGCTCTTGACCGTCGGTGGCGCTGCTGTCGAAAGCGGCTGGTCGGCGCGCATGCTTCGCTACCTCGAGGAGCATGCGTTCGTCATGCCCCTGCGTACCGACGCCGGATACCGGCTCTACGGTCTCCCCGAGCTCAACCGCCTGCGCTCGCTTCGCGACCTGCGCGCACGCTTCGGCGTTGAGCTCGCTGAGCTCGTCTTCGCCCGGCGGCTGAGGCGTGAGGCGGATCTCCGGCAGGCGGTGGATGCCTGGCTGGCCGCAGGGGACGATGCCCGCTCCTGGATCGAATGGGAGCAGCGGAAGCATGAGCGTCTGCTCGCTGTCTGACCACTACACTGCCCCGCGATAAACGAGAGAGGACGTATGGCTACGACGAAGCGCTACGACGTGAAAGACCTGTCGCTCGCCCCGGAGGGCGTACGGCGCATCATGTGGGCGGACCGGCAGATGCCGGTCTTGACCGCGATTCGCGAGCGGTTCGAGCGGGAGCAGCCGCTCGCCGGCTATCGCGTCTCTGCGTGCCTGCATGTGACGTCGGAGACGGCCAACCTAATGCGCACGCTCAAGGCCGGCGGCGCGGACGTGGTGCTGTGTGCATCAAATCCGCTCTCGACTCAGGACGATGTTGCGGCAGCGCTCGTCGAGGAGTTCGACATTGCGTGCTTTGCGATCAAGGGTGAGGACAACGATACGTACTACTCCCACATCGAGGCCGCGGTCGACCACAAGCCGCAGCTCACGATGGACGACGGCGCCGACGTGATCAGCGTCCTCCACAGTGCTCGACGAGAACAGCTCGGCGACATCATCGCCGGTATGGAGGAGACGACAACGGGTGTCATCCGGCTGAAGGCAATGGAGGCCGACGGTGCGCTGGCGTTCCCGGTGATCGCCGTCAACGACGCTCGAACAAAGCACTTCTTCGACAACCGTTACGGCACCGGCCAGTCGACGATCGATGGGATCATCCGTGCCACGAACGTCCTGCTTGCCGGCAAGCGCTTCGTGGTGGCCGGCTACGGCTGGGTCGGGCGCGGGGTCGCGATGCGCGCGAAGGGACTCGGCTCGCACGTGATCGTGACCGAGATCGATCCGATGCGCGCACTGGAGGCTTTGATGGATGGCTACGAGGTGATACCGATGGAAGCGGCCGCGAAGATCGGCGACATCTTCTGCACGGCGACCGGCGACAAGCACGTGATCGCTCGTCAGCACCTGGAGGTCATGAAGGACGGCGCGATCATCTGCAACACCGGTCATTTCAACGTCGAGATCGACATCCCGGCGCTGAAGTCGCTGGCGGTCGAAACACGCGAGGCGCGCAACTTCGTCGAGGAGTTTACGATGGCGGACGGGCGGTTGCTCTTCCTGCTCGCAGAAGGCCGTCTGGTCAACATCTCGGCGGCGGAAGGACACCCGGCAATCGTCATGGACATGAGCTTCGCCAACCAGGCCCTCGCGACTGAATACGCCGTGCAGCACGCAGCGTCCCTCGAGAAGAAGGTCTACCCGGTGCCGACCGAGATCGACGAGGAGATTGCGCGCCTGAAGCTCGCAACGATGGGGGTTACGATCGACCAGCTCACGGAGGAGCAGAAGAAGTACCTCGCATCCTGGGACGAGGGCACCTGATCGGGGCCTGCGCAGGCACCGCGAAGCGCACGTTCACGGTCGTGCCGGCGCCGGGTGTCGCCTGCACGACCGGTTGGGCGACATTCGAGATCGCGGTCCGTGCTCGAGCCTGATCGGATTCTTCGGCTCGAGGCTGACTGTGTCGTACTCCTCGATCAACGCCGCCTGCCGCTCGAAGAGATCGATGTCGTGTGCTCGACCTCGGCCGAGGTTGCCGAGGCGATCCGGACGATGGTCGTTCGCGGTGCGCCGGCGATCGGCGTTGCGGCGGCCTACGGAATCGCGCTCGCGGCCGCGCGCGGCGAGGATCTTGGGGAGGCAGACCACGTGCTGCGCGAGTCTCGCCCGACGGCCGTCAACCTCGCGTGGGCGCTCGACACGATGCGCGACGATCTGTCCTACGACCACGCGCGACAGATCCACGCCGATGAGGTCGACCGGTGCCGCCGAATGTCCGGGCGCGCGGCAGATCTGCTCCCGCCGGGCACCCGGGCCCTGACTCACTGCAATGCCGGCGGCTTGGCGACGGGCGGCTACGGAAGCGCCGTCGGGGCATTGCTCACTGCCTGGGAGCGTGGCCTCCTTTCGCACGTCTGGGTCGACGAGACCCGGCCCCTTCTCCAGGGCGCGCGCCTGACCGCCTGGGAGCTCGAAACCGCTCGGATCCCGCACACGGTGATCGCAGATTCCGCTGCCGCTTCGCTGATGGCCGCCGGCGAGGTCGAGTGTGTGATCACGGGCGCCGACCGCATCGTCGCGAACGGTGACACAGCGAACAAGATCGGCACGTACTCGCTCGCCGTGCTGGCGCGATACCACGCGATCCCGTTCTACATCGTGGCGCCCAGCTCGACCGTCGATCTTGCGACGGCCGCCGGCGCGGGCATCCCGATCGAAGAGCGCGACCCAGGAGAGATCACAAGCCGGTTCAACGCCAGGAATCCCGCGTTTGATGTCACACCGGCCGGGCTGATCACGGCGATCATCACCGAGTCGGGAGTTCACCGCGAGCCGTTTGCCGAGTCACTCGCCGAGCTGGTTGCGGCGGCATGAAGGTCGTCATCCTCGCCGCCGGGTACGCAACGCGTCTTCGCCCTCTTACGGACACGATCCCGAAGCCGCTGCTTCCGGTCGGCGGTCGGCCGATGGTCGACTGGATCGTCGACAACGCTCGCACGATCCCCGACGTCGATGGCATCCACCTGATCACGAACAGCCGTTTCGCAGGGCAGTTCGGCGATTGGGCCGCCGGCCGAGACGTCGTCGTGCACGACGATGGCACGTTCACCAACGAAGACAGGCTTGGCGCCGTCGGCGATCTGCAACTGGCGATCGAACGGGGACGGATTGACGACGACCTCCTCGTTGTTGCGGGCGACAATCTCTTCGACTACCCCCTTGCAGATTTCGCGGCCGACTGGCGCCGTCGTGGGGCGGCGAGTGCCGTCGCCGTCTACGACTGCGGCGATCTCGAGCTGGCCACGCACTACGGCATCGTCGAGCTCGGGAGCGACAGCCGGATCGAGTATTTCATCGAAAAGCCTGACGATCCCCCAGGGACACTCGCGGCCACGGCGACGTACATCTACGCGCGCGCCCAGCTGCCGCTCGTTCGCCGTTACCTCGACGAGGGCCACGCGCCCGATCAGGCGGGAAGCTTCGTGGCGTGGCTCTATCGCCGCGAGCCGGTCTACGGCTACGAGTTCGACGGTGACTGGTTCGACATCGGGAACCACGAGCAGCTGCTCGAGGCCGATAACCACCTGCGCGCCCGGCACGGACTTTCGACCCGGTCGGCGTACTCGCCGCAGTAAGCCCAGTCTTTTCACAGAGTCGGCACAGACACGTTGCAGGTTCTTCCGTAGCGTGAGTGGCGTGGCTCGTCGACCTTGTTCTACCCCACCGTTGCGTTGCCTGTGGCGCCGCCGCCGACACGATGTGTCGGTCCTGCCGCTCGCAGTTGCGTGTGCTTGCGCTTCCGCGCTGCACCCGCTGCGGCGCTCCGACTGCGTGGCCCGTCGAACGCTGCCGGGAATGTGCCGGCCGCCGGCTCGCCTTCGCCTCCGCACGCGCAGCCGTAGCGTACGCCGGCCCTGCTCGGCCGCTTGTCCACGCCTGGAAGGAGCACGGCCTCCGCCATGCCGCTCGCCTCGCCGCCGAACTCGTCGTCGAGCACATCGAGCAGCCCGCGGCCGACGTCATTGCATCGATCCCGTCCGATCGGGCGCGGCAGCTTCGCCGCGGCGACCATCCCGCCGAGCAGCTCGCGTGCGAGCTCGGAGCACGCTGGTCACTCGAGACCGCTCCGCTACTCGCACGAGCGCGCCGAAGTGGGCGCCAGACCGGGCTCCCACGCGCTGAGCGACGCGCGAATGTCCGCGGTGCCTTTGCGGCGAGGGCGGCCGTCTCCGGAGTGGTGCTCCTCATCGACGACGTGTACACGACGGGCGCAACCGTCGACGCGGCCGCCGGGACGCTGCGGGCTGCGGGTGCGGCCCGTGTTCATGTCGTCACTCTCGCGAGGACGGTGCGCTAGGCTCAGTGGCAGGACCGACCACCACCAGGGAGGCGGCGATGAGGCTTCAGGTGAAGGGCAAGAATGTCGATGTCGCCCCGTCGATCCGCGAGTACGCCGAGCGAAAGCTCGCGAAGCTCGGGAAACAGCTGGCGGCAGAGACGCAGGTCGAGGTCGAGCTCTCGGAGCAGCGCAACCCTTCGATCGCCGACCGCCACATCGCCGAAGGCACCATCTACGGGAAGGGAGCGACGTTGCGCGCCCGCGAGTCCTCTCCCGATGCGAAAGCGTCGATCGATCAGCTCGTCGAGAAGCTCGAACGGCAGGTGAAGCGCTATCGCGAGCGGCGGATCGTCGAGCCGCGCCGGCACGTCGAGCATCACGGCGACGCTGGGTGAGGGTCGCTCTGTTCCGTCGCGGAAAGCCGCTGCACGTGCGCCTCGCGGAGGCGGGCGAGCTCGGTCTCGACCGGGGGGCGGGCGTCGCTTCGGCCGGGCAGGCGGCCGAGCCACCGGGCTGGGACGGCGAGCCGCGCGGCGAGCCGGGGATTCACGGCGTCCCGCGCCCACGGCGGTGGGATTCAGTCGCGACGGCCGACGCGCCCGCGCTCAAGGGCGATGCCGTTCATTTCGTCGCGCTGACAGACGGAACGATCCTCGTCGAGGAAGACGAGCCTGACGAGGCACTTGCGCCGCTCGTAGACGCAGTGGAAGCCTCGGTTCCGCCGCCCTACCGCGCTGAATGCGTGCGGCGCGGTGCGGTGACCTGGGCTGTCGCCGCGTCGCGAATCACGGTCGTCGCTGTGCCGGGCCTGCGGGGCGACGAGGCCGAGCTCGTCGTCACACGGGAGGGGCGGACACTGCACGTGGACGGACGCCCGGCCTTTGGCAGCACGCCGGCCCTCGAGGGCGGCGGCGAGGCGGTCGGAGCGGAATATGTCGTCCGAGCCTCACGTCTTGACGGCGAGCTTTGGGAGATGCAGGCGAGCCCGCTCTGAGAGAGGTGACGATTCCGTAAAGGGCGCCGCCCCGGGGCAAGTGAGAATCAGGCGAGCCGGTACCCTGTCTCCGATGTCGCCTGCGCTCGGATCCCTCGAAAAGGCTCTTCGCTTCGGCGAGGGCCGGCGCATGAAGCGGGTCGCCGAGCAGGCCGCCTACATCGCCACCCTCGAGCCCGACTTCCAGAAGCTCTCGGACGCTGAGCTCGCTGCGAAGACGGTCGAGTTTCGGCAGCGCCTCGAGAACGGCGAGTCTCTCGAGGACGTCCTCTTCGAGGCGTTCGCCGCGGTGCGGGAGGCGCGTCTGCGCGAGTCCGATCAGCGAATCTTCGACGTCCAGATGATGGGCGGCATCGTCCTGCACGAGGGCGACATCGCCGAGATGAAGACCGGTGAGGGCAAGACCTTCGTGGCGAGCTTGCCGCTGTACCTGAACGCCCTGCCGGGAACCGGCGTCCATCTCGTGACCGTGAACGACTACCTCGCCCAGCGCGACGCCGCGTGGAACGGCGGCGTGTTCGAGCGTCTCGGGATGAAGGTCGCATTCATCGAGAGCGACATGCCGTTCGACCGTCGGAAGGATGCGTACAACGCGGATGTCACCTATGGCACGAACTCGGAGTTCGGCTTCGACTATCTCCGGGACAACATGTCGATCAGCTTCGACGGCGTCGTTCAGCGCGGCCATCGTTTCGCGATCGTCGACGAGGTCGACTCGATCTTGGTCGACGAGGCCCGCACACCGCTGATCATCTCGGGTGAGCCGACGACTGCGGCGAAGACCTATTACGACTTCGCGCGGATCGTAAAGGGCCTCACGCGCGCGCAGTCGAAGGGAACGAAGGTCGACGACGAGGCGCTGTCGCAGCAGTTCGACTTCCTCTACGACGAGAAGCACAAGACGATCTCGCCGAGCGAGTCGGGGATCGAGAAGGTCGAGCGCGCGATGGGCGTGGACAACCTGTACAGCCCGACGAACGTGCAGCTCGTGAACCACCTGATCCAGTCGCTCAAGGCGGAGGCGCTCTACAAGAAGGACGTCGAGTATGTCATCGAGGACGGTGAGGTGAAGATCGTCGACGAGTTCACCGGGCGCATCATGGAAGGGCGCCGGTGGAGCGAGGGACTGCACCAGGCGGTCGAGGCGAAGGAAGGTGTCGCCATCCAGGAGGAACATCAGACCCTCGCGACGATCACCCTCCAGAATTACTTCCGCCTCTACGAGAAGCTTGGGGGAATGACGGGCACCGCGAAGACCGAGGAGAAAGAATTCGTCGAGATCTACGGCCTCGACGTCGTCGAGATCCCCACGAACGTTCCCGTCGCGCGGAACGACAAGAACGACCTGATCTTCAAGAGCATCGAGGCGAAGTTCAACGCCGTCGTCGATGATCTGAAGGAGCGCCATGAGAAGGGCCAGCCGGTGCTCGTCGGCACGATCGCCGTGGAGACGTCGGAGTACCTGAGCGAGCTGTTGAAGCGCCGCGGTGTGCCGCACAACGTGCTCAACGCGAAGGAGCACGCCCGCGAGGCGGAGATCATCCAGGATGCCGGCGCGTTCGGGGCAGTCACCATCGCGACCAACATGGCCGGGCGCGGTGTCGACATCAAGATCGACGACCAGGTGCGCGAGCTCGGTGGGCTCTACGTGCTCGGTACCGAGCGCCACGAGGCGCGCCGCATCGACAACCAGCTGCGCGGCCGCTCGGGCCGTCAGGGCGATCCGGGCGAAACGCGCTTCTACCTCTCGGGCCAGGACGATCTCGTGCGCCTGTTCGCGGGCGACCGGATCCAGAACATCATGCAGCGTTTCAAGCTCCCCGACGATCAGCCGATGGAGGCGTCGATCCTCTCACGGCAGATCGAGAACGCTCAGAAGAAAGTCGAGGAGCAAAACTTCGTCGCCCGAAAGAACGTCTTGAAGTACGACGACGTGATGAACGTGCAGCGTCAGGTGATCTACGAGCAGCGCAACCGCGTGTTGCACGGCGAGGATCTCGCCGAGGACATCCGCGAAGAGTGGTTACCCGAAGTGCTCTCGAACGTCGTCGGCGAATACACACTGGACGAATCGCAGGCCGAATGGGACCTCGAGGGCCTCGTCGCCGCGATGGAGGGTGTGTACGGCACGGGCGTGACCGCCGCCGAGCTGCGGGGCCTCGAGCGCGAGGGCGTCCTTCAGGAATTCATCGACGACGCGCTCGACGCCTACACCGAACGTGAGAAGGAGCTCGACGAGATCGAGGTAGGCCTGATGCGCAACCTCGAGCGCTTCATCGTCCTCCAGACCGTCGACATCCGCTGGCGCGAGCACCTCGAGAACATGGACTACATGCGCGAGGGAATTCATCTTCGCGGCATGGCGCAAAAGGATCCGCTCGTCGAGTATCGCAACGAGGGACACGTCATGTTTCTCGACCTGAATCGCGCGATCCGTGAAGAGGTCGTAACGTTGCTTTTCCACGCCGAGGTCTCCACGGACGATCCGCTCGAGCAGCCCGCCCAGAACGGGCGCAGGAACGGCTCGATGAGCTTCGAGCACGAGTCGCTCGCGGGGACCGAGGCGATCCTTGCTGCCGGCGGCACCTCGTCGGTCGCGACCTCCGGTGTCGCGGGCGGCGGCTCCGTCACGACGCCGCTCAAGCCGAAGGTCAACACAGAGCTCGAGGCGATCGGCCGCAACGATCCGTGCTACTGCGGCTCCGGCAAGAAGTTCAAGAAGTGCCACGGCGCCTAGCGCACCCGTCCGTACGTGCCTGAGCTTGCGGATAGGTGTACTCGCTGCGCCCGATCCGCCGCTCGCCGACGACACGATCTGGCTCGAGCCGCTCGCCGAGGCGCCACACTTGTCGACCTCGGCGACGATGAGGAGGTCAGGCGGAGGCTTCGACGAGCCCGCGCATCGACATCAGGAACGCAGCGTCGGAAAGGATCGCGGAGCGTGCGGGGTATCGTCGGGAGGGTGTGCTTCGCGACGTGCAGTTCAAGGAAGGGCTGCGGGGCGACACGGGCGTCTGGTCACGTCTCGCGACGGATCGACCGGCCGTAGCCGCTAGGATCGCCTTCATGGCGGAGACCGGCGCAACCCTCACTGAGCAGCTCGATGAGCTCGGGGCCCAGCTCGACTGGGTCCGTGAATACCTTTGACCCGGTTACGCTCCAACGCCGTCTAGGGGAGCTCGAGAGCGAGCTCAATACGCCTGGCTTCTGGGACGACCAGAGCCGGGCCGCGAAGGTCTCGTCCGAGCACGCGCGCGTCTCGCGCCGGCTCGAGGGCTACCGTTCGCTCGTCAGCGACTACGAGGACGCCCGGGAGCTTGCCGGGCTCGATGGCGGCGAGATGGACAGCGAGGTCGCCGCATCGCTGGCTCCGCTGCGCAAGGAGCTCGAGGAGCTCCAGGAGGCGGCGCTCTTCGACGGCGAGTACGACGCCGGCGATGCTGTTGTCACTCTCCAGTCGGGCACGGGCGGCACCGACGCTCAGGACTGGGCCGAGATGATGCTCCGGATGTACGAGCGCTGGGCGGCGAACCGAGGCTTCACGGTGGAACTGCTCGAGGCGAGCCCGGGGGAGGAAGCGGGGATCAAGTCGGCCACCTTCACCGTCGGCGGCGAGAACGCCTACGGGATCCTGAAGGCCGAGCGGGGCAAGCACCGGCTGGTCCGCCAGAGCCCGTTCGACCAGGCGCATCGCCGCCACACCGCGTTCTCGACGGTGATCGTCGCGCCGCTCCTTCCCGAGGACGCCGCGGTCGAGATCGACGACGACGATCTGAAGATCGACACCTATCGGGCCCAGGGCGCGGGTGGCCAGCACGTGAACAAGACCGACAGCGCCGTGCGGATCACGCATCTGCCGTCGGGGATCGTCGTCCAGTGCCAGAACGAGCGCTCCCAGTCGGCGAACAAGCAGACCGCCATGCGCGTGCTGAAGGCGCGTCTCGTCGAGAAGGCCGAAGAGGAGCGCGAGGCGGTGATGGCGAAGGAGCGGGGTGGATCGGCCGACACCGGCTTCGGCGGAGAGTCGGTTCGCTCCTACGTTCTCCACCCCTACCAACTCGTGAAAGACACTCGCACCGGTTACGAAATGGGAAATACGCAGGCCGTCCTCGACGGCGAGCTCGACCCGTTCATTCGCGAGTTCCTCCTCGCGAAGGCGGCAGGAAGAGTCGTCTAGACAGTGAGCTACACTTGACGTCACCTTCGCACTCGGGCGCCTCGGTAGGCGGTGCCTCTGGAATCATCGTGCAGGAACCCGAATTGACAGCCCCTGCTCCGACACTCGTCGAGGACGATCCCCTTGCCGCGGCTCGTGCCGCTGCCGGGTCGATGATCGTGTTCGAGCAGGTGACGAAGATCTACGAGCCCGACGTCCCCGCCCTCAGCGACGTCACGTTCCACATCGATAAGGGTGAGTTCGTCTTCGTCGTCGGCGCATCGGGCTCTGGCAAGTCGACGCTCGTGCGTCTCCTCCTGAAGGAGCTCGATCCGACGAGTGGGAAGATCGTCGTCGGCGGCCGGGAGCTCGGCCGTTTGAAGAACTCGAAGGTCCCGATGCTCCGCCGCAACATCGGTTGTGTGTTCCAGGACTTCAAGCTTCTGCCGCGGCGTACTGCGGCCGAGAACGTCGCCTACGCGTTGAAGGTGCAGGGCGAGAGCACGTCAGCGATTCGCAAGAAGGTCCCGGAGGTGCTCGCAATGGTCGGGCTCTCCCACAAGATGTCGTCGCTTCCCGACGAGCTTTCCGGCGGTGAGCAGCAGCGCGTCTCGATCGCGCGCGCGTTCGTCAACCATCCGCCGCTCCTCGTCTGCGACGAGCCGACCGGGAACCTCGACCCGGACACGTCGGTCGGGATCATGCAACTCCTCTATCGCATCAACCGCAGCGGGACGACGATCCTGATGGTCACCCACGACCGCGAGATGGTCGACAAGATGCGCAAGCGAGTGATCGCGCTCGAGGGCGGGCGGCTGGCGCGCGACGAGCGTCGGGGCGGTTACGAATGAGCGGTCGCGTCAAGCTCCTCTTCTCGGAAGCCTGGCGGTCCCTCGGCGCGAACCTTTCGACGACGGTCGCGGCCACGATGACGGTTCTGATCGGGATGTTCCTGCTCGGTCTCTTCATCGCTCTCGGCAGCTGGACGGTCTCGTGGTCGAACCACGTCAAGAAGGAACTCGTCGTGAAGGTCTACTTCCTGCCGACGGCGACGAAAGCGGACAAGAACAATCTCGCTCGCTCGTTGCAGCAGAACTCGTTCGTGCGGCCGGGAGGCATCGCGTATATCTCGAAGGAGCAGGCGCTTCTCAACATGAAGAGGAAGTACCCGGAGCTCGTCAAGAACCTGACGTCGAACCCGTTCCCCGACACGCTTCAGATCTCCCCGGCACGTGCGGAGGACGTCGACAATCTCTACAAATCGCTCGTGCTGCCACATAAGCCGGCCGGGGTCGACACGGTGCATGATGGTAAGCAGGTCTCGCACCGCATCCTGCAAGTCGCACACGTGATCGAGGCGGTGTTCACGCTCGCAACCCTTGTCCTGCTGATCGCCTCCATCCTGCTGATCTCCAACACGATCCGGTTGTCGATCTTCTCGCGTCGTCGTGAGATCGAAGTGATGAAGCTCGTCGGCGCGACGAACTGGTTCGTCCGTGGTCCGTTCATGATCGAGGGCCTGTTCTGCGGGCTCGCCGGTTCGGTCCTTGCCGTCGGCTTCCTCGTGCTCGGTAAGGCAATCGCCCTCCCGTCGATCCTGCCGCATCTCTCGGGAGACTCGGACGTGAAGGCGCTCGCCTTCCCGCTCACGGCGCTGATCCTGATCGGGATGGGGCTCGGGCTCGGCGCGATCGGCTCCGGCCTCACGATCCGCCGCTTCTTGAAGGTCTGAGGAAGGGCGCTACCGCTACCGAAACGCGGGGAGCTGTCGTAGAGTTCGGGTCATCGTGCGGCGGAGGGCAGTTTTTGCGATTGCAGTGGCGGCGCTTGCGGCCTTTGTCATCGGGCTCGCGTTGAGGCCCGCGGTGTCCTCGCCCACGCCCAAGTCCGAGGTGGAGCAGGTGAGCGCCGAGCTCGCGAGGCAGTACTACCGGACGCTCCCGAAATCGGTGCTTTCGCAGCACACGGTTGGGGCGCTGATCGCATCCCTGCACGATCGCTATACGGCGCTCCTCACTCCGGGCGAGTACCGGGCTGCCCGCCGCGCCTATGCCGGCGGCTACGGCGGGATCGGCGTGCTTGTTCTGCCCGGTCCCGGTGGCCTCCTCGTGCATCGCATCGTCGACGGGCCGGCGCGGATCGCGGGAATCAAGCCCGGCGACATGATCCTCACGGTGGACGGCTCAACAACCGCCGGCCTCACGTTTCACGAGGCGATCGGTCGCATTCTGGGGCGTCCGGGAAGCCGTGTGTCACTGCGAGTCCGCCGCCAGAGTCACACGCTTGCATTCAGCGTCGTACGGCGGCACTTTCAGCTTCGACCGGTGCGTGCGCGGCTCTACGGCAAGGTCGGCATCGTTCGTATCTCGGCGTTCTCGCGCGGGACTGGGAGGATGACGACCGCCGCGGTTTCGCAGCTGCAGTTTCGGGGAGCGAGGGCGCTCGTCATCGACCTGCGGGGCGATCCCGGCGGCTTGCTGAGCGAAGCGGTCGGCGTTGCATCCCTCTTCCTCCATGACGGTGCAAGCGTGGTCTCTCTGGCCGGCGCGCACCGTCCGCTCGAGATGATCTACGCGAAACCGGGCGGGACGACGACGATTCCGCTGGCCGTGCTCGTCGACAGCGGCAGCGCGAGCGCGTCCGAAGTAGTCGCCGGCGCTCTGAAGGATCACGGCCGCGCGACGATCGTCGGCGAACCGACGTACGGCAAGTCGCTCGTTCAGGAGATCGCGCGGCTTCCGTCCGGTGCGGCGCTCAAGCTCACAGTCGCCCGCTACCTGACTCCGGCCGGCGTCGATATCTCGCGCGGCGGTGTGCAGCCTGACGTACGCTCGCGGCACGCTCTTGTCGCAGCACTCCGACTCCTCTCGGCTGGTCGTCGAAGTTAGCCGCCGCCGGCGGCTCGTCACTGGCGACCCGTACTTCACCCCGGGCGTTCCGCTCCAGCTCGATGTTAAAGGACATGGAGAGGTTGCCTCCGGCGACCTCGCGGTCGTCCGCACCGGGAGGGGGCGTGCGCGCGTCGAGGAGATAATCGGGCCGGCCAACGAGGTCGAAAACGTGCTCGAAGCGCTGCTCGTCGAGCGTGGGGCACGAACGCCGTTCGAGCGGCAGGAGCTGCCGGAGATAGATACCTCGAACCGCGTCGACCTGCGTGAGCTCCTCACGTACACGGTCGACCCCGACACGGCGAAGGATTTTGACGATGCGCTTTCGTTCCGCCGTGAAAACGGGGGCATTCGAGCCTGGGTGCACATCGCCGACGTCTCGTACTTCGTCGGCGCGGGCACGCCGCTCGACCTCGGCGCGGCACGTCGTGCCCTCTCGACCTATGTACCGGGGAAGGTCGCGCCGATGCTCCCACACGCGCTCGCCGATGACGCATGCTCCCTGCGTCCCCACCAGGACCGCCTTTGCGTTACCGTCGAGCTGCCCCCGGGCGGTGGCGCGCCGGAGTTCTACCGTTCGGTGATCCGCTCCGACGCGCGACTGACCTACGGTGAGGCGCAACGGCGCGAGGCGCCGCCTGCGATCCTCGCGGCCCTCGAGTTGAACGACGAGCTTGCGCGTGGGCTGCGCGAGCAACGGTTCGCGCGTGGTGCACTGCAGGTGCAGACGCCGGAGATCGCGTTTCGCTTCGACGGGCAGGGGGGTGTCGCGGATGCGTGGCTCGAAGGCGAGCCGCATGCGCACATGCTCGTTGAGGAGCTGATGATCCTCGCCAACGAGAGCGTTGGTGCGTTCCTCTCGTCGCGTCGGCGCGAGACGCTCTACCGGGTGCACGAGCGGCCCGACCCGCAGGCTGTCGAGCTCCTGCTGGCGAAGCTGACCGATCTCGACGTGCCGACGCCGCCTGCGCCCGAGCGGCTCTCGCCTCAACAGGCTGCCGTCCTCGCTGGGGAGATTTCGCGCCGCGTGGCGCAGTACGTCGAGCAGACAGGGCGTGGGCGCGAGGCGTTGCCGTCGCTCGTCCTGCGGGCGCTGAAGCAGGCGCGCTACGACCCCGCGAATCTCGGGCACTCGGGTCTTGCAAGCACGGCCTACTGCCACTTCACCTCACCGATCCGCCGCTACCCCGACCTCGTTGTCCACCGGGCGCTCCTGCGCGAGCTCGGGCAGTCGGACGACCCCGATGCCTCCGACCTGCCAGGTCTCGCGGAGCACTCGTCGGAGCGGGAGCGCGACGCGGTGAGGCTCGAGTACCTTGCCGACGACATCTGTCTCGCCTGGCTGCTCGAGCGGCGACTCTTCGAGCTCGGCTGGGACGAGACGTGGTCGGGGGAGGTGACCGGGATGATCGGCTCGGGCCTCTTCGTCCGCTTCGGTGCTGTGTTCGAGGGCTTTCTGCCGGCGCGTCGGCTGCACGGCGAGTTCTTCGAGCTGAACCCGCTCGCGACTGCGCTTGCCGGCCGGACGACCGGCAAGAAATACCGCCTCGGCGATCCGGTCGAGGTGCGCGTCGAGTCGATCGCGCGCAACGAGGGCAAGGTCGAGCTCGCGCTCGCGCTTGGCACCACCTCCCGTGCTCGTTGAGTCTCAAAGCCCGTCACCAAGGTCGAAGCCCGCTGCTTTTCTCGAGCAGCGCCGGCATCCCGCCGGAGTGGCGCCTCATGCCGGTGATTCAAGCGCGCTGTGTTTCGTACCAGTGCCTGGCACCGACTTCTGTTTGACCTCGCTCCCGATGATGCCCACGTCTTCACGGTTCCGAAAGGGATGTGGACGGATCGTCACACTCCCGCAACGGTGCCTGGCACCGTCTGAGCACACCGCGCGAGAGCGCGGCATGCCCCGAGGAAGCGAGCGATTAGATGAGCCGCCGTTCGTGTGCCCAGCGGGTCAGCTCGGCACGTGAGGAGAGCTGCAGCTTGCGCAACACGCTCGAAACATGCGCCTCGACGGTCTTCGTCGAAAGGTGAAGCCGTGCAGCGATCTCCTTGTACTTGTAACCGCGGGCGATCAGCTGCAGCACCTCGCGCTCTCGCGGGGTGAGGTTCTCGAGCTCCGCGTCGTCGCCGACGCGTGCCCCTTCGCGAAACGCATCGAGCACGAATCCGGCAAGCCGAGGCGAGAACACGGCGTCGCCTGCCGCAACACGCTCGACGGCGTCGGCGAGCTCGTCGCTCGAGATCGTCTTCGTGACGTAGCCTCGTGCGCCTGCGCGAATCACGCCGATCACGTCCTCCGCAGCATCCGACACTGACAGCGCAAGGAACTTCACCCCAGGCCGCTCGAGGGCGACCCCCGCGATCACCCCTTCGCCCCCACCGTCCGGAAGATGGACGTCGAGGAGCACGACTTCAGGGTCGAGCTCGATGGCGCGGTCGTCTTTCTCGGCCGGCATCACGCCTCCCCTGCTTTCGTCGCGCCGGGTGCGCTGATCGGTGCATTCGCTCTCGTGCTCGGCCCCTGGGTCTGGCAGCTCATCGCCGAGCGGACGGAGCGGATCCGACTCGAGGAGCGCGCCGAGGTCGCCGCGCGTGTTCACGATTCGGTCTTGCAGACACTTGCGCTCGTGCAGCGCCACTCGGCCGACCCGGCACGCGTCGCCTCGCTGGCTCGGCGCCAGGAGCGCGAGCTTCGCCGGTGGCTCTACGGAGGAGGGTTCGGCAACGCGGCGACACTTTCGGATGCGCTTGCAGAAGCGGCCGCCGACGTCGAGGAACTGCACGGCGTTCGCATCGAGCTCGCGAATGCAGGGGATTCAAAGCTCGACGACACCGTCGCACAGGTCGTGCTCGCCGCCCGCGAGGCGATGACGAACGCAGCGAAATTCTCGGGCACCGATGAGATCTCGGTCTACACCGAGGTCAACGATCGAGCCATCGCCGTGTTCGTGCGCGACCGGGGTGCCGGATTCGACCGCGCGTCGGTGCCGGCAGACCGGCGCGGACTCACGGAATCGATCGAGGCGCGCATGCAGCGCGCCGGCGGTACTGCGACGATCGTCTCGGCGCCGGGCGAAGGTGTCGAGGTCGAGCTCGGCATGCGGCGAGAGGCATGATGCGGCGCATCGTCCTCGTCGATGACCATGCGCTCTTCCGTGCGGGCGTCCGCGGCGAGCTGGGCGAAGCGGTCGAGATCGTCGGCGAGGCGGGCAGCGTGTCGGAGGCGGTACCTCTCATCCATGAGGAGGGCAATCCCGAGCACCGGTGCGGAGCCGCCCGGCCGAACCGAGCCGTCGCGGACGAAGACGATCGCCAGGCCCGCCGCGATGAGGCTGAAACCGAGGACGGAGGTGAGCGACAGCCCGAGTGCGACGAGAAGCACCGCCGCCGAAGCCGCGACGAGGAGCGCGCCGCGTCGTGCACGACCGTCAGCGTAGAGCTTAAGCGCGAGGTAGAGGAGGACGCCCGCGCCGCCCGCAAGGGCGAGCAGCGCGAAGATGAGGCGAACGACTGTCGCGTCCACACCGAGCGTCGCGGCGAGACCGCCACAGACGCCGGCGAGGACGCGATCCTCGTCGCTCGGCTTGAACTGCAGTGCCGGGACGCTGCTCAAGGAGCGGCGCGCTCCACACGGATCTCCCCGGCACCGACGGAGGCATCGATCACGAGCTTGGCGCCGCGCCCCGACGTGAGGCTTGCGTTCCGGCCGTCATCATGAGCACTCAGGATGTCGAGACTGCCGACCTTGGCGTGGCTCGAGACGGCCACGTCGAGCCCCTGCGGCACGGTCACGAGCAGTTCGCCGACATCGACCTTGGCGTGCACCGTCGTTTCCTTCCCGACTGCGCCGATGTTCGTGAGATCGAGGTTCAGCTTGCCGATCCCGAGGTGATAGCTCGGTTGCAGCGCGGACGGAGCATTGGGCCGGTAGTCGCGGGTCCCGACGCCGTCGGACAGGCTAATGTCGAACCAGGAGATCGCGATCACAACGGCGACGACGACCGCGAAAACCATGGTTGCGGCTGTCGCCAACAAAACGCGCAGGAGCACGCGGCCCCGCGACGAGCCGTGACTCGCCCAGAGGACGCCGAGACCGACCAGCAGGAGCAACACCCAGCCGCCGCCCGTGACCGGCGAGAGGGCTGCGCGGGCGAGCAGAACGGCGAGCGCTGCCCCGACGAGGCCGAGCCCGATCAGGCGCCACGGCTGGTCGCGCCGCTCGGTGAGCGCCTCGCCGGCGATCGACTCCTCCTTGCCTTCGTCAGGGATGACGAGGACAGCGGCAAGATAGACGAGGATTCCTGCGCCGCCGAGCAGTGTGAGGACGACGAACCCGAGCCGGTAGAAGGCCGGGCTGAGATTGAAGTACCGCCCGAGGCCGGCGCACACGCCTGCAACACGGCGGCCGGAGGTGGGACGTTCGAGGCGGTTCGTGCTTGAGATGTTCAGTGTGGTTTCCATGTCGCTCAGGTTGCCGGGAGGGCCGTGCCGTGACCATCCGGCATCACCCTGGACCGACCCTAGATTCGCAGAGCGCTACCCTCGGTGCCGATGGCCGAGAAGCTGATCGCAGAGAACCGCCGCGCGCGCTACGACTACCAGCTCCTCGAGCGGTTCGAGGCCGGGATCGCGCTCACCGGCACGGAGGTGAAATCGTTGCGCGAGGGCCGAACGACGATGGCGCAGTCGTACGCCGACGTCCGTGACGGCGAAGCGTGGCTGCACGGTCTCGAGATCGCGACCTACGACCAGGGGAATCGCGCGAATCATGAGCCCATGCGCGCGCGCAAGCTGCTGCTGCATCGCCGCGAGATCGACTCGCTTTACGGGATGGTGCGCGAGAAGGGCCTGACGCTCGTCCCGACCCGCATCTACTTCAAGGACAGCCGGGTGAAGGTCGAGTTGGCGGTCGCGCGCGGAAAGGAAGGTCGCGACAAACGTCGCGACGCGGTCGAGCGCGATGCGAAGCGACAGATCGAGCGGGCACTGAAGAGCCGCCGCTAGATTCGGCCGACATTCACCGCTAAGGTGCCTACAGGCAACGAGGGGGAATGAAGGATGGTCCGGAGCGGCTCGCAGCTAGCGGTTGTGCTTGTCGGTGTGCTTGCGCTCGTCGCAAGCGCCTCGGCGGCGTCTCCCGACGTGACGGCCATGAACCTGCAAGCAGCCGACGTGCCGGGGGCGAAGCTCATCTCGCAGCGCGCCGCCTCGGAGAAGGGGTACGTCGCGGCGAACTTCCGCACGTTCCGTTTCTCCGTCCCGAGTGGTAGCTCACGGCTCGTGCTCGTCGAAGCGGAGACGAAACTCGCGCCGACCGCGTCCGTCGCGACCGCGGATATCGCGCTCGCCGAAAAATCGTTTCGCTCCGCGGCCGGCCGCAAGCTCTTCATTGCAACGATTGCGAATGCGGCCAAGGTAAAGCCGAAAGCCGTCTCGGTCGGAGCGTTGCGGAACGCGGCGGGCTATGACCAGGGCTTCACGATGCCCCTCAGCTTTCCGGTCAAAGGAAAGCGGGTCTACGAGACACTGGCGTACCTCCGTCTCGACCGGGTTGCCGTGTTTATGCTCGAAGTCGCGTTTCGTCCGGTCACGCCGGGGGTCACGGGACAGTATGTGACCGCACTCGCCGGTCACATCGGCACCGAGCTCGCTCCGGCCCCCGTCTCGCCGCCGACTGTCAGCGGCTCGGCGGTGCAGGGCCAGACCGTGACGGCGGCCCCGGGAACCTGGACCGCTCCGGACGCGACCTTTACCTACCAGTGGCAGCACTGCGATGCCGCCGGTGCCAATTGCGTCGATGTGCCGGGCGCGACGGCTCAGAGCTACGCGGTCACCTCGGCGGATGTCGCTGCGACGCTCGTCGTGGTCGTCACGTCCGCGAACCGTTTCGGCACTTTGACCGCGGCGTCCGCAGCGACGCAGGTCGTGTCGTAGACCGGCGTCCGGCGAGCGGGCGAGTAGGGGCTACAATCGAAGGACGAAAACATAGGGGGGCGCCATGGCTTCGACGTGGTCGGTTCTCCGGATGAGCTGCAAGCCGAGGTCTCCGGTCGGCCTCGTTAAACAACCGGAACAAAACGCAAGTGCGGATCACAATCTCGCACTCGCTGCCTAAGTCCTAGCGACTTAGACCAGCGTGTCGCCCCGGGCAAGCCTGCGACCCGGAGGCGGCATCAACTAGCAGGCTCGGCGCCAACGGAGAGCCACTCGCCCGCGGCGCGACACTTCAGGAGGGCTAGCTCGACGGTAGGTCGGTCGCCAACCGGCCGGCGAGCGAATTCAAACGGCGACCTATGCTTGTAGACGCTCACTCCGGTGCGTCCGCGGACGCGGGTTCGATTCCCGCCGCCTCCACTCTCACCGGCGTCGGCAAGAGCCGACGTCAGGCCGCGGCGCGGATCTTCTTAAGACCGTCGACGATCAGATCGAGTCCGAGCTCGAACGCGCTCCCGTCGCGATGGGGACCTTCGTTGAAGTGCTGCTGAACGTGTTCGTGGAGGTACGGATACTCAGCGGCCGTGATCGTCTGCGCGAACGTCGCGGCGAGGTTCGACGCCTCTTCTGCCGTGTAGGTGTGACTCGTCTCCCAGAGCGCGAAGCCGAAGATGTACCCGTCGAGGAGGTGGTAGGCGTGAAAGGTCGTCTCGGCAGAGAACCCGGCTTCACGCAGCCGTCCGAGGAGCAAGTCCATGTATCGCGCCCGTGTGCGGAGGCCGTGTTTGGGAGTCATCAGCAGGGTGCACGACCAGGGGTGACGCCGGAGAGCGTCGTGGACGGAGATCGCGCTCTTTCGGATCGCCGAGTCCCACGCTCCGGCGCGTGCCGGTGGCTCGCTTTCGCCGAGGACGAGGTCGAGGACGCCGTCGAGGACGTCGTCTTTGTTGGCGACGTGGTTGTACAGCGACATCGCCTCGAACCCGAGCGCCTGGCCGAGCTTGCGCATGGTCAGCGACTCGATCCCGCTCTCGTCGGCGAGCTCGAGGGCTGCGTGCAGGATCCGTTCGCGGCTCAGGGGGAGACGCGTCTGTGAGTTGGCGATCATTGACAGAGCTTACGCTGTACGTGTATCTTACGCCATAAGCTTACACCGTACGGAAGAGAAAAGGGGCGACATGGCAGGTACAGCGACGGAGCGGGCGACAACGATGCAGGCGATCGTGCGCGACAGGTACGGCTCGCCCGACGTGCTGGAGCTCGAAGAGGTCGCGCAGCCGGAGCTTGCGGATGATGGCGTCCTCGTGCGAGTGCGTGCTGCTTCGGTGAACCCCGTTGATTGGTACGACGTGACCGGTACGCCCTGGATCGCCCGCCCGATGACGGGGCTGCGCGGGCCGAAGGGGTCACGCCTCACCGGCCGGGATTTCGCGGGAACGGTGGAAGCGGTCGGTAAGGATGTCACCGACCTTCACCCGGGTGACGACGTCTTCGGTGGCAAGAGCGGAGGCGGATCGTTCGCGCAGTACGTCTGCGTGCCGATGGACGTCGCACGGATGCCGTCGAACCTGACATTCGAGGAGGCGGCGGCCGTGCCTCTCGCAGGGCTCACCGCGCTGCAGGGCCTGCGCGACTACGGAAACGTTCAGCCGGGACACAGAGTTGTCGTCAACGGCGCCTCCGGTGGAGTGGGCACGTTCGCCGTCCAGATCGCGAAAGCGCTCGGTGCAGAGGTGACAGCCGTTTGCAGCGCGCGGAATGTCGAGCAGGCGCGATCGCTCGGCGCCGATCGCGTAATCGACTACACGAGCGAGGACTTCACGCGAGGCGGCGAGCGCTACGACGTGATTCTGGACGTCGCGGGAACAAAGTCTTGGTCGCGCTACAGACGCGTGCTGAACCCCGCCGCGACGCTCGTCATGATCGGAGCACCGAAGACGAATCGTCTGCTTGGGCCTCTCGGTCACATAGCACGGGTGCGTGTGGCCGCTTGGCGCGGCAGTCAGAACGCGAGCTTCTTCGTCGCGAAGATCAACAGGCCGGACCTGGATGCTCTGCGAGCGCTCCTCGAGTCGGGAAAGGTGAAGCCGGTCGTGGAGAAGCGGTACGAGCTTGCCGAAGTCGGCGCCGCTCTTCGCTACCTCGGCGAAGGACACGCCCAAGGGAAGATCGTGATTCGCATCTGAGCAGTCGCCCCAGGTCGTCCGCGCCCACTCCCGTCGCGGAAGGGCGCCCTGAGGCTGTATAACCTGCTCGCCCGGCGTCCGCGGCTCCAGCAGTCCGTCGTCGACGAGCTGATCGCGACGGCGGTGTACATCCCCAAGCTCGCCGCAGTCTCGCCGCCCTTCAGTCCGCCGTCAGCGCCTGGTGCGTGTTGTCTGCTGACAACTCGCGAAGCTGCGTTACCGTTCCACCTGTGTCGAGGCTCGTCGTCATCGCCATCGTGGCCGCCGCGCTCGGCGCCGCTACCACTGCTCCTGCTGCCCGCACGATCGCGCGCTGCCGCGGCGCACAGCTCGTGGGCAGCTTCAAGGCGGTTGTGGGCAGCGCCGGCGCGGGAAACATCACCTACGCGCTACGGCTGAAGAACAGGTCGGCGGCGGCTTGCACCCTCACCGGGCTTCCGGACGGAACACTCCTCGGAATCGGGCGAAAAGCGCTTCCGACGCGCATTCGAGCGGGGTTCCCGGGCGCGCTCTCGGCCGTCCTCGTCACGCTCGCTCCTGGCCGTGTTGCGCGCGCGGACGCGCGCTTCTCGCCGGATGTGCCCGGCCCGGGGGAGCAATCCACCGGTCGTTGCGAGCCGGTTGTGTGGTGGTTTCGGGTCGTGGGGCAGGGTGGGGGCCGGGTGACCGTCCGGGTCGCGCCACGGACGCCGGTCTGCGAGCACGGTCAGCTGCTCTTCTCCGCCTACGGCCCCGCGTAGCGACGCTCCGAGGGCGCGGTCAGCGGCGCTTGCGCTTGCGAGACGCCGAAGCGCCGCCACCCGGGCGGCCGCCACGCGCCTGCTGCTGCATCCGCTCGGCCTGGCGCCGCATCTGGCGATTGGCAGAGTCCGGAAGGCCGCCCTGCTCCTGCGCGGCTTCCATGTAGGCCCGGCGCTCGGCCGGCGTGAGGCGGCTCATTGCTTTCTGCACCGCCTGCGGGTTCGGGTTCGAGGCAACCGGGTTGATCTTCTTCAGGGCGCTGGCAAGCTCCGGGTTCTGGCGCTCGATCGCCTTCTGGCTGACATTCGTGAAGAGCCGCCGCATGAAGCCGATCCGCGACAGACGCGCGATCACGGGCCGCAGGAGCGCGCCGTTCCTGAACCGCCCGAGAAAGACGAGCAGGCCGAAGAGGACGAGGACGACGCCGAGAACGAGCAGGGGTGCGAAAAGCCACCACACGGGCGTCGCGATCGTATCGACTCGACGAGGTATCTGAACCGTGTGACTCGTCCCTCGATCGTGTAAGGATTCCTTGAAACCGGAACTGCCCCTTGACCGGTCGCAGTGTGAGACCGGGGCCACGGGGGAATACTTCGCCTTATGGCTGCGGTCGATCCCATCGCTTTCCTGCTCGAGCACGGTGAAGAGCACGGCTGCGTCCACATGACGGAGCTGTACGAGATCGTCGGGAGGCTCGAGCTCGAGGAGGAGGACATCGAGAGCGTGCTCGAGCAGCTCGAATCGCGCGGCATCGAGTTGACCGATGATTGCTCGCGGGCGATCGAGGAAGCGGTTGCCTACACGAACACGCAGGTCGCTTCGGCCACCACCGATTCGCTGCAGCTGTTCCTGAACGAGGCCGGCCGGTTCCCACTCCTTTCGGCTGCACAGGAGGTCGAGCTCGCGAAGGCGATTGAGGAGGGCGACAAGCGCGCGAAGGACCTCCTCGTCAACTCGAACCTGCGCCTCGTGGTGTCGATCGCGAAGCGCTACCAGGGCCACGGGCTGACGCTTCTTGATCTGATCCAGGAGGGAATCATCGGGCTGATCCGCGCAGCGGAGAAGTTCGACTGGCGCAAGGGCTTCAAGTTCTCGACGTACGCGACCTGGTGGATTCGCCAGGCGGTGCAGCGCGGCGTCGCCAACAAGGCCCGCACGATTCGCATCCCAGTGCACATCATCGAGCGCGAGCAGAAGATCGCGCGCGCCGAGCGCGAGCTCGTCGCAGCGCTCGAGCGCACACCGACGATCGAGGAGATCGCGGAGCGCTCGAAGCTCCCCGTCAAGCAGGTGCGCGAGGTGCGCACCGCGGCGCGTGCGGTCGCATCGCTCGACAAGCCGGTCGGCGCCGACGAATCAGCTGCGTTCGGCGATCTGTTCGCGAGTGACGAGCAGACTCCTGAAGAACAGGTCGAGGTCGGGCTGACCGAGGAGGCTCTGCGCGCTGCCGTCGCGGACCTTTCCGAGCGCGAGCAGCTGATCCTCAACCTGCGCTACGGACTCGTTGGATCCGACGATCCGAAGTCGCTCGAGGAGATCGGGCGCATCATGGGCATCACCCGCGAGCGCGTTCGTCAGATCGAGGGCGAGGCGTTGCGCCGGCTTGCCGAGCGCCGCGAGCTCGCGGCGCTGCAGGCGGCTTAAGAACTCCATCTACATCGAGAGCTAGATGTAGGACCCGAGCAGGTTGGTTCTGTTGGCGGGCGGTTGGTGGCCGAGGGCTGAGTGTCGGCGTCGATGGTTGTAGTGCCAGAGCCAGCCGTCAAGGGCTTTGGTGCGTTCGTGGCTTGAGCCGTAGGCGGCGCCGTAGGCCCAGCCGTTGAGCATCGTGCGGATGAAGCGCTCGGCTTTCCCGTTTGTTTGCGGCCGGCAGGGGCGGATGCGGAGGTGCTTGAGCCGGAGCCGTCGGCAGGCGAGTGCGTGCTTGATCGATACGTAGGCGGGCCCGTTGTCGGTGAGGATCGCCTCGACGCTGATCCCGTAGCGGCGGTAGAAGGCAACAGCTCGGCGGAGAAAGCCGACCGCGGTGACTGCTTTCTCGTCGGTGAGGACCTCGGCGTAGGCGAGGCGGCTGTAGTCGTCAACGGCGATGTGCACGTACTCCCAGCCAGCCTTGGCGTGTACCCGTCCCGCCCGATCGGTGTAGTTGCCCGTGTAATGCTGGTAGCCGTTATCGCGCCAGCGCTTGCCGGCACCGCCGACGATCCGCCCGAGCTTTTTGACGTCGACGTGGACGAGCTCGCCTGGCCGCGAGCGCTCGTAGCGGACGGCCGGCTCGAGGCCGAGCCGGCCCAGGCGGCCCATCCCCGTGCGCGTCAAGATCCCGGAGACAGTCGAGAGCGGCATCTGCAACGTCTCGGCGATCTCGGCCGCCGTCATCCGCAGCCGGCGGAGCTTGGCGATCACCGCGACCCGCTGCGGGTCGGTCCGATTCGTGACCCGCCGTGGCGCCGAGGAGCGGTCAAACAGATCGCGATCGCCCGCCCGGTAGCGGCTGGCCCACTTGCGCGCACAGCGCACGCCGACCGCGGCGCCCTCAGCCGCCGCCGTCAGCGTCCAGCCTTGATCAACAACACGCCGCGCGAGTTCGCGCCTGCCGCTCCAGCTGAGGGCCGCGTTACCGTGCAGATCCATCCCGGTTGCCTCCTTGGAAGTTGAGCTGCCTTCGTCAGCGCTCAGCCTCCAAGGCGGCCCGGATGGAACCAACGTGCTCAGGAACTACAGCTAGAGGCTTGGCAGTCACAGGTCTGGCCATGTCGCGGCGGGCCACGCCTCGTGGTCAGACCAAATGTGCCGAAACGCAAACGACTCTATTCGTCACGCGCCCCCGATTTCCGCTCCGTTCCGGGGCCTGCGCGTCCTCGGCCATGGCCGGCCGGGGCACGACCCTTGGTCAGACCAAATGTGACGAGACGCAAACGAGTGCGCTCCAACTAGTCCCGGTAGATCTCGAGCTCGTCGGCGCGGCCGAGGATCTCCGCGACGGCCCCTGGCTGGTTGTTCGGCGCGAAAATGAGATCGATCATCGAATCGTGTGCGTCGAACACCACCTTGTAGAGCCAACCCTCGGGCGCTCCCAGCGGAAGCCTGCGTCTGCAAGCAGGTCGAGCGCGCGCTTCGCATCGTCGCGGTGCAGGATGAAGTCCACGTCGTGCGACGACTCCGTTCCACCTCGAGCGGAGACGGCGAGGCCGCCCGCGAGCGCGAACTCGATCTCGTTGTCGCGCAACGTGGCAGCGGCGCGCTTCATCGCGTCGAGCAGCGTGTTGAAGGAAGCGTCGCCCGGCATTCGGCACGCGTGGTACCCGGACAGATCCTCACAAATCCTGATACAAGCGCCGCATGGCGAAGACGATCCGGGTGGCGGCGGCCGGTGACATCCACGCAGGCTCCGCAGAGCACGCGCGTGTAGCCGGGGCGTTCGCGCGCGTCGAGCAGCAAGCCGATCTGATTCTCCTTGCCGGCGATCTAACCCAGCAGGGCCAGATCGACGAGGTGGCTGTCCTCGCCGATGCGTGTCGTGGGCTCGCCATCCCCGTCGTTGCGGTGCTCGGGAATCACGACTGGCAGTCCGACCGGCCGGGCGACATCGCACAGGCGCTCGCCGAAGCCGGCGTCGTCGTGCTGGATCGATCGCACACGATCCTGCCGGTCGGCGGTCTGAGCGTGGGCATCGCGGGCGTGAAGGGTTTCGTCGGCGGCTTCGGTCAGCAATGGGCGAACTTCGGCGAGCCGATCTTCCGCGAGGCTTATGCGGAGACGACGAAGGACGTCGAGGGGCTCGAGGCCGGCCTCCGAGCGATCGAGAGCTGTGCCGTGCGCATCGGTCTCCTGCACTACTCGCCCATCGAGGCGACCCTCGCGGGCGAGCCCGAGCGGCTCTGGCTCGTGCTCGGCGCCGACCGCTTGGCGGGCCCGATCCGTCACCACCGCCCGGATATCGTCGTGCACGGGCACGCGCACCACGGATCGTTCGAGGGCGACGTGGACGGTGTGCCCGTGTACAACGTCGCCGTGCACGTGACGGGGCGGGACTTCTGGGTCTTCGAGGTGGGAGCCGACGCGCAGGCGCCCCGCCGACGCTCGACGAAGCCGGCGGAGCCTTAGGAGCCGACGACCTTGCAGATCCAGCGCCGTGGGCGCGAGCGGTCGAGCTCGATGAAGAGCACGCGCTGCCATTGGCCCATGCAGAGCTCCCCTTCGCCCACCGGAATCGACTCGCCGGCCGAGCCGAGGATCATTGACATGCAATGTGCGTGGCCATTGCCGACCTCCATGTCCTCCGGGCAGATGTTCTCGGTGCGGCGGTCCCAATCGTCGTGTGCGTAGTAGGTCTCCTCGGGAATCAGCCGCCGAAGGAGCGCCCCGAAGTCCTCGAACATCCCGCGCTCATACTCGTTCACGCGCACGCAGCAGGTCGTGTGCGGGGAGTAGACGCAGCAGATGCCGTCGACGACGCCGGACTCGCGAACGATCGCCGCGACGTCGTCTGTGATGTCGGTCACGTGGAGGCCCCCAGTGGTCTGGAAGTGCCGCTCGGCCTGGAAGACCTTCACGCGAACGAGTGTAACGAGGAGCCTTGGCCCTCTGCGGGCTGTGGCTTACCGGTCAATCATCTAGTCTCGGCGGAGCGGGCCCGTAGCTCAGTTGGTTAGAGCAGCGAACTCATAATTCGTTGGTCCCTGGTTCGAGTCCAGGCGGGCCCTTCAAGACCCATGTAGCCATGCGACAAACCGCATGGTTGCGTGTGACGGACGTGTCAGGTGTGCCGTGTTTGTACGTGGCGTGCGGTCCCCGGTACGGTCCTCGGAAATCGTCGTCTCTCTAGGGAACGGGCTCGACCATCCAGAGGCCTTCGACGTCGTGCGTGTCGGCGAACTCCTCGATCCGTGACGCAAGGGATGACCGAGACGATCCCGTACGGCTTGTCGCGGAGAGCGCTGCGAGTATGACCGCGACGACGCAGGCTGCCAGCGTCCTCATGAGATCGGCTCGACCTCGAGGATGCCGCACAGGGCATCGTCGATGAACTCGCCGATGCGCGCCACAGCGATTACGGCGGTGAAGGCTTCATGTTGCGAGTTCTCACAAGGTAGACAACACCCGTGACGACTACCGGCACGGAGAAGATCACCACAACCCATCCGAGGGCAACGACTGTGTGCCAATGCTCCGGGGTGTATTGCGAAGCGCGACTACCCACGGCGCCTTGCAAGCCAACACCGATTCCAATCAGAAGCATCCAGAGGATGAGAACTATCGTCCCACCCCTAGTCGCCCACTTGTTCTTCAGGGACACCAGGCCGGACAAGACGACCACCCCGAGTAAAAAAAGCACTGGCGGTGTGACGATCGTTCCATGGGATACCAGCGAACCAGCCGATACCCGAATGGCCCTGTGATGCACGGTGTCGCCGAGGTTATTGAGGAACAACGCGACGACATCCATCACGAGAATGGCGGCAATCCAGATAGAAATTGTCGTTAAGAAGATCTTTTTGCTGTTATTGACCGCAGTTATTTTCCCGCGCATTTAAGCTTCCCTTTCGACGCACGACGAAGCTGACTGGCCGCTCCGATCATGTTCCTTTCCGCACGCGTGAGAGTCAATGGGCCGAGCGGCCCAGGTTCGCAACTGAATCGAACAACCTCTTCTCGTGAGCGTCACGACCGTGCCGCTGCTCGCCGGCAGCGGTGCGGTCAGCCAACCGTTGCTGGTCGTCGGCCCAGTCGAGTAGCTTTCCGGCCTTCTGCCCGCGTCGGTTGGCGCGTTGAGTACAGAGGCGTGAGCAGGTCTCGGCGGGACGGCCTCGAGGCTCCGGCGGCCGCATCTGCTTGCCACAGATCGGCGCGGCGCCGGTGGATCACCCGTTCGGGCGATTGCCCGCTTCCGGGCGCGAAGGCATGGTGCGGTTCAGCCGATTGCCGAGCGTTGTGGGGACACGCGATGTGGCGACAGGCTCTACTGCGGCGATGATTCCGCTCCTTGGGACCAAGGGGTGGATCTCGCCTGCCCGTGAGGCCCTCGGACTGTCCGCTCGATGTCAAGCGATCGGAACCACCGGTTCGATCGAGGATTCAACAGGCACGCCGCGAATCTCCGTTCGTGGCGTATCGGACCCGGCGCGCGTTTCGCGCCCAGTACGACCTGCTTCTCGCGGCGTCGAGGGTGGACGAGGCTTCGGCGCGGCTGGAGGCGCCGGTCGGGCCTCTGCGCCGGCGCTTCCAGTGGCGGTTGACACGAGACATGGAGGAACGGCGGGTTGCCCTCGATCGGCAACTGCACGAGTTTCGCAGCGAGACCCTGCATCTTCTCGCTCCGGCGGACTACCTGCCCGGTCTCAGCCGGATCGTGCTGGCGCAGGCGAACCTTGCTGCCAGGGCGCCTGCGGTGCGGAGGCCGACGGCGACTGCGAGGCTCGCCTCGCTCGCCCTCGGCAGGCCGGCGGCCCGCGCGTGCCTCGCGGCGTGGGCCGCGACGGCCGGCGAGCTTCTCGCCCGCGGGCTCGCGAACCGGCCCTCCCTCGTGATCGCGGAGGTCACAGCGCTCGTGCTCTCACCGGGCGCGATCTTCTCGAGCCCTCGGGAGGGAGTCGGTCGGGAGTAGGGTTCGCGCGTGCTCCCGGCCGTCGATCCGCGGTCTCGCTGAGATGGCAGCCGACGTCAAGCGACGCCTGATCCTCGACGCCGCGGTTCGTGTGTTCGCGCGGCAGGGCTACGACGCCTCGCGGGTGTCGGACGTGGCAAAGGAGGCGGGGGTTGCCTACGGCCTCGTCTACCACTACTTCGGTTCGAAGGACGCCGTGCTCGAGGCCGTGTTTCGGGAGCAGTGGGGCCGCCTGCTGGCCGCCGTCGCGCTCGCAGAGGAAACGGGCAACACCGCCCCGGAGCAGCTCGAGCTGGTCGTGAAGATCGTCCTTCGAGCGTGGCAGGACGATCCCGATCTCGTCCGCCTGCTCGTGCGTGAGATCACGCGCAGCCCGCACATCTCCGACGAGCTCGACGAGATCGCGCAGGCGTTCGCAAGCCTCGAGCGGATCGTCGCCCGCGGGCAGGCCGAGGGGACGTTTCGGGCAAGCCTCGACCCCCAGATCGCCGCGTGGATGCTCTACGGCGGCCTCGAGGAGATTCTGACGGGCTGGGTGCTCGGGCAGCTGCCCGACAGCACGGAGGCTGTTGCGGCGGCCGAACGCGAGCTGACGGCGCTGCTCGTCGGCGGCCTGATGAGAGGCCCCTGACTCGACACGAACACCTGTTCGTACTAGGCTTGCCCGGTGCAGCTTCGCCTGGACTCCGCCGACCGGCTCGTCGAGCTCGTCGAGGAGCGGCGTGGCCCCGTTCCCGTGGAGGACGCCGCTCGGATCGTGCTCAAGCTCGGCAGTGCCGTCCCCGTCGGCCTCGCACGCTCACTGCTCGACGAGGCGGTGCGGGACGACGCGCGCCTGCGCTTCGCGGGTGACCTGGTCGCGCTTGCATCGGCTTCCGGCGAGGATGTCCTCCTCGAGCATGCGACGTTCGTCGTCTTCGATCTCGAGACGACCGGGCTGAGACCCGGGACGGCGAGGCCGTGCGAGATCGGCGCGGTGCGCGTTTGCGAGCTCGAGCTCCAGGAGCGCTTCCAGACGCTCGCGAACCCGGGCGCGCGTTTGCAACCGGCAATCGCAGCGCTCACCGGCCTGCGGGACGAGGAGCTGCGGCGCGCGCCGCCCGTCGCGGCCGGGATCCGACGGTTCCTCACGTTCGCCGGCGACGCGGTGCTCGTCGCCCACAACGCGCGTTTCGACATGGCGTTCCTCGACAACGAGACGATGCGCCTGACCGGCCGCCGGGTCGGCGCGACGGTCGTCGACACGGTCGGGCTCTACCGCCGGCTTCTCGGCCGGCAGCCGGCCAACCTCGGCGCTCTCTCTCATCGCTTCATCACCGATGCACGTCCGTGCCACCGGGCGCTGCCGGACGCGGAGGCGACAGCCGAGATCCTCGTCCGCCTGATCGGGATTGCGCAGGAGCGTGGTGCGCGTACGGTCGGCGACCTCGTCGAGCTCGCGGCGACCCGGTCTAGGCGTGTGCACCGCAAGCGCAACCTCGCCTTCGGCGCGCCGCAACGGCCCGGCGTGTACCTCTTCCGAGACGTGCACGACCAGGTGCTGTACGTCGGCAAGGCGCGCGACCTGCGCGCGCGCCTGCGCTCGTACTTCCGTTCCGATCGCCAGCGTCCGGCGGTCGAAAGCGCACTCGGGGCGCTCGCGCGCATCGAGTGGCGCATGACGGGCTCCGAGCTCGAAGCGGCCCTCGAGGAGCTGAGGCTGATTCGCGAGCTGCGACCCCCCGCGAATGCGCGGTCGGCGCGGCCCGACCGCTACCTGTACCTGCACCGGCGAGGCGACGGCGTCGTGTGCTCCTCGCAGCCGAGCGAGCTCGGGCCGCTGAAGAGCCGAAAACGCGCGCAGCTCGCTGCGCGCGCACTCCAGGGTGTCGACTGGGAGACGCCGGCCGAGGCGCTGCCGAGGCTGCGCCTGAAGCTGAAGCGCCTTGCACGCGAGCTGCGCTTCGAGGACGCCGCACGGTTGCGCGACCGGATCGAGGCGCTCGAAGGGGTCGTCAACGAGCTCGAGCGGCTGGGACGGCTGCGCGCACTTGCCGTCTGCCTCGTCGTCCCCGCGGAGGCAGACGGACGGCGGCGGGCGTTCTACGTCGCGAAAGGACGCGTTGTCTGCTCGCGCCCCTTCCACGGGCCTCAGGGCCTCGAGTGGCAAGCCGGGCTTGCGGCCACGGCCCGGGCGGAGCCGACACTCGCGCCGGAGGCGGCCGACGACCTGATCCTGATCGCGTCGTTCTTGCGCCGGCCGCCGCCCGAGCTGGAGGTGATCCCGCTTCTACACTCCCTGCGTGGAGCAGCTGCGTGAGCGGGCGATCGGGGAGGGCTGGCGAAAGCTCGTCGTCGACGGGATCACCGCCACGCCGGTGATGCTTCGCCGAGGGCCGGCGGTGAAGATCGTCGATGGCCCGCGTACGGAAACAATCCCCCGCCCCGCATGGCCCGAGCGGCTGGACGCGCTCCTCGCGGCGGCCCACAACGTCCATCTGCTCGCTCCCGACGGCGACACCCACGCCCGCCTGACGAAGCGAGGGCAGTGGCTCGTCTCGCGTGGTCGCCCCTCATCGGCTGCCGCGCCCATGGAGGAGCACGACCGCGCGCCGCGGCGCGCGCTCCCGCCCGATCATCCGCTCTTTCGCGCGACGAAGATCGGGCGTGACAAGGAGCGGCAGGTGCAGCATTACATCGAGTTGCTCCGCGGCCTTCCGGCCTGGAAGCGCGACCGGATCAGGGTGGTCGACGCCGGGTGCGGCAAGGCCTATATGAGCCTCGCCCTCGTCGCCTACGGACGCGAGGTCGGCACGCGGGTCGAGCTCGTCGGGCTGGATGCGAACCCCGAGGTGATCGAGACGGTTCGCTCGATCGCCGAGGGCCTCGGCTACGACGAAGCCAGCTTCGAGGCGACGACGATCGAGGCGTACGAGAGCACGGGGACGAAGGATGCAGCGCCGATCGATCTGCTCGTGAGTCTGCACGCCTGTGACACGGCAACCGACGAGGCGATCGCCGCCGGCGTGCGACTTGGAGCCGAAGCGATCGTCGTGGCGCCGTGCTGTCATCACGAGCTCGCGATGCAGATTGCTCGGCGTGACAAAGACGCTCTGCTCCGCTACGGCCTGCTGCTCGGCCGCCAGGCCGACCTCGTCACGGACGCCCTGCGCGCCGCGGCGCTCGAGACGCTCGGTTACCGCGTCGAGGTGCTGGAATTCATCTCCGCCGAGCACACGGCGAAGAACGTGATGCTGCGCGCGCAGCGTTCGCCCTCCCGCAGCCGCGCGGCGAGAGCGGCCGCGGACTATGCGGCGCTCCGCGAAATGTGGGGGGTCGACCCCGCGATCGGGCGGCTGCTACACGTATCCGCCCGGGCCTGAGCAGCGTTTTCTGTTCGGAAAGGGGGCATCGAACACATGGGAATTCTCTGGATCATCCTGATCGTCGTGCTCGTCCTCGCACTGCTCGGGTTCTTCTCGCGCAGCGTCTGGTAGGACTTCGACACGCACCACATGGGCCGTCCCGCCCAGGCGGGGCGGCCCTTCCTCGGCTACAACGGGCTGGGTGCGAGAGACACGCGAAGCACTCGGCGCGGCCGACAGCACGCTCGCCCTCCCTCGCCTCGGCGGCATGGCCCGGCCGAACGGCGTCGTGATCGTCAGCGAGCGCTACTGGGCCTTCGCAGGCGTCGACGGCTCGCTGCGCGAGGGGCGCATGCCGAGTCCACCGGAGTTCGTGCACCGGCTCCCGTTTGCGCGCGGTCTCGCCCGTCTTGCCGCCTCACTCTCGCCCGTCTTCCGGCGCGATGGGGTTGCGCCGCGCCGGGAGCGGTTGCTGATCCTGGCCGCGGTGCTGTCGCCGATCGGCCTCGCGTTCGTCTCGGGGCCGTGGTCGACGGTCTCGGGCGTCCTTCTCTCGCTTGCGCTCCTCTTCACGATCCTCCGGGGACGTGCGCTGCATCTGCACGGGGCGGAGCACCGCGCAATCGCCGCGGTCGAGGAGCATCGCCTGACCGCGACGTGGGACGGAGCCGCCAAGCCGACGCGCTTCTCGCCGCGCTGCGGCACCAACTTCGCGGCCCTCGCGCTGCCCGTGACGTTCCTCGCCGACCATGCAATCCCGTTCGCACCGGCGTTCTGGACGCCTGTCGTCGTGCTTGTCTTCTCACTCGCACTGACGATGGAGCTGTGGCGTCTCGTGCAGCGCTCGTCACGCGGCTTCTGGCACGCCTTCCTGCTTCCGGGCCTCGCGTTGCAGCGCCTGACGACGCGCGAGCCACGCCTGGAGGAGACCCAGGTCGCACTGCGCGCCGTCGCAGCGGTGCTTGCGCGCGAGCTATCCTGACCCCGATGCACGAGATCGGGACGATGCGGGTCAAGAGCGGTCTCGCCGAGATGCTGAAGGGCGGCGTGATCATGGACGTCGTCGACGCCGAACAGGCGAAGATCGCTGAGGAGGCCGGCGCGTGCGCTGTCATGGCGCTCGAGCGCGTCCCCGCAGACATCAGGCGTGACGGAGGGGTCGCACGCATGTCGGACCCCGACATGATCCGCGCGATCCAGGAAGCCGTGACCATCCCCGTGATGGCGAAATGTCGCATCGGTCATTTCGCCGAGGCGCAGATCCTGCAGTCGCTCGAGATCGACTACATCGACGAGTCCGAGGTGCTCACGCCGGCAGACCTCGAGCATCACGTCGACAAGTGGCAGTTCACCATTCCGTTCGTATGTGGTTGCACGAACCTTGGCGAGGCGCTGCGGCGGATCGCGGAGGGCGCCGCAATGATTCGTACGAAGGGTGAGGCGGGAACCGGCGACATCGTGAACGCGGTCACGCACATGCGCTCCGTGTTCGGTGGCATCCGCCGGCTCCAGTCGCTGCGAAGCGAGGAGCTCTACGCAGAGGCCAAGAACCTGCAGGCGCCGTACGAGCTTGTGAAATGGGTGGCCGAGAACGGGCGGCTGCCGGTCGTGACGTTTACGGCAGGCGGTATCGCGACGCCGGCCGACGCCTCGCTCTGCATGCAACTCGGGGCCGACGGCGTTTTTGTCGGCTCGGGGATCTTCAAGTCGGGCAATCCCTCGCAGCGGGCGCGCGCCATCGTCGAAGCGACGACGCACTATCTCGATGCGGAGGTGCTTGCCCGTGTCTCGTCGGGCCTCGGCGAGGCGATGGTCGGTATCTCGACGCAGTCGCTCGATCCGAGCCAGCTGCTCGAGACGCGCGGCTGGTAGCTACTTCACGCGGTACGCGCCCAGATACACGAGCACCTGCGCGTTCTGTGGCGCCTGCCCGCCGCCGAGCGGCGATTGCTGGACGATCTTCCCCGCCTGCGACTTCGACGACACCGGGAGCTTCAGATAGATCAGCCGCAGGTGCGCGCCGTTGATCGCGGTGAGCGCCTGCGGAATCGTCTGACCGATCACGTCCGGAACCGGCTCGTCCGTCGTTGCGTTCGGGCCTTTTGAGAGGTTGATCTGCACGTGTGAGTGGTATGGCACGGTCGTCCCGCCGGCCTTCGCCTGCTCCTCGACCGTGCCGAGCACGTCCGAGCCGGGAACGAAGACGAGGCTCGCAAGCACGCCCGCCTGCGCCATCGTTTGCACCGCGGCGGCCTCCTTCTGGCCCGAGACGTCCGGCACCGTCGCATTCGTCGGCTGCGGGGGCGCGCTCGTTGTCGTCGGCGCCGTCGTCGGCGTTGTGGTCGTGGCACCTGTCGTCGTCGTGGTCGGAGCGGTCGTCGTCGCCGGTGCTTTCGCGATCACGAGCGTAACGACCGACCCCTTGGCGACTCTCGAGGCCTCGCGCGGCGCTTGCGAGAGGACGATGCCGGGGGTCGCCGCCTGCGTCCTGAAGACCTCCTTCGGCTTCAGGCCGGCCCCGCCGATGCGCACGAGCGCATCAGCTTCCTTCAGGCCGACGAAATGCGGGACGGCGACCCGAGTCGTGAGCTCGGTCGTCGTAATCGCGGCGGTCGTCACGGTCGTCGTCGCTGCACGATCCTTGTGCCGGTGCGTCAAAAAGTAGGCGAGGAGGATGGCGATCGCGACGAGGGCGACCGCGCCGAGGCCGAGCAGCAGTCCCGCGCCGATCCGGCGATCGGGCGGAGGGCCGACCGGCGGCGGAGGCCCGACGACGGTCTCCCGCCGCGCGATGACGGTCGGATCGTCAGACGTGGGCCACGCATCGTCGGGCGGGGGAGGCGGTTGAGTCACGCCGAGGTTCTGTCCGCACTCGAGCTTTGTCAATCATGGCGACAGAAGCTCGTTCGTCCGCCGCGCCCGAAAGTCGAAGATTGCTGCAAGAAGGCGGCGGACGGCGAGGTCGGCGAGCGGCGCAAGCGGGCCCCCGGGCAGCCGGTAGCGCACGTGATCGTGGATCTCGGTGCCGTCCGCGACCGGGGTCAGGCGGTGGGCGTGCTCCCAGAGCGGGTAGGGCCCTTCGATCTGCACGTCGACGAAGCTCCGGGGCGGTTGCCACCGAACGATAAGCGTCAGCCAGCGCACCGGCACCCCGAAGAGGCGTAGCCGGTAGCGGAGAATCGCCCCTTCCGCGAGCTCTGCCGGCGCCTCGTCGATGCGAAACCTCAGCCACCGCGGTGTGATCGCCTCGAGATTGCGGGGGTCGGCGTAGAACGCCCACGCTTCGTCGATCCCGGCGGAGACAGTCTGCGTGCGGACGAGCGAGCGCGGTCGCATCGGGGTCACCTCGCCCAGACGTTCTCGAACGTGCCCATCCGCAACTCCGGTAGGCAATAGAAGTGCGCGTCGTCGCTCCGGCGCAGGTACTCGTCGCTGTTTTCTTCGAGGAAGGCGGTGTAGGCCTCGGGCGACTCCCAGCGGTCGATCACGATGTAGCGGTCGGGCTCGTCGACGTCGCGAAGGAGCTCCGTCCCGATATAGCCGGCGCCCTGCCGGAAGAAATGCGCCCACTCGCCGTCGGAACCGTATGCACGTTCGAAGTCCTCGGGGTCGCGTGCGTCGTAGCGGAAGACGAGTGCGATCATCGCAGGCCGCCGCGTTCGTGGTGGGCCCGGAAGAAGTTCTCGCTGCCGGCGGTCGCCATCGCCGCGGAGGCGCTGATCTCGAGGCAGAGCGCAGCGGCCGCGACGATCTGGGCGAGCCGGTAGACCTTGCCGTCGCCCGCACAGCCGATGGCGGTGAGCCAGTCACGGGTCGAGGGAAGCGTCGTGCCACCGCCCACCGTGCCGACCTCGATGCCCCCGAAGCGGATCGACGCTTGCAGCCCTCCCTCGACGCGGCGCGCTGTCCCGTGCGCCATCGAGCTCGTGCCGACCATGCCGAGATCCTGCCCGGTAGCGGCGAAGATCGCCGCCACCGCAGACGCGGGAGTGAACGCGACCGACTGCATGCCGCTCGCGACCGACCCGTGGGTGCCCGCCCAGGAAAGCGCCTCGAGATCCCCGGCGCTCGTTCGCAGCACGCGCCGGATCTGCTCGTCGGAGAGGAACGCCTCGGCGAGCACCGTCTTCCCGTGCCCCGACTGGAAGAACTCCGCAGACGGCTTCTTGTCGCCGCCCATGTTCGCCTCGAGGATGGAGCGCTCGGGCTTCACGGGCGCTCGCTGCATCACGTAGGCCATGTTCAGGGCGTAGGAGTTGCGCGTCATCATGTTCGGGCCGACTGCATCGCCTGTCGTCCAGCGCCAGAGGACGTGGCACATCGGCCCGACGACGTGCGTCTTCACTTCGCGGAGCTTCGCTCGGCGAGAGAGCGACGCGTCGTCCGATGAGCCCAGCCAGTCCCGCATCGCCGGAACCTCTGCCTCGATCCAGCGCGCAAGAGCAATCGCCTCGCCGGCGTCCTTGCACACGAAGCATGAGGCGCGAGTGATGCGATCCTCGAGGACGTAGGTGTGGATGGCACCCGCAGCAAACGCCCCGCGCGTCATCGAGGCCGTCAGGCCACCTTCGGTGTGCGCAAGCGGCACGTGCACCGTCTCGGGCGCGCGACCCGTCTCGACGACGGCGCCGTCGTCGGACAGCTCGTAAGCGCCGAGGTCGATCTCGACGGGCACCACCGAGACCGGGATGACAGCAACGCCGACGAGCGACTCGGCCGCAGCAGCGAAAGGCGTGAGATCGACCGATGTGACGAAGCTGTCCGCGAGGCCCATTGCCTGCCTGCGGGCGGTGATCGAAGCTTCGTCGTTCTTGCGGGGCCAGCGCATGATGCAGAGCCTAGAGATTCGCGTCGAGTCTCTAGACTCGCGGCATGTCCGCGACGATGATGAAGGGCAGGCCGCTCGCCGAGCGGATCCGGGCCGAGGTGGCGGCGCAGGTGAGGAGGATCGGCCGGATCGGCCTCGTGACCGTCCTCGTCGGCGACGACCCGGCCTCCGACGTCTACATCCGCCTGAAGCACAAGGCGGCCTCCGAGGCAGGCTTCGACGCGACTGATCTTCGCCTCCCGGCCGGAACGACGGAGGATGAGCTGCTCGCTAGGCTCGCTGATCTGAACGCGTCGGAGGACGTCGACGCAATCCTTGTCCAGCTGCCGTTGCCGGGGCACATCGACGAGGCGCGAATCCTCCGCGCGGTCGTGCCGGCAAAAGACGTCGACGGCTTCCACCCGCTAAACGCCGGGGAGCTCTATCTCGGCCGTCCCGCCATCGTCTCGGCGACACCACGGGGTGTGATGGCGCTTCTCGCCGAGCACCGCGTGGAGCTCGACGGCGCGCGCGTCGTCGTGATCGGACGCAGCGCGATCGTCGGCAAGCCCGTGTCGATGCTTCTCCAGCAGGCGAACGCCACCGTCACGCTCTGCCACTCGCACACCCGGGATCTCGCCGGGCACACCATCGACGCCGACGTGCTCGTGGCCGCCGTCGGGGTTCCCGCTCTCGTCGCGCCCGACATGGTCAAGACGGGCTCGGTCGTTGTCGACGTCGGCATGAACCGCACCGAGGCGGGCCTCGTCGGCGACGTCGATCCGGGCGCGGCGGAGGTGGCGGCGTTCATGACGCCCGTGCCCGGCGGAGTCGGCCCGATGACGATCGCCTGCCTGCTCGAGAATGCCGTCCAGTGTGCGCGCTACCGCCGCGGAGAGCTTGCCTACCAGGGCTGATTCGGTGGTATCTTTTCGCGCGCTCCGCTGATTTTGGGGCTTGTGGTCGCACGCTGTCGGTAGCAAGCTGTACGTACTCGAGCAAGGAGTAGTTGGCTTTGGCTGAAGGCACGGTCAAGTGGTTCTCGAACGAGAAGGGCTACGGCTTCATCGAGCGTGGCAACGGCGAGGCGGACGTCTTCGTCCACTTCTCCGCCATCGGTGGTGAGGGCTACAAGTCGCTGACCGAGGGGCAGCGCGTCTCCTTCGAGGTTGTGCAGGGCGACAAGGGCCTGCAAGCCTCGAACGTCGTCGCGCTCTAGCTCAGTTTCGGAACCCAGTCGTGCGAAGGGCTCCCGAAAGGAGCCCTTCGTGTTTGTCTATGGAAGGATCGAATCGAATGACGGGGATCTCGAGAGACGAAGTGCTGCACGTCGCGCGACTCGCGCGACTCGAGTTGTCGGGCGACGAGGTCACGCGCTTCCAGGAGCAGCTTTCGGCAATCCTCGAATCGGTCTCGAAGGTCTCCGAGCTCGACCTGTCGGACGTGCCGCCGACGGCGCACCCGCTAGAGATCGCGAACGCGTGGGGTGAGGATGAGCCGCGGCCGTCGCTGCCGCGTGAGGAGGTCTTCGCGAACGCGCCGGACCGCGACGACGATCACTTTCGGGTGCCGCCCGCGTGAGCATTGACACCCTGAGGTTGACGGCCGAGGAGGCGTTGGGGCTGCTCGCCCGCAAGGAGGTCAGTGGTCGCGAGCTCTTCGACGCCTACCGCGCCGCGATCGACGCGCGGGATGGTGAGTTGCACGCTTACCTGAACGTGCAGGACGAGCCGGACTGCAATGGTGTGCCGATCGCGATCAAGGACGTGATCTCGACGAAGGGGATCCCGACCACGGCCGGCTCGAAGATCCTCGAAGGCTACGTCCCCGTCTTCGATGCGACCGTGGCTGTGCGCTGCAAGGTCGCCGACCTGTCGCTGCTCGGTAAGACGAACACGGATGAGTTCGCGATGGGATCGTCGACCGAGAACTCGGCGTACGGGCCGACTCACAACCCGTGGGACCTGACACGCGTTCCGGGCGGCTCCGGTGGCGGCAGTGCGGCCGCGGTCTCAGCCGGCCTCGCGCCGTGGGCGCTCGGCTCCGACACGGGCGGCTCGATCAAGCAACCCGCGGCGCTCTGCGGCATCGTCGGCTTGCGGCCGACGTACGGGACCGTCAGCCGCTACGGCGTCGTCGCGTTCGCGTCGAGTCTCGACCAGGTCGGCCCGACGACGAAGAACGTGCGCGACTGCGCGCTTCTGTACGGGATCATCAGCGGGCGCGACGAGAACGATCTGACGACCGTCGACGTGCCGGGGGTGGAGCTGCCGGCCGCGGAGGATCTCCGCGGCGTGCGCATCGGCGTTCCGCGCGAGCTGAACGAGGCCGAAGGAATTGAGCCGGGCGTCCGCGCTGCGGTGCGCGCGGCGATCGACCGCGCTGCCGGGCTCGGGGCGGAGATCGGCGAATGCTCGCTGCCGCGGTCGGTCGACTACGGCCTTGCCTGCTATTACCTCGTCGCTCCCGCGGAAGCGTCGTCGAACCTCGCTCGCTATGACGGCGTGCGCTACGGCCTCCGGAGCGAGGGCGCCGACTTCCGGGAGATGGTGATGAACACGCGCCACGACGGCCTCGGGGACGAGCCGAAACGCCGCATCATGCTGGGCACGTACGCCCTGTCGTCCGGGTACTACGACGCCTACTACGCCAAGGCACAGAAGGTGCGGACGGTGATCAAGCGCGAGCATGACTCGGTGTTCGAGAGCTACGACCTCATCGTCTCGCCGACGAGCCCGACCGTTGCGTTCGAGCTCGGCTCGAAGACCGCCGATCCACTCGCGATGTACCTGAACGACCTGCTGACGATCCCGTCGTGCATGGCCGGCCTGCCGGGCCTGTCGATCCCCTGCGGCCTGTCGGCGGGCCTGCCGGTTGGCCTGCAGCTCGTCGGGCCTCAGTTCGGCGAGAACACCCTGTTCAAGGTCGGACACGCGCTCGAGCGGGCGCTCGGCTTCGACGGTGTCCCGGAGCGGTTGAGATGACGCAGTGGCAGCCCGTTATCGGTCTCGAGATCCACGTCGCCCTCAAGACGCGCACCAAGATGTTCTGCCGGTGCGCGAACGGCTCCGGCGGCGAGCCCAACACCCAGACCTGCCCCGTGTGCCTCGCTTTTCCGGGAGCGCTGCCGGTCGCGAACCGGCGGGCGATCGAGGAGTGCATCAAGCTTGGCCTCGCCCTCGACTGCACCATCGCGGAGCGCGCAGTGTTCCACCGCAAGAACTACTTCTATCCCGACCTTTCGAAGGCATACCAGATCAGCCAGTACGACGAGCCGCTCTGCTCGGACGGCAAGCTCGCCGTGCCGACTGCGCACGGCGAGGTGACGATCGGCATCGTGCGCGCGCATCTCGAAGAAGACGCTGCGAAGAACGTCCACGTCGCGTCCTCGGGGCGGATCCACGGCGCGACAGCGACCCTTGTCGACTTCAACCGGGGCGGCACGCCGCTCGTCGAGATCGTCACGACGCCTGACATCCACGACGCCGACACTGCGAAGCGCTTCCTGCAGCTGCTCCGGCAGACGGTCGTCGAGCTCGGTCTCTCCGACGCAGAGCTTGAAAAGGGCTCGATGCGCTTCGACGTGAACGTGTCGGTGCGTCCCGAGGGAAGCAAGGAGCTGCGGACGCGGACGGAGCTGAAGAACATGAACTCGTTCAACTTCGCAGCCAAGGGAATCGAGCGAGAGATCGTGCGGCAGATCGGCATCTACGAGTCGGGCGGAGAGGTGCAGCAGGAGACGTTGCATTTCGTGCCGGGCGACGAAGAGTCGCCGCCGATGCGCTCCAAGGAGGAGGCGCAGGACTATCGCTATTTCCCGGAGCCCGACTTGGTGCCGGTGCACCCGCCGCCCGAGACGGTCGAGCGGCTCCGCGCGGAGATCGGCGAGCTGCCGGGTGCCCGCATCAGGCGGATCGCCGGCTCGCTCTCGTTCTACGACGCAGACGTTCTCGTCACGGGCGGCCTCGACCGGCTCTGGTCGGCGCTCGTCGCCGCCGGTGCCGATGCGAAAGAGGCTGCGAACGTCCTTGCAAACCAGTTCGTCGCGGCGGGCGTCGATCCGGGCGACGCCGACGCCGGCGAGCTCGCGAAGCTGGTAGCTGCGCGCTCGCACATCCCGCGCGCGGTCTTCGACGAGGCACTCGCGAAGGTGGGTGACGAGGGGTTCAGCGCGGAGCCGTACCTCGCCCAGAAGGCTCTATCGGACGTTTCGGAGCTCGATCCGATCATCGACGCGACCCTCGCGGCGAACCCGGGCCAGGTGGAGCAGTACCGCGGTGGCAAGCAGGGTCTTGTCGGCTTCTTCGTCGGCGCGGTGATGAAGGAGACGGACGGCAAGGCCGACCCGCGCGTCGTGAACGAACGCGTGCGTGCGAAGCTCGAGACGACGTAGGTCGCTCGCCTCCAGACCTGCCTTTGTCGGACCTGGCCGGTGTCAGCCACACGCAGGGACGCGTGCCGGCAAGCGGGCGGAAGTGCGACCGATCGCCGAGGGCGTTCGTTCTGTCCCGAGCTGCTCAGGCGAGAGGTCAGCCGTTCGCGACCGAGAGCATGCCGAGGCACATCTCGTCGGTCGTGCCTTCGCCCCAGACGACGTAGCGCGGAGCGAGTTGCTTCGAGCCGATCACCGGCTGGTGGGCGGTCGAGTTGTCGAACGTGCACGAGACGCGCACCGTGTCGCCGGGGCCGACGTGAACCGGATGCGCGAGGTAGTAGACGTCCTGCCAGTGGAACACCCAGGCGGGGATGTGCAACAGAGTCTGTTCCTTCGCCGTCCCGGGGTCGAGGACGATCGAGACGTCTCGACCGCGGAGGTGCATGTGCCCCGCGACGCCGTAGATTGTTTGCTCTGAGCCGAACGTACGGTCGCACGACGTGCCGATCGACGTCCCCGAGCCGACCGACGTCGGGAAGTCGGCGAGCGTCTTCGAGCAGATCCTCAAGAGCGCGGCCGGAATGAACGCGTTCTCCGCGCCGTACTTCGAGACCTCGTCCTGGATTGCCTGCTGGCGGTTGCATTGCGTGCCCGTGATGCCGTCGGGACACGGGAGCTCGACGGGCGCCGCGACGAGGTGCGTCTCGAGCGGAATCAGTTTCGTCGAGGTGGGCCGGAGGCGCAGCTCGGCGCTCGAGCGGTCGGGCCCCGCCGCCTCGATCAGGTTGTAGTGCACCTGCATCACGATCTTTGCGCCCTTGTGCAGCAGCACGCCCGTCCCCTTCGGCAGAGCGTTCGTCGTATGGCCGGGCACCCACGCCGCGATCCAGGGCGGCTGGCCCAGCCGGTCGATCGCCCCGGGAGCGGCGGCGTCGATCGGCAGGTTCGGGCCGCCGAAGCACGGCCAGCCCTGACCACCGTGCGACGCGTTGAGCTGCTCCGCCGCGGTCCGCTGCGCGCCGGCTGCCTCGTAGAGAATCACGTGATGAACGATGCCGGTGCGCTGCGGCCTGATCAGCGCCGCGGTGACGAATGCGTCCTTGCGGAGCTTGGGATCGAGGAGGAAGCAGTGGTAGTCGTCGATTCCGCCGCCCGCCGCATGAGGCGAGTACGCCTTCGGCGGCATGAGCGTGATCGTGCGCCCCGCGCCGGAGAGGCCCGCGCTGGCTGCCGGTTTCGTGTGGCGCTCCGCCGGTTTGCCGGCAGGGACGCCCGCCGCCGTCCACCGCGCCAGTGTGGCGAGCTCGGACGTTGTCAGGCGCCGTCGCTCGCGACCGATGATCGGGGCCGAGTCGCTGCCCGGCATCCATGGCGGCATCAAGCCGGCCTTCGTCATGCGGACGATGCCGGCAGCATGTGCCTTTGCGTCTGCCACCGAGGTCAGCGCGAACGGGGCGATTCCGCCGAGCCGGTGGCACGAGGCGCATTTCGTGTCGAGGATCGGCGCGACGTCACGGTAATAGGTCGGGGCGGCGCCCGCCGCAGCCGTCGACGTTGTGGAGCCCGAGCGCGCCACGAGCGCGGCCGCGGCGACCGCGACCACGGCTGCGAGAAGAGCTGCCTTGCGCATCAGACGAACTGTACGCGGGAATCCGTCCGTCGTATGCTCGGGTAGTGCCCCATGTGAGGCAGAGGCACTGGCACCGGCCCGCCCGCTGGGTGCTCGCCGTGATCGGTGTTGCGATCCTCGTCGTCGCGGTCGACATCGGCGCGTTTGCAATCGCCCGGAACGACCCGGGCTCCGCCGACGCGCAGGTCGCGCTGCCCGGCACCGTCGGCGTGATCGACCCTGTCGCGGGGCGCCTCGTGGGCCAAGTCACGGTCGGCCAGCAGCCGACCTCGATCCGCGCGGGCTACGGCGCGGCGTGGGTGTTGAACAAGAGCGACGGAACAGTCACACGGATCGACGCGCACTCCCGCAAGGTCGTCGCCACGATCGCGTCCGACGCGGTCGCGAACGCCCTCGCGCTCGGTGCCGGCGGCGTGTGGCTTGCCGGCCATCCGCGAAGCAACCCGCGCGGGCCCCTTGAGCTCGCGGCACTCGAGCGCATCAATCCGGCGACCGGTGCGATCGACCGCAACTTCGCGACGAAGACCGGCACGACCGTCCTCGCGGCGGGCGGCGGCTCGCTGTGGTCGACGGGGTTCCTCGGCGGGCACATTCGCGGCGCCGCGCGCTCGGACGCTGCATCCGGCGGAATGAGCAAGCTCGACATCGGGATCTACGGCGATCTCGTCGCGGCGGACGACCTGGCCGTGTACTACGTCGCGACGGTCGGCGACCGTGTCGCGCGCGTCTCGACACGAACGGGGCGGCTGACGAACTCGATGACGCTCGCATCCGACGCGAGCCTCGCCGCAGGAAACGTGCCGCCGAACCCGACCGACGTTGCGGTCGGCGGCGGAGCGGTCTGGATCAGCGAGACCGACGGAACCGTGCTGCGGGTACAACCGCGGCTCGGCGGAATCGTCGCGTCGATCCCGGCCTGCCACAACGCCCTCGCCATCGCATACGGCGAGGGAGCGGTGTGGGTTGCGTGCGGCGACAACAGCGTCGTTCGTGTCGACCCCGCGACCGATGCGCCTTCGGCTCCGATCGCCCTGGGGCGCCTTCCACGTGGCATCGCTGCCGGCGAAGGTTCGATCTGGGTGACACTAAATTGATGAAGCTGCTCCGCTGGCGGCGGTGGTGGTCTTCGCGTGGATTGCCCGAGCTGCGCGTAATGGCGATCGAGCACTGGGACCCACTGCACTACTACGACGACGCCTCGCACGCTGATGCGTACGACCCGTATCTCGACCGTGTCGGGCGGATGCTGCACGGCGGCAAGGGGGCCGCCGAGATCGCGACCTACCTCGGCAAGGTGCGCACGCTCGCGTTGCGACGCGACGAGAACGAGGCGGTCGACGAGGACTTCGCGGCGCGGGTGGTCGCCTGGTATTCGCTCGAGGCACCTTGAGCCTCTACGTGCGCACGGCCGCGTAGAGGAGAATCGCCGCGGCGGCGAAGCAGGCGGCCGCAGCCGAGACCGCGGTCTGCGTGAGCGCTGAGGCCCCTGCGGCCGCGGCGACCGACGCAACAACGAGCCCGTTTTGCAGCGGTCGCCGCCGGAGCGTCGCGAGCGCGACGACGACAACCGCGAGGGCGCCGAGCGAACTGCCTGCGATCGCGACGACGCGGGGAAGGACGTCGACGTGATCCTGTGACCGCGGCACCGCGGTCGACGAGAACCGTCCGTGCACCGGCATTGCCGCGGCGACGCCGAGCGCGAGGCCGATGTAGGCGAGGCCGAGCGGGCCTGCAAAGCGGCGGCGCCACAAGAGCAGCGAACCGATGCCGAGGAGCGGGGCGGAGAGCAGCGCGCCGGAGAGGTAGTAGACGCGGAAGGCGGGGGCGTCCCAGCCGTGGGCGGCTCCCCAGGCCATCGCGCCCGTCGCCGCGGCGAACGACGCGAGCCCGCCGGCCCACGCGAGGCGGCGCGCGCGCACGAGCAGACCCGCAAGCCGCAGCGAGAGGATGGCCGCGCCGAACGACAGGAGGACGTTCACGGCGATAGTCTGCTCGGCGCGTGAAGAAAGCGCTTGCAGCTGCGCTCATCGTGGTCGCCGCGGCGGGTCTCGCAGCGGCGCTTTCCTCGGGAGCATCGCCGCGGCGCGACTACGCGGCCTTTGCGCGCGACATCCTGCCGCCGGGCAATTTCGGCGGTATCAACTTCAACAAGCACTCGGCGGATCAGGCGGTGCTCTACGACGCCCTGACGCCCCTCGCCGACAAGGTCACGGCGCGCGACGTCACGACCGATTTCAAGGCCGAGCCGCTGTGGACCGGCAGCGAGCGCGCGGTGCGGACAGAGCGGCCCGGCCGTGGAGTGAAGATCCTGCGTGACTCGTTCGACGTGCCGCACGTCTTCGGCAACACAGAGGCGAACGTCTTCTATGGAACTGGGTACGCGGCGGCGGAGGATCGCGGGGTCCTGATGGAGCTCGCACGCTACCCGGGACGGCTCGCCTGCATCGACGCGCCGGGATTCAACGCGTTCGCGGTCGCGCTGTCGGGCAAGCAGTTCCAGCCGAGCGCGCAGACCGAGCAGTTCCTGGCGAAGGAGCTCGCGCTGCTTATTGGCAGAGCCGGGAGGCAGGAGCTCGCGGATATCGACGCGTACGTGGCGGGTATCAACGCCCAGCGTCGGGGCGCCAACCTTCAGATCACGCCATGGACCCGAGTCGACGTCGTTTCGATCACGTGCCTGCTCGGCGCTCGGTTCGGCGCTGGTGGTGGCGACGAGTCTCGCCGCGCCGAGTTCCTCACAGCTCTCCAGACGAAGCTCGGAGCCGCGAAAGGACTCTCCGTCTTCAACGACCTGCGCGAGCAGAACGACCCGGAGGCGCCGACGACGATCGCAAGCGCGTTCCCGTTCGGGCCGCAGACGGCGGAGGCGCCCGGAGCCGGGAACGCGGCGCTCGCCGATTCGAGCGTGTCAGCGTCGGCGACCGAGCCGCGGCCGCAGATGTCGAACGCGATCCTCGTCTCGGGCAGGCGCTCGACGACGGGGCATCCGATCATGGTCGCCGGGCCGCAGCTCGGCTATTTCTATCCCGAGTTCTTCTGGGAGGTCGACATGGAGGGCGGCGGCGTCTCGGTGCGCGGCGGCTCGCTCGCCGGGATCCCGAACGTGCTGATCGGGCGCGGCCCCGACTACGGCTGGTCATTCACCTCATCGAACTCCGACAACATCGACACGTTCGCGGAGACGCTCTGCGGCGGCGACGACCACCACTATCTCGTCAAGGGGCAGTGCCTCGCGATGATGCGGTTCGACGCGGGCAGCCTCCTGTCGGGAGGCACCTCGACACCGGTCTCGTTCTACGAGACCGTGCACGGCCCGGTGCTGGGGTATGGAACCTCGAATGGGGCACGGGTCGCGTTGGCGCTTGCACGCTCGACGCGGGGTCGAGAGCTGAAAGCTGCGCTCGACGTGTACGACCTCTCGACCGGGCGGCTTCGCTCACCGCAGCAGTTCGTCCACGATCTCGAGCGCTTCGAGATGTCGTTCAATTCGTTCTACGTCGACTCGAAGCACATCGCATACGTGTCGTCCGGGCGGCTGCCGTTGCGCGCCGCCGGCGTCGACCCGGGCTTGCCGACGATCGGAACGGGCGCCTACGACTGGACCGGCTACCTCGCGCCTGACGCGCATCCGCACGCGATCGACCCGCCGGGTGGGGCGCTTGTCAACTGGAACAACAAGCCGGCGCCGAAGTTCGCTGCGGCTGACGACAACTTCTTCTACGGCCCGGTTCAGCGCGTGCTGCTCCTGAAGCAGAATTTGAAGCCCGGTAGGAGCTCCGTCGTAGATCTCGTGCGCACGATGAACAAGTCGGCGACCCAGGATCTTCGCGCTGTGGAGGACTGGCCGGTGATTGCAACGCTGCTTGCGAAAACGGCGGCGCCGAGCCCCCGCGCGTCGGCAATGAAATCACTGGTCGATGCGTGGGTTCAGCGAGGTGCATCGCGAATCGACGCGAACCTCGACGGCAAGATCGACGATCCAGGCGCGGCGATTCTCGATGCGGCCTGGGCGAAGCTCGCCGACGGCGTCCTCGTACCCGTGCTCGGGCCCCTGACCGATCGCCTGGCTGCCCTGCAAGCCCGGGACGATGCGCCCGGACCGGGAGGCTCGGCCTACGAGGGCGGCTGGTACGGCTACCTCTCGAAAGACCTGCGGGGAGTCGGCGGTCGCAGCGTGACCGGCGCCTTCTCGAGCCGCTATTGCGGCGCCGGTGACGCGACGGTGTGCGCGCAGGCCCTCTGGGCCGCGCTCGACGCGTCGGGCAACGAGCTTACGGCTGCCCAGGGCGGCGATCCTGCGGCGTGGCGTTCGGATGCCACCGGGTCACGGATTCAGTTCGCGCCCGGCTTCCTTCCCGTCACGATGCGCTGGACGAATCGGCCGACCTACCAGCAGATCCTCTCGTTCGACGGCCATCGTTAGAGGCTCGAGGTCACGACCGCAGGCGTCGCTAGGCTTACACCTTGGAAAAGCGGTACCTCTTTACGCCCGGCCCGACGCCCGTCCCGCCCGCCGTTCTCGCTGCGGGAGCCGAGCCGATCGTCCATCACCGGGGCGCCGATTTTCGGGCGATCTATGAGCGAACCCTCGGCCGGCTGCGCGAGGTCTACTGCACCTCCTCGGACGTCCTTCTCTTCGCCTCGTCGGGAACCGGGGCGATGGAATCTGCAGTCGCGAATCTATGTGAGCCCGGTGATCGGGTCGCCGTCGTGAGTCACGGTTCCTTCGGCGAGCGATGGATCTCGATCTGCGAGCACCACGGCCTCGATGTGCAGGCGATTCGCTACGACTGGGGCGAAACGCCCGACCCTGCACAGGTGGGGGCTGCCGTGCGCGAGTCGGGAGTCGAGCTCGTTTTCTGCCAGCAGTCGGACACCTCGACCGGTGTGGTCTCCGACGTGCGTGCGATCAAAGAAGAGGTCGGAGACGCGCTGCTCGTCGTCGATGCGATCTCCTCGCTCGGTGCGGTGCCACTCGAGACGGATGCCTGGGGGATCGACGCCGTCGTGTCCGGCTCCCAGAAAGCACTGATGTGCCCGCCCGGGCTCGCCACGATTTCCGTGCCCGAGCACGTGCTTGCGCGTGCGACGAGCTCGCGGAGCTTCTACTTCGACTGGCGTGCGAACAAGCGGGCGCAGGACGCGCTCGACGCGGCGTTCACGCCTGCCGTGTCGCTCATCCGTAGCCTCGATGTCGCCCTCGGCCTCCTGCTCGACGCCGGCCTCGAAAGCGCATTTGAGCGCCACATCCGCCTCGGACGCGCCGCCCGGGCGGGCGTGAAGGCGATGGGGCTCGAACTCTTCTCGCCCGACGATGACAGCTCGGCCGTCGTGACCGCAGTGCGCTGCCCGGAGGGGATCGATGGCGATGAGCTTCTGCGCCAGCTCCGTGAGCGGCACGGCGTCACGCTGGCGCCCGGTCAGGGAGCGCTGAAGGGAATGATCTTCCGGATCGGGCACATCGGCTGGTTCGACGTGTTCGATATCGCAACCGCGCTCGCAGCGGTCGAGCTCTCACTGGTCGAGCTCGGCGCAGGAATCGAGCGTGGCGCAGCGGTTGTTCGTGCCTTCGAAGCATATGAAGGGCACGTCGCGGCGTGAGGGTGCTCGTCCGCGAGACGATCGCGGATGCAGGACTCGAGTTGCTGCGCGCCAAGTTCGACGTCGACGTCGACACAGAGTCACCGCTCGAGGAGATCGTCGCCGGCTACGACGCTCTGATCGTTCGCTCTGCCACCAAGGTAACCGCCGACGTGATCGCGCGAGGCACGAAGCTGAAGGTGATCGGGCGAGCAGGCGTGGGTGTCGACAACGTCGACGTCGACGCGGCTACCCGTCGCGGGATCGTGGTCGCGAACGCGCCCGAGTCGAACATCGTCTCCGCCGCCGAGCACACGATCGGGCTGCTCGTCGCGCTCGCGCGCAACATCCCGCAATCGCATGCCGCATTGATCGCTGGGCGCTGGGAACGCGCGAAGTGGGGTGGCGTCGAGCTCGCCGACAAGGTGCTCGGCGTGCTCGGGTTCGGGCGGATCGGCCGTCAGGTCGCGCGCCGCGCCCTCGGCCTGCAGATGAAGGTGCTCGCCTACGATCCGTTCGTCTCGTCCGATCGGTTTCGCGAGCTCGGGGTTGAGAGCGCGTCGTTCGACGAGGTGCTTGCTCGGGCGGACTTCGTGACGCTCCACCTACCGTTGAACGACGAGACACGCCGCGCGATCGGCTCGGACGCGTTCGCGAAGATGCGCGACGGGGCACGACTCGTGAACGCCGCCCGCGGCGAGCTGGTCGACGAGGCCGCACTCGTCGCGGCACTCGAATCGGGAAAGGTCGCAGGCGCCGCAATCGATGTCTTCGAGCAGGAGCCCTATTCGGGGCCGCTCCTCGCTGCCCCGAACATCATCGTCACGCCGCATCTGGCGGCGTCCACCGAGGAAGCGCAGGACCGCGCAGGAATCATCGTCGCGGAGCAGGTCGCAGCCGCGCTCGAGGGCGGACTGGTGACGAACGCGGTCAACATCCCATCCGTCGGCGCTGACGATCTCGAGGCGTTGGGGCCGTACATCCCGCTTGCGGCGAAGCTCGGCCGGCTCGCGATGGAGCTCGCCGGCGGCGATGTGCGGAAGCTGCAGATCGAGGTGTACGGCGAGCTCGCCGAGCACGACACGCGGCTCCTGACGGTCGCGGCCCTGAACGGCGCTTTCCAGGGACATACCGACGGGCCGGTCAACTACGTGAATGCGCCGGTGGTTGCGGCCGACCGTGGCATCGAGGTCGTGGAGGAGAAGCGGCGCTCGTCGCGCGACTTCACCAACCTCGTTGCCGTTTCGGCCGACGACGTTCGCGTCGCCGGCACCGCGATCGGCACGGACGCACGACACTGGCTGGTTTCCGCTCTGGGCTTCGAGCTCGAGATGGAGCTCGCGCCGCGCATGGTGCTGCTGCGCTACGACGATGTTCCCGGCGTGATCGGGCGGGTGGGAACGCTCTTCGGCGACGCCGGGGTGAACATCGCGAACATGGCGGTCTCACGGAACCGAGAGCGGGAGCAGGCGTTGATGGCGCTGTCGATCGATGCTGTTGCGCCTGCCGATCTCCTCGAGCGCGTGCGCGCGAGCGCCGACGACGTCTACGTGATTCAGAGTCTGTCCTAGGACGCAGTCCGCGGATCGAGCGCACGCACGACGCGTGCGACCGACGGGCGGACCTTCTCGACGACGACGTGCTCGTCGCGCCGGTCGATGACGCGCTCGACCTCAGCGTCCTCGTGACCGGGCGCGAGGAGGAAATGCGTCCCGTCGGCGCGCACCTCTTCGTATTCGAGGAGATCTGCCTGCACCCGGTGAGCGCAGTGCGGATCGGCGCACTCGCAGACGAAATCGGTGGGGTCCGACGCGAATCGGGTCGCAGTCTTGGCGATCGCCTCGTTCACCTCGCGGAACGCGGACTCCGTTCTCGCGATCTTCTCATCATTCATGCTCGTCTCCCGGAGGGTCGGATGAAGTGTCTCGTTCACAACGGGCGAGTGGCAGAATCAGACACGGATGCCTGCGTGGCCGGAGCCCGTGGAGCGTGTTTCCGCCGTCCTCAAGGTGTCGGGCGTCGACGCGCGGATCGAGGAGTTTCCTGAAGGAACCCCGACCGCAAAGGACGCCGCCGAGGCCGCGGGCTGCGAGCTCGCTCAGATCGTCAAGTCGCTCGTCTTCGTCTGCGACGGCGCATACGTGCTCGCGCTGGTGCCCGGCGACCGCCGCGCGGACGAGGCGGCGATCGCCGCCGCCGTCAGCGCGACCGAGATTCGCATTGCCCGCCCCGACGAGGTGATGCACGCGACGGGATTCGAGCCGGGCGGCGTGGCACCGTTCCCTCAGCGCGCCGTGGCCCAAACGCTGATGGACAACGACTTCTTTCGTCATCAGGTCGTGTGGATCGGAGCCGGCACCGCCGCTCACATGGCCGCGCTGCCGCCCGGCGAGCTCCTGCGGCTCGCCCGGGCGAGGGCGGCTGACTTGGGGCCGCCGGGTAAGCTTGATCGCAGTTGAGGCAGCCGAGCGTGAAGGAGTGAGCGGCGGTGCAGGAAACCGAGAAGATCTGGATGAACGGCGAGCTCGTCGATTGGGCCGACGCGAAGGTTCACGTCGGCGTGCACGGCTTGCATTACGGCACCGGCGTCTTCGAAGGCATCCGCTGTTACGACACCCCGAAAGGGCCGGCTGTCTTCCGCCTCGGTGAGCACCTGCAGCGTCTGCACAACTCCGCCCGGCTGCTGCACATGACGATCCCGTACTCGGTCGACGACCTGCGCACGGCGTGCAACGAGCTCGTGGGCGCGAACGGGCTGCCGGAATGTTACTTGCGGCCGATTGCGTTCTACGGCTACGGCGAGCTCGGGGTGGCGACGCGTGGCAACCCGGTCGAGACTGTGATCATGAGCTGGCCGTGGGGCTCGTACCTCGGCGAGGCAGGGCTGACGAACGGCATTCGCGCGAAGATCTCATCGTGGCAGCGGATCCCACCGAACGTCGTCCCGCATGTCTCGAAGGCGACCGGCGTCTATCTCAACTCGATGCTCGCGGTGCAAGAGGCGTTGAACGCCGGGTACGACGAGGCGATTCTGCTGACGCCCGAGGGGACCGTCGCCGACGGCTCCGGCGAGAACATCTTCGTCGTGCGCGACGGCGTGCTCTACACGCCGGACCTCTCGTCGGGGATCCTGCCGGGAATCACACGGGACACCGTCACGCAGATCGCGCAGGATCTCGGCTACACGGTCGTAGAGAAGTCCCTGATCCGCTCGGATCTGTACCTCGCGGACGAAGTCTTCATGTGCGGGACCGCCGCCGAGGTGACGCCCCTCAACTCGGTCGACGACCACGAGTTCGGCGTGGGTGAGATCACCCGGGCGATCCAGAAGGCCTACCTCGACACGGTGCGCGGCCAGAGCGAACGGTGGGTGAACTGGCTCGACCCGGTTCCCCAACTCGCGCACACGTGAGTCGTTGTCGCTCATAACCGACCGGATCAACCTCAGCGCGCCGTGGATCGACGAACGCGACGAGGAGCTCGTCCTCGAGGTTCTGCGCTCGGGATGGCTGTCGCTCGGGCCTACCGGCCCGCGCTTCGAGGGACTCTTCGCAGACGCGGTCAGCGCGTCGCACTGTGCAGCGGTCTCCTCCGGCACTGCCGGTCTGCATCTCTGCATGCGCCTCGCGGGAGTTGTCTCCGGCGACGAGGTGATCACCTCGCCGTACTCGTTCGTCGCGTCGGCGAATTGCGCGATCTACGAGGGGGCGACGCCCGTCTTCGCGGACATCGATCCGCGGACCTACAACCTCGACCCGGCGGCGGTCGAAGCTGCGATCACACCCCGGACGAAAGCGGTAGTCGCGGTCGACATCTTCGGGTACCCCTGCGAGCTCGATCCGCTGCGCTCACTGTGCGAGCGGCACGGGCTCGCGCTGATCGAGGACGCCTGCGAGGCGCTCGGCGCGCAGTACAAGGGAAAGCCGCTCGGCTCCCACGGGCATCCGGCGGTCTGGGCGTTCTACCCGAACAAGCAGATGACGACGGGGGAGGGCGGGGCCGTGACGACCGCCTCGTCCGACGAGCACGAGGTGCTCGTCTCGTTGCGCAACCAGGGACGCCTCGAGACCTCGAGCTGGCTCCAGCACGGCCGTCTCGGTTACAACTATCGCCTCGACGATCTCTCGGCGGCCCTCGGGATCGGGCAGCTCGAGAAGCTCGACCGGATTCTTGCGGCTCGCCGTGCCGTCGCGGATCGCTACGCCGAGTTGCTGGCCGGGCTCGATGTCGAGCTGCCGCTTCCCGACGACCCGGATCACACCCGCTCCTGGTTCGTCTACGTCGTCAAGCTGCCGTCAGGCGCTGACCGTGACGGGGTGATGCACCAGCTCGCCGATGCCGGGATCGCGACGGCGCCGTACCTGCCGTCGATCCATCTCCAGTCGTACATGCGGGAGCTCTACGGCTTCTCCGAGGGCATGCTCCCGGTGAGCGAGGAGTGCAGTGCCCGCACGATGGCGCTCCCATTCCACGCGCGGCTGGAGCGTGCGGACCAGGAGCGCGTCGCAGCGGCGCTCGGGGCGGCCCTCACCTGAGATGATCCGCCCGATGGCGGATCTGAAGATGGTCTTCCTGGGCTATGGCAAGTACGTGCGCGCCGACAAGATCTACGCGCTCGAGCCTCTCCCCGACCACGAGCGCGGCAGCGGTGCGCGCACGCTCGTCTGGGTCGAGGGCATGGAGGAGCCGATGGTGGCTTCACGCACGGAGCGCACGCTTCTGACCGAGATGGGCCATGTTCAGTCGCGGCGCCTGCGCGGCGGCCAGGACGAGAACCGCTTCTAGATGGTCCCCCTCACCAGGCGTCTCGTCGCCGCCGACGCGGAGGAGCTTGTCGCGCTTCGGATCGCGAATCGCGCCTACCTCGAGCGCTTCGAGCCCGACTGGGACGATCCCGAGCGCAACTATTCAATCGCCGGAGTTCGCTCGTGGATCACGGACGGAAACGTTCGGCTTGCGATTCTCGACGATCGCATGATCGCGGGCATGGTCTCCCTGACGGGGATCATCCGTGGGTCGTTGCAGACCTGCATGATCGGCTACTTCGTCGGGGAGGCACAGGCGGGCCGCAGCCTCGCGAGTGGCGGTGTTCGCGAAGCAACCGCCGTCGCGTTCGGTGAGCTCGGGTTGCATCGCGTCGAGGCCGGCACCGCAACCGAGAACATCGCCTCGCAGCGCGTCCTCGAACGAAACGGCTTCACACTGGTCGGATGCATGCGCAGGCATCTGAAGATCCGTGGCGCGTGGGTCGACCACCTGCGCTGGGAGAAGCTCGCGGACGACCTCGAGACGTGAAGTGAGCTGATGGCGATCGACCCGCTCCACGAGCGTCAGAGTCTCTTCGCGCGCATGCGTGTCGACACGCGGCCGTTTCGACACCGCGACTTCCGCAACCTCTGGCTGGGCCAGGCGATCTCGACGGTCGGGGGTGAGATCGGCGTGGTCGCCGTTCCCTACCAGGTGTACACGCTGGCGTTGCCGAAGTTCCTCGCCTACGACGGCCGGGCCCATGAACCTCGCCCGTAGCCCGCACGAAGTGGCACCCGAGCTGATCGGCGCCGAGTTGCTCGTTGGAGGCATTGGCGGGACGATCGTCGAGGTCGAGGCATATGACCACGAGGATCCGGCTGCGCATGGATTTCGCAACCGGCGCACGGAGCGGAACGCGTCCATGTTCCTCCAGGGCGGCCACGCATACGTCTACCGCTCCTACGGTATCCACTGGTGCTTGAACATCGTTTGCGATGAGGAGGGAATGGCCGGCGCCGTGCTCCTGCGTGCGCTCGAGCCGACCCACGGAGTGGAGGAGATGGTGGCGCGACGAGGGGTCGACGAGCCGCGTCTCCTCTGCTCTGGTCCCGGCCGGCTTACGCAGGCGCTCGCGGTGACCCGCGCACACGACGGGCTTGCACTCGACCAGCCGCCGTTCGAGCTCTGGCCGCGCACCGTGCCGGTCGAGATCGTCACCGGGCCTCGGATCGGGATCACGAAGGCCGCAGACCTGCCCTGGCGCTACGGTCTGGCCGGCTCGCGCTATCTCAGCCGGCCATTCAGTGCTTCGCGTGCGCGACGGTGAGCGTCAGCGAGATCCCGGGAGCAGCTGCCGTCTGGGCGGGAGGAGACTGCGAGACCACCCGGCCGCGCCGTGCGCCCGTCACGTGCACGTGCACGTGGAGGTGCAGCTTCCCGACACGCGCCAGGGCCTTCGCGACCGGCAGCCCGACGAGTCGCGGGATCACCCCATGGCTGGGCTTCGTCAGGATCAGCGTGATCTTGTCGTACGCCGAGGCCGTCCCCTTGCGCGGGAATTGCCCGACGACGTAGCCGACGCGGTCGCCGGTTCTCGCGGGCTTGTACACGATCGACGCCGTCAGCGGCTGGCCCTCGAGTCGCGTCTTCGCGGCGCCGAGCGGCTGTCCGACCACGTCCGGGATCTCCACCTCGTTCGGCTTGCACGTCGCGACCCGTGACGGCCCGACCCCTCCGAAGAACTCCATCTGGTAGGAGTTGCGGCAGACTCCGTCATCGCGCTCGAGCGCGCCGCCCCGGTTGACGACCCTCACCGGCGACGCGTACAGCGAGGGTGCAGTCGGGAACGCCTCCGGCGGCGCCTTCAGGTACTCGAGCGCCTTCTCCATGAATGCCTTCCAGATCAGCGCGGGAAACGTGCCGCCCGCGACCGGATGCCCGTGGAACTCGGTCGTCATCGGAATGAGCTTGTCCGGGTAGCCGACCCAGATTGCCGCCACGAGCTGCGGTGTGTAACCGACGAACCAGGCATCGCCGAAGTTCTCGGTCGTGCCCGTCTTGCCCGCGACCTCGCGGCCCGGCAGCGCCGCGGCCCTGCCCGTGCCGTACTGCACAACGCCTTGCAGGAGGGAGTCGATGATCGCGGCGCGCGTATGACTTTCTTCCGCGGTGCCGAGCGCGGGGACGCCGACGACCTTGTTCACCTGCGTTGCGCCGCTCACCGTCACGTCGTGCACGACGCGGGGCTCGTTCCCGAAGATCGAGCCGTCGATCCGGTCGCCTCCGTCGGCAATGCTCTGATACGCGCGTGCCATCTCGAGCGGCGTCGCCGGCTCGGCGCCGAGCCCGATCGCGAAGTATCCCTGCAGAGGCGTCGTGATGCCGAGCGCTCGTGCCGTATCGCGAACGTTGCGCGGGCCAACGAGCGCGGTCAGCTGGGAGAAGACGGAGTTGTCCGAGTAGGCGATCGCCTGGTTGAGGTTGATCGGCCCGAGCGCCTCGCCCTCGTAGTTGTCCACTTGCCAGAGACGGCCGTCGGCGTTGATCGTCACCTGCTTCGACGAAGTGAGGATGCTCGACGGCGCGATCCCCTCCTTGAGCGCGGTCGCGAGCACGAACGGCTTGAATGAGGAGCCGGGCTGCCGCTCTCCCTGCGTTGCGAGGTTGAACTGACTCTTGTGGTAGTTCTCGCCGCCGACCATCGCGAGCACGTCGCCGTTTCTCGCATCGAGGACGACGACCGAGGCGGTGGGGCCGGACGAAGCGGGAAGCACGGAGGCGATCGCGTTGCGCGCCATTCTCTGGAGATTCACGTCGAGAGTCGACGTCACCTTCAACCCGCCGCCGAACGCCTTGCGGGGTCCGTAGTGCTTCACGAGCCGGTCCTTGACGTAGTTGGCGAAGTACGGGGCAGTGATGTTCTGTGTCGAGGGCAGCGATACCTTCGACGGGTCCGGCATCGGGAAGACGCGAGAGTTCACGTACTGGCTTTGCGTGAGGTATCCCTGCGCGTACATCTGCTCCAGCACGAGATCGCGGCGCTCCTTCGCTGCGGCCGGATGCGCGACGGGGTCCCAGAGGCTCGGGTCCTCGGGGATGCCGGCGAGCAGCGCGGCCTCAGCGGGTCTTACCGTCGCCGCGCTGTGGTGGAAGTAGATCCGCGACGCCTGTTCCACTCCGTAGGCGCCGTTGCCGAAGTACACCGTGTTCAGGTACGCGGTCAGGATCCTGTCCTTCTTCCACTTCTGCTCGAGCTGCCAGGCGAGCGCCGCCTCGACGAGCTTGCGGCCGATCGACTTCTGGCTCGTCAAGTACGCGTTCTTCACGAACTGCTGTGTGATCGTCGACCCTCCCTGCACGGCACCGCGTTTCGTGACGTCGGCCCACAGGGCCCGCGCCATGCCGCGCACATCGACGCCGCGATGCTCGTAGAAACGCTTGTCCTCGATCGCGACGATCGAGTGCTTCAGCCAGGGGGAGATTCGGTCGGAGGAAACGACGATGCGCGCCTGCGAGCCCCGGAGGATCGCAAGGACGGTGTGGCCGTTCGCGGCGTAGACGTAGGTATTCGCCTGAGTCCGCTCGGTGCTCGGGTCGAGTTGCGGGATCTTGCCGGCGACCGCGGTCAGAAGACCGAAGGTGAAGGACGCCGTACCCAGCAACCCGAGAATGGCGAGCAGGGCGAGGAGTCGAAGCTTGCGGATGCGACGGCGTTTCGGCCGTCGGCGGTTTCTCCGGAAGAGCGCCAGAACCGGGATAGTCTAGCCCGCTATGAGCGTCGCAGAGCTGACACGGAACGCCGCGAACGTGCTGCCGGAAGACGGGCTCCAGGAGAAGCTCGAGCTCGGGCGGCCGCTTCGCGTGAAGCTTGGGATCGATGTCACGGCACCGGACGTGACGCTCGGGAACGGCGTGCCGCTGCAGCGCATGCGCGCCTTCCAGGATGCGGGTCACATCGGGGTGCTGATCGTCGGCGATTACACGACGCGGATCGGCGACCCGTCCGGGCGGTCGGAGAAACGGCCGATGATCGACCCTGAGGTGATCGACGCACACGCGCAGCGCTACTTCGACGCCGCCTGCCGAATCATCGATCGCGACAGGACCGAGCTTCGTTTCAACAGCGAGTGGCTCGGGAGACTCGATTTCGCCGAGTTGCTTCGGCTGGCCCGTACGACCACGGTCGCGCGCCTGCTCGAGCGAGACGACTTCGCCAAGCGCTTCGCCGCGAAAGCCCCGATTTCGGTCTCCGAGCTGCTGTATCCGCTGATGCAGGCCTACGACTCGGTCGCGGTCGAGGCGGACGTCGAGCTCGGCGGGACCGACCAGCTGTTCAACCTCCTCACCGGCCGGGAGGTCATGCAGGAATACGGCCTCGCGCCTCAGATCGCCCTGACCGTGCGCTACCTCGACAGCTGGGACGGCGCCGGCATGAGCGCTTCGCGGGGGAACTACATCGGCCTCGCCGAGGCGCCCGAGGAGCAGTTCGGCAAGGTCATGAGGATCCCCGACGCCCTGCTTGAGCAGTGGTGGGCGCTGATCGCGGAGCGGCCCGTGCCCGGCACCGAGCCGATGGAGGCCAAGCTCGAGCTGGCGCGGTTCATCGTCGGCCGTTCCTGGGGTGAAGCCGCGGTAGGCGAGGCAGAGGAGCACTTCTCGCGGGTCGTCCGTCGCCACGAGGCGCCTATCGAGGTGCCCGATGTGGCCCTGCCGGCGGGCGAGCCCGTCCACCTGCCGGCGCTTCTTGTCGAAAGCTTCGGGGTCGCCTCGACCTCCGAGGCCCGTCGCCTGATCCAGCAAGGGGCCGTGAAGGTCGACGGTGAAGCTGCGTCCGGCCTCGATCTGCCGCGGGCGGAGCTCGCCGGCAAGCTCGTGCAGGTCGGCAAGCGCCGTTTTGGCCGCCTCGGCGCGTAGCAACTGCCTTTGACAGCCCGGCTCGTGCCGCTATACTTCTCGGGCCGTCCGAAAGGGTGCGGCGTACGCAAGGTCCCTGTCACTCGACCAAGGAGCCTCCAGGCCCGATATCGGTTCGCTACGATTCGCATCCTCGGAGGCCTCTGGCGCGAGTCGCAGAGGTCTTTTTTACGCCGTCAGCACGTTCGTTCAGCGGCATCGGTCTTTGAAAACTCAACAGCGAACGTTCTTCGATGTCGAGAACCTCGACCTCGAGCCGGCTTCGGCCTGCCCGGGCGAGAGGGTTTCAACCTCGTCGGTCCTTCGGGACCGGCCTTTGAGCAACATGCTCGAAGTGAAAGGATTGCCAGCCGTGTTGTTTTTCAATGCGTGTCTGGCAAACAAAACCTTCACGGAGAGTTTGATCCTGGCTCAGGACGAACGCTGGCGGCGCGCTTAACACATGCAAGTCGAGCGAGATCCAGGCCTTCGGGCCTTGGGGAAAGCGGCGAACGGGTGAGTAACACGTGGGTAACCCACCCTTGGTACCGGGATAGCCCGAGGAAACTCGGATTAATACCGGATGGCCCAACAGCTTCTCGAAGCGGTTGGAAAAGGTAGCTTCGGCCTCCGACCAAGGACGGGCCCGCGGTGGATTAGCTTGTTGGTGAGGTAACGGCTCACCAAGGCTTCGATCCATAGCTGGTCTGAGAGGACGATCAGCCACACTGGGACTGAGACACGGCCCAGACTCCTACGGGAGGCAGCAGTGGGGAATCTTGCGCAATGGGCGAAAGCCTGACGCAGCGACGCCGCGTGGGGGAAGAAGGCTTTCGGGTTGTAAACCCCTTTCAGGAAGGACGAAGCCACTC